>CAZVZK010000014.1:0-107232 GCA_964630925.1 uncultured Alcaligenaceae bacterium
CCGTGGAAGGCGAAATCGCCTGTACGAACGTCGAAAGATTCACATGCTCTGAGCGGCCCCGAACGCCGCCCGCAGCGACTCCACCCGCGCCCGGTTCACCCCCAAATCGCTCCGCCCAACCCGCGACCCCGACCGAACATGGATCCGCTTCCCCGCCGCGTCCAGCAGCAGCTCCACGTCATCCACGAACCGGAACAGCAGGCTCGTGCATTCCGCGTGGATGTAGCCGTCCGTCGCCGTCACGACCGTCGTCCGCGGGTACGCCGCCAGCACCGCCTTCACGCGCCGCCACGCCTCCGCCGGGTCGCCCTCGAACGCCAGCGCCGCGATGGCCGCCGCGCCATCGTCCTGCGAGCAGACGCAGTTGGGCGTCGACGGGCAAGGCCGCAGGCGGCCCGCCGTCACCCCCAGGTCCGCCGGCCGGCTCGCGGTGAAGCTGAGGATCAGCATCACCGCCGCCCACACCAGCACCGACACACCGGCGACGATCAGAAGCGTCTTCCACCACATGCGGGGCCACCTCGCGTGGGCGATACCCCCATGATAGCGGATCACTCCACCCCCTTCGGCCTCGGCAGCTCGCCCGCCTTCGGCGCCTCCGGCGGCATCGGCAGCCCCGTGACCTCCGGCTTCTTCACCCCCAGCGCGTTGTCGCGCGGCTCCCGCGCCGGGTACCGGGTCGGCTCGCCCTCCACCTGCACCGGGCCGGGGTACGTCCGCTTCATGAAGCCGAACGGCCCGGCCGCGCGGAACCGCTCCTCGTTGAACACCAGCCCGTGCGTCTCCAGGATCGTCCCCGTCTCGCGCTCCAGCGTCGCGAGCTGCACGTTGTAGCTCAACAACGCCGCCGACTCCGCGTTCACCGCGTCGCCCCACGCCGTCAGCGCCCGCAGCTCGTCAAGGTAGATCTTCCGCCCCGCGCCACGCCCCGCGATCTGCACCTTCAGGTTGTCCTCCGCGGCCATCCGCGTCTTCTCCAATTCGACGTACTGCTCGTACGCGCTGTCCAGGTCGCGGACCACGATGGCGATGCTGTGCCCCGCCGCGTGCAGCCCTTGCTCCAGATTCGCCACGTCGCGTTCGATGATCAACTTCTGCTGCCGCACACGCGCTCGCCCCTCGCGAAGCCCCAGCGGCACCGAGAAGTTCACCCCCACCGTCCAGTCCGTGAACCGCCCCAAGTCGCCCTCCACACGCTCCCCGTTCGGCGCCTCCCCGTGCAGCCCGTTCCAGCGGTACAGCGCGAAGGCGTCCATCTTAGGCAGCGCCACGTTCTCCGCCTGCACCATCCGCACCTGATCCGCCTCCAGGATCAACTTCAATTCCACGATGTCCGGACGCCGCTCCTCCGCCAGCTTGAGCAGCTCCTCCCACTCCGCCCGGTACGACTTGCCCGCCGGCACCGACACCGGCACGATGGCCTTGCCGTCGCTCGGAGGCAGCCCCATCAGGTTCCGCAACGCCCCCTCACGCGCCAGCAGCGTCGCCTTCGCCAGAACCAGCGCCGAGCGGAACTGGTAGTACGTCAGCCGAGCCTGCGACTCGTCGCTGCGGTCGCCCAATCCGAGCCTGAGCCGCGCCTCCTCGCGGTCGAACGCCTGCTTCGACGAGTCCACCTGGTACTGCCGCGCCCACACCTCCGTCCGCGCCTGCACGAGCTGCCAGTACGCCTCGACCACCCCGCGCACCAGCTCCTGCGTCGCGTCCTTGTACTGGAAGAACGACCGCTCCGTGTCGATCCGCGCGATCACGATGGGCGCCGTGTTGAACGCGAAGCCCCCGTTCTGCAACAAGGGCTGCGTGTATCCCAGCTCCAGCAGCGACCGCTTCTGCGGGTTCAGCGGGAAAGCCCCGCGCGTGTTCGGCCCCAGGGCCGCCCGCGAAGGGTTCTCCACCCACCGCGCCAGCCATTCCCCACCGAGCACGTTGGTCTTCGCCAGCCGCGCCTCGCTGTTGTAATCGTCCACCCGCGTCGCGTCGATCCGCAGCCCCGCCCGCACCAGCGGGTCGAACAGCGCCTGCGGCGACTCGTTCCGGTTGTACGTCTGCCGGTGCTCCACCCGCGGGTCGAACCGCCCCTGCGCCTGGTCGATGTTGGCCGCCGCGATCGCCACGTCGTAGATCGTCCGCCCGCTCGACTGCGCCGAGAACCCCGTCAGCACCCGCACCACCTTGCCGTTGACCAGCGCGATCTTGATGCACTCGTCCAGCGACAGACGCCACTCCGCAAGGTCCGGCTGCGGGTCGGCGACGGTCCGCGGCGGCGGCACCTTGGGGATGTCCGCCGGCACCAGCGCCGTCGATTCCCGGATGTGTAGCTGCAGCTCCTCCGGCAGGATGACGTGCTGCGCCAGCGGCGCGAGCGGCGTGCACCCCGCGATCAGGGCCGGCACCAGGAGCGCGATCCATCGCGGCATCGGGTCAGCCCTTGGGTCCTTCGTCTTCCGCCCGGATGCGCCGGTGCAGCGCCTCGGCGGCCTTGTCGATGTCCGGCGTGTCGAGGATCACCTCCCCGTCCACCAGCACGATGGCCCGGTCCGCCTTCCGCGCGACCTCCAGGTCGTGCGTGACCAGGATGACCGTCAGCCCCTCGCTCTTGTTCAGCTCGCGGAACAGCGCCATCACCTCGCGGCTCGTGCGCGTGTCCAGGTTCCCCGTCGGCTCGTCGCACAGCAGGATGGGCGGCCTGTTGACCAGCGCGCGAGCGATGGCGACACGCTGCTGCTGCCCGCCGGAGAGCTGGTTGGGCCGATGATCGAGGCGGTCGGCGAGGCCCACCTTCGCCAGGTACGAGGTGGCCCGCGAGAGGCGCTCGCCGCGTGGGCAGTCCGGGTTGTACAGGAGCGGGGCCATGACGTTCTCGAGCGCCGTCGTGCGAGAGAGGAGGTTGAAGCTCTGGAACACGAACCCGATGCGCCGGTTCCGCAGCCGCGCCAGCTCATCCGGCCCAAGGCCGGCCACCTCGTCCCCCGCCAACCGGTAGCTGCCGGCGGATGGGCGGTCCAGACACCCGATCATGTTCATGAGCGTCGATTTGCCTGAGCCGGACGGGCCGATGAGCGCCAGGAACTCGCCCTCGTTGATGTCGAGGGACACGCCGCGCAGGGCGTGCACCTTGACCTCGCCGAGGTCGTACACCTTCTCCAGGCCGCGGAGCTCGATGAGCGACATGAGGCGGCCCCAATCAGATATCGGCGTGACGGACCTTGCGGCTTGAATGGATTTTGTCGGGTCCCCCGCCGCCTCACGCGGCCTCGGGATCGACCCCCAGTTGACGCAGCCTCTCGGCGAGACGCTCGGCCTTCTGGCGGGCCTCGTCTGCCTGCTTGCGGCTCTCCTCACCGAAGCGCCGCGCCTCCTCCTCGTCGCGCCGCGCCTGTTCAGACGCTCGCCGCGCCTCCTCCTCGGCCCGCCGCGCCTCCTCTGCGGCGCGGCGCTCTGCCTCCGCCTGTCGCGTGGCCTCGTCGGCCTGTCGGCGTGCGTCCTCCTCGGCTCGACGGGCGGCCCTGGTCTGCTCCGCCTCGTCGGACAATTCGCGGCGCATGTCGTCGGCCGCGCGCTCCGCCTCGTCGGCGCGAACACATGCGGCCTCCGCCGCCTCCTCCCACGACGGCAGCATCACCCCCGACTCGCTGTCCCAGGGCCGCACGTACCACGCCGTCGTCCCCTGCACGGTGCCACGCCACAGCCCCAGCTCGACGCCCAGCTCGGGGATCGGCAGCCGGCCTTGCTCGTTGGGCGGCACGGCGTGGAAGCCACCCCCATTCCGCTTGTGCATCTCCAGCGTCCCGCGGAAGCCGTCCACGATGGCGTAGTACGACGCCTTGATTCCGTTCTCGTAAACCCAGAACTTGCCCTCCAGCTCGGTCCGATCACGTTCCTCACTGCCGTCGCCGCTGACGTACTCGATCACGAGGAGCGGCGAGATCAGCTCGTGCCACAGGACATAGGACCGCCTGATCTCCCCGTCCAGCATCGGCTCGACGCCCACCACGAGGAACCAGTCCGGCGCCTTCGCCCCGCGTGTCGGCGGGTTGGTCAGCCGCCAGTAGATGAAGCTGTCCATCCCGATGGAGTATCGCCCGTCCGGGTAACGCCGCCGCAGCACGGGCGTGAAGCAGCCGGTCAGCGTCGCGGTCTGTGGGCTCTCGTGGTAGCTCGTGGGCACGCTTCCGTCCGTGACCGGGAGGTCCTTGTGGGTAGGCAGGGTCGGGGCTGCCGTCGCGGCCGTCATTGATGCTCCCTCCGTGGGTGATCCGCCGCGATTCTACCACGGGGGACGCCCCCCAGGCTACTCCACCGCCAGGGCGTGGATCTTCCCCCCACGCACCTCGACGATCACGTCTGGGTTGAACCTCGACTGCGACGAATTGACCACCCGCCCGTCCTTCTCCCGGATTCTCAGGAGGGGCGGGTTGATCTTGCACTTCGTTTCCATTTTGAAAGCGCCCTTCGCCGCCGGCGACACCTTCACGACTCGCAGATCAGGGTGCGTCAGGATGTACGCCGCCGACCACACGTCCGCCTCCGCCTCACTCATGGACTGGTCGGGCACCGCCGGCGCCGCCGGTAGCATCTCCCTCGCCCTCTTGTCACCGGACAGCGTCCACAGGGCGAATCGGTGGATCAGCGCCTCGTCCTTGCCCAGCAGCCGCGCCTCGCGCCGCGTGCCGGGGGCCAGCCCGAGGGGCCGCACCTTGTCGCCTTCGGACCTCACCAGGACGGCGGGGCCTTGCAGCGTGAACACGGCCGGCCCCTTGTCCGTCTCGACGAATTGGCTGACCACCGTGCCGTCCGTCCGCAAAGCGTACACACCCGCCTTCTCGGCCGGCCTGACCCTCGTCACCACCAGCCGTTCGTCGCTCAGCGCGGCGTGGGCCAGCAGCTCGTCGATCTGCCCGTCGTCGAGCTTCTTACCCCACCCGAGCGGCGCCGCCGTCAGCATCGCGGCGGCCCGCGCCGCGTCACGCGTCGATTTCGGCGGCGGATCGCCCTGCTTCAAGCCGTCCAGTTTGGGGAACGGTGCCAGCAGGGCCGCGATCTGCTCGACCCGCTCGTCCTTCGCCGGCCCGTCGGCCGGCCAGTATCGCCACGCGATGGCCCCGCCGGTTAACAACACCGCTGACCCTACAACGAGCATCAGGGGCCACATGCTCGCCGGCGGTGGCGTGTCCGGCTGCCCCCCCGCAGTCTGGATGCCCAACTTCTGCTGCGACGGGACGACGCCTTCGCTACTCGGCTTCTTCTTCATCCTCGCCCCCTCACGAGTACAACGGCCGATGCGTCCGCAGCGCCTCCAGCGTCCGCGCGATGTCCGCCGGCAGCGGCGCCGCCAGCTCCAGCAACGCCCCCGTCCGCGGGTGCCGCAGCCGCAGCCGGTGCGCGTGCAGCGCCTGCCGCTCCGTCAGCGTCACGTCCTCCGCCACATCGGGCTTCAGGTCCGACAGACGCACCCGGTCGCGTCCGGAATACAGCTTGTCGGCCAGCACCGGGCACCCGGCGCTCATCAGGTGCAGGCGGATCTGGTGCGTCCGCCCCGTCTTGGGGATGCACCGCACGAACGTGAACCCCCGGAACCGCTCGATCACCTCGTAGTACGTGCAGGCGTCCTTGGCCTCCTCGTCGTCCTCGCCCGCCAGCGCCATCTTCACCCGGTCCGTCCGGCTGTGGGCGATGCGCGTCTCCACATAATCGCTGTCGCGCCCGAGGATGCCCTGCGTCAGCGCCAGGTACTCCTTGTAGACCTTCCGCTGCTCGAACAGCAGCGCGAGGTCGCGGTGCGTCTGCTCGTCCTTGGCCACCATGATGACGCCCGACGTGTCGCGGTCCAGCCGGTGGACGATCCCCGCCCGGTAATCACCGTTCAGCCCCGAGAGCGTCGGGAAGCGGTGCCGCAGCGCGTTGACCAGCGTGCCGCCCCAGTTGCCGCGCGCCGGATGCACCACCATGCCCGACGGCTTGTCGATGACGGCCAGGTGCTCGTCCTCGTGCAGCACGGAGAGCGGGATGTCCTCGGCGGCGGGGCCGTTGTGCTCCGGCTCCGGCGGCCTCATCTGGATGAAGTCGCCGTGCCGCACCTTCTGGCTGGCCTTGGCCGGCTTGCCGTTGACGCACACGCCGCCGCCGTCGATGACGCGCTTGATCAGGGAGCGGCTGTACTCGCCGTGGTACGCGACGAGGTACGCGTCGAGACGCTGCCCGTCCACCTTGAGGCGGGCGTGATGCTCCAACAACGTCTCGGCGGCCGGCGCGTCCATCGGTGTTCCCACACGAGCATCACGCCCCCGGCCTCCGTCACTTGCCCAGGGGGCCGAACTCTTTCCGCATCTCGGCCAGGTCCCGCGTGTTCGCCGGGTCGTCGAGGCGCTTGATCTGCTTGGCGGCGTCCTCGCCCAGGGCCGTCTTCTCGTAATCCTTGACCAGCCGCTGGTAATGTTCCTTGGCCTTGTCGATCTCGCCGAGCGTCTCGCGGGCCTTGGCCGCCCCCCAGATCGCCTCCTGCTGGAGGACCGGCACGCGCCCCGAGGCCTTCATCAGCGCCTCGTATTCCCCGGCCGCCGTCTCGATCAACTTCAGCGCCGCCTTCTTGTCGATGCCCAGCTCGCGCAGGCCCTGCGCCAGGTCCAGCCGCGCCTGCTTGAACCGCGCCAGCCGCCCCTGCGGCGTGTCCTTCCAGTCGCTCTTGCTCAGCAGGTCCTCGAGCTGGCCGGGGAAGGCCACGTTCGCCAGGGCGGCCCACCGCGCCGACGCGATCGCCTCGGCGGCGCCGGTGAAGTACCAGAACAGGCCGACCACCAGGGCCACCGCCACGATGCCGCCGACCCAGTAGAATACAGCGGACGACGGGCCCTTCTTGACCCCCTCGTACGCCTCCTCCAGGCCATGGACGAGGGAATTCTGCTCCAGCGCCTTCCGCTCTTCGGCCTTCATCGCCGTCTCCTGGCTCGCTTGCTCTCACGATCCGTCCATGATAGGGGCCCGCCCTCGCACGGTCAACCCGGCCGCGCCGTCAGCCCCCCGCCTTCGGCGCCGCCGCGGCCGCCTTGCGGTGCTGCTCGGCCAGCGCCTTGAACCTCTCCTCTTCGCCCTTGTCCCGCGGCCTCGCCTTCTCGTAATGGGCCGCCAACGCCCTGTGCGTCGCCGCGTCCGCCGGCGCCACCTGCAGCGCCCCGTGCAGCCAGCGCACACCCTCGAGCACCTGCTCGTTGCGCAGGAAGATCTCACCCACCTCGCGGCGCGGCGCCGGGTCCCACGGCGCCCCCGCCGCCTTGGCCGTCAATTCGCGCACCCGGTCAAGGTCCGCCTCCACCCCCTTGAGACGCGCCTCCATCCGCGCCGCCTCGTCGTTCCGATCCAGTGCACGCAGGCACCGCGCCCAGGTGAACAGCAGCTCGCGCTCGTACCCGTCGCGTGCCATCGCCCTCCCCAGGTACTCCGCCGCCCGCGCCGGCTGACCCGCGTTCAGCTCCAGCTTCCCGCGCAGGTGCAGGAGCGGCGGGTCGTCCTTCCTCTCCAACAGCAGGCCGTCGAGGAGCGCCCGCGCCTCCGCCCCCTCCCCCTTCAGGATCAGGTACTGCGCCTGCAGCCGCAGCACCTCCGCGTCCTTGCCCGGCGCCTTCAGCAGCGCCTCGACGTGCGGCCCGGCCTCGTCGGTGCGGTTGGTGTCCAGCAGGAGCCGCGTCAGCGGCCGCCGCACCTCCACCAGCTCAGGCCGGTACTTCAACGCCTTCTGGTACGCCTCGATGGCCCCGGACCGGTCCCGGCGGATCTCCGCCACGCGCCCCGCGAACGCCCACGCCAGACCGTTCTCGGGCTCCAGCTCCAGCCAGCCGTCGAGGAGCCCGCCCGCCCGGATCACGTCGTACCGGGAGAGCGCCAGCGGAACCAGCACCTCGTAAATCAACCCCGCCTCGGGATGCTTCGCCTCCAGCGCCTTCTCCAGCACCGACTCCGCCCCCCGCGCCCCTTCCTGGGCGTCCATCAGACGCTCCTCCAGCGCGATCGCCTCCTTCACCCACCCCAGCCGGGCCGCCACCGCGAATTCACGCCGCGCCTGACGCAAGTTGCCCGCGCGGCGGTACGCCTGCCCCAGCAGGAACGTGATCTCGTCACTCGACGGGTAGACCCTGTTCGCCTCCTCCAGCCGTTTGATGGCCGTCGGAAGGTCGCCGGCCTTGAGGGCCGCCTTCCCGGCGGCGATGGCGCCCCAGGCGCGCATCTGCCCGAAGATCATCCACCCCGCCAGCCCCATGCTGGCCGCGAGGAAGACCAGCAGGGCGACGGTCCGCCAGTTGAATTTGCCGGGGGCCTCCTTCGCGGGGGCCGGCGGCGCTGGGGCCTTGGTCATGGGTGCGGCTCGGGACAGGCGGGCTCCCCTCATCCAATCACCCCGCCTCCCCGCCGTCAACGCCCGCGCCGAAAACTCCGAGGGGCTACTTGACTTCCTCTCGGGTCGCGTTACAATCATGCGCTACTGAGACTCAGTCTCATATGAGATGTGAGACACGCTCTTTCATAGGAGTCCCGCCATGACATACCGGCCCCGGCGCCCGGCGTTCACGCTGATCGAGCTGCTGGTGGTGATCGCCACCATCGCGATCCTGATCGGCCTCCTCCTCCCGGCCGTCCAGAAGGTCCGCGAGGCCGCCGCACGCCTGCAGTGCCAGAACAACCTCAAGCAGGTCGGCCTCGCCATGCACGGCTACCACGACACCTACCAGGCGTTCCCGACGGCCAACTCGCCGGTGTTCGGCAGCGCCTTCACCTTCATCCTGCCCTTCGTCGAGCAGGCCAACATCCGCAACGCCTACGACCCCGCCCTCCCGCCGACCTCCGCCCCGAACAACGCCGTCACCATGCTCCCCGTTAAGATCCTCCTCTGCCCGTCGATGAAGACGCCGCCGGCCCCGGCCGCCGCCTACTCCACCCACTACGCCAGCTACGCCGTCTGCGTCGGCAGCAACGACCCCTGGACGCCACCGCCCGACAACGGCGTCATCGTCCGCTCGAACGCCACCGGCAGCCCCACCCCGATCGACTCCGGCAAACGCATCCTCGACGTGACCGACGGCACCAGCAACACTCTCCTCGCCGGCGAGATGGGCTACCAGCTCAGGGACTACTTCTTCTCCAGCGGCCCCTACGCCGGCCAGGTGCGCGGCGGAAACACGAGCTGGGCCTTCGGCTACACCAGCTACTCCTTCGGCGCCACCTTCACCCACCTGAACACGATCACTGGCCCGACCTCGGCCACCAACCGCCTGGGCGCGTTCCGCAGCGACCACGGCGGCGGGGGCAACTTCCTGATGACCGACGGCTCCGTCCGCTTCATCCCCACCTCCGTCGCACCCGACGTCTACACCGCCCTTGGCACACGCGCCGGCGACGAGCCCATCAACCTGCCCTGACCGGAGCGCCCATGAGCCGTAGAACCTTCCTGGCGGCCTGCCTCGCGCTGGCCGCCTGCGCCTGCGGGGGCGACCCGCCCCCGCGCCAACCGGCGCCGGCCCCCACGCCGCTGACCCTCGCCGAGTGGCAGGCCATGACCGACGTCGTGGACAAGTACGACCCCGGCACCCTCGAGCGCCTCAAGCTCGCCGACCCCACGCTCAACGACCCGCGCGTGTGGCAGCGGCTGATGAACGAGGTCATCACCCCCGCCCGTGACAGGGACATCCCCCGCACCCCCGAGAAGTGACCCCGACTCCGGAGAACGGCCCCGATCATGTTCCACCTCCTCACCGCCGTCCTCTGCGCCCTCGCCGCCGACTGGCCCGGCTTCCGCGGCGACGGCACCGGCCTCAGCCCCGAGAAGGCCCTCCCGCTCACCTGGTCGCCCAAGGAGAACGTCGCCTGGAGGGTGGACCTCCCCGGCTACGGCCAGTCCTCCCCCGTCGTGTGGAAGGGCCACGTCTACGTCACCGCCGTCGAGGGCGAGCAGCGCGAGAAGGGCCACGTCGCCGCCTACGACGTGAAGACCGGCAAGCTGCTCTGGCGGCACGGCTTCGAGCCGACGCAGAAGGCCAGGTGGGCCTTCTCCGTCAGCCGCGCCGCCCCGACCCCCGCCGCCGACGACGCCGGCGTCTACGCCTTCTTCGAGGGCGGCAACCTCCTCGCCTTCTCCCACGACGGCAAGCCCCTCTGGTCGCGCTCCCTCGTCAGGGACCACGGCGAGTTCAAGGGCGGCCACGGCCTCGGCTCCTCCCCTGCCCAGTCCGCCGATTCCCTGTTCATCCTCGTCGATCACGGCGGCCCCTCCTACCTCCTCGCCGTCGACAAGAAGACCGGCAAGGACCGCTGGAAGGCCGAACGCAAGCAGCGCACCTCGTGGTCGTCCCCCGTTGTCATCGCCGGCCAGGTCGTCGTCAGCAGCAACGGGAGCGTCGCCGGCTACTGCCTCGCCGAGGGCAAGCTCCTCTGGGAGGTCGAGGGCCTCGTCGGCAACACCGTCCCCTCCGCCACGCCGGCCCCCGGCGGCGTCCTGGTCGGCGCCGGCGTCGGCCGCGGCGACACCGAGAAGGCCGTCGCCTCCAACTCCTTCATCCGCCTCACGGAGAAGGCCGGCAAGTTCACCGCCGAGCGCGTGTGGAAGGCCGAGAAGGCGACGGCCGGCTTCGCCTCGCCGCTGGCCCACGGCGGGCACGCCTACTTCGTCAACGCCGCCGGCATCGTCTCGTGCCTCGATGTGAACACCGGCGAAGAGCGCTACGCCAAGCGCATCGACGGCCCGTGCTGGGCCTCGCCCGTCGCCGCCGACGGCCGCGTCTACCTCTTCGGCAAGAACGGCACCACGACGGTCCTCAAGCCGGGCGCCACCTTCGAGAAACTGGCCACCAACAAGCTCTGGGACGCCAAGCCCGCTCACGACAAGAAGCCCGCCGAGAAGGGCGAGGCCCTCGACCCCGTCGTCTACGGGGTGGCCGCCGCCGACGGCGCGTTCTTCATCCGCACGGGGACAACCCTCTACCGCATCGGCAAGCCCTGACAAACACCGATCCCTATCATCACCGCAATGGAGGCCCTGACACCGATGACCCGACTCTCCGTCCTGCTCCTGCTGCCCGCCCTGGCCCTCACAGCCGAGTCCGAACGCCGCCACGCCGACGTGCCCGTCAACGTCACCAGCCTCGGCGCCTGTACCGCCGGCGAGTGGATCTACGTCTACGGCGGCCACACCGGCAAGATGCACTCCTACAGCGTCGAGACCGCATCCGGGCGCTTCTTCCGCGTCAAGGCGTCGGGCGGCAAGTGGGAGGAGCTGCCCGCCGGGCCGCGCGTCCAGGGCCTCGCCCTCGTCGCCCACGGCGACACCGTCATCCGCATCGGCGGCATGCAGCCGCGCAACAAGGAGGGCGAGGCGGCGGACACACACTCGCTCAAGACCGCGGCGAAGTATGACCCCGCCGCGAAGAAGTGGGTGGACCTGCCTGACATGCCCGCGGGCCGGTCGTCTCACGAGGCCGTCGTGATCGGCACCCGGTTGTACGTCGTCGGCGGCTGGGAGATGCGCGGCAAGGGCGAGTCGCCCAGGTGGCACAACTCGGGCCTCGTCCTCGACCTGTCGGCCAAGGAGCCGAGGTGGCAGGAGTTCAAGCAGCCGTTCAAGCGCCGCGCCCTCGGCGCCGCCGCCGTCGGCGGGAAGATCTACGTCATAGGCGGCCTGGGCGAGAAGGCGACCACCAGCGCCGTGGCCGTCTACGACCCCAGGGCCGACAAGTGGTCCGAGGCCCCGGACGTGCCCGGCTCGGGCAAGCACGGCTTCTCGCCCGCCGCCGCCGAGTCCGCCGGCCGCCTCTTCGTCTCCACGTCGGACGGCCAGCTCCACCGCCTGAGCGCCGACGGCAAGAAGTGGGAGCTGGCGGCCGACACGTCGAAGCGCCGCGTGCATCGCCTGGTGCCCGGCAAGGACGGCAAGGTCCTGCTCGTCGGCGGCGCCGCCGTCGAGGTCGAGGAAGTGACGCCGAAGGCGCCCGCGACGGAGTGAACGTCATGGCGATGCAGCACTCGCCGCGGTTCCTGGCCCTGGTGAACGACGCCAAATCGCGCGTCCGCGAGACGGACGTGGACGCGGTCAAGGCCCGCCTGGACCGCGGCGAGAGGCCGGCCATCATCGACGTTCGCGAGGAGAGCGAGTACGCCAGGGACCACGTCCCCGGCGCCGTGCATCTGGGCAAGGGCATCCTGGAGCGCGACATCGAGGCGCGGTTCCCCGACACGTCCACCGAGCTGATCCTGTACTGCGGAGGCGGCTTCCGCTCCGCCCTCGCCGCCGACGCCCTCCAGAAGATGGGCTACACGAACGTGACAAGCATGGACGGCGGCATCCGCGACTGGCGCCAGCGCGGCTATCCGCTCACCCAAGGGTAAGAAGAAGGCATACCACGAAAGACACGGAAGACACGAAAGGAAGACAAAGCAAGCAGGCAAGGAGGGTGGAGAAGGCGTGGCCTGTCTTCCTGCTTGATACCTGCTTTGCTTCTTGTCTTCTTTTCGTGTCTTCCGTGTCTTTCGTGGTATGCCTTCTTCCTGGCTCCCTGCTTGACAGCCCGCTATCATGACCGGATGCGCGTCCTCGTCTACGAACATCTCAGCGCCGGCGGGCTCCCCGACGACCCCTCCCTGTTGCAGGAGGGGGCCGCCATGCTCAACGCCGTCCTCGCCGACCTCGCCGCCATCCCCGGTGTCGAGGCCGTCCCCGCACAGACCCGGTCCTTCGGCGCCGTCGCAGACACCTGCGACGCCGCCGTCGTCATCGCCCCCGAGTCCGACGACATCCTCGCCTCCATCGCCTACTGGTTCGAGAACAGCCGCTGCCGCCTCCTCGGCCCCGCCGGCGACGCCGTCCGCCTCACCGGCGACAAGCTCGCCATGTATGAGCACCTCACCCGCGCCGGCGTCCCCACGCCGGAGACCCGCGCCCTCCCCGCCTCCGTCGTCAAGCCACGCTTCGGCTGCGGCTGCCAGGACACCTTCGTCCTCGACGGCGATTACATCATCCAGGCCCACGTCATCGGCACAGCCGTCAGCGTCGCCTTCCTCGACGGCATCCCGCTGCGGGCCTGCACGCAGGAGATCACCGAGGCCGGCGGACGGTTGGCCTACAAGGGCGGACGCCTGCCCCTGTCGCACGACCTGGAGCGCCGCGCCGTCACCCTCGCCCGCCGCGCCGCCGCCGCCGTGCCGGGCCTGAAGGGCTGGTTCGGCGTCGATCTCGTGCTGGGCGACGAGGGCGACTGGGTCATCGAGGTCAACCCGCGCCTGACCACGTCCTACGTCGGCCTGCGCGCCCTGTGCCGCAACAACCTGATGGCCGTCCTGCTCGGCCTCGATAACTCCACGCTGGTCTGGCGGAGGGGCATCGTGTCGTTCAGCCCCGACGGCCGCGTCGAACACCGGGAGGCCCCATGACGGCGGTGATCCTCATGCTCGCATTCGCGGCCACGCCCGAAGACGCGAAGCTCGATAAGTTCTTCCGCGCCTACCTCGACAAGCTGTGCGAGCAGCGGCCCGCCGCCGCCACCCAGATGGGCGAGCACAGGTTCGACCACACGCTCGACGACCTCTCGCCCGCCGGCGTGAAGGCACGCGAGGCCCTCGACGGCGACACCCTCGCCGCCCTCCGCAAGGGGATCGACAAGGCCAAGCTCTCCCGCCCGGCGCAGATCGACTACGAGATCCTCGAACATTCGCTGAAGTACGGCGTGTGGATGGCCGAGAACGCGAAGACCTGGGAGGCCAACCCCCTCGCCTACAACGAGATCATCAGCGACAGCGTCTACCTGCTGTTCACGCAATCGACGCTGCCCAAGGCGCAGAACCTCCGCAACGCCGAGCGGCGTATCGCCGCCATCCCGCGCGTCCTCGCCGCCGCGAAGCGGATGCTCAAGTCGCCCCCGAAGATCTACACCGAGACCGCCATCGCCCGCAACAAGGGGGCCATCGCCTTCTACGAGTCCGGCATCTACGAGGTGGCCGGCGAGAGCCCCGCCACCAGCGTCCTGAAGGAGGCAAGCACCAGGGCCGCCGCCGCCCTCAAGGAGTACCAGACCTTCCTGGAGAAGGAGCTGCTCCCGCGGTCGAAGGGCGAGTGGCGCATCGGCAAGGCCATGTTCACGAAGAAGCTCGACCTCGAACTGGACGCCGGCGTGACGGCAGCGCAGGTGTACAAGGACGCCGAGGCCGAGGCGCGGCGGGTCACCGACGAGATGTACGTGGTCGCCCGGCAGCTGTGGCACAGGGCGTACCCGAAGGCGGCCCTGCCGCACGACGACCCCGAGGGCCGCCGGCAGACGGTCCTGCGTGTGCTGGCCCACTTCAACAAGGACCACGGCAAGACCGACGAGCTGCTCGCCGAGGCCAAAGCCCTGTCGAAGAAGATCAAGGCGTTCATCACCGAGAAGGACATCCTACGCCTGCCCGACCCCGACCGCTGCAAGATCATCGAGATGCCGGAGTTCCAGCGCGGCTTCAGCGTCGCGTACCTGAACCCCGCCCCGCCGCTCGACCCCAGGGCGGCCAGCCACTACGCCATCAGCCCGCCGCCCGCCGGCTGGGACGCCCGCAAGGTCGAGAGCTTCCTGCAAGAGTACAATCGCTCGATGATGGCCATCCTCACCATCCACGAGGCGTACCCCGGCCACTACGTCCAGCTCGAGTACTCCAACCGGTGCCCGTCGCTGATCCGCCGCGTGCTGCAGTCCGGCGTCTTCTGCGAGGGCTGGGCCGTCTACACCGAGCAGATGATGCTCGATCAGGGCTACGGCGCCGGCGACCTCGTCCTTCGTCTGAACCAGCTCAAGTTCTACCTCCGTGCCGTCATCAACGCCATCCTCGACCACGAGATGCACTGCAAGGAGATGACCGACGAGCAGGCGATGGACCTGCTCGTCAAGCGCGGCTATCAGAGCGAGGGCGAGGCGCTGGGCAAGGTCACCCGCGCCAAGCTCAGCTCCTGCCAGCTCTCCACGTACTTCGTCGGGCGGATGGCGTTCTACCGGCTGCGTCAGGCGGTGCAGAAGGAGCAGGGCGACAAGTTCTCCCTGGGGCGCTTCCATGAGGCGGTGCTGTCCCACGGCAGCCTGCCGGTGAAGTACCTGCCCGAGGTGACGCGGCTGCGCCTGAAGGAGCCGCGCTGACGGATGGACCTCGCAACGCTTTGGCTGGTCATGCTGCACGCCTGGCTGTTCGTGCTGGGCGCGTGCGTCGGCAGTTTCCTCAACGTCTGCATCTACCGGTTGCCGCGCGGCAAGACCCTGTCCTGGCCCGGCTCGCGCTGCGGCTCGTGCTTCACGAAGATCCCGGCGGGCGAGAACATCCCGATCCTCGGCTACTGGATCCTCGGCGGCCGCTGCCCCCGCTGCAAGGCGACGTTCTCGATGCGCTACTTCGCTGTGGAGCTATTGACCGGCATCATCTTCACCGCCCTCTTCACCGCTGAGATCGGCTTCAACTCACTGAACTACAAGCCGTGGGCGTCCGGCAATTGGTGGCGTCTCTCCTTCGGCACCTTCCCCGATGGATCGCCGGCGGTGTACCTCGCCCACGTCACGCTGGCGTCGCTGCTGATCGTGTCCGCCGGGACGCTCCTCGACACGGGCCGCGTGCCGTGGAGCATCGTCGTGTTCGGCGTGCTGAGCGGGCTGGCCTTTTCCTTCTTCCTGCCGGCGTACTTCGCCCCCGGCGGCGGGCTGCTGGGCGTCCTCGCCGTGCCGACGCTCCTGCGCGTGGTGGGGGCGCCGCAGGGCGCCGTCGCCGTCGCGTTAGTCGCCGGCGGCTTCGTCGGCTGGCAGATCTCGTTCGCCGCCCTTGTCCTGGCCTCCCCCTTCCTGCCGTGGCGCGGCGGGGAGGTGATGTACGTCGTGTCCTTGGTGGCGGTGTGGCAGGCGAGGGGCGTGCTCCCCTTCAAGGAGGGCTTCCCGTGGTGACGTTTCTCATCCTGATGTGCGGCGCCGACCTGGCCCTCGTCGGCGGCAAGGTGTGGACCGGCGCCGGCCCCGACGCACAGGCCGTCGCCTTCGCCAGGGGGCGCATCGTCGCCGTCGGCAAGGACGCCGACATCCGCGCCCTCGTCACGAAGGCGACACGCGTCATCGAGCTGAAGGGCCGCCGCGTCGTCCCCGGCTTCATCGACAGCCATCTGCACGTCCTCGGCGGCGGCACGCGCCTGGCCCAGGTGTCGCTCAAGCTGGCCGCCGACGAGAAGGCGTTCGCCCGCCGCCTCAAAGAGTTCGACGCGAAACTGCCGAAGGGCCGCTGGATGCTCGGCGGGGACTGGGACCACGACCGCACCTTCGGCGGCAGGCTCCCCGACGCGGCCATGATCGACAAGTACGTCCCCGGCCGCCCCGTTTTCCTGCGCCGCTACGACGGCCACATGGCGCTCGCCAACACGGCTGCGCTCAAGGAGGCCGGCGTCACCGCGAGGACGGCGGACCCGCCCGGCGGCGTGATCGTACGCAAGGCCGGCACCCGCGAGCCGACCGGCCTCCTGCGTGACAACGCGATGTCACTCGTCGATGCCGTCGTCCCCAGGCCGGATGCGTCCGAGGTCGCGGAGGCGGTGCGGGCCGCCCTCGCGGAGCTGGCGAAGGAGGGCATCACGTCGGCCGTGGACATGGACGGCAGCGACGACGCGACACGCGCCTTGCTCTTCCGCCTGTATCAGCGGCTGGCCCGCGAGGGCAAGCTGACGTGCCGCGTCGATCTGCGCTGGCCGCTGGCGCGATGGAAGGCGTTGGCGGATCTCGGCGTCGAGGCGGGCTTCGGGGGCCAGTGGGTCCGCATCGGCGGCCTGAAGGGCTTCGCCGACGGCTCGCTGGGCAGCAGCACGGCGCGGATGAATGAGGCGTACCTGCACGAGAAGGGCAACACCGGCGTGTGGGTGACGACGCCGGCGCGGCTGCGCGAGTGGGTGACGGCGGCGGACGCCGCCGGCCTGGCCGTTTGCGTCCATGCCATCGGCGACCTCGCCAACGAGGAGATGCTCACCATCTTCGCCGAGGCGGCGAAGAAGAACGGCCCCCGCGCGTCGCGGCGTTTCCGCATCGAGCACGCCCAGCACCTGCGCCCCGCCGACTACAGGCGGTTCGCCGAGACGGGCGTGATCGCGTCGATGCAGCCGTACCACATCATCGACGACGGGCGCTGGGCCGAGGGCCGCATCGGCGCGAAGCGGTGCGAGTCCTCCTACGCCTGCCGCTCGCTGATTGATGCAGGCGCCCGGCTGGCGTTCGGCTCGGACTGGTCGGTCGCGCCGCTGTCGCCATTGCTCGGCATCGACGCCGCCGTGCATCGTCGCACGCTGGACGGCAAGCACAAGGGCGGCTGGTTCCCGATGCAGAGGATCACCGCCCGCGAGGCCTTGACGGCGTACACGCTGGGGAGCGCCTACGCAATGGGCCGCGAGAAGGATCTGGGCACCATCGAGGCAGGGAAGCTCGGGGACGTGGTGGTGCTGACACGGGACATACTGGCCGACGGCGCCGACATCGCGGCGGCGAAGGTGGCGGTGACAATCAGCGGCGGCCGCGTGGTGTTTGAGGCCGAGTGAAGCGGCCGGTTGCCCACACCGCTCCCGTGCGGTATCCTGGGATCATGAACACCACCCGCCGCGCTTTCCTCCAGGCCGGCCTCGCCGGCTTCGGCTCGCTCTCCCTCCCAGGCCTGCACTCCCTCCGCGCCGCCTCGCCCCAACGCGAGCGCACCGCCGTCATCCTCGTCTGGCTGCGCGGCGGCGCCAGCCACCTCGACACCTACGACCCCAAGCCCGACGCCCCCGATGATTACCGCGGCCCATTCAAGGCCATCGCCACGCGTACGCCCGGCCTGCGCCTCGGCGAGCTGCTGCCGCTTCATGCCCGCTGCTCGCACCGCTTCTCCGTCGTCCGCTCGCTGGCCCACACCGGCGGCGGCCACCCGGCCGGATCGCTCCAGGTCCTCACCGGCGACCCCGACACGAACGACAAGCCGAAGGCCGTCTACCCCGACTGGATGAGCGTCGCCCACCGCCTGCGCGACGGGCGGCGCGGCACCCTGCCCAACTACGTCGGCCTCAACCCCGTCTCGACCTACGACGGCTTCGGCATCGCCGGCCCCGGATACCTCGGGGCGGGCTACGAGCCGTTCACCGTCAACGGCGACCCCAGCGCCCCCGGCTTCCGCGTCCCCAACGTCGGCGTGCCGTCGCCCGAACGCGCCGCCGCCCTGCGCGAGCGCGTCTCGCTGCGCGAGTCGTTCGACGGCTTCCGGCGGGAGATAGATCGCGCCGGCGCCTCCGCCGCGCGGGACCGGCACGAGCGGCAGGCGTTGGACCTCCTCACCAGCCCCGCCGCCGCGCGGGCCTTCGACCTCACGCGTGAGCCGGAGAAGGTACGCGAGCGTTACGGCCTGAACGCCTGGGGCCAGCGACTGCTGATGGCCCGCCGACTCGTCGAGGCCGGCGTCGAGATCGTCACCACGTCGCTGGACGGCCCCCTGTGCGGGCGGGTGCAGAACTGGGACGACCACGCGGTCAACCACCACATCTTCGACGCCCTCAAGTTCCGCCTGCCGGTCTTCGACCGGGCCGTCAGCGCGCTGGTGGAGGACGTGTTCGAGCGGGGGATGGACAGGAGGGTGCTGGTGATCGTGACGGGCGAGTTCGGCCGCACGCCGAAGATCGAGCACACGGCCAGCTCGGGCGGCGGCGTGGCGAGCGGCGCGACGGGCACGGTGCAACCGGGCCGCGACCACTGGCCGCGCGCCGGCTCGATGCTGTGGGCGGGCGGCGGCATCGCCGGCGGACAGGTCGTCGGCGCGACGGACCGGCGCGGCGAGGACGTGACGGAGAGGCGGATGGGCCCGCAGGACTTCCTGGCGACGGTGTACCGCCACCTCGGCATCGATTACGAGCAGGTGACGCTGCCCGACCACCAGGGCCGGCCGACGCCCATCGTCCGCGACGGCAAGGCGCTGCCGGAGCTGTCGGCGGGGTGAGCACACGGGCATCGCCGACCCGCCGTTGACACCACGGGACGGGAATCGCGGGGTCTGGGGCGTCTCGCCCCCATCTCATACCGTATCGCGTTGATTCGTAGCGTAGGGCAGGCTGCCAGCCTGCCGCCGGGCCGCAGGCCCGGCCAGCATGTGCGTCGCCCGGAGGGAACGATTCAACCCGATCCGGTGTCACCGGGTGGCTCGGGGTGACGGCTCTGCGGAGCCCGGGACGATGAGCCCCGTTCACGGCGCTTGGGCGCGGAGCCCCGTCGTGTCCGGCGGGGCGTCACGTCGTGCCATACTGCCGGTCGCCGGCATCGCCCAGGCCGGGCACGATGTAGCCCTTCTCGTTGAGGTGGCTGTCAATCGCCCCGAGGTGCAGCGTCACCTCCGGGTGGGCCGCCCGCATCGCCGCCACCCCCTCCGGCGCGGCGATCAGCCCGAGGAACTTGATGTTCCGCAGCCCCGCCCGCTTCAACAGCGTGATCGTCTCGATGGCCGACCCGCCCGTGGCGAGCATCGGGTCGAGGACGAGCGCCAGGTCCAGCGCCAGGGCGCCGGGCAGCTTGTTGTAGTACGTCACCGGACGCAGCGTGTCATGGTCGCGGTACAGCCCCAGGTGCCACACCACGGCCTCGGGCAACAGCTCGATGATGGCGTCGGCCATGCCCAGGCCCGCCCGGAGGATCGGCATCAGCCCGACGCGGCAGGCTAGCCGCTGGCCCGTCATCTCGGCGAGCGGCGTGCGGACGGTGTACGGCTCGGTCGGGGCGTCGATGAGCGCCTCGTGGAACAGCAGACGCGACAGGTCGCGCACCAGGGCGCGGAATTCCGGCACGCCCGTGGCCACGTCGCGCAGACGGGCCAGCTTGTGGGCCACCAGGGGGTGTCGGCTCACATTCACCATGTGGGCAGGTCCTGATTCGTTGGGGCAGGCTCCATCTTACCGGGGGGAGGTGTGCCGGCTATCCTGCCCCGAGGCGGCGAAGGCCAGGGAGGCCGACCCGCCGCTGAAAGGGGCCGTCATGGCGACGCCTACATCCCGACCGGGTGTGGTCCTGTTCGGACCAGCAATCACCGGGCTACTCCTCCTGCTCATCTTCGTGTGGGCCGCGACAGAAGGGGTGAAGGCCGTCGCCCTGGAATCGGCCCCCGACTGGACGCCCCCACCGCTCAGCCGCGTATCGCGGCTCCGGTTGGCCGTCTTCGGCCTCGTGGCCCACCGTGACAGGCTCCAGCTCGACTTCTCCGTCGAGCGCCTGCCGGGCGAAGGCATCGGATGGAGGCCACGCACCCGGACCACCGACATCCTCAGCGTGAGTTATTGGGACCGCCGTGGTGAGCGAATCGCGAAGGAGGACGCTGATTTCACACACGACTTCGCCTTCGCCTACTCTGACGACATCCTGAGGGAAGACATCACCGTGGACCTCCACCCGCCGGCGGAGGCGGCCTGGTTCGCCATCGAGTTCGGGTGGGGGAGCGGTGCCATCGGCCCGATGCTCATCCGCGGCCTCGCGAAACCGGCCCCGGTCCCCGCTCGCGGTCAGCGTGGCGCCCGATGAGCCGGCGCGTTCACCATTTCGCCTCGTCCTCGAACGGGTGGGCCGCACGCGGCACCTTCGGCGCCGGACGCGACTTCAGGATCGCCGCCGCCAACGCCAGGTCATCCGGCTCCGTGATCTTGATGTTCGTCGCCGACCCGGCGATCAGATGCACCGGGTAGCCCGCCGCCTCCACGAGCTGGGCGTCGTCGGTGATGTCGGCGCCCAGGGTCGCCCGCCGTGCGTGGGCGTCGAGGATGATCTCGCGGCGGAACACCTGCGGCGTCTGCGCCAGCCACAGCCCCTTGCGTGGCACCGTCGCCTCGACCTTGTGCGACACGTCGGCCCGCTTCACCGTGTCGCTCACCGGCACCGCCAGGAGCGACGCCCCGGTCTTCGCGGCGCTGGAAAAGACGGCGTCGATCAGCGAAGATGAGATGCAGGGCCGGGCCGCGTCGTGGATGGCCACCAGCTCGGCGTCCTCCTTGACACGCTTCAGCGCGTTAGCGACGGAGTCGAATCTCTCGGCCCCGCCGGTGACGACCTCGGCGCCGAGCAGCCCGAGGTGCGGCCCGAGCTTGCCGCGGACGTGCTCCATGTCCTCCGGCGCGACGACGAGGAGGGTCTGCACCACGTCGGGGCGGTTGACGAAGGCCTCGACGGTGCGCAGACAGACGGCCCGGCCATCGAGGGCCGCGAAGACCTTCTTGTCCTTGCCGCCGAAACGCGAGGACTTGCCGGCGGCAGGCAGGATGACGGCGACGCGAGCCATGACGGTGGCCCTCGGGGGATGATGTCCATGATACCAACCGTGATCGGCATCGACCTCGGGACGACGACCATCACGGCGCTCGCCGTCGATACGCGGACGTGGCAAGTCATCGCCTGTGAGACGGCGCCGACGCCGCGCCTCGACACGCCCCCCGGGCGTTCCGAGTCCGACGCCGACGCCATCGTCCGCGCCGCCGGCGGGCTCCTGGAGAAGGTGCGGACGGACCCCCGCTCCCCCGTCGGCGTCACCGGCCAGCAGCACGGCGTGGTGGTCGTCGATGACGGCCTGAATCCGCTGACGCCGCTCATCGGCTGGCAGGACAGGCGTGCCGACGGCGCGGTCCTGGAGAAGGCCCGTGCCCTCGTGGGCGACACGTCGAAGCGGACGGGGTGCCGCCTGTCGAACGGCTACGGCGCGGTGACGCTGTTCGCCCTGAAGGAGGAGGGCCGCCTGCCGCGCGGGACCGCCTGCACGCTGATGGACTTCTTCGTCGCCCGCCTGAACGGCGAGCCGCCCGTGACCGACCCGACCTGCGCCGCCTCGCTCGGCTGCTACGACGTGGTGCGTGGC
This sequence comes from uncultured Alcaligenaceae bacterium, assembly GCA_964630925.1. Taxonomy (GTDB): domain Bacteria; phylum Planctomycetota; class Planctomycetia; order Gemmatales; family Gemmataceae; genus RGDT01. The sequence continues at coordinate 21,859 of CAZVZK010000014.1, forward strand.
GTGTGGGACGCCGAGATACTGGGGGCGCTGGGCCTCCCGCCCGAGATGTTCCCCGAGGTGCGGCCCACACACACCCACCTGGGCGACAACCAGGCGTCGTTCCTCGGCAGCGTGACGGCCCCGGACACGACGGTCCTTGTCAACGTCGGCACGGGCGGCCAGGTGTCGGCGTACTCGCCCGACTTCCGCCTCACGGACACCATCGAGGCGCGGCCATTCCCCGGCGGCGGGTATCTGCTCGTCAGCGCGGGCCTGTGCGGCGGGGCGTCCCTGGCGGCGCTGACGGGGTTGTTCGCGACCCCACCCTCCGACGGTCTTGTAGGTCGGGTCGAGTCTTCGAGGCCCGACTCTTCGCCTTCATTCGGTGTCGCTGCGCTCCCGGAGCAGCATCGTCGGGCCTCGAAGACTCGACCCGACCTACAGGAGACGAGCCAGGACCCCATCGCCGACCTCGTCTCCCTCGCAGAATCCGTCCCACCTGGGTGCGACGGCCTCGTCTGCGAGCCGTACTTCCACGGCTCCCGCCATGACCCCGCCAAACGCGCCTCCTTCACCGGCATCACCGCCGCCAACCTCACCCCCGGCCACATGGCGCGCGCGGTGATGGAAGGCATGGCACGCATCTTCGCCGCCAGCTATGATCGCCTGAAGGGGTTGCGCGGCCCGGCCGCCTCCCTCGCCGGGGCGGGCAACGGCCTGCGGGCCAACCCACTCCTCTGCCGCATGGTGGAGGAGGCGTTCGGCATGCCCCTCGCCCTGCCGCCGCACCGCGAGGAGGCGGCATTCGGGGCCGCCCTCGTCGCCGCCGTCGGGGCCGGCTTCCACCCCGGTTTCCTCCACGCCCGCACCGTCCGAGGGTGAAATGCGAACCATCCTGAACCATATCGACGGCCGCGACGAGGGCGCCTTCGACTTCGTCGAAAGGCCCGACCCCGCCACCGGCCTGCCTTCGGTGCAGGTCCCCGTCACCAACGCCGCCACGGTCGGCCGGGCCGTCGAAGCCGCCCGCGCCGCCTTCCCCGCGTGGTCGCGCACGCCGCCCGGTGAACGCGCACGCCTCCTGAACGCCCTGGCCACCAACATCGACCAGGCCCACGACGACCTGGCCCGCCTCGAGTCCCAGGACACCGGCAAGCCGTTCCACCTCGCCTTCTCCCTCGACATCCCCCGCGCCAGCCACAACTTCCGCTTCTTCGCCACCGCCATCCAGCAATTCCACGGCGAGGCGTACCGCACGGGGCGCGAGGCCCTCAACTACGTCCTGCATCAGCCGCGCGGCGTCGCGGGGTGCATCTCCCCCTGGAACCTGCCGCTCTACCTGTTCACCTGGAAGATCGCCCCCGCCCTGGCCGCCGGCTGCACCGTCGTCGCCAAGCCCTCAGAGCTGACGCCCTCCACCGCCTACCTCCTCGGCGCCCTCGCCCGCAAGGCCGGCCTCCCACCCGGCGTCCTCAACATCGTCCACGGCCCCGGCAGCACCGGCGAGGCCATCGTCTCCCACCCCCGCGTCGGCACCATCTCGTTCACCGGCGGCTCCGTCACCGGGGCACGCATCGCCGGCATCGCCGCCCCGCTCTACAAGAAGGTCGCCCTGGAGATGGGCGGCAAGAACCCCACGCTCGTCTTCGCCGACGCCGACATGGAGCAGGCCCTAGCCGGCACCATGCGGGCCGCCTTCGACAACCAGGGCCAGATCTGCCTGTGCGGCTCGCGCATCCTCGTCGAGGAGAAGATCTACCCCGCCTTCGTCGAAAAACTGGTCGAGCGTGCCAGGGCACTGCGCGTCGGCGACCCCCTGGAGCAATCCACGCAACAAGGGGCCGTCATCTCGGCCCAGCACCGCGACAAGATCCTCGGCTACATCGACCTCGCGAAGAAGGAAGGCGGCAAGATCCTCTGCGGCGGCGGCGTGCCCGAGTCTCTCCCGGACCGCTGCAAGGGCGGGTACTTCGTCGCCCCGACGGTCGTGACCGGCCTGTCCCCCTCCTGCCGCACCAACCAGGAGGAGGTCTTCGGCCCGTTCGCCTCCGTCACCCCGTTCCGGGGCGAGCGCGAGGCGCTGGAGATCGCCAACGGCACCAACTACGGCCTCTCCGCCAGCGTCTGGACCTCGGACGTCGGCCGGGCGCACCGCGTCGCCGAGGCGCTGGAGTGCGGCACCGTGTGGGTCAACTGTTGGCTCCTGCGTGACCTGCGCGTCCCCTTCGGCGGGGCCAAGCAGAGCAGCATCGGCCGCGAGGGCGGCGACTACGCCCTCAAGTTCTTCACCGACCCGAAGACGGTGTGCATCAAGTACCCCGACGAGGTGCCGACATGAGCGAGATCATCGCCGGCGGGGCGCCGCGCCCGGTCGGGCTGTACCCGCACGCCCGCCGTGTGGGCGACCTGCTGTTCCTCTCCGGCCTCGGCCCGCGCGACCCGGCGACGAACGCCATCCCGGCCACCTTCCGCGAGGAGTGCCACGCGGTCTTCCGCAACGTCCGCACCGTGCTGGAGGCCGCCGGCGCGCGGTGGGACGACATCGTGGACGTGACGGTCTTCCTCACGGACATGAAGACGGACTTCACCACCTACAACGAGGTGTACGCGGAGTACTTCGCCGCCAACCGCCCCACGCGGACCACCGTCGGCGTCGTCGCCCTGCCGACCGCCATCCGCATCGAGCTAAAGGTCATCGCCAACTTGCAGGGGTCAGGGGTCAGGGATCAGGGGTCAGCAAAGAAAGAGAACAGCCAGTGAACAGCCAAGAGAACACAGGACTCCTCTTCGCCTTCTCCCCTGGCCCCTGCCGTTCGCTTGCTGGTCTGTTCTCTTGGCTGTTCACTGGCTGTTGTTCTTGGCTGTTGACTGACCCCTGACCCCTGACCCCTGCGAAGCACATGATCCCCGTCATCGAGAAACTGTTCCTCGGCAACCGCGAGATGGCGAAGGACGCACGCCGCCTCAAGGAGAAGGGCATCACCCACATCGTCAACTGCGCCGAGGAGCTGCCGAACTACCACCCGAAGGAGTTCCGCTACCTCGCGCTCCGCATGAAGGACCCCGACCCCGGCCTGGTGACGCACCTGCCGGGCGTCGCCACCTTCATCGACGAGGGCCGGTCCAGGGGCGGCGTCCTGGTGCATTGCTTCGCCGGCGTCAGCCGCAGCCCCGCGGTCATCCTCGCGTACCTGTGCCACCACCTCGGCGAGCCCCTGCCCGTGGCCGCGCGGCAGTTGGCGGCGGCGGTGTGGACGAACCCCGACCTCGCGTTCCTGGCGCAGATCGCCGAGCACCTGAAGACCCCGATGTCCGCGGACGAGCTGGAGGCGATCTCGCGCCTCCTGTGCGGCCGCCCCCTGGAGGCCTGAACGATGGCCCTTCGCTCCGTCGTGCTGATGACGCTGGTGATGCTGGCCGGCGGATGCGGCGACCCGCCCAAACCCAGGTCGGGGGACATGGAGGGCCGCATGGCGAAGAAGGACGGTGCGGGCAGGGGCGAAGCCGGCCTCGAGCAGGAGGAGAAGGAGGGCGTCGATCGCAAGGTCATCTACAAGGCGATGATGCACATCCAGGTGGAGGACTTCCTGGCCACGTTGGAGAAGCTGCGGGAGCTCGTCAAGGAGGTGAAGGGCCGCGTCGAGAAGGCAGAGGAGACGGGCGTGACGGGCGTGGCACGGCGGGCGTCGCTGACGGTGCGCGTCCCCGCCGACGCCCTCGACGATTTCCGGGTGCGCGCGGCCAGGCTGGGCGAGGTCCGGCTCAACCGCGTCGAGTCCGAGGACGTGACGGGGCGTTACTACGACGCCGAGGCGGAGATGAAGACGCTGGAGGCCGAGGAGGAGGCCCTCCGCGCCCTGCTCAAGGACCGGAAGGCGGCGGCCACCGACGACGCCGTCCTGAAGCTCCGTGACCACGCGGTGGCCGCCCGGGTCAAGATCAACGGCCTGAAGTCCCGCCTGAAGGTGTGGGACAGCCAGGTGAGGATGTCCACCGTGGAGCTGGAGATCAACGAGCGCACCGCCTACGTCCCGCAGGAGGCCGCCCCCTTCGGCACGCGGCTGGGGCGGACATGGGGCGACTCCCTGGGCGTCCTCGGGTCTTTCCTCCAGGGCCTCTTGCTGGCCTTCGTCGCCGTCATCCCGTGGGCGCTCCTCGCCGCGCTGTTCGTCGTCCCGGCGGTCCTGGTGATCCGTGCCCGCCGCGCGGCCACGCCGCCCGCCCCCCCACCTCCGCCGCAACAGACCGTTGATGATGACGGCAGCTCGCCGCCGACCGTCGTCATCGAGTGAGGCGGTCCGCTACAATGACCCAGACCACCCGCCCTCGGGGCCCCCGCCATGCTCACCCTCCGCGTCAACGGTGATGAACGCACCGTGCCCGGCCCGCTCACCGTCGCCCAGCTCCTCGCCAGCCTCGGCCACGACCCCCGCAAGGTCGCCGTCGAGGTCAACGAGGCCGTCGTCCCCGCACGCCGCCACGCCGAGCACCCCCTCGCCCCCGGCGACCGCGTCGAGATCGTCACCCTCGTCGGCGGCGGCTCCGGCCCCCCCACCGACGCCCCGCTGCGGATCGGCAAATTCACCTTCAACAGCCGCCTGTTCACCGGGACGGGCAAGTTCGCCACCTACGAGCTGATGCGCGACTGCCTCGCCGCCAGCGGCTGCGAGGTGACGACGGTGGCCGTCCGCCGCGAACGCCTGGTGGACAAGGAGGGCCGCAGCATCCTCGATCACCTCGACCTGTCGCGCCTCACCATCCTGCCGAACACCGCCGGGTGCTTCTCGGCGGAGGACGCCGTCCGCCACGCACGCCTCGCCCGCGAGCTGCTCTCCAACCTCGGCAACCCCGGCGCCGACTGGGTGAAGCTGGAGTGCCTCGCCGACACGCGGACGCTGCTTCCCGACCCCATCGACACGCTGCGCGCCACCGAGACGCTCGTGAAGGAGGGATTCACGGTGCTGGTCTACTCCAGCGACGACCCCGTCCTGGCGAAGCGCCTCAAGGCCGCCGGCGCCGCCAGCGTGATGCCGGCGGGCAGCCCCATCGGCTCCGGCCAGGGCGTCCTGAACCCCAACAACATCCGCATCTGCCTGGAGTACCTCAAGGAGAACGACCCGGATTACCCGGTCATCATCGACGCCGGCGTCGGCACGGCAAGCGACGTTGCCCTGGCGATGGAGCTGGGCTGCGACGGCGTGCTGCTGAACACCGGCATCGCCCACGCGAAGGACCCGCTCCGCATGGCGTGGGCGATGCGTCACGCCCTCGACGCGGGCCGCCTGGCGTGGCTCGCCGGACGCATCCCGAAGAAGCTGTACGCGACTGCCAGCAGCCCCACCGAGGGGCTGATCGCGGCGAAGAAGTGAAGAAGGTATACCACGAAATACACGGAAGAAACGAAAAGAAGACAAAGAATACAAGCAGATAGATAACAAAGAGGACGCTATGCTAGGCCGTTTCTCCCTTAGTCTTCCTTTCGTGTCTTCCGTGTATTTCGTGGTATGCTCTTCTACATTCGCCGCCCCGCCGACCTACTGGAAGGACATGCGGCCCGTCCTCCGCAAGAGCTGCACCGTCTGCCACAACCCCCGCCTCCTCGCCGAGAAGGACATCTCCGGCGGCATCGCCCTCGACACGCCCGAAAAGATCAAGCCCTACCTCAAGGCGAGGGCCGCCGACAGCACGCTCTACAAGGTTCTCGTCACCCCCGACGCCGAGAAACGTATGCCCCTCGGTGCCAACCCGCTGCCCGCCGACGCCGTGGCGCTGGTCAAGGCCTGGATCGACGCCGGGGCGCCGGAGGGCGAACGCCCCGCCGACGTGCCCATCACGCCCGTCAAGCCCGGCAAACGCCGCAAGCTCGACGTGGTTCTGACGACGAACACCACGCCCCCGGCCACGGCCCTCGTCGGGCTGCGCCGCGGGCCGCTGACGCTGGCCCTCAAGGCCGGGCCGCTCTCGCCCGTCCCCGCCGTCGCCTTCCACCCCGACGGCAACATCCTCGCCACCGGGACGTATGGCCGCGTAACGCTCTGGGACCTCGCCGAGGGCAAACCCGCCCGCGCCATCACCGCCGTCCTCGGCGCCGTCAACGACCTGAAGTTCTCGCCCGATGGCACGACCCTCGCCGTCGCCGGCGGACAGCCCTCCGCACGCGGCGACCTGCGGCTGTTCAGCATCGACGGCAAGCTCCTCCGCGTCCTGCCGGGCCACGACGACGTGATCGCCAGCGTTTCCTGGTCGCCCGACGGCAAACGCCTCGCGTCCGCCAGCTACGACCGCACCGTCCGCACCTGGGATGCGACGACGGGGAAGACCCTGGCGACGTTCACGCACCACTCCGACTTCGCCCTCGCCGCCGCCTTCTCCCCGGACGGCAAGATGCTGTTCACCGGCAGCAAGGACCGCTCGGTCCGTCTGATCGACGCATCCACCGGCGCCGGCAAGTTCACCTTCAGCGACCGCGACGAGGACGTGCTGTCCGTCGCCGTCCACCCCGACGGCAAGTCCGCCGTCGCCAGCGGCATGCAGCCGATCCTGTCGTGGTGGGACCCGGCCACGGGCGCCCGCATCCGCCCCATGGGCGGGCACCGCGGCGCCGTCCACGAGGTGGCCTTCGACAAAAAGGGCACCCTCCTTGTCAGCGGCGGTGAGGACGGCACCCTGCGGACGTGGAACGGCTCCACCGGCGCCGCCGTCAAGAACGTCCCCCTCGGCAGCATCGTCTACGCCGTGGCCATCAGCCCCGACGGAAAGCGCGCCGCCGCCGGCTGCTTCGACGGCCTCGTCCGCGTCGTGGACACCGCCGCCGGCCGCGTCACCGGGACGCTGCTCTCGCTGCCCGAGGGCTGGCTCGCCCAGTCCCCCGAAGGCTACACCGCCGGAGACGACGACCTCCTCAAGTCCGCAGAGTGGCGCATGGCCGGCGCCGCCCTGCCGCCGGCCAAGATGTGGCCGACGCTGCGCTCGCCCGAGAAGGCGCGGAAGTCGCTGGCCGGACAGATCCAACCCCCCGTCCCCCTCCCCAAGTGAGGCCCCTCCCATGACCCGCCTCGGTGCAGCGGCGCTCCTCCTGGCGCTGGCAGGCGTCTGTGCCGCCCAGACCTCCTACCCGATGATCACCCACCTCCACCCCGTCGCCGTACAGCGCGGCAAGGAGGCCGTCGTCACCGTCAACGGGCAGATGAACTTCGCCGGGACCTACAAGGCGCTCTTCGAGGGGGCGGGGCTGTCCGGCGAGGTCATCGAGGAGAAGGACAAGAAGGCCCCGGCCCTGGTGCGCGCGGTGAAGCTCAAGGTGAAGGCCGCCGGCGACGTGGTGCCCGGCGTGCGCGAGGTGCGCCTGGGCACGCGGCTGGGGATGTCGAGCGTCGGCCAGCTCGTCGTCTGCGAGCACCCGGTGGTGGAGGAGAAGGCAGGCGACAACGGCTCGCGGGAGAAGGCGCAGGCGGTGGCGGTGCCCTGCGTGGTCGCGGGACGCATCGAAGCGCTGGAGGACGTGGACTTCTACAGGTTCAAGGCGTCGGCGGGGCAGACGATCACGTTCGAGGTGCATTGCGCCCGCATCCAGGACAAGATCCATGACCTGCAGAAGCACGCCGACCCCATCCTCACGCTGCAGGACGCCGACGGCCGCGAGCTGGCGGCCAACGACGACTTCCACTTCGCCGACCCGCTCCTGTCGCACACCTTCTCGAAGGACGGCGAGTACTTCATCCAGGTGCGCGACGCCAAGTATGACGGCGATCCGCGCTGGGTCTACGCCCTCACGATCACCGCCCAGCCGTTCGCCACGCACGTCTACCCGCCCGCCGCCAGGGCCGGTGAGAAGGTCATGCTGGAGGCGGTCGGCTCGAGCAAGGGCAGGGCACCGGTCACCGCCCCGGCGTCGCCCGGAATCCACGAAGTGGTCCTCGACCTGCCGGGCGGCAAGTCCAACCCGGTGCCGCTCATCGTCAGCCACCTGCCGCAGGCGTCCGAGGCCGAGCCGAATGACACGCCGGAGAAGGCCACGCGGGTGACGCTGCCCTGCGGCATCAACGGGCGGCTGGACAAGGCCGGCGACGAGGACTGCTTCGTGTTCGCCGCGAAGAAGGGCGTCCCCCTGCGCTTCGAGGTGAAGGCACGGAGGTTCGGGACGCTGCTGCGGTCGAGCCTGGACTCGGTCATCGACATCATGACGCCCAGGGGGGCCGTCCTGGCGACCAACGACGACGCCTTCGGCAAGGACGCCGGCCTGGTGTGGACGCCGACGGTGGACGGGGATTACGTGCTGCGCGTGCGTGACCTGAACCGCAAGGGCGGGCCGTCGTGGGTGTACCACGTCGAGGCGGAGCCGGCCCGGCCCGACTTCTCCCTGAAGTGCGACGGCGACAAGGCGATGATCGGCCCCGGCTCGCGGACCGCGTGGTTCGTGCAGCTCACGCGGACGGGAGGGTTCGACGGGCCGGTGAAGGTAGACGTGAAGGGTCTGCCGGCGGGCGTGACGGTCAACCCGCTGACCATCCAGGCCGGCCAGACGCAGGGCCTCCTCGTGGTGTCGGCGGCGGCCGACGCGAAGCTCGGCTGCGGCCTGGTCGAGATCGTGGGCCGCGCCGACATCGGCAAGGTGGCCGCCGAGCGTGCGGTGACGGCGAGCCAGGAGATTTACTTCCCCGGCGGCGGCCGCGGCGTGTTCGACGTGGCGACGTTCGCCGTGGCGGTGACGGAGCCGTCGGACATCCTGGAGGTGTCCGTGCAGCCGACGGAGGTGGTGCTGAAGCCCGGCGGCGAGGTGCGCCTGGACGTGGAGATCAAACGCAAGCCGGGCCACGACAAGGACGTGTCGCTGGACGTGCTGCTGCGGCATCTGGGGAGGGTGTTCGGCAACACGCTGCCGAAGGGCGTGACCATCGACGAGGGCAAAAGCAAGACGCTGCTGGGTAAGGCGAGCAAGGGCCACATCGTGCTGCGCGCCGCGGCCGACGCCCCGGAGGTGTCCGGCATCCCCATCTCCGTCCTGGCGCACGTCTCGGTCAACTTCGTCGTGAAGGTGAGTTACTCGAGCCCGGTGCTGATGCTGAGTGTGAGGAAGTGACCCGGAGGCCACGCCCATGATCCGACTCGTCGCCTTGCTGGTGTTCGCCGCCCCGGCCCTGGCGGCGGGGCCGCACGCGGCCACGCTCCTGACCCCCGACGCGTGGGCGAAGCTCCGCGAAGGGCAGAAATTGGCCGCCGAGGCCGGCCCCCTCAGGAAGGCCGGCAAGTTGGCCGAGGCGGCAGACGCGCGTGCACGCGCCGCCGCCGCCGTGGTCGAGGTGTACGGCACGATCCCGGCCGGCGAGCTGGGGGTGATGGACCGGGTGGCGTCGATAATGTTGACCGACGGCCAGACGGCGCGGGCCATCGAGGTGCGGAAGGCCATCGAGAAGACCTTCGTCGTTCTCCACGGGGAGGACGACTGGCGGACCGCCTGGGCGCGGATGCTGCGCGCCGAGGCCGAACGGATGGGCCGCATGACGGACGACCAGCGCGCCCACTGGTTCAAGGCACAGAGGCTGGACAAGGACACGGTGCGGCTGACCGAAGAGGGGCGGTTCGAGCAGGCCCTGGCCGCCGCGCGCGAGTCGCTCGCCCTGCGCGAGGGGCTGCTCGGTGCGGATGACTTCCGCGTCTCCCTGAGCCTGACCAACCTGGGCACCATCCTCCAGATGGCCGGGCGGCCCCGCGAGGGCATCGCCCCGGCGCGGCGGGCCGTCGCCATCAAACGCCGCGTGCTGGGCGACGGCCACCCCGAGACGGCCATCGCCATGAACAACCTGGGCACCATCCTGGAGGCGGCGGGCGAGCCCGCCGAGGCGCGGGCCCTGATCGCCCGCGCCGTGGACGTGCTCCTCGCCACGCGCGGGACGGGGTACGTCCTGACCGTCCGGTGCATGGTCAACCTCGTGGCCCTCGATCAGCACGAGGGCGTCCGCCCGGACACGCTGCGGCGGGCGCGGCAGGCGGTGGCGGCGGCGCGTCGTCTGGGCGACAAGTCACGCGAGCTGGGGCAGGCGTTGGCGTTGGAGGCGGGCGTCCTGGCCCGCCTGGGCGACACCGAGGCCGCCATCCCCGTCCAGGAGGAGGCGGTCCGAAGCCTCCTCCCGCTGGGCGAGCGGCACCCGGTTCTCGCGATGACGCGCCTCGCCCTCGCGGAGATGTACTGCGAGCGGGGCGATTTCGTGCGTGCGTTGGCGATGGCGCGCCAGGCCGTCGGGCATCTCGCAGCCTCCGTCGGGAAACGGCACCCCGAGTACGCCGAGGGCCTGCTCAACCTGGCGAAGCTGCACGCGCGGCTGGGCGACCCGCGCGAGGCCGTCGCCCATGGCCGCGAGGCGGCCCGCGTCTTGGAGGCGGCGCTCGGGCGGACCCACCCGCGGTACGCCACGGCGCTGCTCACACTGGCACATCACCTGGAGGCGATGGACAGCCCGCGCGAGGGGTTGGCGGAGGCCCGCAAGGCGCTGGCCATCTACGAGGCGCGTTTCGGCAAGACCGCCCACCGCACCGTGGCGGCGCTCAGCGTCTGCGCGTACCTGATGGCGGCGGCGGGGGATGATGCTGCGGCGGCGCGGGCCTACCGCGACGGGCTGGCCCGCACCGAGGGGCCCGGTGTGGAGCTGGCCCGGAGCCGCCAGGACCTGCTCGCCAACCTCGGCTGCCACGAGATGGAGGCGGGGCGGCCTCTGGAGGCGTTACGCTGGTTCCGGCAAGTCGAGCCGCTGACACGCACCGGCCGCCCGGTCATCGCCATCCCGGTGCTGAGCAACATCACCCTGGCGTGGCACATGGCCGGGCGCGACGACCTCGCCCGGAGGTACGCGGACCGCCTGCTGGAGGTGAACGCCCGCCTCCGCGACGCCGCCCGCCTGGCGCAGTCCGACCGACTCATCACCCAGACGGCACGCGATCTCCTCGTGCCCACCAGGCTCCGCCTGGCGTTGGACGCGCCGGGCGACACGGCCAGCTACCGCCACCTGCTGGAGGCCAAGGGGCACGCGTTCGCCACGCAGCGGCACCGCCACGGCCTGGCCCGGCTGCTGGCACGCCAGGAGGACGCCAGGGGGCGCGAGCTGGCCGAGGGGATCGCCCACGCCTCGCGCGACATCGGACGCTGCTTCCTCATGGGCACGCGCGAGGCCGAGGAGGAGGCCGCCCGCCTGACCCGGCGGCGCGAGCTGCTCGAGGTGGAGCTGGCGGGCCTGGGCGGGGCCTTGCCTCGGACGGCGGACGCGACCCCGGCGGCCCTGGCGGCGGCGTTACCCGAGGGGGTGGCCCTGGTGGACTTCATCCAGACCGCCGTCGTCCACCCCGGCGAGGGGCCGATGACCCCGCGTGTGGACCACCCCCTGCTGGCGTTCGTGTCGAGGCGGGGCGCGGCCACGGCGCGCGTCGAGCTGGGCTCGATGGCCGAGATCCGCAAGCACCTGGAGGCGTGGCGCCGCAAGACGCAGCGCGGCGCGGACGCGCAGGAGGAGGGCAGGGCCCTGCGCCGGCTGGTGTGGGAGCCGGCCGAGAAGAAGCTGGGCGGCGCGACGACGGTGCTGCTGTCGCCGGACAACGACCTGGGCCGCCTGCCGTTCGGCGCCCTGCCGGGGGCGAAGCCCGGCACATTCCTGATCGAGGAGAAGTCCTTCGCCGTGGTCCCGGCGCCGCGCCTGCTGCTGGAGCCGGCGGGCGGGGGGACGAGGCCGTCCCTCTTCGCGGCGGGGGGCGTGGATTTCACCGGCCGTATCGCCGGCGGCGCGCCGGGGTCATGGCCGGCCCTCCCCGCTTCGTTGCGCGAGGCGCGGGAGGTGGCGGCCCGCTTCCGTGGCCGGCACGGGGACGCGCCGGCCACGCTCCTCGGCGGCGACAGGGCGACGCGCGACGCGGTCCGGGCCGGCCTCACCGCCCACTCGTTCGCGCACCTGGCGACGCACGGGTATTTCGCGGCGGGGCGAGACGGGGGCGTGGTGATGCGCCGCGGCGGTGACGACGGCCCGCATCCGGGGCTGCGTGCGGGCGTGGTGCTGGCGCGCGGCGAATTGCTGACGGCGCTGGAGGTGGCCAGCCTGGACCTGTCCGGCCTGGAGCTGGCGGTGCTGTCGGCCTGCGAGACGGGTCTGGGCGCGGAGGGCGGCGAGGGCGTGCTGGGTCTGCAACGCGCCTTCCAGGCCGCCGGCTGCCGTCGCGTCGTGGCGTCGCTCTGGAGCGTGGACGACGCGGCGACGAGCGTCCTGATGGAGCGTTTCTACCACCACCTGTGGAAAGAGAAGCGTCCGACGCTGGAGGCCCTGCGGCGGGCGCAGATCGACGTGCTGCGCGGGCCGGAGCTTGTGGAGGCGCGGGCGGCCCAGCTGCGCAAGGAGCTGGGAGAGTCGTCGGTGCGTGGCGTCGGCAAGGAGGCGCTCAGGCTGCCGGGGGGCGCCCGCCGCTCGCCGCCGGCGTGGTGGGGGGCGTTCGTGCTGTCGGGCGACTGGCGGTGACGCGGTTCACCGCCTCGGGAAGCGGACGTAGCTGACGGTGGTGCGCTCCTCGACGCCGTCGTCGAAGCGGAGACGCAGGGCCTCGCCGTCCGCCGCTAGCACGTCGGCGCCGTAGTAGACCTTCGGCCCCTGTAGGCGGCGGGCGTACACGCGGTCCCCCGCCTCGACCTCGATGGGCGCGAGGTCGTCGAGGGCCCTCTCCGTCTCGTCGCCGTCGTCGAAGTGGATGACCGCCACGCCCCCGTCGATAGATTCGATGACGCCGGGGTACATCCACTCCGCCTCCCAGTGGGCCAGGACGCGCGAGCCGGCCCGCCAGCGCGACGCCCGCGCGGCGGCACGCGAGACGGGCGGCTCCTCACGACGGGCGATGAAGTCGTTGCCGCACCGGGGGCAACGCACCTCGCGGCCCTCGACGCCCGCGGGCAGCGCCAGCCTGGCCGAACACGACGGGCACTTGATCTGGTCCACGGCCTCACTCCGGCTGGGGCGAATACACCTGCCGCGTGCCGTAGGGGTGCGCCGGCCACGGCACCAGAGGCTCCATCCTCGTCTTGCCACGGCCGCCTCCCCAGCCGGCGTTGATAAACGCCGCCGGGTCGGCGGCGATCTCGGACCACGTCAGCTCGGGGCGGAACATCTGGATGCTACAGTGCGAAGAGTCCCACACCCCGTAGCGCTGCTCGACGGGCAGCCAGATCAGCAGCCCCTCCGGGTCGTAGCCCCCGGTGGCTCCCACCGTCAGATCGACGCCCAGCACGAGGTACGAATTCACCTCGGGGTAACGTGGGTCTTCCTTGAAGCGCGGCGAGCCACTGGTCTCGACGGGGAAGCGCACCCGCTGTACCTCGGACAGGTGCGGCAAGGTGACGGCCCCCGCCTCGCACTTGCGAGGGTCGTACTCGAGCTGCTTGCCCGCGCCCAGGAAGGCGGCAAGGTCGGAAGGCAGATCCAGGAGCGGGATCTTCGCCCGTTTGCGGGCCACGGCCTCACTCCGGTCACTTCTTCGCCGGCGCGAGGATGATGACCTCGCTCGCCTGCGCCTGCACGGGCTTCGAGTCGTCCACGCCGCCGGTGAAGACACACTGCACGGTGCAGCCGTTCGCGATGTCGCCGAACTTCGCCTCCGTCTTCTTGCCGCCGGCCCACCTGTAGAACTTCGTGTCGTTCTTCATCAGCACGACGGCGGCGTCGTAGGAGGTGTCGGCCTCCTTCTTGCCCTCGACCGTCATACGCCCCACGTAATCCTTGGCCCGCAGGCCTCCCACGTCCTTCACCACGCCCCGCACGTCGGCCTTCGGCAGCTTCGCCGCCGGCTCGACGTCGGCGGCCAGCGACAGGGCGGCCGCCGCCAGTGCCATCAGACGCAGCATCGACATGATAACGCCTCCTCCGTCGGGTTTCATTTCTTCTTCGGCGTCGAGAGGATCAGGACCTCCATCGTGTCCGCCTGGACTGGCAGCGACTCCCGCACGATGCCGACGAAGTCCACCTGCACGACGCAGCCGGGCTTGATGTCCTTGAACGTCGCCTCGGCCTTCTTGCCGTCCTTCCAGAAGTACACCTTGCCGCCGGCCTTCAGGCCGACGCGCGCGCTGTCGACCTGGGTGTCCTTCTCCTTCGCCCCCTCCACCAGGAGCCGGCCGATCAGGCCCTTCACCTTGACCGGGGTGACGGTCTTCACCTCGCCGCGGATGCTGGCCCCGGGCGGCTTCACCGGCGCCGGCTCGGGCTCCGGCTTGTCGGCCCCCATCACGAACGCCAGCGCCGCGAGCAGCGCCAGCCTGCGGATCACTGTCATGGCATCGCGTCCTCTCTGGGGCGTCACTTCTTCTTCGGCGTCTCCAGGATCAGGACCTCCTTCGCCGAGGCCTTGACGACGGCCCCGCCCTCCACGGCGGCCTCGGCGAAGATCACCTGCACCTTGCAGCCCACCTTCAGGTCCTCGAAGGCGGCCTCGGCCTTCTTGCCGCCCTTCCAGAGGTAGAACTTCGTGGCGGCGCCGATGGTCATCATCCGCACGCCGCCGTACCTCGTGTCGGCCTCCTTCTTCCCTGTCGTGCTGAACCAGGCGAAGTCGGCGAAGGAGTCGGTCATCCGCACCTCGGTGACGGTGCCGCGCGTGTCCGCCTTCGGCAGCTTCATTGGCTCGGGGTCGGGCCTGGCCGCGCCCATCAGGCACGCCGCCACGGAGAACATGGCGAGGCTACGGAACATCTGATGCATCCTCCGGCGAAGGTCACTTCTTCTTCGGCGACTCCAGGATCAGCACCTCCATGGTGCGTGCCTGGACGGGGTACGACTCGGCGACCGGGCCGGTGAACACGCACTGGATCTTGCAGCCGACCTTGATGTCCTCGAACTTCGCCTCGGCCGCCTTGCCGCCCACCCACTTCTTGATCTTGGCGCCGCGCAGGACGGTCACCGACGCCTTGTCGTACATGGTGTCGGCCTCCTTCTTGCCGTCGATCATCATCCGGCCGATGAACGCCTTGGCGTCCACCGCCGCCACGCTCTTCACCTCGCCGCGGATGTCGGCCTTGGGCGGCTTCACCGGGTCGGGCTCGACCTTGTCGGCGCCCAGCAGGGACGCGATCACCGCCACCAGCGCCAACCTTCGCAGGAACAACATGGCCGGGCCTCCTCGGTCGGGGTCTCGTTGACTTCTTACGGAGCCGATCAGTCCTATGCCGGCGGGGGCGGTTTCGTTGAACGGGGTCACTTCCCGGGTGAAGAGAGGCTGACGACCTCCGACGCCCACGCCGTCACGGGGTCGGTGTCGCGGGCGGGGCCCTTGAACACGCACTGGACCTTGCAGCCGGGCTTGATGTCTTCCAGCCGCGCCGCCACCTTCTTGCCGCCCTGCCACCTGCTGATCGCCGCCTCGCGCAGGATCAGCACGTTGGCCTTCGCGTGGGCCGTGCCCATCCCCTTCTTCCCCTCGACGAGCATCTGGGCGGCCTCGGCGGGGATCATCTTCCCCCCGAACATATCAACCAGCACAAACGTCTTGACCTCGCCGACGATGTCGGCCTTGCCGGCCGGCGGGTCCGGCTCGGGGTCCGCCGCCGCGGTGGCGGACGCGACGGCCGCCAGCAACGCCAGGCTACGGAGGGTTGACATTTGGATCATTCCTTGGGGGAAGAGAGGATGACGACCTCGGACGCCGACGCCGTGACAGGGTCGGTCTTGCCGACATCGCCGCTGAAGACGCACTGCACGCGGCAGCCGTCCTTGATCTGCTTGATGTCGGCGGACACCTTCTTGCCGCCGACCCACCTGAAAATGCCGGCCGACTTGAGGATGCGCACGCTGGCGCTTGCGTGGGCGGTGTCCCTCTCCTTCTTGCCCTCGACCAGCATGTGGCCGCAATAGGGCGTCTTGACCTTCGCCGCCGGGTTGTAGATGCTGAGCCCCGACACCACACCGCGCACGTCCGCCTTGCCGGGGGACGGCTCGGGCTCGGGGGATGGTGCGGCGCCGGCCCCGGCGAATGCCAGCGCCAGCATCAACGCCAGGGGACGAATCGGCATTGTGTCATCCTCCTCCGTCCGGGATCACTCCTTCGGCGACTCCAGTATCAGGATCTCGGAGGTGCGCATGAGGGCGACGCTCGTGGCCGGCCCCGCGGTGAAGTCGCACTGGACCTTGCAGCCGGGCTTGATGTCCTCGAACCTGGCCTCGACCTTCTTGCCGCCAACCCACTTGTAGACCTTGGCGGCCGCCGCCACCATGACCGCCGCCTTGTCACGCTTCGTGTCGTCCTCCTTCTTGCCCTCTATCGTCACGCGCCCGAGGTACGCCTTGGACTTCAGGGGCGCGACCAGTTTCACCACGCCGCGGATGTCGGCCTTCGGCGGGGCCGTCTTCGGCGGCTCCGGGTCCGCCTTGTCGGCTCCTGTCACGAACGCCGCGGCGGCGAACAGGGCGACTCTGTGAAGCATCGACATTGGCTGCACTCCAGAACAGGAATCACTTCTTGGGGTCTTCGAGGATCAGCACTTCCTTCGCCGAGCCGACCACCATCGATTTTGCGTCCTTCAGCGGCCCGTCGAAGGTGATCTGCACCCTCGTCCCCGCCTTGATGTCTTCGAGCTTGGCCTCGACCTTCTTGCCGCCCTTCCAGGCGAACACCCTGGCGCCGGCCTCCAGGCGGACGACGGCCTTGTCGTACTTCGTGTCGGCCTCCTTCTTGCCGTCGATCATCAGCATCCCGACGGACGAGGCGCCGGCCTTGCCCATCTTGAACGCCTTCACCGGGCCCCGGACGTCGGCCTTGCCGGGGCTCGGCGGCTCCGGCTCCGGGCTGGGGTCGGCGAGCGCCGGCATGGTGGCCAGCAGCAGGGCCAGGCCCGTCAGGCGGATCATGGATATCTCCTCCGGTGATAGGTCACGCGATCCCCAGCACGTCGCCCATCGAGTAGCGGCCCGGCGGCTTGCCGGCCAGGAACTTGGCGGCCTCCAGGGCCCCCTTGGCGTAGCTGTCGCGGGTGTTGCCCTCGTGGACCAGCTCTAGCGTCTCACCCAGCGTCCCGAAGATGATATTGTGCCGGCCCACGTCGTCGCCGACGCGCAGGGCGTGCATGCCGATCTGGCCGGGCGGGCGCTCGCCCGTCAGGCCCTCGCGGCCGTGCCGCAGGTCGCCGCCCATCACCTCCTGGATGATCCGCGCGAAGTGCATCGCCGTGCCGGACGGGGCGTCCTTCTTGTAGCGGTGG
Source organism: uncultured Alcaligenaceae bacterium (assembly GCA_964630925.1). GTDB lineage: Bacteria > Planctomycetota > Planctomycetia > Gemmatales > Gemmataceae > RGDT01. Next base: position 39,047 of record CAZVZK010000014.1, read on the forward strand.
TGCCTCTCGATGATCTCCACGTCGAAGTCGCGCCCCTTGAGCATGGTGGCCGCCTGCCTGCACAGGGCGAACAGGACGTTCACTACGAGGCTCATGTTGGGCGAGAAGAGGACGGCGGTCTCGTGGGCGGCGGCCTCGATCTCGGCCTTCTGATCGTGCTCGAAGCCGGTGGTGGCGACGACCAGCGGCAGGCGGCGGGCCGTGCAGACGGGCAGGACGGCCAGCGTGCCGGCGGGGGCGCTGAAGTCGACCATCACGTCGATCAGCAGGCCGTCGGGCAGCGTGGCGGCGAGGGGCACGCCGAGCGGGCCGACCCCGCAGATGTCGCCGATGTCCTCGCCGAGGCGCGGGTGTTTGGGGAAGTCCAGGGCGGCGACGACGTGCAGTGCCGGGTCGTCCTTGGCGAGGCAGACGAGCCGCTGGCCCATGCGCCCCGCCGCGCCGTTGATGCCGATGCGCGTCTTCATGGCTCCCCCTCGATGGCCGCGATGATGGCGTCGAGGTCGTTGGGCACCTCGACGGGGCGGTTGCTGAACGCCCGCGCCGTCGTGTGGTAGCTCACGGTGGCCTTCGGGTCCTTCAGCGCGTGCCCCGTCAGAATACAGACGACGCTGTCATCCGCCGCGATTGTCCCTTCGACCCTGAGACGTTTGAGGCCGGCGACGCTGGCCGCCGACGCCGGCTCGCAGCCCAGGCCGCCGGCGCCGATCTTCGCCTTGGCGTCGAGGATCTCCTCGTCCGTCGCCTCGGTGACCGCGCCGCCGCACCAGGCGAGGGCGCGGAGGGCCTTGGGCAGGTTCACGGGCCGGTTGATCTCGATGGCGCTGGCGAGCGTCTCCGCCCGGCCCGGCGTGTCGTTGTCAATGAGCGCCCGGTCGAATTCGCCGCCGTTCCAGCGCAGGCCGGCGCCGTTGTAGAGGCGGTGGAAGGTGTTGGCGCCGGCGGCGTTGACCACGGCGAGACGCGGGACCCGCGACAGGAGGCCCCACTCGCGCAGCTCGTGGAAGGCCTTGCCGAAGGCGGAGGCGTTGCCGAGGTTGCCGCCCGGGACGACGACCCAGTCGGGGGGCTCCCAGCCGAGGCCCTCGAGGACGCGGTACATGATGGCCTTCTGCCCTTCGAGGCGGAAGGGGTTGATGCTGTTGACGAGGTAGATGCCGAGGCGGCGCGACGCCTGCTGGACCCGCTGCATGGCGTCGTCGAAGTCGCCGGCGATCTGGAGCGTGAGCGCCCCGTGGTCGAGGGCCTGGGAGAGTTTGCCGTAGCTGATCTTGCCGGAGCCGATGAAGATGACGGCCTTCATGAGGCCGGTGGCGGAGCAGAAGGCGGCGAGGCTGGCGCTGGTGTTGCCGGTGCTGGCGCAGGCGGCGCGGGCGGCGCCGGTCATGCGGGCGTGGGTGAACGCCGCCGTCATGCCGTTGTCCTTGAAGCTCCCCGAGGGGTTCATGCCCTCGTACTGGAGGTGCAGGCTGCCGGCGTTCATGCCGGCGTAGGCGGCGATATTGTCGGCCCGTTGGAGCAGCGTCTGCCCCTCGCCGATGGTGAGGATGGAATCGGGCGGGGCGAAGGGCAGCAGCTCGCGGAAACGCCACACGCCGGAGAAGCAGGCCGGGTCGGACCGACGTGCCCATTTCGCCTCGAAATCACGCAACGACCTTGGGGGCGCGAGGCACTCATAGGCCACGTCCATGAGGCCGCCGCACCTGGGGCACTGGAACGAGGTGGCATCGAGCGCGGAGGTGGCGGCGCAGGCGGGGCGGATGCAGCGCTGGAAGGCGTGTGTGGTCATGCGGTCAGGGTATGCCGCACACGCGGGGACAGCCAGGGAATGGCCTGAGGGCCAGGAGGGGTTGTCTGGCGGGCCCGATACGCCGCGTACGGCTGCTCCCGTCAGGTCCTGACCGGGTTGGCGGTTTCACGCCCCACCAGGCCCCTCCCGGCACAAGGGATGGGACGGCCACGGCGGTTTTTCTCGCCGAGGCGAGTCACAACCGGGGATCGGCCGCATCCGTGCTTGTGAGCAGAGCCGGGACGCGAGTAACGCCCGGCGGCTAACCGGAACAGAGAGGGAAACATGAACGAGATGCGTGAGATGAGCGAGAAGGAGATGGAGCAGGTCGAGGGCGGCATGACGATGCAGTGGTTCCTCGACAACTGGCTCGGGGCCATGACCGGCGGGCTGGTCGGCTACGGCCCCAACGGCGTCACCGGGCCGTACGAGACCGCCTACAAGAACAAGTACGTCCCGGGCGGCCCCTGACCGACTGCCCGATCTTCAACCACCAACCAGGAACGGAGTGAACGATGAACGAGATGCGCGAGCTGGACGAGACGGAGCTGGAGCAGGTCGAGGGCGGCACCTTCATGGAGGATTTCCTCGACAGCTGGTTCGGCGCGATGAGCGGCGGGTATGTCGGCTATTCCGGCGGGCAGGTGACCTACGGCAACACCTACACCGCCTACAAGAACGCCCCCGGCGGCCCCTGAGCTCGAAGCCCAGACGCGGGCGGCGGCCCCTGCCGCCGCCCGCTGTCTTTAGGGCGAAGACACACGACGCTTGAGACTCGGGCACGCTGCGAGCTGGGGGCGAGACACCCCCAGACCCCCGTTGTGGCCCGCTCGCCTGATCCGCAGAGGGTGCCATGTTCCGCCGCTACACGCTCGTCCGCCAGAACGACCAGAGCGATTGCGGCGCCGCCGCCCTCGCCACCGTCGCCCTGCACCACGGCACGCCCATCCCGCTCCAGCAGATGCGCGACCTCGCCGGCACCGACCGCATCGGCACCAACCTCCTCGGCCTCCTCAAGGCCGCCGAGAACCTCGGATTCTCCGCCCGCGGCGTCAAGGGGACGTTCGACGCCCTGGCCGGCGTGCCCCTGCCGGCCATCGCCCACGTCCGCAACGACGAGGGCCTCGGCCACTTCGTCGTCGTCCACCGCGTCGGCAAGGGCGACGTCACCGTCGCCGACCCGGCCCGCGGCGTCGAGACCCTCCGCCGCGACGAGTTCTGCGGCAAGTGGTCCGGCTACCTCCTCCTCCTCACCCCCGGCGCCGTGGCCCCGGCGGTGCAGGCCGCCACGCCGCCGTCGCCGCTGGGGAGGTTCGTCGGGCTGCTCGCCGGCCACACGGGGCTGATGGCCGAGGCGGTCCTGGCGGCCCTGTTCATGACGCTGCTGGGTCTGGCGAGCGCGTACTTCATCCAGCACCTCGTCGATTCCGTCCTCGTCCGACGTGAGGCCCGCCTGCTCAACGCCCTCGGGGTCGGCATGGTGCTGGCCATACTCTTCCGCGGCCTGTTCAGCGCCGTGCGCGACTACCTTCTGGCGCACATCGGACGCAGGATCGATCTCGCACTCATGGCCGGTTACGCCCGGCACGTCCTCGGGCTGCCGATGACGTTCTTCGACACGCGGCGGGTGGGCGAGGTGCTGTCGCGCATGAACGACGCCGCCAAGATCCGCGAGGCCGTCAGCGGGGCGACCACGGGGGCGCTCGTGGACGGCATCATGGTGCTGCTCCTCATGGCGGTGCTGTGGCTCTACGACATGCGGCTCGCGCTCGTGGTGTCGGCATTTATCCCGCTGCTTGTGCTGAACGCGCTGGCGCACCAGCCGGCGGCGAGGCGGCGCTCGCTGGAGGCGATGGAGGCCGGCGCGGCGCTGTCGTCGCACCTCGTCGAGGACGTGTCCGGGGTCGAGACGGTCAAGGCGCTCGGGGCCGAGCGCCGCCGGGCCGAGGAGGGCGAGGACCGCCTGGTGCGCCTCGTGCGGTCCGGCTTCGGCCTGCAGATGCTCGGCGTGAGCATGAGCGGCATCGGCCTCGTGCTGACGGCGTTGGCCAGCGTGGCGGTCCTGTGGTACGGAGGGCACCGCGTGATGGAGGGGGCGCTGACCATCGGCGAGCTGGTGTTCTTCCACGCCCTCCTGGGCTACATGCTGGAGCCGCTCCAGCGCTTGTCGGGCATCAACCTCAAGATCCAGGACGCCCTCGTCGCCATCGAGCGTCTTTTCGAGATCATGGACCTGCCGGCCGAGGCCGGCGGCGGCCCGCGGAAGGCGAAGTTCGCCGGGGTGCGTGGCGCCATCGAATTGCGCGGCGTGGGCTTCCGCTACGGGTGCCGGGCCAACGTGCTGGAGGGCTTCGACCTCCGCATCCCGGCGGGCAAGACGGTGGCCGTCGTCGGCGAGAGCGGGTCGGGGAAGTCCACGCTCTTGAAACTGCTGATGGCGTTCCACTCGCCCACGGCGGGGCAGGTGCTGATCGACGGCGTCGACCTGCGGGACATCGACCTGGAGTCGCTGCGGGGCGGGATCGGGCTGGTGTCGCAGGAGCCGTTCATCTTCAACGGCACGGTGTACGAGAACATCGCGCTGGGCAGGCCGGGGGCGACGCTGGACGAGGTTGCCGAGGCGGCGCGGGTGGCGGGGCTGGCGGACTTCATCGCCTCGCTGCCCCAGCGCTGGGAGACGGTGCTGGGCGAGCGCGGCGCGAACCTGTCGGGCGGGCAGCGGCAGCGCCTGGCCATCGCCCGTGCGATCCTGCGGCGGCCCGAGGTGCTGATCTTCGACGAGGCGACCAGCCACCTCGACACCGCGACGGAGCGGGCGGTGCAGGGGAGCCTGCGTTCGGCCCTGGCGGGCAAGACGGCGGTGATCGTCGCCCACCGCCTCAGCACCGTGAAGGACGCCGACATCATCGTCCTGCTGGAGAAGGGGCGCGTCGCCGAGAGCGGCTCGCACGAGGACTTGATGATGCTGGATGGCAAGTACGCGGCCCTGTGGCGGGCGCAGCTCGGGGCGTAGAGGACGCATCCTGCGTGCTCCGCGGTAAGCACGCTGGGAGCGTGCTCTACGGCAGACAGCGGCCAGGGCATTCCGTGGAGGGTATCGACCGTGCGTGAGACGTTCACCGACCTGTCGGAGTGCCGCGAGCTCGCCCTGGCGTTGCGGGCGCGGCCCCCGCTCCTCGTCCACGGGGCGCTGTGGATGGCGGCGGCCCTGCTCGGCTCGGCCCTGCTGTGGGCGGGGCTGACCCAGGCCGACCTCGTGGTGCGGGCGGGCGGGCGGATGCGGCCGGTGAATCCGCCGACGAAGGTCTATTACACGACGCGGGGCGACGGGTCGTCGGCGGGGCTAGGCGGGCGCGTGGTGTCGGTGGGCGTCAAGCCCGGCGACGAGGTGAAGGCCGGCGGCGTGCTGCTGCGCCGCGACACGGAGCGGCTGGACAACGAGATCGCCCGCAGGCGGCGGACGCTGCAGTCGGCGGAGGAGGAGCTGGCCAACCTGGAGGTGCAAGGGAAGCTCCAGGCGAGGCAGTCGGCCGCGGCGAAGGCCAAGGCGGCGGAGGAGGTGGCGCTGGCCGAGGCCGAGGTGGACCTCGCGAAGAAGTCGCGGGCGGCGGACGTGCGGCTGGCCGAGGCGGAGCTGGCGGGTGCGGCGGAGGAGGTGGCGCGGGCTCGGCGGCTGCTCGTGGCGCGGGCGGGGGCAGCGGAGTCGCTCGACAAGGCGCGGACGGCGCACGGGGTGGCGGAGGCGAAGCTGGAGCGGGCGCGGCTGGCTGTTGACGAGGGGAAGGTGCGTGTGGCACGACAGGCGCTGGCGGTGCTGGAGCGCGAGGCGGAGCAGAGACGCGAGGAGCTTGCGGGGCGGCGGACGCAGAAGCGCGGCGAGGCGGAGGCGGCGCGGCTGGAGCTGGCGAACCTGGAGCTGGAGCGCAAGGAGGCGGTCCTGCGGTCGCCGGTGGACGGCGTGGTGACGGCGGGCGAGGTCCACGTCGGCGACGTGCTGGAGCCCGGGAAGTGCGTGATGGAGGTGGCGGAGCGGCGCGGCCTGTTGTTCGAGGCCCTGGTGCCGAGCGAGGAGATGGCGAATGTGCGTGTGGGGATGCCGGCGCGGGTGCGTCTGGATGCGTTCGACTACCAGCGGTACGGGACGCTGACGGGGCGTGTGTCCTACGTGGCGCCGGACTCGACGACGAAGGAGGGGCAGGCGGCGGTGGGCTACGTTGTGAGGGTGGAGGTGGACGGCGACGAGGTCGGCGTGGGCGAGCTGCGGGGCAGGGCACAGTTGGGCATGGCGGGGCTGGTGGAGGTCGTGACGGACCGGCAGAGCCTGCTGTTCATCCTGCTGCGGAAGATCCGCCAGACGATCAGCCTGGGGTGACCGGGGCGGCCTCCTGCTCGGCCAGACGACGCAACAGGTCGGCCCGCTGTTCGGCGGTGAGCAGCTCGGTGAGGCCGAGGATGCTGCGGACGAGGTCGGTCTGCTTGCCGCAGCCCTCGCGCTCCATCATGACATCGACGACGGCGAGGAGGACGCGCTGCGGCCCGCCGTCGTCGGGCGGCAGGCGGGCGGACAACTTGGCCAGCTCCTCGCGGTCGGTGATCAGCTCGCCGACGGTGTACCAGGAGTTCTTGCCAGCCCGGCGTTTCTTGGGCTCATTGCTCATGGCTCATCCTCCACGATGTCGAAGGGACGTTCGCCCTTCAGGACTTCCTGCCTGCCAGGGCCGAATAGGAACACGACCTGAACGTGGTAACGGCCCGGAAGGTCGAAGCCCGTCACCTCTCCCGCGTAAACACCCACATAGGGGCCACCCGGCCCGCAATCGACCGAGAATCTCCTCCTGCTGATCTCCTCATCATCTCGAACGACTCGGACGAATCCCTGGAATGTACCGCCGCGTGGGTACTCCAGTTGGAGGTAGACGTGGACCGGATCGAAGCGGGGGTGGAAGGCCCGATGCCTGACCTTCTCCAAATCGATCACCCCCCATTCGGGCGGGTCCGAATCCATCGCCATGTCGCACAGGACGATCCCCAGGACGCGCGGCGTCAATGCGATGGCCCGAGACATGCGCCACCCTCCTCTCACTGTAACCCCCGGAGGGGTCAGTTTACAAGGGATTCGCGGGGTGCGTTCAGCGCCCGGCCGGCAGCCGCAGCACGAAGATCGTCCCGTCGCCGTTGCCCGTCAGCAGGTGCCTGCCGTCCGGCGTCACCGCGAGCGACTTGACCGCGCCGGGCAGATCCCAGCCCGTGACGCGCACCCCATCAACACCGCGCCACTCCACCTCGCCGCGCCCCGTGGCCACCGCCAGATGCCGCCCGTCAACAGACCACGCCAGATCCGCGATGAATCCCCGTAGCGGCTTGCCCACGGGCCGGCCATCGACGAAGACCTGCCCGCGCATGTCGCCCGACGCCAGCCGCCCCGAGTGGGACGCCAGGGCGTTGACGGCGTTGTGATGCCCCTCGTAGACCCCGGCCGGCTTCAGCCCCGAGTCGAATAGCCGTACCGCCGCGTCACCGCCATACCCCCCGTCGCCCACGGCGATCCGCCCGCCGTCGGCCACCGCCGACCAGCACTCCTTGCCGCTCTCGGGCAGCGCCTCGACACGCTCGCCCCGCCGCACGTCCCACACCTCGGCCTGCCGGGCACCCCCGGCGACGAGCAGCCTGCCGTCGCCGAGAGGGCACAGCGAATAGGCCGTGCCGGGGAAGCGAAGGGCGCCACGCCTCTCACCCGTACCAAGGTCGAGCAGGCACACCGTCTCGCGGTCCCCCATCCCGCCGACGGCCAGCAGGCCCTCGCTCATCGCCAGGCAGTAGCCGGGCGCCTCCAGGCCCGAGGAGAAGGAACGCCGGCGGCCCGTGTCCAGCGCCCAAACGCGGACGTGGTGATCGCTGGCGACGGACGCCAGCTCCCCGCTCGGCAGCCAGAGCAGCGCCTCCACGGGCCCGGTGTGCCCGGCCTCCTCGCGTATCCGCTTGCGGGTGGTCGGTGACCACGCGGAGACGAGGCCGTCCTCGGCGGCCACCAGCAGCGTCGGCTCAGGGCCGGGCATCCAGGCCAAGGCGTTGGGCCGTCGGCGGCGGAACGACACCTCGCCGGCCGGCTTGCCCGACGCGGCATCGTACACGAGGCAACGGTCGTCCCACCCGGCGGACGCCAGCCACTTGCCGTCGGGGCTGACGGCGACGCCGACGGCGAAGCCGCCCTCGTGCCGGCCACAGACGGTCACGAGCTTGCCGGACCTCGTGTCCCACAGGCAGACGCTGCCATCTCGGTGGGCGCTCGTCAGGCGGCCATCCGTGGCGAAGGCCAGGGAGAGGACGCCCTTGCGGCCCGTCCAGATGGTGCGTGGCGTGCCCCCCTCCGGCAGGCCGAGCAGGTGGATGGCCCCGTCGCTGTCGCCGGCGGCGAGGGCACCGTCCTCGCGCCACGCCAGCGACAGCACCTGCACGCCGCCGCACGGATGCTCTTCCAACTTGTCCCCCTCGGCGATGCCGCCCCAGCGCACCACGCCGCCCTTACACCCGCTGGCCAGGACGCGCGAGCCGGGGCGGAACGCCGCCGCGATCACGTCGGCGGTGTGGCGTTTCTGGCGTGTCGGCTTCCAGCCCGGCGCCTCCCATATCCACACCTCGCCGCCGTTGCCACCGGCGGCGGCCACCTCCCCCTTGTCATCGATGGCGACCGCATCGCCGGCGTGCGCCGCCAGAGGGAGGGCGGCGACGGGCCGGCCCGTCGCGCCGTCCCAGATGCGGACGTACTCGTCCTTGCCGCGGCTGGCGACGCGCCTGCCGGCCTTATCGACCGAGAGAGACGACGCCGGCCCCCAGTGCCGCCACCGCGCATCGCCCAGCACCGCCACCAGCTCCGGCGGGTGCCACGGCTGGCGCTCCTCCGCGGCCATCGGCAGAATGGGTGTGGCCTTCGGATCGCCTGGCGCCGTGCGAGGCGGCACGAGCCACCACGCCACCAGGGCCACCACGGGGAGGGCGATCAGGGCGGCCCCGCGCCACCACGGCCGCGTGGGCGTCTTCCGGGGCCTGTCGCTGACGGTCGGCGAATCGGGGCCGGTGGGGTCGAGGGGGGCGGGGGGCGGGGCGAGCGGCTCGCCCAGGGCGAAGGGATCCAGGGCGGAGGCGAATTCCCCCGGCGTGGCGTGGCGGTCCTGCGGGCGTTTCGCCAGCGCCTTCGCCAGGACGGCCCACAAACCAGGGGGCAGGCCGGCGGGAGGGTGGGGCGCCTCATCCCTGTGGCGCAGCAGCTTGGCCGTGAACGTCCCCCCGGGGAAGGGTGGCTCGCCGGCCAGGAGGTAATAGAGCGTGCAACCCAGCGCGTACACGTCGGCGCGGATGTCGCACGTCCGCGGGTCGTCGGCCTGCTCCGGCGCCATGAAGTCCGGCGTCCCCAGGATCACGCCCTCCGCGGTGGTGCCGTCGCTGTTGGTCGGCGTCAGGTCGGCACGCCAGCCCGCGAGGCCGAGATCGGCGACCTTCACCGTCCCGTCGGAGGAGAGGAGGAGGTTGGAGGGCTTGATATCCCGGTGGATCAGCCCCCGCTCGTGGGCGTGCTGCATCCCCTCCGCCGCCTGCATCACGTACTCGCACGCCTGCCGCGCCGGCAGCGGCCCCACCCTCTCCACGAGGCGCTGCAGGTCCTGCCCCGGCACCAGCTCGAAGGCGAGGTAGAAGCGTCCGCCGGCCTCGCCGGCGTCGTGGATGGCCACGATGTTCGGGTGGTGCAACGTCGCCGTCGCCTGCGCCTCGCGCCTGATACGCGCCACCGCCTTCTCATCACGAGCGGCACGCTCGGCCATCAGCTTGACGGCCTGCAAGCGTCCCAGGTCGCGGTGCCGTGCCCGGTAGACGACGCCCATACCGCCCTCGCCCAGGCGGTCCAGCAGCGTGAACGGACCCAGGATCAGCTCCTGCCCGCGGCCCGCCAGGAGCCAGTCGGCCTGCATCGAGGTCAGGGCGCCCCGGCGGGCCAGCTCGCGCAGGGCGTCCTGCGGCGTGAGGTGTCGCGGCAGGGCGCGCAAGACGCGGCGGCCCTCGGGGGCGAGGATCGGGAGGGTGTCCAGCAGCGTCAGCACGGCGTCGGCGCTCATGCCGGTCATGATACCAGGGCGGCCACTTGCTGCGTCGTCACCCGAGGGGTACAACGGCCCCGCCCCCCGTCACGGAGCATCGATCATGAAGCGTGTCCTCTCGCTGGCGGCCCTGCTGTGCGTGGGCCTGGCCCTCCGCGCCGAAGACGAGCCGAAGAAGCTCATCGGCGTCGCCTACGGCAAGCACGAACGCCAGGTGTTCGACTTCTACCAGGCCAAGTCCGACAAGCCGACGCCCGTCGTCTTCAACATCCACGGGGGAGGGTGGCGCGGCGGGGACAAGAAGATCAACCCGAAGGGGTTCCTCGACAAGGGCATCTCGGTGGTGTCGATCAACTACCGCTACATCAAGAACGCCGAGGAGGACAAGGTCGAGCCGCCGGTGAAGGGGCCGCTGGGCGACGCGGCGCGGGCGCTGCAATTCGTGCGTTCCAAGGCGAAGGAGTGGAACATCGACAAGAAGCGGATCGGCGCGACGGGCGGGTCGGCGGGCGGCTGCTCGTCGCTGTGGCTGGCGTTCCACGACGACATGGCCGACCCCAGGAGCGACGACCCCGTCGCCCGCGAATCGACGCGGCTGTACTGCGCGGCGGTGAACGGGGCGCAGACCTCGCTGGACCCGAAGGAGCTGCGCGAGTGGATGCCGAACTACAGCTACGGCGCGCACGCGTTCGGGATGAAGAGCCTCGATGCGGTGCTGAAGGACCGCGAGAAGGTGATGAAGTGGATCAAGGAGTATTCGCCCATCGAGCACGTCACCAGGGACGATCCGCCCGTCGGGCTGTTCTACAACGGCGACAAGGACGCGAAGAAGGGCGACTCGAAGCCGGACCCGACGCACTCGCCGCTGCTGGGGATGCTGCTGGAGGGCAAGCTGAAGGAGGCCGGCGTGGAGTACGTCCTCGTGTACCCGGGCCGCCCGCACGAGAAGTACAAGAACAGCGCCGCGTACCTGATCGAGAAGCTGTCGAAGTGATCCCGCCTCGCGTGGTACAATTCCCCTGGTGCCCGAGGCAGGGGATCGAGGTGATGGCCGGGCTATGGGAGCTGGTCCTGGGGAAGCCGGAGATCGATCCGGGACGGCTGGCGGAGGCGCTGGAGCGGGAGGCACGCCCCGGACTGGATTACCGCACGCGCCGGCTCATCCGCGACAGCGCGGACGCCCTGGAGCGGCGCTGGGGGCCGGCACGCTGGTCGGAGTGGCTCGGCCGCTCCGGCCTGCGTGGCCTGATCGAGGCGATCCGCCACGAGCCGATGGATGATTTTGGCTTCCCGTATCTTGAGGGCGCCCTCATGGAGCGAACCGACCCCGAGACGGTGCGGCAGTTCCTGCGCGAGCTGTCCCAGCACGCACGCAAGCCCGCCGTGCTGCACATCGGCGGCGCCGTCGCCCTCATCATGCCGGGCCTGCTGGTCCGACGAACCGAGGATATCGACGTCGTCGATGAGGTCCCTGCCGAGCTGCGGGAGCAGCACGCTCTCCTCGAAACTCTGGCCAAGCGATACACCCTACGCCTGACGCACTTCCAATCGCACTACCTCCCCTCAGGCTGGGCGGGACGGCGTCATTGGCTCGGCACGTTCGGCCCTCTCACTGTCTACCTGGTGGACGAGTACGACATCTTCCTGGGCAAGCTGTTCAGCCGGCGCGATAAGGACCGCGACGACCTGCGTCTCCTGCTGCCAGGCATGGACCGCGCCCGCATCGAGCGGCAGTTGGCCGAGACGTGCGGGAGCCTGCTGGCCGACGCCGGCCTGCGCGAGGCGGCGGCGGCCAACTGGTACGTCCTGACGGGTGACCCGTTGCCGGCGGCGTGAGGTGGGCGGCGTATCGTCGCGTCTTGTAGGTCGCGGTTGAGCGAGGCGCCAGCCGAGCGAAGCCCGACGGAGGGATGACACGCGACGTCGGGCTTCGGCCCTTGCGGGCCTCAACCACGACCTACAGGACGCAGCCGTTATTCCTTCCCCAGGATCAGATCGACCACCCAGCACCCCGGGACGTGTTCGCCCGGCTCGCGGCAGTGGCTCAGGATGTCGAAGTCGGCGCAGCCCGCCGCCTTGAGCGCCTTGGCGAGGTGTGGGTGAAGATCGTAGCCCCGATACTTGGTGATCGCGTCGGCGAACTTCATGACGAGGGGCGTGCGCCAGGCCGGGTCAAAGACGACGGGCCGGAACGGGTTGCCCAGGATCTCCCGTAACAGGCCGCACTGAGCGACCCATTCCTCCGTCCGCACGCGCTCAGGGAGGGCCCTCGAACGGGTGTAGGCGGCCCACGCCTCGCGGGCCGCCCGGATCTCTTCGCCGAGCGGCGCCCGGAGGGCGGCGTGGGTGTCATTCCTGGCTGGCAGGGCGGCGGCGCGGTGCCGACGCCAGCGGAGCCAACCGGCCAGCCACTGGATGCTCTCGACGATCTCCGAGGAGAGGGCGAGCAGGACATTCGCCCTGGGGGGCAGTTCGAGGAGGATGCTGCCGGCGAGCTTCAGGCCTTCCGGTTGTTCGTCGATCAGCGCCGCCATCCAAGTCCCCGCGTCGCTGCCCCCACCTTCCCGCTCAAGTCTCTCGACGGCGGCCCTGGCGTCCCCGTCGATCAGATCCCAGGCGTGGCGGCAACACGCGGCGGCGAAGAGCCGCAGCTTGCGTGCGCTGACCCTGCCGCGCACGGATGCGAGCATGGCGTCCGGGTCGGCACAGGCCAGCCATTCGCTCTCGTCCACGGGCCACCATCGGCGTCGAGGGGAAGGGATTGGCCCCGCCGGGGGCATCGCCCGCCGCCCCGGTCATCGTACCACGGCGGCGGGCGACGGCGGAATCCCCACGGCGGTCACTTCTTGCCGCGGATGACGATCGGCGGCAGGAAGATCGTCGCGTCCTCGACCAGCCCGCGCTCGCTGGCGGCGACGGCGTACATGGCGTAGCTGTCCGCCGTCCGCATCGCCGTCTCCGGGGGCAGGTTGTAGAAGTCGGCCTTGTGGCGGTAGCTGAGATCGACGACGGTATTCGGCTGGCCCTTCTCGGGCCCGACCCAGTGCGCCAGCTCATGCACCGTGTTGTAGGCGGTGAAGTGGAAGCCGCTGCCCTCCAGGCCGGTGCAGATGTAGATCTTGTTCTCCGGCAGGTTCGGCCCCTCGTAGTTGTCATCGCCGCTCATCATGGGGCTGCCGTCCGCTGCCTTGCGCGTGTAGCCGCCCCTGTAGGTGAAGGCGTAGATGTCGGGCTGGTCCTCCGGGTCGCGGTGGAAGATGCCGTTCATGGTGGCGGAGACGCCGTAGAAGCCCATCGCCTCCTCCATCTTGAGGAACAGCGACTTGATGCGACGGACGGCGGGCAGGCGCTGGGGCTCGGGCAGCTTGTCGAGCGAGAAGAAGACGTTCAGGACGGCGAGCTTGTCCTCGGCGTCGGTGCCCTTCGTCGCTCCCGAGAGGAGGGACTCGCAGGCCGTGACGCCGCTCATGCCGTTCTTGATGAGGCGCATGGCGATGGGCAGGGTGGCGTAGACCTTGGCCATCGTGGACAGGGCGACACGTTTGGGGCTGGGGGCGCCGGGATCGGGCTGGAAGCCGCGCAGGGCGGCGATGGTGTACTTGTCGGTATCGACGCGCGAGTCGGACCAGCCGAATTGCTTTTGCTGGAAGGCGGCGATGGCCGAGCGCGTCTTGGGGCCGATCAGGCCGTCCGCGACGAGGGGCGGCACGGGGCCGCCCTGGTCGGCGGGCACGTTGTTGAGCGCCTTCTGGATGGCCTTCACGTCGGCGGACAGGTTGCGCCCGCCGGCGCCGACGGAGCCGGAGATCAACAGCCCCCGGTCGTTGGCGGAGGGCAGGGACCGCTCCGCGCACTCGCCGTTCTTCAGCCGCACCAGCACCTTGTCTTTCATCGGCCGCCCTCGGGATTCGTGCGATCCCCTGCACTGGCGGGCGACAATACACAGTTACGACGGCCCGGCGTGGCCGTGACGGCCACGCCGGGAATTCCGCGACGACGGTCAGGGGCCGATCCAGAGGTTGTGGCCGTTGTGGACCGTCTGGAACCGCAACGCCGCGCCGTGGTGTCGGTCCTTCACCCGCGCCGGCATCAGGTGCTGCCCGGCCGGATCGACCCTCCCGAAACGCAGGTCGCGGTCGTACCGGATGTGGACGCCCACGGGCCGGGCCGGCGCGGTGATCGCGTGGATACGCTGCCCGCCGGGGGAGAGGGTGAAGTTCACGTAGCTGCCGTGCGGCCCCCAGCACAGCGAGTAGCTGACCGGGGCCTTCGTGTCGTTGCGCAGGACGATCGAGAGGTACTCCTTGTGTGCGGCAGGCGGGTGGGCGTGCCCGTGCGGGGCGGACAGCGACAACGCCGCGAGGCAAGCAGCGATCATGTTCATTGGCCGTTCTCCTGATAGATGGTGGGAGGGGGGCAACCCCTCCAAACACCTGGGACCGTTCGCGGCGACAGTCCCCAATGGCATTGCTGAAAATCGAGTACAATGGGCGGCGGAGGCCCCGCCATGACCGACCCCCCGCCGCTGGATGATGTCCTCCGCCGCGCCTTCGCCCGCGTGGACGACGACGACGTCCGCCTGTTCTACGCCTACTTCGACGAGCTGAAACGCCACGCCCGGGCCGCGCTCGGCCGCCGCGCCCGCACCTTCCCCGGCGACTCACACGTCGCCCAGTCCGCCCTGTTCAGCCTGTTCGCCGACGCCGCCGCCGGCGGCCTGCCCCTCGGCGACGTGGACGCCGACGGCTACCCCATGCTGTGGCCACTCCTCCTGCGCTACATCGAGCGGCACGGCGAGAAGTGGAAGAAGTATTACCGGGCCAAGAAACGCAAGGCCGACGAGGTGGGCCTCGGCGTCGGCATCGACCCCGCCGACCACCGGGCCGGCGACGACCTGGGCGAGGCGCTGGAGGAGCTGCATCGGCGGCTGACCCCCCGACAGCAGCGGATCGCGGCGTTGTCGGCGGACGGGCGGACGCTGGAGCAGATCGCCGCCGAGGTCGGCTGTTCCGAGAGCCTGGTCTCACTGGAGAAGAAGAAGATCCGCGCGGCGCTGGAGGCCCCATGAGCGATCCGCTCGAACGCCTGGAGGGTGCGTGGCGCGGCTGGCGTCCCGGCCGGGAGCCGCCGCGCTGGGAGTCCTACCTGCCCCAAGGGCCGCTCGACCCCGACGAGGCCCTGTGCCTGATGCAGATCGACGTGGAGTTCCGCGCGCGGCACGGCCTGCCCGGCGTCCTGACCGAGCCGTACCTGGAGCGTGTGCCGCTGGACGAGGCGCGCGCCGCCGAGCTGGTACGCTGGGAGTACCGGCAGTGCCGCAAGCACGGGCGGAGGGCGCGGGCGCGGGATTACGCCGAGGCCTTCCCGCGCCTCGCCGCCGCGCTGGAGGGCCTGGCCCCCGAGCAGAAGTGCCCCGTGTGCGGCGCGCCGTCGGATGTCATCGAGGAGGACGGCCAGACGCTCGTCTGCCCGCGCTGCCCCGCCCAGGCGACGCGGATCGACGGCTCGCTGCCCCCTCCGCCCGATCCGTTGCCGACGGGGGGGCTGGACCTGCGACACCACGAGCTGCTGGACGCGCTGGGGTCGGGCGGGATGGGGGAAGTGTACCGGACGCGCGACCCCGGCCTGGGCCGCGATCTGGCGCTGAAGGTGCTACGTCCGGCGTTCGCGCACGACCCCCGCGCCGAGGCGCGGTTCCTGCGCGAGGCGCGGATCACGGCGGCGCTCCAGCACCCCGGCATCGTCCCCGTCCACAACCTCGGACGCCTCGCCGACGGCCGCCTGTTCTTCTCCATGAAGCTCGTCCACGGACGCACCCTCGAACGCCACATCGCGGACAAGGCACCCGGCCTGATGGCGGCCTTTGAGCGCGTGTGCGAGGCCGTCGCCTACGCCCACGGCCAGGGCGTGATCCACCGGGACCTGAAGCCGGCGAACGTCATGGTCGGCGCCTTCGGCGAGGTTCAGGTCATGGACTGGGGCCTCGCAAGGCGGAAGGATGAGGGCGTGAGGGAGAGGGAGGAAGTGTGCCCCCCGTCGTCCAGCACCGAGGCGGGGACGGTGCTGGCGCTGGCGGAGCTGGGGCGTCTGGGGGCCGGGGTGACGGTGGCGACTCGCGCGGGTACGGTGATGGGCACCCCGGCCTTCATGCCCCCCGAACAGGCGCGCGGTGAGGCGGCCGACGAACGCTCCGACGTGTTCGCGCTGGGCGCCATCCTCTGCGTCGTCCTGACGGGCAGGCCGCCGTTCACCGGGGACGCGCTGGCGCAGGCGCGGGCCGGCGACCTGGGGGAGGCGTCCGCGCGGCTGGACGGCTGCGGGGCCGACGCCGATCTGGTCGCCATCTGCAAGGGGTGTCTGGCCGCCGACCCGGCGGCGCGTCCGGCGGACGCCGGCGTGCTGGCGCGGCGATTGGCGGAGCACCGCGAGGGCGTGGAGCGGCGTCTGCGCGAGGCCGAGCTGGAGCGTGTCGAGGCGCGCGAGAGGGGCCGGCGCCTGCGTCTGCGTCTGGCGTTGATCGGCGTGGTCGCGCTGCTGCTGGCGTCGGCCCTGGGCGTCGGACTGTGGCTGCGTCACCGCCAGGACGTGGCGGATCGCGAGGCAGCCGCCGCGCGGGCCGAGGCCGACGGCCGGGCCGCCGAGGCGATCGAGCGGGCACGCCAGTTGACGCGGCAGGCCGCCCAACTTCCCCACGACGAGGCGGGCCTGGACGCGGCGGTGTCGGCGGCGGAGTCGGCGTGTGGGCTGGCCCGGGCCGCCTCCCCGGCCCTGGCCTCGGAGGCCGAGGCCCTGATGGCCCTGGCCCGCGAGGAGCGTGAGCAGGCCGCCGCCGACCGCCGGCTGCTCGCCGCCTTGCTGGAGGCACGCGGGGCCGGCGCGGACCTGCAGTTCACCTTCGGCGTGGCGGGTCTCGGGGGTGCCTCCACCCCCAAGATGGGGTCCTATGCCCTGCGCCGCGGCCCGGACCCGTCCTCGTACACTCTCTCGCGGGTGTTGACGGCGGAGGAGGCCTGCGACATCCGCTATGCCGCGGCGTTCAAGGAGTGGGGCGTGGACCCGGACGCGGTGACGCCCGCCGAGGCCGCCGCCCGCCTCGGCCGCCGCTCGGCGGAGGTCCGCCATGAGGCCGCCGCCGCCCTGGACGACTGGTCCCTTGCGCGGCGGCGGGCCGGGCGGCCCGGCGCTTCCCGGCTCCTCGCGCTCGCCCATCTCCTGGACCGATCCGTCCAGGGGGCCCTGCTCCGCGGCCTCCTCGGCCTGGGCGAGGAGCTCCGCCGCCCCCCGCCGAGCTGGTGGGGCTGGCAGCCGATGGCGCCGGGCCACGCCCGCCTCGTCGCCCTGGCCGACGAGGCGGCGCGTTCAGGGGGGCGGCCCGCCGTCTGGCTGGAGCTGCTGGCCCGCGCCTTGTTCACCGCCGGCGACCCGGCCCGAGCGGAGCGTGTGCTTGAGGAAGGCCTGTCCGCCCGCCCCTCCGACCCCTCGATCTACCACGCCCTGGCCGAGCTGCACAAGTCGGCCACGCCGCCGCGGTGGCAGCGTGCCATCGAGTGTTACACCGCGGCCAGGGCCCTGCGCCCGCGGCTGGGGCAGGCCCTGGCCTCGACGCTGGATAAGGCGGGACGCACCGCCGAGGCCGTCGCCCTGGCACGCTCCCTGGTGGAACGCTCGCCGCGCGACGTCGGGGCCCGCCTGCTGCTCGCCTCGCTGCTCGGGCCGTCCGACCCCGCGGCGGCGGCCGCGGCCTACCGCGCGGCCCTGACCCTGGCCCCCGACAACGTCCTGGGGCTGTGCGGCCTGGCCAACGCCCTCTTCAAGGGGGGGGATCACGTGGGGGCCGCCGCCGCCTGCCGCCGCGCCCTCGCCTCCGACCCTGACGGCGTCGTGCCGCAGTTCACGCTGGCCTGTTCCCTCCTGGAGGACCGCCGGCCCAAAGAAGCTCTGGTGGCGGCCCAGAAGGCGTGCGGCCTCGCCCCGGAGATCGGAATCGCCCACCATACACGCGGCATGGCCCTGTTCGACCTCCGCCGCTACGCCGACGCGGCGGACGCCTTCCGCCGGGCCCTGGAGATCGATCCGACGCATGCGCGTGCGGCCCTGAACCTCGGCACCGCGCTCTCGAAGATGGGCGACCACGACGGGGCGCTATCCGTTTTCCGACGAGTCACGCGTGCCCACCCGGGGTACGCCCTCGGGCACCTCAACCTCGGGGCGGAGCTGGCCGTCGCGGGGCGGGCACAGGAGGCCCTGCCCCCGCTTCGGGAGGCCATCCGCCTGGCCCCGAGCCACCCCAACGCCCACGCCGCGATGGCCCAGGCGCTGCTGAAACTGGGCCGCCACGACGAGGCCGCGGCCTCGGCGCGTCAGGCACTCCTTCTGCTCCCGCCCGGCTCACCGTCCCGCAGTGGCATCATTGCTCTACTCCGGCAGGCGTGGAAGAAGGGGGGCGAGCGGCGAAAGAGTGGAAGGCGGCGGCCGCCGCCCAGGAGGACACGCTCCGGCTGATGCCACAAGACGCTTCACTGCGGGAGGCCTTCAGGAAGCAGTCGGCGTTCGTGAGGAAGCAGATGGGGGCCGGCGGATGAGGCCGGGGCCTCACCGACGGCCCCGGCGGTGTCAATCCCCGACGGCGGGCAGCGTGTCGCCGCCCGAAGCCGTCTCGATGCGCAAAACCTCGCCCTCGCGGATGCGCAACGTCCTGCCGCCCGGCAGCGTCAGCACCACCCACCCTTTCGACTCCTCCATCTTCGTCCCACGCACCGTCTCGCCGCCCTTGAGAGTCAGCACCACCCCGCCCTCCTCGACGGCGGCGACGGGACGCACGTCACCGCCCCGACGCGGGACGCCGGCCACCGGGCGGAGCAGTGGCGAGCCCGCGGCCCGCGCCGCGGCAAGGTCGCGCGCCCGCGCCAGGCTCTCGGCGTAAGCCGGCGACGCCTCGGCCGCGATGGCCTGCGCCAGCGACGCCTTCACGATCCCCGCGTCCGCGAAGCCGCCCGACAGCCCGTAGGCCAGCGAGTACGACGCGGGCATCCCGTACGCCGCCGGCACGCCCGGCAGGCCCGACCAGCCGGCGAGGTATGCCGGTGGGTAGGTGTAGCCCGCCGCCGTCATCTCCGCGCCGGCGATGGCCTGCCGGGCGAGGAGGCGGCTCGGCTCGAGGAGGCGTTCGTTGGCGAGATACGCCCTCTTCAACGCGGCGATCTCGTTCTGGAAGGACGCCTCGTTCTCCAGACGCTCCAGCTCGCGGAGCGAGCGGGCGTCCGAGGCCGACAGCCCGGCCGCGGAGTAGTGGACGGTCCGGATCGGGCCGTTGTAGATCTCGGTGCGGTGGATGCGCCCGCGCGTCTCCTGGGCCTGGGCATGTGGCAGGAGGGCGCAGAGCGTGAGCAAGGCACACGGGACGCGCATGGTCGGCTCCTCTGGTGCGTGATGCGGCAAGGGCGGCCGGTCGCCGCCGGACGCACGAATGGTGCAAAGCGCATGCCGCCGCCGGCGTGGACACGCCCGGTGGCCGGCCGCCCATCAACGGCCCGTCAGCAGCCGCAGCGTCCTGGGGTCAGGGCCGTCGGGGTAGTACTTCGCCAGCAATTGATCGAACACCGACCCCGGCGGTGACACGCGCGCGAACAGCGTGGCGCACGACCGGAGCTTCATGTCGTCCGGCGAGCCGAAGATGTCCGCCGCCGAGCGACCCTCGACGGCGAGGGCCGCCTCCGCGATCTCCACCAGCCTCGGCCCCAGCACCGGGTGCGCCAGGTACGCCTCGGCCTCGGCGGTGCTCTTGATGGCGTAATGCCGCGCCATGTCGCTGGAGCCGAGGCCGTCGAGCTGCGGGAAGACGTACCACATCCAGTGCGACCGCTTCCGCCCGGCCCTGACCTCAGCCAGGGCGCGGGCGTAATCGCCCTCCTGGGCGCTCACGAAGCGATCCAGATCGTGGGGGTCGCTCGGTCCGGGCATGGCGTCACTTCTTTTCGACGACCCAGATGTTGCGGAACTGCAGCGGGTTGCCGTGCCCCTGGAGCTGGAGCGGGCCTGGGGTGCCCTCGGCGCCGTCGCGCGCCCCGCCGGTCTTCCCGTTGATCTCCCTGTCGTCGTGGACCACCACGCCGTTGTGCTTCACCGTGATGCGC
The DNA here is from genome assembly GCA_964630925.1 of uncultured Alcaligenaceae bacterium. Classification (GTDB taxonomy): domain Bacteria; phylum Planctomycetota; class Planctomycetia; order Gemmatales; family Gemmataceae; genus RGDT01. Next base: position 59,059 of record CAZVZK010000014.1, read on the forward strand.
GCGTTCTTGATCTTCTTACCGCCCTCGGCCACGGCGTTGGTGAACTCGATGTCGTACGTCTGCCAGACGAGCGGCGGCAGACACATGTTGACCTTCGGCTCCAGCTTCGTGTAGACGCCGCCGCACTCGTTGTTCTTGCCGTCGAGGCCGAAGCTGTCGAGGAGCTGCACCTCGTACATGTCCACCTGATAGAAGCCGCCGTTGCCGCGGCCCTGGCCGCGCGCCGCCGGGCGGTACGGCAGGAGGAATTCGAGGTGGACGGTGTAGCTGTTGAACTTCTGCTTCGTGCGGATGTCGCGGCCGTCGGTGTTGAGCAGCTTCGTCTTCTCGTCGAGCCGTCCGCCGGTCCAGGCGTCCTTGTTCGTCCCGTCGAACAGGACGACGGCCCCCTCGGGGGGCCTGGTGCCCATCGTCGGACTCTTCCGGGTCGTCTTCTTCAGCGTGGGGATCTTGACGGGGTCGTCCGTCGCCAGGGTCAGCGTGTCGCCCTCGATGGTGCCGGTGAAGTTGGAGTGGCCTGGGGGCGGGAACTTGCTGGTCGCGGAGAACTTGGAGGCCGCGCCGGCGAGGTAATTCCGCTTCTCCTTGGCGTCGATGGCGGTGAACTTCACCTTGTCGCCGTCGAGCTTGCCGTGCATGAGGCTCTTGTTCTTGCCGTCCCAGCCGGCGCCGGGCAGGCCGCCGGTGCAGACCACGCCCTGGAATTCGCCCGCGCCCAGCGCGATGACCTGCACGCCCCACTTGTCGCCGGCGTACTCACCCTGGAACTTGAAGTCCGCGGGGAGGTCGGACGCCTCTGCGTCAGTCCACACCTCCTTGGCCTTGGCCTTGCCCTTGTCCTTGTCTTTCTGGGCCAACAGGGCGGGGGAGGCGGCGAGGGCCAGGATGAGGCCCAGCAGGAACAGGCGGCGCATGTGCGAATCTCCTCGTGAAGGAAGGCGTCATGAGGGATCAGCATACGGGCGGGGCCGCCGGTAGGTCAGGGCTTCGGCGTCTCCGGCGGCGATCCGCCAGTCAGCAGGCGGAGCAGCTCGGCCCGCTCCTCCGGCGACAGGCCCTCCAGCCGCCTCTCGACGGGCACGCCCTCCAGCCGCTTCTCGACGGGCACGCCCTCCAGCCGCTTCTCGACGGGCACGCCCTCCAGCCGCTCTTCGACCGGGAACTCTTTGACGAGCGCCAGCCGCTCCTCGGGGGTGATGCGTTCGAGGAGGAACTTCTTCGAGTCCTCGATCTGCTGCTCCAACGTGTAAGGCATCGGCAGGCCCTCCAGCGTGTACGCCTCAAATAGCTCCCTCAAGATCGAGCTGGCGAACGGCGAGCGTGGCCGGTACGCCCTCTCGGCAAACTTCCAACGCGCCGCGTCCGCGCTGAACCGCAGCAGGGCCGCATTCCGCGGCGTCAGGGGCAGGCGGCTCAGGACGATCACACGCACGTCCTTGCTGAACGACCGCCCCTGGTAGACGCCCTCGCCCATCTGCGTCAGACCGACCTCGGAGGCCACCTGCTGCGGGAAGCGGGCGCAGATGGCGAACAACCGGAACAGGTCGGCGGGCAGCCTCTCCGACGGCTTCGGGCTCACCTGTTTGCGGTACGCCCCGTAGAACCCCACCAGCTCGTCCAGGGCCTCGCCGTCGAGCGCCTCCTGGAACGACTTGAAGCTGATCAGGTTGTACAGCCCCAGGTCATCCAGTCCGTCGGGCAGCTCGGCCGTGAGCGGCCCGCCTCCCTCCGTGCGGATCAGGACCACGTCGAGCATCTGCTGCTACAGCGAGACGTCTACCTCCAGCTCAACGGACACCGGCTGGCCGTGGACCATGTCACGGACCGTCGCGCCGAACCAGCGGTGCCACTGCCGATACCTGTCCATCCCGCGAGTATAACCCCGGCACCGGGGGCGCGTCTAGCGCAGCGTCCCGTCAGGCAGATACAGCTCGTTGACCTTGTGCTGGGCGTGGTCCGGCGCCGTGCCCGCCGACCAGGCCGGGATCGCCTTCTTCTCCGGCGGGTACAGACTCTCGATGGCCGGCCACACCTCATCGACCCGGTCGTCGAACAGGTCGCCGATCAGCAGGTCGGTCACGGTGTTCCGCAGGTGCGGGTAGTGCTTGATGAGCCTGCCGAAGCTGAAGCCGTCGTAGTACTCGCACACCAGCCGGCGCATCCGGTCCACGCCCTTGTTGAACGTGTCGCCCCACGCGCCGAGGCGGGCCTTCGACGTGTCGCCGCCCTTCAACCCTTCGGCGATGGCGTCGGCGGCCAGCTCGCCCGACTTCAGCGCCAGCAGCACGCCGGAGGAGTACAGTGGGTCGAGGAAGCCGAAGGCGTCGCCCACCAGCACCCAGCCGTCGCCGGCCACCTCCCGCGAGCGGTACGAGTAATCCTTCGTCGCGAAGTAGCCGGTGGCCCGCTCCGCGCCGGCGATGCGCTTCTGCAGCCCAGGGGTGGCGGCGGCCTCCTCGTGATAGATCTCCTCGTGGGTGCCCTGGCGGCCCTTGAACAGGTAGTCGAACGGGGCGACCACGCCGACGCTCACCGTGTCGTCGTGCTGCGGGATGTACCACCACCACCCCTTCTTGTTCGGCGTCTGGATGACGATGGTGGCCCCCGCGTCACGCCCCGTGTCGCGGTAGGCGTTCTTCCAGTACGTCCAGATGGCGCCCTTGTTCAGCACCGGGTCCCACAGCCGCAGCTTGAGCCGGTTCTGCAACATCGTGCTCTGCCCGCTGGCGTCCACGACCACCTTAGCCCGCACCTCCTCGCGTCCGCCGCCCTCCGCCTGCACCGCCACGCCGACGGCCCTGTCGCCCTCGAACAGCACCTCCAGGACGCGGGCCGGCTGCCGCACGTCCACGCCCAGCCCGCGGGCGTGGTCGAGCATCATCGTGTCGAACTCGCTGCGGATCACCTGCCAGGTCTGCGACACCTCGCCGGGCTTGTTGTCCTCGAAGTAGAACGGCGCCGACTCGCGGCCCTCGGCGTTGACGAACTGCACGGAATACTTCTTGACGAAGGCGCTGGCCTTCATCTTGTCGAGCATGCCGAGGCGTTTGAAGACGTGGTACGTCTCCGGGATGAGCGACTCGCCGATGTGGAAGCGCGGGAAGCGGTCACGCTCGAAGAGGCGGACCTTGACGCCCTGCTGAGCAAGCAGGCCCGAGACGGTGCTGCCCGCCGGCCCGCCGCCGATCACCACCACGTCCACGTTCTCCGCCGCCATGTGCGTGTCTCCCCTCACGTCCCGTGGGCCACCATCCATGATAGGGCGTTGAACAACAGTTGTCCAGACAAGTTTCACGGGTGGGGCGGGTAGGGCGGCGTGGGCCGGCCGGTGCGGGGGTGCGAGCCGGGGCCTCCCTGCCCCGCGTCCTACCGCCTCACTCGTCGCCGGTGTACGCCGCGTCCAGCGGCGACACGAACCCGAGCGGCCCCGCCTTACGGGCCGCCACGAACGCCGCCGACGTGAACGCCGGGTCCGCCACGTCGTCGTTGAACAGCACCGTCTCGACGTGGCCGTCCAGGTACGCCACGTTCGCCACCCTGCCGCCGTGGCGGAAGTGGGTGAAGTTGAAGCCGTAGAAGCCGTAGGGCTGGTCCGCCACCTGATACTGGCTCGTCTTCGTGCCCGGCCCACGCAGCGCCGTGCTCTCCTGCATCGCCCCGCTCGACCCCAAATACACCGCGTCGCTGAACGCCACCACCCGGCTCGTCGCAACGTGCACCAGTTTCTTGGCCGCCAGCTCGGCGTTGTAGGCGTAGCCGCCCGTCACCCCGCCGTAGGCAAGCGTCACCGGCGGCGTGCGCATCACCGGGCACCTCGTCACCTTGGTATTCGCCTCATAGTAGGGGCTGATGATGCCGCCGCGCGGGTCGGCCGTCGTCGCCCACGTCGTCGTGTCGGTCGTCGCCAGTCCGAACCAGTGCTGGGTGGGGTAGGGGGGGCTGTTCGACGCCGCCGTGTACACTGTCGCCGCCGGCAACACGCCAGCCGACGACTCGTAGCTGTGCAGGGCCAGGGCGAGCTGCTTGAGGTTGTTGGCGCACTGGATACGCGCCGCCGCGTCACGGACCTTCTGGACGGCGGGGAGCAAGAGGCCGATGAGGATGGCGATGATGGCGATCACCACCAACAATTCAATGAGCGTGAACGCGCGACGAATCACCCTACGGGTGGACATGGGACAGGGCCTTTCTGCCGGCTCGGGCATCAAGGAGGCGGCAGCGGCCCGGCGCGCGAGGCCCCCCTCCGACGCCCGGAGGGGGTATCGGCCGGGGCACCCGTGGCCGGAGCGCCTGCGGTCTTCCGGCCCGGCTGGCAGGTCTTCTGGCTCCCGGCTCGAACGGCCCCGGCCTCGCCTTCCCGCCCCGAGTGAACAGGGCAGTGGCTTTTTTTGGCCGGGGGCCTCGCCGGTCACAGCGGCGGCCCCGCGACGGATTCGCACCGTCTTCCCTCTCCCGCCCCAGCGTTCATCGCGCCAGGGACCAGCCGGGATGGAGCGGTCACTATACTGCGCCTGGCGGCGGTTTTCAGTTTTCAGTTTTCAGTTTTCAGCGAACAGCCGGCCCCGCAGGGGCGTCCGCCGCCCTTCCGGGCCTACTGAAAACTGAAAACTGAAAACTGGAGCGAAGCGACATGAAGCCGATCATCCTGTGCGGCCTGGGGCGGATGGGGGCGCGCGTCCTCGACTACCTGCGGGCCGCCGGCCTGCCCGCCGTCGTCATCGACACCGTCGCCATCCCCAATGACCCCCGTCTCGCCGGCGTCCGCCTGGTCCAGGGCGACTGCCGCCGCCGCGAGGTGCTGGAGCAGGCCGGCGTCGGCGAGGCCCGCGGCGTCCTGATCCTCACCAACGACGACCAGCTCAACCTGTCCACCGCCCTCACCGTGCGGACCATCAGCCCTGACGTGCGCATCGTCCTCCGCATGTTCAACAACAACCTCCTCGGGCGCATGGGCCAGACGGTCCGCAACGTCTTCGCCCTGTCCACCTCCATGCTGACCGCGCCCCTCCTCGCCACCGCCGCCCTCACCGGCCAGGCCCTCGGCACCTTCCGCATCGACGACTCCGCCGGGGGCCTGCGTCAGCTCGTCGAGGTCACCGTCTCGCCCACCTCGCCGCACGTCGGCAAGACCGCCGGGTCCGTCACCGTCGGGCGCGACCTCATCCTCCTCGCCCACCTCCCTGCGTCCGGCGAGCCGCGCCTGCTCCTCGAGGCGGACCCCGGCGCCCGCTTGCAGGCCGGCGACCGCCTCATCCTGTGCGGCCCGCCGGCAGCCCTCGCCCCCCTCCTCGCCGAGGGCGAGGACGACGACAAGCTCCGCTGGGCCGGCTGGCTGGCACGGGGCTGGCGCGTCGTCCGTAACTTCGTCGCCGAGATGGACACCGCGGTCCTCATCTGCACCGTCGTCCTCCTCGTCACCGTCGTCGTCAGCACGGCCGTCCTCATGCTGGGCGTCGAGAAGTACCGCCGCCCTCACGACGCCTTCCTCCGCGCCGTCAGCATCATGGCCACCGGCGCGCCCCTCAAGGAGGAGGACTACGAGGACAACCCCGGCATCCGCATCTTCGTCCCCATCCTTCGCATCGTCGGAGCCGCCCTCCTGGCCGCGTTCACCGCCATCGTCACTCAGTACCTGATCCGCGCCCGCCTCGGCGGGCTTCTGGAGGTGCGCCGCGTCCCCGAGGGCGGGCACGTCATCGTGTGCGGCCTGAGCCCGGTCGGCTTCCGCGTGACCGAGGAGCTGATCAAACTGGGTGAGAAGGTCGTCGTGATCGAGATGGACGCCGCCTGCCGCTTCGTCCCGACAGCGCGGCGGCTCGGGGCGGCGGTCATGATCGGCGACGCCAGCGTCATCGAGGTGCTGCGTCAGGCGAACGCCGCCACGGCCAGGGCCGTCGTCAGCGCGACCAACAACGACCTGACGAACCTGGAGGTAGCGCTGCTGGCCCGCGAATTGAACCCGGAGCAGCGCGTCGTCCCACTCGCCGGCGACCCGCAGTTCGCCCGCATGCTCCGCGAGGCCGCCGACATCCGCCTCGCCGTGTCGGTGCCGGCGCTGGCCGCGCCCGCCAGCGTCGCCGGCCTGTTCGGCGACCGCGTGATGAACGTGTTCATGATCGCCGAACGCCTGTTCGCCGCCCTCGACCTGATCATCCACGAGGGCGACCCGTTCATCGGCCAGGCGCTGCGCGCGGCCGCCATCGACTACGGGCTCCTGCCGGCCGGCCTGGTGCAGAAGGCCGGCCCGGGCTCGTCGCTCGTCACACGTCTCGGGGAGGGCGACCGCGTCGTCGGCCTCATCGCCCTGACGGATCTGGAGCGCCTCCTGCGCCGCGAGCCCGTCCCGCGCACGCTCTCCGTGTCCGTGACCGCGTGCCCGCTCCCGACCATCCCCTGGCTCGCCGGCCTGCTCCGCACGACACGAGGGCTGGGCCAGGAGGACGCCGAGAAGGCGGCCGCGTCGCTCCCGCTGACCGTCGCCGAGAACCTGACACGCGGGCAGGCGGAGGACCTCCTGGCCCAGCTCGCCAGGGAGCGCGTCGTGGCCACCATCACCGGGGCAGCCTGACGGCGTCGCTCTCCGTCGGCTCCGGGCCGGACCGGCCGACGGACCTCCTGCGACATCTCTACTACGACTACTCGATCCTGTGATCGGAGGGCGTCATGCAAACGGTCTTCCCGCCACGCAGTCCGGCGCCCGTGTGGATCGCCTTCTACCTCGCCGCGCTGTCGGCGGGCCTGGCGCCCGCCGTCGAGCCGAGACACCTCCCCACGATCCCCGATGACCTGCTCATCCTGGGCGGCCGGCTCCCTGACCCACGCAGGGACTTCCAGGGCCACGTCGCGCAGGTCGTTGAGGACGCTCGAGGGGATGATGTGGCCCGCGGGACGCACATCCACCCCGCCTACCTCTGCCAGGGCAGGCATCTGGGCTGGGCCTTCGGCGTGTTGTACCCGGACCTGAAGGTCGGCGACGTAGTGCCGGCGCTGGGCCACGTCTTCGAGGTCGCGCGGACCGGCGGCGGGAAGCGCCCCGACGTGCTCCTGCGGAAGCTCAAGGGCGACAAGGTCCCGCGCGGGGCCGCCACGTCCGCCGACGCCCTCGCCGTCCCCATGTCGAAGGACGGCCGCGGGCAGTTCTTCCTTCACGGAAACTGCACGAAGGTAGAAACGATCAAGCCTCCGAGTAAAGCCGGGGAGCAGCCACACGCGGACATCGCGGTCCTCGTCTCCCTCCCTTTGATCGATGAGCAGATGTGGGTCTACACTCGTGCGCGGCCTGGGGACATGGTGCTGTTCGGCCGGGCGGCTCACAAGGTTCTCGCCGTCGTGCCGCCTGACGTCAAGACGCGCGTGATCGGCTGGGTAGAGCTCGACCCCGATCCGATCGAGGAGCGCGAGCTGATCGGGCGCAAGATCCCCTTCCTCCGGCCCAAGCGTGAGCGCACCACCGTCCCGGCCATCAAGGCGAAATCATCGCCCTAAGCCCCGGGGCGGAGAAAAGAGGTGCGCGCGTGCTTGCGTGAGCGAACGCGAATCCGCAAGCGATGTTGACCTGCCTCAGAAGGGGCAGGGGCAGCAGTCGCGTGCATCAGAACGGGTGGTTGATCCCCACCCACACCTGGAGGCCCGTGTCCATGTTGACGGCCTTGGCCACGTCGAGGCGCAGCGTCGTCCGCTCGACGATGCCGAACCACGCCACGTCCATCCGCAGCCCCAGGCCGACGCCGTGCGCCACCGGCCCCACCGACTGGCCGCTCGTGTAGGCGTCGCCGATGTCGTAGAAGAACGCCGCGTGGGCGTTGCGCAGGCCCATGACGTGGTCGAGCAGGTCGAGCCGCACCCGCTTGACGATCGGCACGCGCCACTCGACGCTGCCGACGAACACCGTGCTGCCCTGACGCTGGGCCATGTCGAAGCCGCGGAACAGGTCGCTGCCGCCCATCGTGTAGAACTCGCCCCGGCCCGGCGCCGACGTGGCGCCGAACGCCCGCACCGCGAGGCGCGTCTCGGCGAGCCAGTCGGCGGCGTGGCGCAGGAGCGACCCCTCCGGGAGGTGTTTGCCCAGGTCGGGGGCAGCCTGTACCACGCTGAGCTGGCTCGACAGCTTCATCAGCCCCGTCAGCGAGGGGGAATTCGCCATGCCGCCCTCGCCCCAGGCGTCGAGCTGGAAGCCGCCCTCGGGGTCCCAGTACGGCGTCAGGTAGTTCAGGCGGTAGTGCAGGCCGGCCGTCGTCGTGCGGTCGAAACGCACGCCCCTCAGGCCCTGCTGCGTGGGGAACGGCAGGAAGTTGTCGCTGTACTTGGTGAACCCCTCGACGTAGTGGATCGGCGGCAGGTACAGGCTCGACCCGTACAGGAAGACGTGCCGCATCCACGCCACGCCGCGGAGGGCGTTCGGGTCGCCCTTGTTGAATTCCGCCAGACGCTGCTCGAAGATCAGGCCGGCCTGCATCTTCGGCAGCGGCCAGTGGTCCCACATCGCGTCCAGCCCGTAGACGACATCCCGGTAGTCGGTGCGGAAGCCGGCGTAGGCGCCGCCGTTGAACTGCTGCGTGCGGTACGCCCCCGCCCGCAGCCCCACCATCGTCGAGCGCGTGAACCACGCGTCCTGGTACGGCGCGGTGAACAGCCACGGCCCGGCGATGACGTTCCACCGGTCGTACGACGCCGTCAGGTCCGTCTCCTCGAGGAAGGTGTACAGCGGCGTCACCCGCCAGCGGATCGGCGTGTGCCAGAAGTTGTTGCTCGGGTCCGCGTCCGGCAGGACCTGCTCGGGGTCAACGGCCACCTGCGTCGGCTCCGCCGGCAGCAGGATCTCCACCTTCATCCGCGTGCCCTTCTCGTCACGGCCCAGATTCGTCACCGAGGCCGGCGGGTCGTCGATCTTGTAGTCGCCGGCGTGCGGGACGACGGGGATGGTGACGGGGTAGCCCTCGCCGTGCGGCAGGGCGAAGCCCAGCACAGTCCGCTCCTCGTGCTTGCCGCGCTGGTGCAGCCACACCTCCACACGCACCGCGTCCGCCGGCAGCCCCTGGTCGGGGCACGCCCCGCGGCAGAACAACAGCTTGCGCTTCAACAGATAACGTCGGATCGGCTCGGCGAGGCACTTCGGCGGGCGCGTGACGACCACCTTCTCGACGGCCCAGTCGGTGAGGCCGGGGCCGCACAGCCAGTCGTGGAAGAACTCGCGCCACGACTTGCCCATCCGCCGCTCCATCGGCCCGGTGTACGCCTCCAGCTCGGCGCGGAAGTCGGCCACGCGGAGGATGCGGTAGCGGTACTTCTTGACGACGCAGCGGAGGAAGTCGAGGTAGGCCGCCGGGCCGACCTGATCCTCGATCATGCCCGCGACACGGGCGCCCTTCTCGTAGGTCATGCTCATCAGGTTGGGCAGGTGGCCGAACTCCTCCATCGGCTTGACGACGGCCTGGTCGTCGCCGCGGCCGAACGCCCCGTACATGCCCGCCGAGCGGTAGTCCTCCCGGCGTATCGTCGGCAGCCATTTCAGCCCCGTCGGGTACTTGAGCATCTCGTTGTTGCGTCCGACCTTCTCGTCCATGAATCGATTGGTCAGGTGGCTGACGATGCCCTCGTCCATCCACGTCTCGGCGTACCCGTTCGTGCCGACCTGGCAGTAGAACCATTGATGGCACACCTCGTGCGTGACGAGGTATTCGACGTACCCGGCGGCGAGGTGCGGCATGCCGAAGACGCGCTCGTCGATCATGACCAGCGACGAGCACTCGTTGCCGTTCCAGCCGAAGTAGCCCTCGGCGATGGTGAGGTCGGGGTACGGGTACGCCCCCAGCCAGCGCGACCACGTCAGCAGCGCCTCGCAGGCGTACTTCACCGACAGCTTCGCGTAATGCTCGTGGCGGGGCAGGGCGAGGACGCGGACACGGACCGGCGCCCCGCCGGGGCCGGCGGCGGCCTCGCCTTCGTGGATTCGGTAGCGGGCGCTCGCCAGGATGGCGAAGTCGCGCATGCCGACGGCCTCGATGTCGTGCTGTCGGCGCCCGTTACCGATGTCCGTCACGCAGACGGCCTTGCCGGTCGTAGCGAGGTGGTGGTCGGCGGGCAGGGACAGGCGGACGGCGTAGGTCGCGGCCTCGTTGAAGAACGGCTGATGCCAGGGGACGAACGGCACCGGCTGCCACACGCCCACGGCCGGCCCGGGGGCGGCCCCGGCGAGGGTGGCGGGGGTGTCGGGGGGACGCATGGGGTCGCCGTAGACGGCGAAGACCGGCAGCCAGTGGCTGAGGAAGGTGATGCCGTCCCACTGGCCCCATCGGCCCTGCTTCTGCGGCAGCTTGAAGGTGAAGTCGATGACGACGGTGACGCTCTCGCCCTGCTTGACGGCATGGGGCAAGGGGACGACGAGGTCGGTCTTCGTCATCCCCTCGTAGGAGTAGGGCAGGTCCTTGGCGCCCATCGTGATGCGGGTGATGTCGAGGGGCGGCTCCTTGACGCCCATGACCTCGCTGGGCATCATGCGGAGCAATTCGATGGTCTTGGCGGTCAGCCCGATCTCGGAGTCGGGGACGACATGACGGGCGTGGGCGTTGAAGACGAGCCGGTCCGTGGGAGTGGGGTGCGGGTTGGTCCAGGTGGCCTCCAGCCTGCCGGTGACGCGGGCGCCGGCGACGTCGATCTCGGCCCCGAGGCGGTAGCGCGGCAGATGCGCCGGCAGGGCCGGCGCGGCGGTGGCGAGGGCGGCGATCAGCATCGCGGCGTTCATCAGACCGGCTTCCTTCAGGCGAAGGCAGGCCCCGGCAGGGTGGGGCAGGGGGGCCATAGCAGAAACGCCCCGCGCGGGGCAAGACGTTTCCTGGCGGGGCGAGCGCCGCGGCGAGATCGCCCCCGTTTGGCGATTGCGTCCACGCGGGCCCCTGACGGGGCCGCTCGCCTGAGCACGAGGCACGGCCCGCTGACGCCGGGCCGCTCGCCCCGATCCGGGTTGATTCCCTCGCCACCCCCTGGTAACACCCGCGCCGTCGGAGATCCATCCCTCCGGGGTTGCCCAATGGCGAATGGCAGCGTCGTCGAGCCGGGGCCCGTGCCGCCGCCCGCCTCATGGGCGAGGAGGCCGGGGCTCGTCTCGTTCGTCCTCCCCGTCTTCCGCGAGGCCGAGGGGATCACCCACTTCGCCGAGGCCCTGATCGCGGTGATGGACGGCCTCGGCCTGCCCTACGAGCTGATCTTCGTGGAGGACGACTCGCCCGACGAGTCCCTCGAACGCCTCCGCGACCTGCACGCCCGCCACCCGCATCGCGTTCGCGCCCTGTCGCTGTCGCGCCGCTTCGGCCATCAGGCGTCGCTGGCGGCGGGCCTGGAGCACGCCAGGGGCGACGTGGTCGTGTGCATGGACAGCGACATGCAGCACCCGCCGGCGCTGGTGCCGTTCCTCCTTTGGAAGTGGTCCGAGGGGCACCAGCTCGTTTACACCCGCCGCCGCAGGCAGGAGGGCCGCGGCTGGCTCAAGGAGGCCGCCAGCGGCCTCTTCTACCGCACGATCAACGCCGTCTCGGACGTGCAGCTCGAGGAGGGCACCGCCGATTTCCGCCTCATGGACCGCGTGGTCGTGGAGGCCCTGCGCCGCTGCGGCGAGCGTTGGCCCCTGTACCGCGGGCTGGTGCAGTGGGCCGGGTTCCGCCGCCTGGCGGTGTGGTACGACGCCCCGCCGCGTTTCGCCGGCACGTCGTCGTACACCTGGGGGCGGATGCTGCGTCTGGGCGGCGACGCCCTGTTCACCTTCTCGCTCTTCCCGCTCCGTCTGGGGTACGCCCTCGGCGGGCTGGCGCTGGCCGGCACGCTCTTCTACGCCGTCTTCGTCGTCGCGTGCTGGGTGATGGGCCGCGAGGCGCCGCCGGGGTACACGTCCCTCGTCCTGCTGGTGAGCTTCCTAGGCGGGCTGAACCTATTCTGCATCGGCATCGTCGGCGAGTACGTCGGACGCATCCACGAGCAGGTCAAACAGCGGCCGCTCTACCTCGTCAAGGAATCCATCGGGTATGAGACGCCGCGCGACGAGGCGCGGGCGGCGTGAACAGGAGCGGCAGATGAGCGCTTTGGCGATCCCCGTCCCCGAGCCGAGACAGGCCGCGTGCATCTGCTGCGGTGCCGAGCGGTGGGCGCCGCACTTCCGCGTGTTGCGCAAGTGCGGGGGCTGTGGCTTCATCCGCGCCGACATGGACCTGACGCACGAGCAGGTGCGCGCCCTCTACCAGGAGGATTACTTCCGGGGCGAGGAGTACGGCGACTACCTCGCCGACGCCCTGTCGCACCGCAAGAACTTCGCCGCCCGCCTGTCGGTGGTCAAACGCCTCATGGGCCGGGCCGGGCCGGTGTTCGAGGTCGGCTGCGCCTACGGGTTCTGGCTGGAACAATGCGCGAAGGCCGGCATCGAGTGCGCCGGCGTGGACGTGTGCGTCGAGCCGGTGCGTCACGCCCGCATGGAGCTGGGCCAGGACGCGCGGCTGGGCGACTTCCTGTCCCTGCCGTTGCCGCGAGGCAAGTACTCCGCGTTCTGCCTGTGGGACACCATCGAGCATCTGGCCGACCCGGAACGCTTCGTCGCGAGGGCGTATGATCTCCTGCCGCCGGGCGGCTGGCTGTTCGTGACGACGGGGGACATCGGCTCGTGGTACGCCTCGTGGCTGGGCCCACGCTGGCGCATGATCCACCCGCCGACGCATCTCCAATATTTCTCCGTCCCGGCGATGCGGCGCTTCCTGACACGCGCCGGCTTCCACGTGGTGCGGTGTCAATCGACGCCGATGTACCGCAACATCGGCGAGACGCTGGAGCGCGTGGCGACCCTGGGCAAGGGGCCGTCGGTGCCCGTGGCCCGGCTGCTGCGAGGCGTGACGCCGGCGTGGCTGAAGAGGCTGGGCTTCTGGCTCGACCTGGGCGACATCATGTTCGTGGCGGCACGCAAGGAGGGTTGAGCGATGGGTGACGCCCCCGCCGGCGGGCGCTGGTGGATTATCCCTGCGGGCGTCCTGATCGCCTGCCTCTACCTGCCGACGCTGGGGATCCCCTTCGACTTCCAGGAGGACGGCTGCCTCGTCTACAGCCGCCCGGGGTACGCATCGACCCTCGCCGGGGCCTTGCCGGAGTCGCTATCGTTCTCCGCCGAGGAGTACCGGCTACGCGGCCCGTTCCGCCCGGTGCTGTGGGCGCACTGGTTCGTCTCTGCGGCGCTGCACGACGGCCCAATGGGCTTCCGCGTCGAGCGCCTGCTGGTGTGCGCCCTGGCGGCGTGCGCGATGATGCTCCTGCTGACCGAGATGGGCGTGGCGCCGGCCGCGTCGGTGTGCGCCGCCGCACTGGCGTGCTGGTCCGGGTACCGCAGCGAGGTCTGGCGCCAGCTCGGCATGCCGGAGGCGCTGGGGATGCCGTACGCGCTGCTGTCGCTGTGGTGCGCCGTGCGTGCGTCGAGGCGCGGCGCCTCCGTCTGGTGGGACGTGGCGGCGGGGGCGCTGTTCCTCGCGGCGCTGGGCATCAAGAACACCTACCTCGCCCTGGCCCCGGCGCTCGTCTGGCTCCGCTTGTGCGGCGAGGGCTTCCCGACGCTCGCCGGCGTCTGCCGCGTCTGGCATCGGCTGGCGTTCTACGCCGTCCCCGCCGCCCTCCCCGTTGTGCAGATGCTGCTGCTCAAGCTGCGCCCCGCTCACCCCGACTTCCAGACGCGGTTCCGCCTGGCGAACGGCATCGAGATGGCCGCCGCGGTGCGCGACGCGATGAATCCGTGGCGGATGGGTGTCGCCTTCGGCCTTCTTCTGCTCGCGGTGTTGTTCGTGGCGCTGTACGGCCGGAGGGAGGAGAGGGCCGGCGCGCGTCCGCCCACGGCGGCACTCGGGGCGGCGGCTCTGCTCTTCTTCGCCGGCGTCGTCATCTACATGCCCTGGCCGTACCGCGCCGGACGCTACACGATGCCGGCGGCGTGGGGCGCCGACATCCTGTTCGCCGTCCTGCTCACCGCCGTCTCGTCGGCGCGGCCATGGATTCGCCTGCCCGTGTACGCAGCGGTGTTCGCCGGGCTGATCCTCGTCGGCCTCGGCACGCTGGAGTTACAGCGCCGGCAGGCCGAGCAGTTGTGCCCGATGTGGGACGCCCTGCGCTACCTGGAGGAGCAGACGCCCGGCTCGGCGGCGATGCGAACGGGCGGCGCGGAGGAGTACAGCGAGCCAGAGCGCATTCACTTCGCATCGCACCTCACGTTCCGCGGACGGTCTCGTCTGCCCGGGATGCCCGCCCTGGCCGGTGGCATGGCCCCCGATGTCGTGGTCACGCGCTCGGAGTTTCCGCCAGCCGAAGGCTATTCGCTCGTCCGCCGTTTCGAGCGGGGCAGGGGGGGGGCGTGCCACATATGGATGAAGGGCAGGGCGGGATGATCGGGCGCGAGCCCGCGCGTGCGGCCGCGTGTCAGCCCCGACGACACGCCCGATCCCGCGGAGGGTGCCCGTGAACGCCGACCTGGCCAACCTGCTCGGCGCCCTGCGCGACAGCCCCGACGACGACCTGGGCCGCCTCGCCCTGGCCGACTGGTGCCAGGAGCAGCCGGACACAGCCACGCGGGCGCGCGGCGATCACGTCCGCCTCGCCCTGGAACTGAGCAAGCTGAAGCGCGGCGAAGCCGGCGAGCCCGAGCTGCGTGCGCGGGTGAAGGCACTCGAGGGCCGATGGCGTTCGACGTGGCTGGGGCCGCTGCGGCACCTGATGCACCGCTGCGACTTCCTGCCGGGCGGGCTGGTCAAGGCCGAGGCCACCGGCAACCGGGCGGCGCAGGCACGCAAGGAGGGCGTGCGGCCGCCGACGGACGAGGAGTTCGCGTGGGTGTCGAGCCTCGTGGTGCGGGCCACACAGCAAGACGAGCTGAATTGGCTGGCCCGCACGCTGCCGGCGGGGCTCGTACGCTCTTTTGAACTGCAGATACAGACGCGCACAGACGACTGTGTGGCCTCCGTCTCCTCCTGCCGCTGGCTCACCGGGCTGCGGGCGCTGCGGCTGTATTGGGTAGGCGGCCCCCGCATCTGGGCCGGCGCAGGGCGACTCGCCGACCTCCCCCTCCGTGGGTGCGTATTAACGCTCCACAACGCCGGCCTCGGGGTGCGCGGCTGCTCGGCGTTGGCGGCGGGCGGCCTGTCCGCGCTCGCGGGCCTCACCTTGAACTCCTGCCGTCTCGCGGGCGGCCCGCTCCGCGCCCTCCTCGTGGCAGGCTTCGAGCCCCCGCCGGCCCTGTCGTTCGCCGCGAACGACCTCACCACCGCCGATACTGACGCCCTGGCGGCGTGGCCGGGGCTGGCGCACGTCCGCGAGCTGATCCTCGACTACAACCCCATCGGCGACGCCGGGGCGCTGGCCCTGGCCCGCTCGCCCCACCTCACGGGAATCCGCAAGTTGAGCCTCCTGCACACCGGGGTGACCGCACGCGGCCTCAGGGCCTTTTCCACCATCGGCCTGGTCGAGGCGTGACGCGCCGGTGCATCACTCGGGCCCCGTGAGAGGCCCGTCACTCGCCCTTCTTACCCTTCTCCTGCGACGGGTACACCGGGTTGAAGCCCACCTTCCACGTCCGCTTCGTCAGGTCGTGCCCCAGCGCCTTCCAGTGCGCCAACATCTTCCGCTCGAGATCGTCCGCCCGCGCCGGGTCGGCGGCGGACCGGTCGTCCTGTTCGCCGGGGTCGGCGTTGAGGTCGTACACCTCTCGGACGCCCGTCTCCATCGTCCGGATCAGCTTCCACCCGTCCGGCGTGATCACCGAGCGCTTGAACGTATACTCGCGGTAGTCCGTCTCCGAGAACACGTCGCGGGCCGACTCCTCGCCGCGGATGAGCGGCACCAGGCTCCGGCCACGCAACTGGCCCGCCGGGGCCGGCACGCCGACGAGGCCGAGGACCGTCGGCAT
The DNA here is from genome assembly GCA_964630925.1 of uncultured Alcaligenaceae bacterium. Lineage (GTDB taxonomy): Bacteria > Planctomycetota > Planctomycetia > Gemmatales > Gemmataceae > RGDT01. The sequence goes on from CAZVZK010000014.1 coordinate 74,972, forward strand.
CACGTCGATGCTGCTCACGCCCTCCGTCACCGGCTTGCCGCCCTTCTGGCCCGGGAAGCGGATGAACAGAGGCACGCGCAGCAGCTCGTCGTACAGCGTGAACCCGTGGTCGAACCGGCGATGCTCGTACAGCTCCGTCCCGTGGTCCGACGTGACGACGAACAGCGTGTTCTCCGACAGTCCCAGGCGCTTCATCTCGTCGAGGAAGCCCTTGAACAGGGCGTCGGCGCGGTTGATCTTCTCGTCGTACACCGCCCGCCAGAAACGCACGTCGGCGTCACGCAGCGTCAGCTTGCCCTTCTCCAATCCCTCCTCGCGCAACGCCTCCTGCTCCTGCTCCGAGCCGGAGTAACGCCTGTCGTAGCCGCGTTCGACGAAGCGGTAGTCCAGGCCGTCGGCGGGCGTGTTCTGCCCGTGGGCGTCGTAGCCGTGCAGGAACAGGAAGAACTTGCGGGCCTTGTTCTTTTCCAACCACCGGACCGCCTCGGGGATGCTGCGGTCGAGGCCGCCGAAGGTGCCCGTCTGCTGGAAGTACACGTCGAAGCCGGCCTCGTAGCCGAAGCCGCCGCTGACGCCGGCGTTGCCGGTGAATCCGCCGGTGGCGTAGCCGGCTTTGCGCATCACCTCGGCGAGCGTCACCAGGGAGGGCGACAGCTCCTTGAGGTTGGCCTGACGCTTGCGGCCCGCCGTGTACTCGGCGAATTTGTTGACCATGCGGTGTTCGGACGGGTAGACGCCGGTGAACCACGTCATCGACGCCGGGACCGTCCACGATGCGACGGAGTAGGCGCGATGGAAGCGGAAGGAGTCGCGCGCGAAGGCGTCGAGCGCCGGCGTGACCTCGGGCCTGTGCCCCAGCGCGCCGACGTGGGCGGCCTGCAAGGCGTCGAAGCTGACGAGGACGACGTTATGCCCCTCGTAGCGTGTAGGCAGCGAGGCGGGGTCGATGTCCGGCTCGGGCGCGGGCCTGCCGTAACAGCCGGCCAGCGCCAGGGTCAACGCCAGCAAGGCGCGCATGGGCCGGCTCCGTAAATCAGGGGTCGCGGGCGATGCGGAATCCGGTGGTGTAGTTGCGTTCGCCGGGCGCCTGCATAGAGCGGGCGGCGGACCTGCCGCTCGTCTTCGGCACGAGCCAGGAGCCGCCCCGGTGGGTGCGCTGGGTGCCCTTGTCCGGCCCCCTCGGGTCGTCGCCCATCGCGGCGGGGTAGTCCCTGGCGTACCAGTCCCAGCACCACTCGGCGACGTTGCCGTGCATGTCGTGCAGGCCCAAGCCGTTGGGCCGGTGCGTGCCGACGCGGGCGGTGCGTCCCAGGTCCGTCCACTCCAGCGCGCTGCCGTAGCCGATGGAGATGGTCATCGGCTTGAGATTGGCGTCGCCGCGGCGCAGGTTCGGGCCGTGGTGGTACGCCGCCCCTGTGCCGGCGCGGCACGCATGCTCCCACTCCGCCTCCGTGGGGAGGCGGTAGCCGTTGCCGCCCAGGACCTTGACCTCGGCGCTGACGATGGAATTCCCCTCGCGTTTGATGGCGGAGAGGCGGTAGTGCGGGGGCAGGCCGTCCTTGCGGCTGAGGAGGTTGCAGAACTCCAGGGCGTCGAACCACGACACGTTCTCGACGGGGAAGGGGGTGGTGTCGAGGGCGGCGACCTTGTCGGCGCCTCCGCCGCCGATGCGGAACCAGCTGGGGTTGACCTTCATGACCTCCTTGTACTCGCCCTGGGTGACCTCGTGGACGCCGAGGTAGAACGGGCGGCGGATGTTCACGTCGCGCTGCGTCTCGTCGGCGCGGCGTCCGCCCTCGGTGTCGGGCGAGCCGATGCGGAGCGGCCCCGGCTCGATGCGGGCCAGCTCCATCGCCGTCGAGCGGCTCCGGCGCGTCTTGGGCATGAGGCCGCGGGCGAGACGCCACGCCCTGGCCCTCACCTCCAGGTCAGGCGACTTCGTCATCGCCCAGGTGAGGGCGGGGATGGCCTTGTCGCCCATCTCCAGCAGTTTGGCCGAGGCGGCCTCGCGTTTGTCGAAGTCGTCGTCGCCGAGCTGCTCGACGAGGGCCTTGATGCGTGCGGCCTCGGCGTCATCGCCGGCGGTCCCCAGCGCGGCACAGACGACGGCCACCAGCAGGAGGGTTGTTCGCATGCGCCCATGCTAGCGGGGCAGGGTGGGGGGAGTCAACGGGCTTGCCGGGAGGGCGGGGGGGCGTATGCCATGCAGCATGCCCGCACCCTCCCCGGAGCCGACGCACATGGACCGCCGCCAGTTCCTCGCCACGCTGCCCGCCGTCGCCGCCTTGCCCGCCCTCGCGCCCGGCGAGGAGAAGGCCCCCGCCCACAAGATCGGGGCGCAGAGTTACACCTTCCGCCACTTCGACAGGGAGGGGGCGCTCGACCGGATGAAGAAGCTGGGCCTGAAGTACGGCGAGTTCTACCAGAAGCACTGTCCGTACACGACGGACGAGAAGGCCATCCGGGTGTTCCTCAGGCAGTGCGGCGACTTCGGCGTCACGCCCTGGTCGTGGGGCGTGCAGGGCTTCACGAAGAATCACGACGACAACAAGAAGGTGTTCGAGTTCGCCAAGGCGCTCGGCCTGAAGATGCTCAGCGCCGACCCCACCCCCGACAGCTTCGACAGCCTTGACAAGCTGTGCGACGAGTACAAGATCGCCATCGGCATCCACCCGCACGGGCCGGCGGGCAAGGGCCTGCACCGCTGGTACTCCGCCGAGGTCATCCTGGAGGCGGTGAAGGACCACCACGCCCTGATCGGCGCGTGCCTCGACACGGGGCACCTGATCCGCTCGGCCCAGATGGGCAAGAAGCTCGACCCGGCCGAGCAGATCAGGAAGATGGGCAAGCGCAACTTCGGCCTGCACCTCAAGGACCACGACAACAAGAGGAAGGTGGACGTGGTCTTCGGCAAGGGCGTCCTCGACGTGGCGTCGGTGCTGAAGGCCCTCACCGAGGTGAAGTTCGGCGGGCTGATCGCCATCGAGTACGAGGCCAACGAGAAGGAGCCGACGGAGGACGTGAAGGCGTGCCTCAAGGTGGTGGCCGACGCCGCCAAGTAGCGGGCCCACCGCCGGGCTGCTACACTGACGGGGTGGAAAGACCCCCCTGGCAGGGCACCTCATGACCCCGGTGGATGAGCTACGGCGGCAGAAGTACAACGCGACGGTCACGCGGATCCGGCGCATCCACGAGGACCTGTGGGCGTTCCGCGTGCGCCCCGACACGCCACGCCCCAGCCCGATCCCCGGCCAGTACACGGTCCTGGGGATGGGGTTCTGGGAGCCGCGCGCCCCCGGCTGCCAGGAGGAGGTCATCAAGCCGGGGGCCGAGGAGAGCCTGGCCCGGCGGTCGTACTCCATCTCGTGCCCGATCCTCGACGACGACGGCAAGGGCCTCATCGACATCGACGCGCAGGGGTGGCTGGAGTTCTACGTCGTCCTGGTGCGTGATACGGGCCGGGTCGAGGCGCCCGTGCTGACGCCGCGGCTGTTCCTGCTCGAGGAGGGGTCGCGGCTTTACCTGGGCGAGAAGATCACGGGGCATTACTCCCTCGACGGCGTGCAACCGGACGACTCGGCCGTCTTCCTGTCCACGGGCACCGGCGAGGCGCCGCACAACTACATGCTGTGGGAGCTGCTCCGCCGGGGGCACAGGGGGCCCATCGTGTCGGTGTGCTGTGTGCGCTACAGGCGTGACCTGGGGTACCTCGACACGCACGAGGCCCTGGCGGCCCGGTATCCGAACGTCACGTACGTGCCGATGACGACACGCGAGGAAGGGCAGGGGGGGGGCAAGAAGTACATCCAGGACCTGATCACGTCGGGCGACCTGGAGGGCATGCTCGGCCGGCCCCTCGACCCGGCGTCGTGCCACTTCTTCCTGTGCGGCAACCCGAAGATGATCGGGGTTCAGGAGAAGGACCGCGAGACGGGCCGGCTCGCGTGGCCGAAGCCGCCCGGCGTGATCGAGATCCTGACGGCACGCGGCTTCCGGACGGACCGCCCGGCGGTGAAGGAGCGGGGCAACATCCACTTCGAGGAGTACTGGTGATCCATGGCCGACGCAGAAGTCATCGGCGGCTACCGCCTCATGAACCTGATGATGACCGGCCAGACGAGCCAGGTCTGGGAGGTGGTCGAGCAGTCGAGCCACCGGCACTTCGCCATGAAGCTCCTGCTGCCGGAGAAGGCGGCGGAGGCGGAGCACCGGAAGTTCCTGTTCCACGAGGCGAAGGTGGGCAAGGACCTGGCGCACCCGAACATCATCCGCATCGTGACGGTGAACCAGGACAAGAAGAACCCGTACTTCGTGATGGAGTTCTTCCCCGGCGGGAGCCTGAAGGCCCGGCTGATGCGGAAGCAGACGGACTTCCTGAAGGAAAACGCCCACTCGATCTTCAAGCAGGCGGCGACGGCGCTGGCGTTCATGAACGCCAAGGGCTGGGTGCACCGCGACGTGAAGCCGGACAACCTGCTGTGCAACAGCGCCGGCGAGGTGAAGATCATCGACTTCGCCCTGGCCAAGAAGGTGGAGAAGCCCGGCTTCCTCGACTTCCTGTTCCGCTCGCGGCCCAAGGCGATGGGGACGCGGAGTTACATGTCGCCGGAGCAGATCCGCGGCGACTGCCTGGACGGGCGGGCGGACATCTACAGCTTCGGTGCGACGCTGTACGAGCTGACGACGGGGCGTCCGCCGTTCCGGGGGGCGTCGTCGCAGGACCTGCTGGATAAGCACATCAAGGAGAAGCCGGCCAGCCCGGACACGCTCAACCCGGACCTGACGAAGGAGTTCTGCGAGCTGGTGCTGAAGATGCTGCGCAAGAAGCGCGAGGAGCGGCAGAAGGACTTCCACGAGGTGCTGATGGCGCTGAAGCCGGTCCGCGTGTACAAGTCCGTGCCGAACAAGGCCGTCCCGGGTGCGCAGGGGTGACCACGGATCGGCGAAGAGCGGGGGAGCTGTCCACGGATCACACGGATCACACGGAAACAGCCAGGAAGCAGGCAGGCAGAAGGCCGATGTCTTCTGCCTCGGTTGTTGCTTTGTCCTGATCCGTTTGATCCGTGTGATCCGCGGACAGCTCTTCTTCGTGCGTCTCGGGGTGGATGGCTTTCGGGGCCGACTGGCGTACAATCCCCTCCTGAACGCCGGTGATGGAGGGGGGCGACGAGATGGCCGCGCGGCACAGCCTGCCGTTCGAGAAGGAGATCCACGAGCTGGAGGACCTGCTCGTGCAGGTGGAGGCGCGCGCCGGGGCGGGGGCCGACGAGGTGCGCAACATGCGCCGCCAGCTCGTGGCGTTGACGAAACGCCTCTACTCCAACCTCACGCCGTGGCAGACCATCCTCGTGTCGCGTCACCCCGAGCGTCCGCACACGGTGGACTACATCGCGACGATGTTCGACGAGTTCGTCGAGGTCCACGGCGACCGGGCCATCGGCGACGACCGGGCGGTGCGCTGCGGCTTCGCCCGCCTCGGCGACTTCAAGGTCATGCTCATCGGCCAGGAGAAGGGCCGCACCCTCCAGGAGCGCAACGCCTGCTTCTACGGCTGCGCCCACCCCGAGGGCTACCGCAAGGCCCTGCGGGCCATGAAGCTGGCCGCCAAGTTCCGCCTCCCCGTCATCTGTCTCATCGACACCCCCGGCGCCTACCCCGGCATCGGGGCCGAGGAGCGCGGCCAGGCCCAGCTCATCGCCACCAACCTTCTGGAGATGGCCCGGCTGCCGACGCCCGTCGTGTGCGTGGTCATCGGGGAGGGGGGGAGCGGCGGGGCGCTGGGCATCGGCATCGGCGACCGCGTCAGCATGCTGGAGCACGCGTACTACTCCGTCATCAGCCCCGAGGGCTGCGCCGGCATCCTGTGGAGGGAGGCCACCGAGCAGACGAAGCCGCTCGCCGCCGAGGCGCTCAAGCTGACGGCGAAGCACCTGCACGCGCTGGGCATCATCGACGACATCATCCCCGAGCCGCTCGGCGCGGCGCACCGCGACCACCGGGAGATGGCCAACACGCTCAAGGGCTATCTGCTCCGCTACGTCCGCGAGCTGCGCGCCCTGCCCGCCGACAAGCTGCTCGATGGCCGGTACGAGAAGTTCCGAAAGATGGGCGTCTACACGACACGGGGGCCGGAGTCGCAGGGCGCCGTCGGGGGGTGACGCCATGACGCCCGAGCTGCAATTCCAGATCGTCAACCTCCTGGCGCTGCCGTTCTGGCTGCTCATGCTCCTGGCCCCGACGTGGCGCGTCACCGTCTGGGTGATGGGGTCGTACATCGCCCCCGCCGTGTTCGCGGCGATCTACGTCGTGATGATCATCCCCGGATTGATCGACGTGTTGCCGATGCTGGTCAACCCGAAACTCGACGCCGTCGCGGCGCTGCTCGGCGACCGGCGGGCGGCGGTCATCGCGTGGGTGCATTTCCTGGCGTTCGACCTCTTCGTCGGGCGGTGGGAGTACCTCGACGCCCGCGAGCGCGGCCTGACGCACTGGCTCCTCGCGCCGTGCCTGTTCCTGACGTTGATGCTCGGCCCGCTTGGTCTGCTCTGTTATCTAGGGGCGCGGCTGGCGGCGCCGGGGAAGGGGACGGCCTGAGGGGGGCGCCCGCCCGACTCATCGATCATGCCGATGCTTCCACCGGATCGAGACGCCGCGTCCTTACTTGATCGTCCACAGGTACACGGGGTACTTCCACCCCCTGGAAGGGATGTCCACGCGGGCCGTCCTGTCCGGGGGCCAGCCCTCGATCAGGTGGTTGGCGGCGACGATGCGCGTCCCCTTCGGCATCGTCTTCAATACGGGCATGAGCTGCGTCTGGAGGTCCTCGCCCAGACACATGAAGACCACCGTGTACCCCGACAGGCCCTTCATCTTGAAGGCGTCCTCGACGCGGAATTCGCACCGGTCCGCGACCCCGGCCTTCCTGGCATTCTCCCTGCTCAGGTCCACCAGCTCCCGGCGGATGTCCACGCCCACGGCCCTCTTCGCCCCCGCCTTCACCGCCTCGATGACCACCTTGCCGTCGCCGCAGCCGATGTCGAGCAGGGTGTCGTCGCCGGTCAGCCTGGCGAGCCTCAGCGCCTCGGCGACCGCCTCGTCCGGGGTCGGGACGAAGATGGCCTCGATGTGGTCCGGGCGGTCCGGGTCGGCCGCCCTCATGTCGGCCGTCACCGCCTTACCCTTCTCCAGAGTGATGGTCTTCTTGCGGAAGGTGTTGGAGTAGGGGACCGGCCAGAAGCTCAGCTCCACCTCGGCCGTCTTCTTCCCGTCAGCCGGCTCGAGATCGACCGTGAACGACTTGCCGGACCGCGCGACAGGGACGATTTGCTCCTTGCCGTCGGCCTTCAGCATGGCGCGGCGTGGGGGGTCGGCCTCGAGGTTCTCCGTGAACTCCGGGAGCAGGACTTGCAGCCGGGCGACGTGCGCCGGCGGCACCGGGCCGCACCCGACGAGCAGGGCGGCGACGCAGGCGAGCAGGGGGGTCCGAGGCACGGAATGTCTCCGTGGTGAATGTTGAAATGCTGGCGATCCCTACCATAGAGCCGCCGCCCCCGGACGGCGATCCGGCGGCGGACGACGCGAACGCAACCCCGGACGCGACAACGACTTCCCTTGCCCAGGGCCAACATCACATAAGAGCGATTATCGGACGTTGGTGGTCCGCCTCGGCGATCTCCAGCATCCACGCGAGAGATGGGGCCAACGTCCGATAATGCCTGTTATGTGATGTTGGCCCCGTCGAATCACGGCAGGATTTCGTAGATCGCCATGCGTGGGTCGATGTTGCCCCGGAAGACGAGCCGCAGGCGTTTCCCGTCCAGTGCGGCGATCTCCGGGTGGAGATCCTTCTCGCCGTTGAACCGCGACTCCGGCAGATCGACCAGCCAGCGAGCCTTGTTCGCCGTGAGCAGGCGATCCAGCTCGGCGGGGTCCGGCGGCCGCGCCGGCTGGTCGTAGAACTTCGCCGGCGGACGCTGGATGAACGGACGGAAAGACAGCCGGCCAGTCTCCAGATACACCACCGGGTCCAACACGCAGCCGATCACGTCCTCGGGCGCGGTGTTCGCGCGCAGCCAGTCGAACACCTCCCGATACGCCTCCCGCGATGCCGGCTCCGGGTCGTCGAGTGCGTTGGGCATCCCCGTCGCGCGGTTCAGCACCGCCTGGCGTCCGAGGTGGACGCCGTTGAGCGCCACGAGGAGCGCGACGAGGACGACGCCCGCCCACGCCGACGGGATGACCTCGCCCAGGCGGCGCAGGGCGAGCGCGATGAGGATCGGCCACAGTGGCGTCATGAACCGGCCCGACGGCCATGGCCACGCCAGCACCAGCGCCAGGTAGGCGGCCAGCATCCACGCCAGGGCCCGCCCGTTGGCCAGCAGGCGTGCCGCCTCGACCCACACGACGGCGCCGAGCAGGAGCTGGCCGTAGAGCCACGGCGTCTTCAGACCCATCCATTTTGTCGATGAGTCGGCGCCGTCGAGCGCCTGCCCGAACGCGCCGCCCGTCGCATAGATGGCGTTGTGCTGGATGATTCGTAGCAGCCCCGCGCCCTCTCCCCACCAGCCGAGGTAGTCGGTGTAATACCCCTGCGCCGGGTCGCGCCCCCATGCCCCCAGCGACGGCACCACCCACAACGCCCACGGCAGGACGGCGAACGCCGCGGCCGCCGCCGCCCACCGCAGCGGCCTGCCGTGCCACCACAAGAGCGCCAGCCCCGCCGGGAGGAAGGGCGCCCCGGCGCCGCGGAGCAGGAACGGCAGCGCCAGCGTCACGCCGAGCAGCGCCTGCTTCCACCACGGCGGCTCCTCGCGCAACGCCGCCTCCAGCATCCACAGCGCGGCGACGCACGCCAGGCCGAACGGCATCTCCGTCAAGACGGCCCCCCCGTAGAACGCGAACGTCGCCGACGTGGCGGCGATCACCCCTGCCCCGAACGCCGCCCCCCTGCCGGCGTACCCCCAGCGGACGAGGTACAGGTACGCCGACGCCGACAACGCCCCGGCGCAGAGCAGCGACAGGCACTGCATCAGGACGACGTTCGTCGGGTACGGCGCGGCGGCCCACAGCGGCGCCAGGATCGCCGGCCAGAGGATCGGGTACTTCGTCTGCGCCGGCGCGCCGGGGAGGTGTATGAGGCGGTAGCCGTTGCCCTCGGCAAGCGCCTTCGCGGTGCAGACGTAGATGCCGTCGTCGTGGAACAGGCCGCACACGCCCGGCGCCATGACGAGCCAGGCGCACAGCATCGCGAGCAGCGCCAGCGACGCGGCGAGGGAGATGTCGGTCCGTGTGATAGATTCAGGGCCGGCCATGCCTACAGTGTAGCGGAGGGACCCCTCCGCCGGCGGCACCCGTCCCGGCACGCACCCACCGGAGCCCGCTCATGTCCGCCCCCGATCAGCCCGCGCGCCTGAATCCGGCCATCACCCTCGTCGGCTGGCTGCACCTCGCCCACGGCATGGTGTTCGTCGCGCTCGGGGCGTGGTGCCTCATCGGCGGCACCGACGCCGTCCTGAAGTCCCTCGCCGCCGGCCAGGCCGTCGGCGATCTCGGCAAGAAGGCCCCCGGCCTCACCGGCGACCAGGCCGGGAAAATGGCCGCCGGGGCAGACCTCGCGGGCAAGGGGCTCGCGGGGGCGTTCGCCTTCCTGGCCGGAATCGCCGCCGGCTGCTTCATCGTAAACGGCCTGCCGCTGTGCCTCGTCGGCGCCGGCGTGATCAACCGCTGGGGCTGGGCACGCGTCTGCGCCCTGATCCTCGCCGCCCTCTCCGGCGTGCAGGGCCTGGGCCTGCTCCTCGGGACGGCGGCCACGCCCAACGTCCGCGTCCTCGGCGGCGTGCTGACGGCGTTCGCCGTCGTGACGTGGGCCGTCCTCATCGGCAAGCACGCCGTGGCGGAGTTCTCCCTCGGGCGACGCGCGGGGATCGAGGCGGCGGCCGCCTCTCACTCCCCTGCCCTGACCGCGGCCGGCGTCCTGCTTGTGGTCGCCCCGTTGGCAGCGGTCGTTTACGTCGCGGCGTGGCCGTCCGGCTCGCCTGACGCGAAGAAGGAGGCGAGGAAGGACGCGCTCGGCGAGCCGGTCAGCGTGGCGGCGTTCCACGCGGCGGCGGCCAAGGGGCAACTGAGCCGGGTGGTGGAGTGCCTGCGCGGCGGGGTGCTGGCCGACGACCGCGACGAGAAGAACGAGACGGCGCTGATGCACGCCGCGGCGCGCGGCCAATCGCGCCTGGCGATGCTCCTCCTGTCGATGGGAGCCGACCCCAACGAGAAGGACGAGGCGGGGCGGACGCCGCTGATGATGGCCGCCGAGGAGGGGCACGGGGCCATCGTGACGGTGCTGCTGGGCAAGGCCGACGCGGTGAACATGATGCGCGAATTCCGCGACTCGCTGTTCCCCGGCGTCGAGATCAAGATCCCCACCCTGAAGAAGGATGGCAAGATCGACATCGGCAAGATCGACCTGCCTCGCCTGCCGACGCTGATGGCGCTGCCCAAGGCCGAGGTGGACTCGCGCGACAGGAAGGGGCAGACGGCGTTGATGCTGGCGGCGCGCGGCGGGCACTCCGACGTGGTGAGGGCGCTGACGCAGGCCGGGGCCGACAAGGACGTGGTGGACAGGGAAGGCATGAAGGCATGGATGCACGCCGGGGCGAACGGACACGCCGAGGTGATGGAGACGCTGCTGCCGGGGGGGAGCCGTCCCGCGACCTACCTGGCGAAGAACCGCCAGGGCAAGACGGTGTACGAGCTGGCGGCCGCGGCCGGCCACGCCAACGTCGTCGAGGTCATGAAGCCACACGTGCCGGAGGAGATCAAGAAGGCCGCCCTCGCCCCTCCCCTGCCGCCGAAGGAGGACGTGCCGGGCAAGTGGGCGAAGATGTCTCCCGCCCTGGCGAAGGCCGTCGAGGGCGGCGACCACGCCGAGGCCGAGCGGCTGATCCGCGAGCGGGCGGCCCTGGCCGAGGGGCGCGACGAGAAGGGGCGCACGGCGCTCCATCTGGCGGCGGAGAGGGGCGACGCCAAGATGCTGCTGCTGCTGACGGCGGCGCTGGGGCCGACGAGGCCCGAAATGCTGGACGCCGTGGACGTGGACAAGAAGACGGCGCTGATGGTGGCGGCGGCCGGCGGGCACGTCGAGGCCGTCGATGCGCTATTGATCGGCGTGCGTGGGGCGTGGTCACGCGGGAGGCTGCACTGGTTCCGCCACGTCGAGCGCAAGGACGGCGACGGCAAGACGGCGGCGGCGATCGCGGCGGAGGCGAAGAAACCGGCAGTCGCGGAGAAGATCGAGGCATTCGGGGTGGAGATGCTCGATTTGGAGTCGGACGGCCACACCGTCCGCTACGCGGCCTCGACCTCGACGAAGAGGGCGACGGCGCTGATGTGGGCCGCTGAGGAGGGGGACGTGGCTTCGGTTGAGGCGTTGCTCGCGCGGGGGGCGAAGCGGCAACTGGCCTTGCAGATCGCCGCGTACAAGGGGCACGTCCTCGTCGTGAAGGCGGTCCTGCAATCTTTCGGCGACAGTGCCGCCCGCCTCTCCGAGCTCAGGTTCGAGGATCGGGACTACGGGAACGACCCTGCACCGATGTTGGCGCATCGCGCCGGCCACAAGGAGGTGGCCGCCCTGCTCTTCCGCGAGCGTGAGCTGGCGGAGAAGGCGGCCAAGGAGGCGAAGCCGGCGCCTCCGACCCTGCCGACTCCGAAGAGTACCATCCCCCCTGCCCTGGCGCGGGCCATCGCGGAGGAGGATCTCGACAAGCTGCAGGCCCACCTCGACGGGGGCGACAGCCTGAGCGGCGCCGACCCGCAGGGCCGCACCGCGTTGATGCTGGCGTGCGCGAAGGGGAACCGGCGTGTCGTGCTGCTGCTGGGGGCGAAGATGCGCACGACGGGCATCGTGGAGCAGACTTTCACGCAGGACAAGGCGGGGCAGACGGCCCTGCACCACGCGGCCCTCGGCGGGCAGGCCGGTGTGGTCGAGTCGATCCTCGTCACCGTCGAGGCGGCCTGGGACGACGGCAAGCTGAACTGGTTCGCCTTCCTCGACCACAAGGACAAGGAGGGCAAGACGGCGATCGACCTGGCGAAGGAGAAGAAGCACGCGGCCGCCGAGGCGGCCCTGGCCGCCGGCATGAAGGCGTTGCTGAACAGGCCGAGCAAGACCTACAGGGCCACCGCGGTGGAGGAGTCGAGCGAGCGCGGCGACCTGGCCCTGGTGGAGCGACTGCTGGCGTGTGGGGCGAGCGTGCAGACGGGCTTCCTGCACAAGCCGGGCGAGAGGGCCGCCACGGCGCTCGCCCGCGCGGCCCGGCGCGGGCACACCGCCGTGGTGAAGCGTCTGCTGGCGTCGTTCGGGGACGATCAGGAGAAGCGGGTGAAGTACCTCCGGGAGGGCGAGGGGAACGACGCCTGGGAGTGCGCCGCCTGGGCGGCGGCGATGAACGGGAAATCCGCCGCGCTACAGGCGGTCCTCGAGGGCTTCGGCAAGGACACCAAGGGCCGCGTCGAGCACCTCGACAAGGAAGGGAATATCCTGCACCGCGCCGTGTACGCGGGGCACCTCCTGGCCGTGCAGATGCTGCTGGAGGCGCTGGAGGAGGACAAGGCCGTCCTGGCGAAGAAGGTGGATCTGAGGGCGAGATATTCGGGGTCGGCCGAGCAGCGGACGCCGCTGTGGATCGCCACGGATCGTGGGCACAAGGAGATCGCCGCCCTGCTCCGCAAGCACGGGGCGACGAAGGAGGAATGAGGGGCTATCATCCCCTGCATGACCACACGCACCCTCCGCGCCGGCATGGCCGGCGCCGGCATGATCTTCGACGACACCTACTGGCCCTTCTTCCTCCAGGCGCGGGCGCAGGGATGCTACCGCCGCGACACGGGGCCGTATGAGGTGCAGCTCGCCGCCATCGCCACGCGCACCGGGAAACGCGCCGCCGGCTACCTCGCGGAGATGCCCGGCGTCGCGAACTGCTCCGGCGAGGGGGCGGTGCGCGACATGCTCGCCCAGCCCCTCGACGCCGTGTGCGTCGCCACGCCGGACGACCGCCATTTCGACATCGCCCGCGCGGCGTTGTCCGCCGGCAAGCACGTCCTCATCGAGAAGCCGAGCGTCCTGACGTTGCAGGAGCTGGACGTGCTGGAGTCGTTGGCGCGCGAGAAGGGCGTGCTGGCGCGTGTCGTCTATCACAAGCTCGCCGACCCCGACCACAAGAAGCTGCGGACGCACGTCGTCGATGGCGTGCTGAAGCACGTCAACAACGGTTACTGCTCTCTCCTCGAGCCGAAGAGCATCTCCGGGTCACAGTTCGCCGAGTGGATCACCGGCCGTAACCCCGGCACCTATGTCGCCGTCCACTACATCAAGCTCATCGACTTCACGTTCGGCGACGAATGGCGTCTGGACCGGGTCACGGCGACGGGCCAGCGTGGCCTGGTCGGCCCGGCGGGCGGCCCGACGTGGGACAGCGTGCAGCTCCAGATGGTCTACCGCTACCCCGACGGGAGAGAGGCGGCGTTCGACATCCACACGAGCTGGGTGACGCCGGATAACTTCCCCGGCTACGTCGATCAGGAGGTGCAGCTCCGCTTCGACAACGGCCTGTGGCTGGCGCATCAGCGCAAGCGTGGCGTCGAGGTGACGGTGGAAGGCCGGACGCCGGGCGAGATGAAGAACACGCCGAACCACCATTACAACGGCAAGTTCATCGAGCCGTGGGGCGAGCGTTCGCAGCGCGGCTACGGCGTCGAGATCATCGGGCGGTTCTTCGAGGAGGTGGCGGAGGTGGAGTTCGGCGGCCCCCCTGCCCTGCGGCCCGAGCGTCTGGAGGCGGTGCGGAGGCAGCGTTACGCCGACCTGTCGGCGGACCGCAACACGGTGGCGACGGTGCAGGCGATGGAGGCGATCCTGGCCCACCACGCGGCGGGCAGGCCGGGGGCGACGGTGCGTGTCGATGGCCCCGACGGCGGGCTGGTGCTGTACCATCCGGGGAGGGCGGGCGGCGAGGCGCTGTATCCAGGCAGGGTGATCCTCCCATGAGCGAGGTCACCCGGCTCCTGAACGCCATCGGCCACGGCGACCGTCACGCCGCCGGCCAACTGCTGCCACTGGTCTACGACGCCCTGCGGCAGTTGGCGGCGCGGAGGTTAGCCGGGGAGGCCCCGGGGCAGACCCTGGACGCCACGGGCTTGGTCCACGAAGCGTACCTCCGCCTGGTCGGCGACCAGCATTTCGAGAACCGCCGGCATTTCTTCGCCGCCGCCGCCGAGGCCATGCGCCGCATCCTCATCGACAACGCCCGGCGGAAGCAGTCGCCGAGGCACGGGGGGGGCCGCCGGCGTATCGACCTCAACGAGGCACACCGCGTCCTCGAAACGTCGGACGACCTGCTCCTGCTCGACGAGGCCTTGTCCCGCCTGACGGCCGAGGACGGGGACGCCGTCGAGATCGTCAAACTGAGGCTGTACGCCGGCCTGTCGGTGGAGGAGGCCGCCGATGCGTTGGGGATGGGCCGGGCGACGGCGTATCGGCACTGGGCATTCGCGCGGGCCTGGCTCCGCTGCGAGCTGGGCGGCGAGGCGCCGGCCGAATAGTCTCCCCGCGTCTGAGACGATTCCCCAGCCGCCCTCGCATGAGAGGTTAGGGCCGACCTGGGGTGGGGGACTCGACATGGCAGACACGGCGAAGAATGCCCGCGACCTGTTCCTCGACGCCCTGGCCCGTGGCCCCGCCGAGCGGGCCGGCTTCCTCGACGCCGCCTGCGCCGGGGACGCGCCCCTGCGCCGGCGGGTCGAGGCGCTGCTCCAGGCCAACGACGAGCCCGGGGCGTTCCTCAGCGAGCCGGGGGCGGGCGCCACCGGCACGTTCGCGTCCGGCGCGCCCGAGGGGGCCGCGCCCCGCGCCAGGGAGACGGAGGCCGAGGGGTCCGTCGTCGGCGGGCGGTACAAGCTGCTGCAACAGATCGGCGAGGGCGGGATGGGCTCGGTGTGGATGGCCGAGCAGCGGGAGCCGGTCCGCCGTCTGGTCGCCGTCAAGCTGATCAAAGCGGGGATGGATTCGAGGACGGTGCTGGCCCGGTTCGAGGCGGAGCGGCAGGCGCTGGCGCTCATGGACCACCCCAACATCGCCCGCGTACTGGACGGCGGGACCACCGGCCAGGGCCGGCCCTTTTTCGTCATGGAGCTGGTCAAGGGGCTGCCGCTGACCGAGTACTGCGACCAGCGGCAGATGGGGGTGCGGGGCCGGCTCGCGCTGTTCGTCCACGTGTGCAAGGCGGTGCAGCACGCGCACCAGAAGGGGGTCATCCACCGAGACATCAAGCCCTCCAACGTCCTCGTGACGGAGCACGACGGCAGTCCGGTCCCGAAGGTCATCGACTTCGGGCTGGCCAAGGCCCTGCACACCCCAGCCCTGCTGACCGAGCGGACCCTGCACACGGCGTTCGGCAGCGCCGTCGGGACGCCGCTGTACATGGCCCCCGAGCAGGTGGCGATCAACGCCCTGGACGTGGACACGCGGGCCGACGTGTACGCCCTGGGGGTCGTGCTGTACGAGCTGCTCACCGGCACGACGCCGCTCGACCGGGCGTCCCTCCAGCGGGCGGTGTGGGACGAGGTCCGCCGGCTGATCCAGGAGGACGAGCCCCCGCGGCCGAGCGTGAGGCTGTCCTCGGCCGGGGACCTGGCGGCGCTGGCCGCCAGCCGGGGGACGGAGCCGGGCAGGCTGGCCGGGCTGGTCCGAGGGGAGCTGGACTGGGTGGTGATGAAGGCGCTGGAGAAGGACCGCTCCCGGCGGTACGAGACGGCGGCCGGCTTCGCGGCGGACGTGGAGCGGTACCTGGCCGACGAGGTGGTCGAGGCCCGCCCGCCGAGCACGTGGTACCGCCTGCGGAAGTTCGCCAGCCGCAACCGCACGCCACTGGCCGTCGCGGGGCTGCTCATCGCGGCCCTGGTCGCAGGGGTGGCGGGGACATCCATCGGGCTGGCCCAGGCGGTGGGGGAGCGGCGGAAGGCGGACGCCGCCCGGAATGCCGCCGAGGAGAACGAGAAGAAGGCCGTCCGGGCCGGCGAGCAGCTCCAGGCGGCCCGCGACGAGCTGTGGGCGCAGCTCTACGCCAGCCGGGCCGGGCAGATCCAGGCCGCCTGGAACGCCGATGACTACGGGCGCGCCCGCGAGCTGCTCGCGGCCCAGATCCCGGCGGCGGGGCAGCGCGACCTGCGCGGCTTCGAGTGGCATTATTTCGACCGGCAGTTGAATGCCGACCTCCGCACAGTCACCCTGCCGAGGGCCCGGCCCTACATGGCCCCCATCAGCCCGGACGGCTCCCGCCTGCTGCGCTTCATCGAGGAGGGGGAGTCGCTCTTTTTGAAGTCGTTCGACACCTCCACCGGGCGGGTGGCCCTCTCGATTCCCTTGCCGCCGAAGTCCGCCATCAGGCCGGCGTACAGCCCGGATAGCAAGTGGATCGTCGCCACGATCCACGACCAGTCCGGCCCGGTGATGAACATCGGCACGGCGGACGTCCGCCGGTGGGACGCGGCGAGCGGGGCAGAGGCCCCGCGCGTCCGGGGCGTGACGACGCTGAGTGGGGTGATGGCCGGGCCGGACGCTCTGCCGGCGGTGTGGGCCCAGCGCACCAAGGACGACAAGGGCCCCGTGTATCGCATCTGGGACGGGGCCACCGTCAAGGTCATCAATTTGCCGGAGGGCAGGTGGGGCAACGAGCTGGCCATCAGCGCGGACGGGGCGGTCCTCGCGATGGCCGTCGAGAAGGACGGGAAGGGGGCGGTGGAGCTGGTGGAGGCGCGGACCGGGCGCCCGCTCGCGGGGCCCGGCGACCCCATCATCCCGCTGACGGGCCTCTTCTGGACCTCGCCCCCCGCGGGGTGTATCGCATTCAGCCGGGACGGGAAGCGCCTTGCCGTCGCCGCCGAGACCCTGACGCTGTGGGAGGTGAAGCCCCGCCGCAAGCTCGCGGAGGTGAAGGTGCGGGCGGCCTCGCCGGTGTTCAGCCCGGACGGGGGCCAGGTGGCGTACATCCTCGGGGCCGAGGCCGGGATCGCGGACGTGGCCACGGGGCAGGTGCGGCGTTTCATCCGCGGACACGACGGGGGGATCACCAACCTCGCGTTCACGCGCGACGGGGCCGTCCTGGTCACGGCGGGCGGCGGCAGCGTGAAACACTGGGACGCCCTGATCGACGAGCGTGTTTGGGGGCTGAGGGACCACCGCACCCTCTGCCCGAACTGGTCTCGGGCCAGCCCGGACGGCACCCTCCTGCTCCGACACAACGACGACGGCCTCGGGTTTACGATCGTGGACCGGGCCGACAAGGCGGTCATCACCCACGCCTACCCCGGGTGGAAGGCCGCGCCGCACGAGCCCGTCATGGGCATCGCAGGGCCGCCCGGCATGCAAGAAGGCATGTCCTTGCCCCTCGAGGCGGTGTTCAGCCGGGACAACCGCCGGCTCGCCCTGTGGGTCTGGCAAGGGTATCGCGGCCAGGGCACCGAGGTGTTCAAGTCGAGGCTGCAACTGTGGAAGCTCGGCCCGTGGACGAACCTGACGAACGTCGAGCTGCCGGGGAAGATCGCCATCCCGACATTCAGCGCGGACGGCCGGTCGCTCGCGGCCTTGACGGAGCCGGGTGGGCGTATCACCGTCTGGGACACCGAGACGGGGAAGGAGCGGTTCCGCCTGCCGCTCCCCCGCGGCAAGGACTTCGTCATCCGGTTCAGCAGCGACGGGGCCCGGCTCGCCGTGTTGGGCAGCGACGGCGAATCGCTCGCGGTCGGCCTGTGGGAGGCGGAACGCGGGCGGCCGCTGCCGAGCGCGAGCATCCCGTTCGGGCGCGAGTGGGGCCGGCGTGACACGCGGTGGACCCCTCCGCTCCTCGGCCCGGGCGGGAAGCGGCTGGCGGTTCCGCTCCAGACGGACGTGGGGCCGGGGCTGCGCATGACGATCATCCGGGTGTGGGACGCGGAGGATGGGGCCCGCCCCGTCGAGCTTCGCGGATTCAAGCAGGGCGCGTTCATCGGCCAGATGGCGTTCAGCCCGGACGGGGGTCGGCTGGCCACCGTGAGCCGCGAGCTGCTGCAGGTCTGGAATCCCGATACAGGCGACGAGCTGCTGCGCGTGCCGCTGGTGGGCGACCACGTCCCGCCCGGCTGCGACTGCATAGAGCACCTGTCGTTCACACCCGACGGGCGGGCGATCACGTTCGTGGCCTGGAATCCGAGGGTCTGGTTCCAGGCGGGGCGGCTGGGCACGACGCCGAGGAGCCCGTGACGCCACCAAACAAGTGGTCACACCCACCCCGCCGCGCCGTATTCGCGGGGAAGGCCCCTGCCCTGCCCCGAACCGGAGAACCCCCGTGGACACGAAAGCCCGCACGCGCCTCTCCAAGTTCCTCTCCTTCGTCCTCCGCCACTCCCCAGGCGACATCGGCCTGACGCTCGACGCAAACGGCTGGGCCGACGTGTCCGACCTTCTGACCCAGGCCGCGAAGCACGGCACCACGTTCACCCGGCCCGAATTGGATGAGGTCGTCGCCACCAACGACAAGAAGCGGTTCGCCTTCGACGACACGCGCACGCGCATCCGCGCCAACCAGGGCCATTCGGTGGATGTCGATCTCGGGCTGACGGCCCGCACGCCCCCCGATATCCTGTACCACGGCACCGGCGAACAGTCCGTCGCGTCCATCCTCGCCTCGGGCATCCACAAGGGCGAACGCCATCACGTCCACCTCTCGGCCACCATCGAGCAGGCCGTGGCGGTCGGCCGGCGGCACGGCAAGCCGGCCGTCCTGGCGGTGGACGCGAAGAAGATGCACGAGGCCGGCATCCCGCTTTTCATGGCGGACAACGGCGTCTGGCTCGCCGACGAGGTGCCGCCCGCCTTCCTGACCCTCCTCTCGGGGACACCGAAATGACGCACGCCGTCCACCACCCCGGCGAAGACCTCTCCAACGCCCAACGCGATACCCTCGCCGAGACCGAGCCGCGCTCCCTCCGCACCTTCACGCCCACCCAGGCCGTCATCGCGAGGAGCGCCGGCGTCTTCCACTGGACCCCGGAGGGCAAGCGCCTCTACGACTACTCGTCCGGCGTTCTGGTCGCCAACCTCGGCCACAACCCCGCCGCGTGGATGAAGCGCTTCCAGTCCTACATGGGCTGGGACAACGCCCCCAACGGGGCGTGGGTCGAGGCGGCCCCGATGACCGCCTACAACGCGGTCACGCCCGTCGAGATGGACGCCTCGCGCCGCCTGCTCGATGTCCTGCGCTCCGCCCCCGGCGGCGCACGCATGCAGACCGTCCTGTGGGCCGCGTCCGGCTCCGAGGCGATCCAGAAGGCCCTCTGGGCGAGCATGGCCAGAGACCGCAATCGCGACATGATCGTCGCCACCCGCTTCGGCTTCCACGGCAAGAAGGGCCTCGCCGGGGCCGTCACCGGCAGCGAGACCGACCGCGAGCGCGACCCGCGCGTCCGCTTCATCCCGTTCCCGATGGCTGAGTGCGCCGACGTGTCGATGCGTGGCAAACCGTTCGACCCGGCCCCCTACCGCAAGGAGCTGGACGCCCTCTGGCATCAGTACGGCCGCAAGATCGGCACCCTCATCACCGAGCCGTACATCGGCGGGGGCGGGTCGTACCACCCGCCGGCGGCCTATCTCCAGATGCTCCAGAGCTGGTGCCGCGAAAATGACGTGGTGTTCATCCTCGACGAGGTGCAGGCGAACTTCGGGCGCACCCGCGAGCTTTTCGCGTTCAGCGCCTACGGCCTGGAGCCGGACATCGTCGTCCTCGGCAAGGGCCTGGGCAACGGAGTCCCGGTCGCCGCCGCCGTGGGGCGTGCCGACATCCTCGGGGCGCTCGACTACGGCGAGGGGTCCGACACCTGGAGCGCCAACCCCATCTGCTGCGCCGCCGTCCTGGCGACGCTGGACGAATTCGCGGCGTCGGACGTTCTCGGACACTCACGGGCCGTCTCGCGTGTGATCGAGGAGGGGTTGGTGGGGCTGAAGAAGCTGCCGTTCATCGCCAACATCCGCGGCGAGGATCGGGGCATGGTGTGGGGCGTGGAGTTCCGCGATCAGGCGGCAAAATCGGCGGCAGACTGGGCGAACGCGGCGGTGCTGGCGTGCTATCAGGGTGACGGGGGCGATGGCGTCCACCTGCTCGGGCCGCTGGCGCGGAAGGTGATCCGCATCTCGCCCCCGCTTGTCATCAGCGAGGTGGAGGCGCGCGAGTCGCTGGCGCTGATCGGGCGTTGTTTGGGCAAGCTGGCCGGCGCGGCCCGCCCTGCCCTGGCTGCAACGTAGAGCACGCCACAATCCTGCGTGCTCCTACCACGAGCACGCTTCCAGCGTGCTCTACGAGAAGAAGGCCGTCTGATCGCCCTTGCATCCTCCCACCGTGGATGCTATTCCGGCCGGCGGCGCGGGGTGTCCCGCGCCTGCCGGGAGGCCCCATGAGCCGCCGTTCCGTCCTCGTCGCATTCGGCGTCTTCGTCCTGCTCGTCGCGACGCTCGTCGGCGGGCTGTGGCTCCTTGTGCGCTACGAGCCGCGCTTCTACTCGAACCTCCTAACGATGGACGATGACGACCGATACAAGGCCTCCCAGGAGTTCCTGACCGAGATCACCCCCATCCTGGCCGCCCTCATGGGGGGCGAGGAACGCGGCTGGCATGGCCGCTTCACCGACAGGCAGGTGAACGGCTACTTCGCGGAGGGGTTCATCCGCCAGGGGTTCGACAAGTCGCTGCGTGACCGCGGGTTCAGTGAGCCGCGCATCGTCTTCGAGGAGGACCGCATCCGACTCGCCGTCCGCTACAAGAAGGGTTTCGTCAACACGGTCATCACCATGTGCCTGCGTGTCTGGGTGCCGGCCTCCGAGCCGAACGCCCTGGCCATCCAGCTCGAGTGCCTCAAGTCCGGCCTGGTGCCGTTCTCCGCCCAGTGGCTCCTCGAGCAGGCCGTCGAGCCGGTGCGGCAGCACGGCAACGAGGTGACGTGGTACCGCCATCAGGGGCTGCCCGTCGCCCTCGTGCGCTTCCAGGCGGACCGCCCACGCCCCTCCCTCCAGCTCAAGAGCATCCAGATCGAGCAAGGCGTCCTGACGGTCAACGGGCAGTCGGTCGCCGCCGTGGGCCGACCCCCGCGCTCCATCGCCCTCAAGCGGTGAAGCGCGCCACCCACCCCCCCTGCCCTTCCACCAGATCGAGCACGCCGCGCAGCCGGACGCCCTCCAGCCGCACGATGCAGCGGCCCGGCGCGAGGCCCACCCAGGCATACTCCCCGCCGTCCAGCCGCGCCACCGTCCCGCGTCCGCCGCTCACCTCACCCTCATACGTCAGGTACAGCAGGCGGTGGTCGGCGATGCGCTCCGCCGGCACCGCATCACCCGCCCCAGGCCACGCCGGCAGACGCCACGTCCACGCCACGTCCCCGGCCTGCAACAGGAGGTCGAGGTGATGTGCCGGGTGGTCGTGGGACAGGAGCGCGAATCGAGGCATATGCCCCTCACAATCATCAGAACCGTCACAGATAGCCCGTTTCGCCCGCCTTGCCGGGCCGGGCCGGGTAAGGCGTCTGGTGGGGGCGGCGCCGGGAGGTTAGCCTTTCCCGTGGAGGGAGTGATCCTTCCAGAACTCGGGGTGGTGGCTGGGCGGCACTCGCGGCGAGTGTCGCTGCGCGCTGGGAGCCACTACCCCGATCTTGCGCGTGACACGGCCCCGCGGGCAACCCCCGCGGGGCCGTTTCGTTGATGTCGAGTCAGGCCGCCGCCGGCAACGCCAGGGCGGCGCTGAGCGGCTTGAACCCGCGGAAGACCAGGAGCCGGCCGGCGAGGCGCTCGAGCCAGGCCATCGGCAGGAACCGCAGGACCGTCGGCATGTCGCTCCGCCGCAGATGCCGACGGCTGACGCGCGGCTCGATGAAGCGGTGGAACAGGGCCGCCATCCCTCTCTTGCCGTGGGCCACGGCGCCCTCCGCCAGGAGGCCCATCTCGGCCCGCGCCGGCTTGCCGCCGGGCAGCCAGCGCAGCCAGCCCTCGAGCCAGCGGGCCGCCGGGGCGACGCAGAGGAGTTTGCCGCCCGGCTTCAGAACGCGATAGGCCTCGTCGATGGCCGGGGCCGGGTCGTCCGGCAGGCCGGAGAGGCACGCCACGTCGATGCTCGACGGGGGCAGCGGCAGGGCGGCCGGGCCGGCCTGTTCGAACCGCGCCTTCAGCTTGCGCTGGGCGAAATTTGCACGGATGAGGCCGAGCTGATCGGGGCCGGGGCAGGCGACGGTGACCTCGGCGCCGTTGAGGGCGTACTGCACCCAGTCGGTGCCCAGGCCGCCGCCCACGCCCAGGACGCGCTCGCCGGCGTGGCGGGTGAATTCGAGCATGGGGGCGATCCAGTGGCCCTGCTTGTGGTAGCGGAGGCGTTCGGCCTCCAGGAACCACTGCAGCGAGCCGGGCGGCCCGGCGTCCAGGCCGGACGGCAGCGGGCGGAGGATCTCGGCCTCGAACAGGGCCGCCTCGATGCCGGGCTGCGGCCCGGCGTCGAACAGCTTCAGATGCCCCGCCCGGACCTCCAGCATTCCTGTGGCCTCCGGCCCGCACGGCCATGCAGGCCGCGCCCCAACCTCACTATTCCATCCACCCCGGCGAATCAAGATCGATCCGCCGCGGACGAAGTGTCCCGTGTAGAATGGGAGGGCGGCGGGCCCTCGGGAGGCATGTCATGCTGGGCAACCTGTGGAAGAGCGTCACGGATCTCTTCGCGCCCTCGGTCAGCGACGATCAGCTCCAGGCCGAGCTGGCCAAGGTCCGCGAGAATTCGCCCGTGCCTGTGTTCTGGCTCCTGGGCAAGACGCAGACCGGCAAGACCTCCGCCGTCAGGTTCCTGACCGGCGCCGAGCGTGCCGAGATCGGCAAGGGCTTCCAACCCTGCACCCGCTTCTCGTCCCTGTACGACTTCCCCAACGAGCAGGCGCCCCTCATGCGCTTCCTCGACACCCGCGGCCTCGACGAGCCGGGCTACGACCCCGCCGAGGACATCGCGAAGTTCCACCGCCAGGCGCACGTCGTCCTCGTCACCGTGCGGCTGCTCGACCACGCCCAGGAGAACGTCGTCAACTCCCTGCGCAAGGTCCGCGCCGACCGCCCCGACCGGCCCGTCGTCCTGCTGGTCACGACGCTGCACGAGGCGTACCCGCAGCAGCAGCACCCCACGCCGTACCCCTACACCGCCGACGGCCGACCCGTCGAGGGCGCCGCCCTCCCCCCTGCCCTGCTCGACAGCCTCGCGCACCACCGCAAGCGCTTCGAGGGGCTGGTGGACCGGGTCATCCCCATCGACCTGACGCCGGCCGAGGAAGGGTTCAACGAGGCGGAGTATGGGGGGCAGCGCCTGCATGATGCCCTTCTGGAGCTGCTGCCGGCGGCGCAGGGGCAGACGCTGCGGACCCTCGACCTGGCGCGGTCCGGCCTGCACGACCTCTACGAGCAGAAGGCGATGCCGACCATCCTGGCGTACTCGTCAATGGCCGCCACCGCCGGCGCCGTCCCTCTGCCGGTCGTGGACCTGGTGATGATCGCCGGCGTTCAGACGGGGATGCTGAACCAGCTGGCGCGGCTGTACGGGCAGCCGCTGGACTCGGCGAGGATGAAGGAGCTGGCGGGGGCGCTGGGGGTGGGGCTGGTGGCGCGGTCGGCGGGGCGTTCGCTGATCAAGGCCATCCCGTTCGTGGGCAGCGTCCTGGGGTCGGTGAGCGGTGCGATGCTGGCCGGGGCCGCGACGTACGCCCTGGGCCGGGCGTTCTGTCACTACTACAAGGACGTGCTGGACGGCAAGGCGCCCGACATCGACAAGCTGAAGGCGTACTACAACGAGCAGTTCGCCGCCGCGCAGGCGTCGTGGTCGAAGATCAAGGGCGGGGAGAAGAAATGAGCCGCTGGCGAATCACGGTCGTGGCGCTCCTCCTCGCGGGGCCGCTGCTCGTCCTGGCCGGGGCCGGCTCGTATTACCTGTGGTTCCACGGGTGGAGCCTGTACGTGTGGTGGCCGATGATGTCACTCATGGGCATCGGCTACGGCCTCGCCATCTACTGGCAGGGGCAGAAGACTTTGCTGCAACACCCCGAGGCGCCGAACGAGGCGTACTTCACCGAGCGTGACCGCGAGGCGGCGAAGCTCGTCCAGGCCCGCGCCGAGGCGGGCGTGAAGGACCACGCCGACGACCTGATGAAGCAGGAGTTCTACCTCGACTCGGCCCGCGCGATGGCGGACGAGCTGGCGCGGTTCTACAATCCGGGGGCCACTGACGCCGTGGACCGCCTCACCGTGCCGGAGATGCTGGCGGCGGTGGAGCTGGCCGCCGAGGACCTGGCGGTGATGGTGGAGAAGTACCTCCCCGGCGGGCACCTGCTGACGGTGCGCGACTTCAAGACGGCCCGGGAGTGGGTGAGGTGGGCCGACACGGCGAGCAACGCCTACTGGGGTATCATGGCGCTGCTCGACCCCATCCAGACGGGGCTGCGCTACGCCGCGTCGAAGGCGGGCATCGACATGCCGATGAGGGCGTTGCAGTCCAACCTCATCGGCTGGTTCTATCAGGCGTTCATCAACCGCCTCGGCCACTACCTGATCGAGCTGAACTCCGGCCGCCTGCGGGTCGGGGCGAAACGTTACCGCGAATTGCGCGAGCAGCACCGCCTCGCCACGTCCCCCGCCGACGCCCCGAAGGACGCGGCCCCGTCGGAGGCGAGGCCAGAGGACCGCGTCTCGCGCGTGCAGGTGACACTGCTGGGGCAGGTGAAGGCCGGCAAGTCGAGCATGGTCAACGCCCTGCTGGGCGAGGAGCGGGCGAAGACCGGGGCGACGCCGCTCACCGAGGGGCTGTGGAAGTACGAGACGCCGGCCACGGCGGGCGTGCCGACGGCCCTCACCCTCATCGACTCCGAAGGCTACGGCAACGAGGGCCCGCGTGCGGATCAGGTGGAGCGCACCTTCGGCGCGGCCAAGGATTCGGACCTGCTGCTGCTGGTGCTGCACGCCCGCAATCCGGGGCGCAAGGCGGACCTGGAGATGCTGCAGAAGCTGGAGGCGCACTTCGCGGCGCGGCCCGACCTGAAGTGCCCGCCGATCATCGCGGTGGTGACGCACATCGACCTGCTGTCGCCGGCGATGGAGTGGGCACCCCCCTATGACTGGCGGCAGGGGAAGAGGCCGAAGGAGATGAGCATCCGCGACGCCATCGGCGTGGTGAAGCAGCAGCTCGAAGGGCACCTCGACGCCGTCGTGCCCGCCTGCACGGCGTCGGGCAAGGTATACGGCGTGGATGACGGGCTGCTGCCGGCATTGGCGGCGCAGCTAAGCGAGGCGCGGGGCGTGGCGTTCCTGCGGGCGGTCAAGGGGGAGGCGGACAGCGGGCGCATCCGGCGGACGTTCGCGCAGGTGTGGGAGGCGAGCAGGCTGGGCGGCGGCATCCTGTGGGAGGCGCTGGGGAAGATGTTCGCGGGGAAGAAGTGACGCGAAGCTTGACAGGGGCTGCGTCATGGTGTGATGTGCGAAGTCGCGCAGGGGAGTATCGAGTTCAGGCCGCCGTCTTCTTGTCCTGAACGGTGGTTCGGCGGGTGAGGGGCCGACCCGGAGTCGGTTGTCCGATGGTACGCGAGCGGGTGCCTTCATGACTTCGGCGACGAGCGGGCCGTCCCTGCCCTCGCCCGTGTGATGCGGTCCGACCCAGACCCGCAGGTCCGCGGCACCGCCGCCTACGCTCTCGGCGGTATCGGCACCCCGGCGGCGGTCCCGGACCTACTCGCCGTCTTGGGGGTGGACAACGAGCACGACATCCACGGGCACTCGGCCAGCTCGTGCGCGGCCACCGCCCTGGACGACATCCTGGGTACTCACGGGGCACGCTTACATATTGGCGGCGGAGTCCGCCATGCGGCAGAGCGGTCGCCAGACCTGGGCCGGCTGCGGCGTGCGGCGGAGGAGCTGTTCCGGCGTTGGTCGAGCGCAGACGCCGCCCCAGGAACGATCGGTTCGATACCTCGGGCGCCACTGGATGAGGGAGACCGAGCGATGGCCGACACGCCGGCCGACCCGCGGATCGCGCGGGTGTTCGCGGCCCTGGATGCCGGGCGGGCCGTGGCCCTCAGCGAGCGAGAGGACAACCCCGGCTGGCATTCCTACGATCACTCCTACACCTTGCGGGTGGCCGGTGCCGGCGGCTATCGCATGAGCCACCCGGAGCAGATCGACGACGCCGGGTCGGTCCCGAGCGAGCGGGAGCACGATTTCGACCGCGATGGGCTGCGGCGATGGCTGGGGAGGATCTCGGAGGAGGCACTGGCCGGCGCCTGCGTCGAGCTACCAGGCGGGAAGTTCGAGATGCTGACCAATCACCGCCTGCCGGGCGAGGTGCCGATAGACGCACCGGCCGCCGAGACCGAGGCGCGCCCGCCGAAGCGGGCGCCGCGCCGGAGGAAGAATCCCGGAGGCTGATCGGGCGGAAGCCCCCGGAGGCTCGCCTACTTGTCCTTCTTCGCGGCGTAACCCTTCCACACCCACTCGATGGCGTGCGGCAGGAACTGCTGCTGGGCGTTGCCCACGCTGTGCCCGGACCCGCGGCAGAACAGGTACTGGTATTCGTACCCCTTCTCCTTCAGCACCTTGGCCATCCGGTGGTTGGCCTCCACCCAGTCGTGCATGCCGTCGCGCATCACGTTGGGGTTGAGCAGGTCCTTGTCGCCGACGGAGATGAACAGGCGGATCGGCTTCTTCGGGCTCTTCGGGATGAGCGTCTCGTGGAAGCCCCAGGCGCCGTCGGGGTACTTGGGGTCGAACGGCCAGGCCTGGTTCACGAACGTGCCCGAGGTCGTCAGGACGCGGCGGTAGAGGTCGGTGCGGAACCAGGCCATGATGAGCGCCGCCGAGCCGCCGGAGCTGTTGCCCATCACCGCGCGGGCGTCGGGGTCCTTCGTCAGCTTCACCTTGCAGGCCTTCTCGACGCGCGGCAGCACCTCCTCCTCGATGTACTGGGCGTAGTCGCCGTTCATGTTGTCGTATTCCTTGCCGCGCTCGTGCCCCTGGGCATCGCCGCCGCCGTTCGCCACCCAGATGACGATGACCGGGGGGATGCGCTTCTGGTGGATCAGGTTGTCGAAGATGCGGAGGATCTCGGCGTTCGGCTTGCCGCCGGGGCCGTCGTGGATGATCTGGAACGGCGCCACGTCGCCAGGCTTGTGCTGGGCGGGGATGTAGACGTTGATCTTGCGCTTGTAGTCGATCTTGTGGGTCTCGACGATGAGCGTCTTGGGGTTCTTCGGATCGACCTTGCCGAACGCCTTGCGGGCGATGCCGGGGTTGAAGAGCCTGGTCTCCTTCGAGTCGATGACGAATTGCTCGACCTTGCACTCGGGGACGCCCTCGGCCTTCTTGCGCTCCGGCGCGGGCACGTACTTCGGCCCGATGACGAAGTTGTCGTAGGCGTCGAGCGGCGGATTCTCCCCCTCCTTGAGCACCTTGAAGGGCGGCGCCCCCTTGTCGTCGTACTTGCGCACGGGCTGCGCCGTCGCCACGGCGGCGCAGGCGAGGGCCGCGAGCAGGATGATCCCGGGTCGGGTGGACATGGAAAGCCTCTCTCCCTTGAGCCGCCCGGGCCGAGTCGGGCCGGGCACCGTGGCGACGCCAACGGCCGCCCCAGGCCCATGATATCCGCCACCTCATCGGCCGACGGGTGTGACCCGGCCCGGCGTCGCCAATCCTGCCGGGTCGTGATAAGAAGACGAGGCCGCGATGCCGAGGGGCGACCGATGCTGCCGGGGTACAACACGAACGGCTTCGCGCACCACCGGCTGGAGGACGCCTTCGATGTCCTCGCCGACCTGGGGTGCAAGAGCGTCGCGCTGACGCTGGACGTGCATCACCTCGACCCGTTCGCGCCGGACCTGCCCGGACGGGCCGCCGCCGTGCGCGACAGGCTGCGCAAGCACGGGATGCGGTGTGTCGTGGAGACGGGGGCGCGGTTCCTCCTCGACCCCCGGCGGAAGCACCAGCCGACGCTGCTCGATCCCAACGACGAAGAGCGGGGGCGGAGGCTGAGCTTCCTGCTCCTCTGCCTCGACATTGCGTCGGAGATCGGTGCGGACCTCAGCCTCTGGTCGGGGGTGAGCCAGGAGGGCGGCCGCCCTTTTCACCTGCTCCTCGATGCCTGCCTGATCCTCGCGGACCGTGCCGCGGCCCGCGGCGTCCGCATCGCCTTCGAGCCGGAGCCGGGCATGTTCATCGACACGATGGACAAGTACGAATGGCTCTTCCAGGCCGTCAATCACCCCGCGTTCGGCCTCACCCTCGACATCGGGCACCTCCAGTGCATGGGCGAGCTGCCCATCGCCGCGCACATCGAGAGGTGGAAGCACGTCCTTTGGAACGTCCACATCGAGGACATGAAGACGGGGGTCCATGACCACCTGCCGTTCGGCGAGGGCGAGATCGACTTCCCGCCCGTCTTCGACGCGCTGAAGCGCATCGGCTACACGGGCGGGCTGCACGTCGAGCTGAGCCGGCACTCGCACGACGCCGTCAACACCGCCCGGCGCGCCCTCGACTTCTTGCGCAAGGGGATCGGCTCATGAAGCTGCCGCCGGGAACACGCCTCGTCCTCGCCAGCTCCTCGCCGGCCCGCCGCGAGCTGATGGAGCGCCTCGGCCACCCCTTCGACGTGATCGTCTCGGCCATCGACGAGCCGACCGGCTTCTCCGACCCGCGCACCGAGGTGGCGACGGTGTCGTGGCTCAAGGCCGCCGCCGTCGCGCCGAAGATCGAGTCCGGCGTCGTCATCGCCGCCGACACCATCGGGTGGATCGACGGGGGGGCGCTTCTCAAGCCCAGGGATGCCGACGACGCCCGCCGCATCCTGCGCGCGATGGGCGGACGCACTCATGAATTGTGGACCGGGGTCGTCCTGTGGCGGCGGCCCGACGACGTGCAGGTGGTGTGGCAGGAGAGGAGCCTCGTCCACTTCGTGGCGATGGGCGATGCCGAGATGGATCGTTACCTGACAACGCGCGAGTGGAAGAACAACAGCGGGGCCTACGCGATCCTGGAGCAGGGCGACCCGCACGTCAGCGTCACCGAGGGGAGCGTGACGAACGTCATCGGGCTGCCGATGGAGTCGCTGGCGCGTCGGCTGTCGGGCTTGCTCGCGATGCCAGGATAGTGGTACGAATACCGCGCATCGTCCCACGGTAGGAGGACCGACATGCGCATCAAGGCCGCCCTGCTCTGCCTGATCCTGGCCGCCGCCGCCCACGCGGAGACGTTCAGCATCTCCGTCAAGACGTACCCCGCCAAGGGGAAGTCGTTCACCGTCGCCTCGCGCGACAGGATCGAGACGAACATCGTCTTCAAGGACACCTCCGGCAAGGAGACCGGCAAGGACGACTCCGAGTCGGTCCAGTCCGAGGAGTACACGCAGGAGACGCTCGAGGTCAAGGAGACGCGCCTCGGCAAGTTCAAGCGCGAGTACGGCAAGGCGTCCGTCATCAGCGGCGGTAAGACGCGCGACCTCGCGTTCGCCAACAAGACCGTCACGTTCACGGTCAACGACAAGGGCGGCTGCGCCCACGACCTGAAGGCCGACAAGCTCGGGGACGGCGAGAAACGCAAGCTGGCCGACGCCGACTCCGACGGGCTGGAGATGGTCGCGAAGCTGCTGCCGGGCAAGCCGGTCGCGGCCGGCGACACCTGGAAGATAGACGGCAAGCAGATCGCGGGCGTGTCGCGGGCCTTCGCCGTCGATCCCGACAAGAGCAAGGGCGTGGGCAAGCTGGTGGCCGTCACGAAGAAGGGCGATAAGCTGTTCGGGACGCTGCACTTCCAGCTCGAGCTGGAGACGAAGGACTCCGGGGACGGCAAGGCGCAGGGGACGTTCGAGCTGAAGGTGGAGACCCCCATCGACGGCAGCGGAACCGAGGCCAAGATCACCATCCGCACCTCCCTGAAGATGGAGGCGTCGGTCAAGGAGGACGGCAAGGAGCTGAAGGCGTCCGTGACCGCCAAGGGCGAGTACACGGCGGAGATCGGCCAGGAGAAATGACCATGCGGGCCGCCGTCGCCCTCTTGCTGCTCACCGCCGCCCTCGCGTCCGGCCAGCCCGTGGCCCTCAAGCTGCGGACGGTGCCGGACGCGGGCAAGAGCGTGCTGGTGCGTCAGGAGTCGCGTCAGGAGGTCGATACGCGCGTCAAGGACGCCGACGGCAAGGAGCTGCGCAAGCGCCTCGCCGTCACGTCCGACGTGGCCGAGTACACCCTCGCCGTGCAGGAGGCGAAGGGCGGCGTGCCGGTGAAGCTCAGCCACGCCTACACGCGGGCCGAGGAGACGCGCGACGGCGTCAAAACCCCCCTGCCCTGGCACGGCCGCAAGATCCTGTTCGAGCTGGCCGGCGGCAAACTCAAGGCGTCCGCCGAGGGCAAGCCCCTCACCCCGGTGGAAGCGGCGGCCGTCGAGAAGATCGCCGCGTCGCGCTTCCTCGACACGATCCTGCCGCTGCTGCCTGCGAAGGAGGTCCGCCCGGGCGACGAGTGGGAGGTCGCGCCTAAGAAGGCGGCGGCGGGCCTGGCGCTGCCCATAGACGAGAAGGCGAGCAAGGCGTCGGGCAAACTGATCAAGGTCGAGACGCGCGACGGCGTGCGGTTCGCCGTGGCGGAGGTGAAGGCGGAATTGGCCGTCGAGGGCGGCAAGGTGGAGTACCGGGTGCGGATCGACGCGGCGGCGGACGGCAAGTCCACGCGCGGCAGCTACCGCGCGGACCTGACGGTGACGGGCTGGCGCGAGGCCGATGAGAAGGGCCGCAAGCTGACCGTGGGCGGCACGACGCGCGGCACGGTGACACTGGAGGTCGGCGAGCAATAGGGGTCAGGGGTCAGTAAGCAAACAGTCAGCCGACAGCCAAGAGAAGACAAGTTGCCCCCTCTTCTCTTGGCTGTTCACTGGCTGTTCTCTTCTTCTTACTGACCCCTGACCCCTGACCCCTGACCCCTGTTATCACCGGTACTCGTCGCGCACCGGCGTGAAGATGTCGATGGCGACGGCCGGCTCGTCCAGCGTGACGACGTGGTGCTTGACGCCGCCGGGGATGAGGTACACGTCGCCGGGGCCGAGCGTCCTCTGCTCGCCGCCAATGGTGAAGACCGCCCTGCCCTTCACCACCATCCCGACCTGCTCGTTGAGGTGCGAATGCTCCGCCACCACGGACCCCGGCGCGAGGTCCACCACCGACACCTGCATCCGCTCGCAGGCCGCCGTCCGGATCGTGACTCCGGGGAAGATCGTGTGCCGGCCCATCTCGCCGGCCTCGGGGAAATACTGGCTCATGCGTCGGCCCTCGGTGTGAGGTCCGTTGTATCGCCGCCGGCTCAGGCCGGCCTGCACGCCGGCGGCACGCTCACCGGCGTCACCTCCCGCGTCACCGGGTCGATGTCAATCACGGTCGGGGCACGCTCGCCCTCCCAGGCCGTCACGTTCGCGAAGCAGACGCCGCCGTCTTGCCACAGCCCGCCGTCCTGGTGGATGTGGCCGAACAGGTGCAGCGCCGGCTTCACGCGGCGGATGGCGGCCAGGAGGTCGGCGCAGCCGGCGCGGCGGGCGTCATCGGCAAGGTCGCCGAAGCCCCCCGGCGGGCCGTGCGTGATGAGGACATCGGTGCCGGCGGGGATCATGGCCCACTTCGCCGCGAGCGCCGGCCCACGCGGGAGGTTGAACGCCCACGAGTGGAACTCCGGCTGCCACGGGCTGCCCCAGAAGCGCACGCCGTCGATCACGGCCTCGGCGTCCTGGAGGTAGGTGACATCCGGCCCGAGGGCTTCCCGCGCCGCCGCCGGGTCGCGGACGAAGCACCAGTCGTGGTTTCCGGCGATGACGACCTTGTGGCGGTGCGGCAGCGAGCGCAGCCACGCCGCCACGGGGCGCAGCTCGTCCAGACTCCCGCCCCGGCACAGGTCGCCGGCGTGGACGAACACGTCGCCGTCGGGGACGACGAGGTCTCTCTCGATGGTGTGCGTGTCGGCGACGGCGACGATGCGCATGAGTGGCCCTCGTGGTGACGGAACCGACCAGGCGGGTGTGGGAATGAGACGGAAGTAGACAGGTGGGATGGCCGGGGTGGTGCGGATTGCATTGCATTGCACCCCCCCAGGCAACCCCTTGAAATGCAAATCCCAGGCGGGATTTGCGTTTCAGTCCCTCATGCCGCTGCGCGGCAC
>CAZVZK010000015.1:0-106819 GCA_964630925.1 uncultured Alcaligenaceae bacterium
CAGGTGACGGGCGTGGCCCGTGAGGTGGGCGTCGAGGGCCAGCTCGGCGGGCAGGCCAAGGTGCCGGGCGCCGCCGGCACCTGGAAGGCGTTGACGGAGAACGTCAACCAGCTCGCGGACAACCTCACCCGCCAGGTGCGGGCCATCGCCGAGGTGGCCACCGCCGTCACCAAGGGCGACCTGACGCGGTCCATCGCGCTCGACGCCCTGGGCGAGATGGCGGCGTTGAAGGACACCATCAACGAGATGATCCGCAACCTGAAGGACACGACCCTCAAGAACTCCGAGCAGGACTGGCTCAAGACGAACCTTGCCAAGTTCAGCCGCATGCTCCAGGGCCAGCGCGACCTCACCAACGTCGGCCGGATGGTCCTCTCCGAGCTGTGCCCGGTGGTGTCCGCCCAGCAGGCCGAGTTCTACGTCCTCGACGAGGAGACGGGCGACCCGCGCCTCACGCTCCTCGCCAGCTATGCATCGGAGGGCAAGGCGTCCCTCGGAAAGCAGCTGCGTCTGGGGCAGGGCGTGGTCGGGCAGTGCGCCCTGGAGAAGCAGAAGATCGTCATCGACGGGCTGCCTCCGGAGTACATCCGCATCTCGTCGGGCCTGGGTGAGGGGCCGCCGCGCAGCGTCCTGGTCCTGCCGCTGGTGTTCGAGGGGCAGGTGCGTGGCGTGCTGGAATTGGCGTCGTTCGGCGGGTTCAACCCGACGCACCAGGCGCTCCTCGACCAGCTGACTGAGTCCATCGGCATCGTGCTGAACACCATCGAGGCCAACATGCGGACGGAGGGGCTGCTCAAGCAATCGCAGTCGCTGGCCCAGCAGCTCCAGGCGCGGCAGGAGCAGTTGCAGCTCACCAACCAGGAGCTGCAGGAGAAGGCCCGCCTCCTCGCCGAGCAGAACGCCGAGGTGGAACGCAAGAACCGCGAGGTCGAGCTGGCCCGCCAGGAGCTGGAGGAGAAGGCCAAGCAGCTCTCCCTCACCTCCAAGTACAAGAGCGAGTTCCTCGCCAACATGAGCCACGAGCTGCGGACGCCGCTCAACAGCCTGCTCATCCTCTCCGACCAGCTCAGCAAGAACCCCGAGGGCAACCTCACCGCCCGCCAGACGGAGTTCGCCAGCACGATCCACAGCTCGGGCAACGACCTGCTGATGCTCATTAACGACATCCTCGACCTGTCGAAGATCGAGTCCGGCACGGTGCTGGTCGATGCCAACGAGCTACGCCTCGACGACCTGCACGGCTACGTCGAGCGCACGTTCCGGCACGTCGCCGAGAACAAGAACCTGGAGTTCTTCATGCGCGTCGGCCCGCGCATGCCGATCTCGATGGTGACGGACGCCAAGCGGCTGCAGCAGATCATCAAGAACTTGTTGTCGAACGCCTTCAAGTTCACGCACCAGGGCCAGGTGTCGCTGGCCATCGACGTGGCGTCCGGGGGCTGGAGCGCGGACAACGAGGAGCTGAACCGGGCCTCGGAGGTGCTTTCGTTCACGGTCTCGGACACGGGGATCGGCATCCCGCTGGACAAGCAGCAGATCATCTTCGAGGCGTTCCAGCAGGCCGACGGCTCGACGAGCCGCAAGTATGGCGGCACCGGCCTGGGCCTGGCCATCAGCCGCGAGCTGTCGCGGCTCCTGGGCGGGGAGATCCGCCTGGCGTCCACGCCGAACCGGGGCAGCACGTTCGTGCTGTACCTGCCGCGGGTTTACGCGCCCAGGCCGCGCAAGCTGCTCCCGTCGGAGCACGGGGCCACGCCGGGCCGCCCGTCGGTCCCGGCCCTGCTGCTGGACCACCACACGCCGACGAACGGGCACGCCAACGGCCACGCCGAGCACGCCGGGGGCGAGGCGCCGTCGGTCAACGAGGTGGGGGACGACCGCAGCCAGATCCAGCCGGGCGACCGCGTCCTGCTCATCGTGGAGAACGACCAGACCTTCGCCCGGCTGCTCCTGGAGTCGGCCCGCGAGCGCGGCTTCAAGGGGCTGGCCACGTCGTTCGGCGCCTCGGCGCTCACCCTGACCCGCGAGTTCAAGCCCGACGCCATCACCCTCGACATCCACCTGCCGGACATCGACGGCTGGCGCGTGCTGGAGCGGCTGAAGAACGACGTGTCCACGCGGCACGTCCCCGTTTTCATCATCTCCACCGAGGAGGCGCGAGGGCGTGCCCTGGCGTCCGGGGCGCTGGCGTTCGTGGCCAAGCCGGTGCAGAGCCGCGACGTGCTCGACCGGATGCTCGCCGCCGCGGCGGACTTCATCGCGCGGCCGGCCCGGTCGCTGCTCGTGGTCGATGCAGACCCGGCGCGGCGCGCCCAGGTGACCGAGTGCGTCTCCGGCGACGACGTGCGCGTGACGGCGGCGGCGGACGGCGACGCCGGCCTGCGGGCGCTGAGGGAGGGGCGGGTCGACTGCGTGGTCCTCGGGCCTCGGGCGGACGCCCTGGCGGACGCCCTGGCCCGCCGCGACCCAGACGGCGGGGAGCTGGGGCGGCTGCCGGTGATCGTGTACGGCGACGGCGGGGGCGCGGACGGCCCGCCGTGGCGTCGGCTGGCGGACGCCTGCACCGTGCGGCGGGCGCAC
Organism: uncultured Alcaligenaceae bacterium; assembly: GCA_964630925.1. Taxonomy (GTDB): domain Bacteria; phylum Planctomycetota; class Planctomycetia; order Gemmatales; family Gemmataceae; genus RGDT01. The sequence continues at coordinate 2,581 of CAZVZK010000015.1, forward strand.
TCCCCGGACCGGCTCCTCGACCTGAGCAGTTTCTTCCTGCACCGGAATGTGGCCAAGCTCCCGGAGGCGACGCGTGATAGGATTGTGAGGCTGCACCAGTCGGACGAGATCCTCGCCGGCAAGCGTGTGCTGATCGTGGACGACGACATGCGCAACATCTTCGCCCTCTCCGCCGTCCTGGAGGAGAGGCAGATGGACATCCTCTCGGCGGACAACGGGCGCGACGCGATCCGCACGCTGCTGGCCCACCCTGTCGATATCGTTCTGATGGATATCATGATGCCTGAGATGGACGGGATGGAGACGATGCGCGAGGTGCGGAAGTTCCCGCAGCTGAAGGACCTGCCGATCATCGCCGTGACGGCCAAGGCCATGAAGGGCGACCGGGAGAAGTGCATCGAGGCGGGGGCGTGGGACTACCTTTCCAAGCCGGTGGACACGGAGCAGATGCTCGGGGTGCTGCGGGCGTGGCTGAAGCGCTGAGCAGGTGAGGGTGCCGGAAATGGCCGACGCGGAGAGGACGAGCATCCTGCTCGTCGATGACCTGCCGGAGCGGCACCTCGCCTACGAGGCCACCCTGGCCGAGCTGGGGCAGGAGCTGGTCACCGCCACGTCGGGTGAGGAGGCGCTGCGCCACGTCCTGAAGAAAGACTTCGCGGTCATCCTGCTCGACGTGAACATGCCGGGGATCAACGGCTTCGAGACCGCGCACCTGATCCGGGGGCGCAGGCGGTCGGCGCACACCCCGATCATCTTCATGACCGCGTTCGCGGACGAGGTGCAGACCACGCGTGGCTACGCGACCGGCGCGGTGGACTACATCTCCACGCCGTTCGTGCCGGAGGTGCTACGCGCCAAGGTGCGCGTGTTCGTTGAGCTATTCCAGATGCGTCAGCAGGTGGCGCGGCAGGCGGGGGAGCAGGCCCGCCGCGAGGCCGCCGAGGAGTCGGCCCGGCGTGCGGCGCTGCTGGCGGAGGCCAGCCGCTCGCTGGCCAACTCGCTGGACTTCGAGGGGACGCTGGCGGCCCTGGCGCGGCTGGCGGTGCCGGATCTCGCGGGGCTGGGTCTGGTCGCCCTGCGCGACGGCGCCGGCGTCGGGCGCGTGGAGGCGGCCTGGGCCGGCCCCACCGGGTGGGTGGAAGGCGGGCCGGCGCGGCTGGCGCCTTGGGCGGCCGCCGAGGCCGCGGGGGCCCTCGCGGGGGGGACGCGCGAGCGGATCGTCCTGCCGCCGGAGGGCGAGCCGCTTGCCGTGCCGGACGCTGGGGCGGCGCCGCCGGCGGGGCCGGCGCTGTTCCTGCCGCTGGCGGCCCGCGGGGCGGTGCTGGGCGTCCTGGTGTTCGCGGCGCGGCGGGGCAAGGAGTGGCGTCCCGAGGAGGTCTCGCTGGCGGCCGAGCTGGCGGGGCGGGCGGCGGTGGCCCTGGACAACACGCTGCTGGTACGCGACATCCAGGAGGCCGACCGGCGGAAGAACGAGTTCCTGGCGATGCTGTCCCACGAGCTGCGTAACCCGCTGGCGCCGGTGCGGACGGCCCTGTCGGTCATGCAGGCCTCCGGGCTCTCGCACCCGACGCTGGACTGGGCGCGTGAGGTGATCGGCAGGCAGGTGGACCACCTGGTCCGCCTCGTGGACGACCTCCTCGACGTGTCCAGGATCACACGCGGCAAGATCCGCCTGCGCATCGAGCGGGTGGACGCCGCCGAGGCGGTGGCGGCGGCGTTGGAGACGAGCCGCCCGCTAATCGACGCCCACAATCACCGCGTGGAAGTGGACGCCGAGGTGGGCCTGATCCTGGAGGCCGACCGCGTGCGCCTCTCGCAGGTGTTGTCGAACCTGCTGAACAACGCGGCCAAGTACACGCCCGACGGCGGCCACATCTCGGTGTCGGCGCGGCGAGAGGGCGGGGAGGCGGTCTTCCGGGTGCGCGACACGGGGGCGGGCATCCCGGCGGAGATGCTGTCGAAAGTCTTCGACCTGTTCGCCCAGGTGAATCGGTCGCTGGACCGGTCCGAGGGCGGGCTGGGGATCGGGCTGACGCTGGTGCGGCGGCTGGTGGAGATGCAGGGCGGGCGCGCGGAGGCGGCCAGCGAAGGGCAGGGCAAGGGCAGCGAGTTCACGGTGCGCCTGCCGGCGCTGGCGGCGGGGGCGGCGGCCGAGGCCCCGGGCATGGCCGAGGGGGCGGGGCCGCGCCCGTCGCGGGTGCTGGTGGTGGACGACAACGAGGACGCGGCGGACGCCCTGGCGATGCTGCTGCGGGTCACGGGGCACGAGACGCTGACGGTGTACGACGGGCCGTCGGCCCTGGAGGCGGCGCGGAAATTCGTGCCGCAGGTGGTGCTGCTCGACATCGGCCTGCCGGGCCTGGACGGCTACGAGGTGGCGCGGCGTCTGCGCGACGACCCCGGCACGGCGGGGGTGCTGATCATCGCGGTGAGCGGCTACGGGCAGGAGGGCGACCGCGCCACCGCGCGGGCGTCGGGGTTCGACCACCACCTGACGAAGCCGGTGGACCTCGCCGACCTCCGCGGCGCGATGGCCGGCCGCGGCGTGCGTTAGCGGAAGCGATCTGCCACGTCGGGGTCGAGGGCGCGCCCTCTCCCAGTCGGCCCGGGCCCGCTCTTTCGCCCCCCTCGCGTCGTGGGCGAAGACGCGCAGGTGATACGCGCTGGCGTTCTTCGGGTCCGCCAGGACCGCCTCGTCGAAGTCGCGGATCGCCTCGTCGTCGCGCCCTTTCAACAGGTTGGAGTGGCCCCTGTTGACCCGGCAATTGACGTTCGCCGGGTCGCGTTTCAGGGCCTCGGTCAGATCCCGGATCGCCTCGTCGTACCGCTTCAGGACGAGATAACAAAGGCCGCGATGCGCGTGGACATCCGGGGCCTCGGGGGCGAGCCGGAGCGCCTCGGTGCAGTCCTCGGCCGCCGCCTCATGCCGGAGGAGGTTGTAGCGGCAGAGCGAGCGGTTGAAATAGTTCTGCCATACGGAGGCGTCCAGCCGGATGGCCTGTTCGAAGTCGGCCAACGCCCGCTCATTCTCGCCCTTGCGGTAATAGGCGATGCCGCGGCTCCCGTACGGGAGCTGCCGCGAGGGGTCGATCCCGATGGCCCTGGTGTACTCGCCGATGGCGCCGTCGAGGTCGCCCGCGTCGAGGAGGCGGCCGCCGCGCTGCTCGTGGCCGTGGGCGCCGCCGGCGTTGGCGGGGTCGGCGTGGAAGAACACCAGGGACGCGAAGACGAAGTAGGCAGCCGCCGCCAGCGCCGGCAGGATCAGGCCCGGCGGCGCCTGTCGGATGGCCGCCGGCGTCCCGGCGGGCGGGGCCTCCGCCGTCGCGTAGCCGGGCGTCCACTCCTGCCCGTCCTCCAGGGCCCAGCGGGCGCGCGTGCGGTACAGGAGGGCCAGGATGATCAGCGTCGTCAGGGCGGCCCAGCCGGCCAACGCCGGCGACAGGTGGCGGGCGTCGTACTGGCCGGTCACGTCGTAACCGCTATCGATGGCGAGCCGCGCGGACCAGAAGACGAGGGCGTTGTGGAGGGCGTGCAGCAGGATGGGGGCCAGCAGCGACCGGGTCGTCAGGTAGACGACGTGCAAGACGACGCCGGCGGGGAAGACGGCGCAGACGTGGGTCGGCTCGAGGTGCAAGAGGGCGAACAGGGCCGAGGTGAGGAGCACCCCGGCCACCACGCCCTTGCGCGCCACCAGCCCGCGACCGAGGTAGCCGCGGCAGAAGGCCTCCTCGCTGATGGCGGGCATCAGGCATCCGACGAGCAGGACGAGCCACCACGGCTCGCCGGCCAGCGCCGCGAGCAGCTCGCGGTGGAAGGAGAGCGGGGCGACGCTCAGCCGTGCCGGCGGGGGAGCCGCCGCCTCGAAGCCGAAGAGGTACGTCGCCCAGTTGCCGGCCTCGGCACAGACGAGCACCAGCGGCGGCGCCAGCAGGACGACGAGCAGCAGGTGAAGGGCGGAGCAGGGGCGGCAGGCGAGAGGCCGAGACCATTCTTTTCCGAGGAGGGACGAGAGGAGGACATAGGCCGCGAGGAACATGGCGCAGCCGCCGACGATGGCGATCTGCACTAGACGGGGCTTCTCCGCGATCAGGCCGCGAAGGCCGATGTAGCACGGCACGGCCGCACACGCGCCGGCCAGGAGCAGCAGCAGACACAGGCCGATGGCGCCGAGGAACGTCGGCGGTGGCGGTGGTGGCTGTGCTGCATCCGCCGGGGCCGCCGGTTCGGGGCTGGCCACCACCGGCTCGGGCGGGTGGAAGTGAGATGCGATCAGGGCCGCGTGTCCGGGGAAGCGCGAATGAAACTCTTCCTCGGACGGCGTCTGCCCGGCCCGGCGCCGGTACGTCAGCTCGATGCGTAGCAGCTCGGCGAGCAGGGCCGACTCGGGGATCGGCCCCAGGAAGTCCTCGATGCGTTCCGGCTCGCCGTAGAGCCAGCCGGCCTCAAAGCGGGCGCAGAGCGCGTCGTGATCCTCGGGCGGAGGGGGCATGATCGGCATGACTCCGGGGCTCGGGAGGGGCATGCAGCCATGATAGTCCGCCGTGCGGGCGACGCCCCTTCCCATTGGGGCCTGGAAAAACCCGATGGCGCCTGTGCCCCTCGTCGCCGCGCGCGGTAGATCATCCTCCACACCCTCCGGAGGCCCTCCCGTGCGCATCCCCCTCTCCCTCGCCGTCCTGTTCCTCGCCGCGCCGGTCCGCGGCGAGGACGTTCCCCCCCGCGGCATGCTCCGCGCGTTCCTCATGGCGGAGTGCCAGAAGCACTTCGACGCCCGCCGCGCCGAGGTGGCGCGGCTCAAGACGCCCGACGCCATCGCGGCCCGGCAGAAGGCGTTGCGCGAGAGGTTCATCGAGGCGCTCGGCGGGCTCCCGGAGAAGACGCCGCTCAAGGCGCGGACCGTGGGGACGCTCAAGGGCGACGGGTTCACTGTCGAGCGGGTCATCTACGAGAGCAGGCCCGGGCACCACGTCACGGCGAGCCTGTACCTTCCCGACGGCAAGGGGCGGTTCCCCGGCGTGCTGATGCCCATCGGGCACAGCATGAATGGGAAGGCGTCCGACTACACGCAACGCGGGTGCATCCTCCTTGCGAAGAACGGGATGGCGGCGCTGGCCTACGACCCCATCGGGCAGGGCGAGCGCCGCCAGCTCCTCGAAGACGGCGGCAAGCCGGCCATCGCCGGCAGCACGTCGGAGCATACGCTCGTCGGCGTCGGGGCCATCCTCGTCGGCTCCAACACGGCGACGTATCGCATCTGGGACGGGATACGCTCCCTCGACTACCTGGCGTCGCGGCCGGAGGTCGATGCGAAGAAGCTCGGCTGCACCGGCTGCTCGGGCGGCGGGACGCTCACGTCGTACCTGATGGCGCTCGACGAACGCATCGCGGCGGCGGCGCCGTCGTGCTTCATCACGTCGCTGGAGCGGCTGTTCGCCACCCTCGGGCCGCAGGACGCCGAGCAGAACATCACGGGGCAGGTGGCGTTCGGGATGGAGCACGCGGACTATATCACGCTGCGTGCGCCGAGGCCGACGCTGATCTGCGCCTCCACGGGCGACTTCTTCGACATCAAGGGGACGTGGGACAGCTTCCGCGAGGCGAAGCGTCTGCATACGATCCTCGGGCACCCCGAGCGCGTCGATCTGCTGGAGGCCGACGCGAAGCACGGCTACCCGCGCCCGCACCGCGAGGGGATGGCCCGGTGGATGAAGCGCTGGCTGGCCGGGAAGGACGAGGCCATCACCGAGGGCGAGGCGAAGCTGTTCAAGGACGCGGAGCTGCAATGCACGCGGACGGGGCAGGTGCTGGACGACCTCAAGGGCGTGTCGGCGTTCGGGCTGAACGTGCTGCGGGCGAAGGCGCTGGCTGAGGCACGGGCCAAGAAGCCGTTGGAGGCGGCGGAGTTCAGGAAGGCGCTGGAGAAGTGCCTGGGGCTCGACTCCCCGAAGGCGGCCAGGCGGATGGACGGGAAGAAGGTCGAGACGGACGCGGGGGAGGCGGAGGCGTTCGACTTCGTGACCGAGGAGGGCATCCGCGTACCGACCCTGATGTACGGCAAGGGGCCCACCGTGCTGTACGTGAACGACCGGGGCAAGTCGGCGGACCCCGCGGCGATCCAGAGGTTGGTGAAGGCCGGCAAGCGCGTGCTGGCGCTGGACCTGCGCGGCTGGGGCGAGACGGCCCCGGCGGCGCCGGCGAAGGGGAAGCCGGGGTACTTCGGCGTCGATTCGCGGGAGGCGTTCCTCGCGCTGCATTTGGGCCGCCCGCTGACGGGCCAGCGCGTGCGCGACCTGATCGCGGTGCTGGCGTGGAACGGGGGGCACGCGGAGGTCGTCGGCGTGGGCAAGGGCGGCGTGGTGGCGCTGCACGCGGCGCTGTCCCACCGCATCCAGGCGGTGCGGTTGGAGCGGACGCTCGTGTCATGGGCGTCGGTCGTCGAGACGCCGCTGGGGCGCGACCATCTGACGCAGGTCGTGCCGGGTGCGCTGGCGGTGTACGATCTGCCGGAGCTGGCGGCGCGGTATCGGGGCCGCCTGGAGATCGTGGCGCCGGTGGACGCGGCGGGCGAGCCGTTGTCGGCGGAGGCGGCGGAGAAGGCGTACGCGGCGGCGAAGGCGGCCCGCGCGAAGGAGAAGGGCGCGTTCACGCTGGAGGTGGGGAAGTGAGACACTCTCCTCTGTCGCACATGAGCAGGGAGAAGGGGGTTGGGGGGTGAGGGAGTCCCAATGCCGGAGCAGTGGCGGCCGACTCTGCCGGGCGTCCGCGTGGCGGGGGCGTTCCTGCTCCTGTCGCTGACGGCGGTCACGGCCTTGGTGCCGGTGTTCTACCTCGGGATGGCCCCGGCCCTCGTCGTGCCGATGACCTACGCCATCCCCTTCCTGCTTATCCCGTGCGTGGCGCTGTCGGCCGCCCTGGTGTGGGCGGGCCGGGGCGAGGCGCCCCCGGCCGGCGTGGCGGCCGGCGTGGCCTACTTCGTCGGGGGTGCGTTGTTCGACATCGCCGCCACGCTCATCCACTCGCCGGACTTGGAGTACGAGGGCAACCCCGTGGCCCGCGCCCTGCTCGACTCCGGACATTCGTTGCCGTTCATCTACGCCTACGCCGCCGTGTGCCAGTCGCTGACGCTGTTGACCCTCTGCCTGCTCTGGGTGGCGTTCCTGCGGCATCGCCCGGCGCTCGTCGGATCGGTCAAGCGGCGCGGGTCGCCGGTGAGGCCATTCCTCACGTATCACCTCTTCTGGCTGGTGGTGGCGCTCGTCCTGGCGGGCGCGGCCGATCGGTGGTACCTCGGTCTTGAGTGGTTCGGCCTTGTGCCTCACGCGGGGTGGGCGGCGGTGGCCGCCGCCAACGTCCTCGGGCTGTCCGTCTATCTGGCCTGGCTCTGGCACGCCACGCGGCCCGCCCCGGGCGGGTGATGCCGGCCTTGACGGCCGTGCGGGCGGCGTGGGCCTGTGGACGCCCCTTTCCCGGACACGCGGGGCCCGGCATTTCGTATGATTGGTGGCATGCCCGCCCACCCCCATGAGGATTCGCACATGATCCGCCGCTGCGCCGCGCTGGCGCTGACGCTGGCGATCCTGGCCGTCTCGGCCGGGACCGCCCAGGAGGACACCCGCTCCAAGGAGATCCGCGACATCGAGAAGCAGATCGCCGACCTGAAGGCGCGACTCGATTCGCTCAAGGGCACCGACCCGACCAAGGGCAGGCAGCCGCTCGAGATTAAGGACGCCCTCGCCTGGCGGAGCGCGTCGCAAGCGGCGCTCTCGCGTGACGGCAAGTGGTTCGCCTGCGCCATCCTGCCCACCGAGGGCAAGGGCGACATCGTCCTCCGCGAGACCGCCGGCGACAAGCAGCACACGTTCAAGGACATCGAGAGCGTCATCGGCCTGTCGTTCTCGCACGACGGCAAGTGGCTGGCCTACACCACTATGCCCAAACGTCGGCCCGCCGCCGTCGGCCCGCCGGCGCCGATGACGCCGACCACGGTGCTGGTCGATGTGGCGTCGGGGGCGAAGACCGAGTTCGAGGGCGTGTCGCGCTTCACCTTTTCCGGGCCGGAGGGCAACACCGTCGCCCTGTTCAAGGCCGCGACGGCGCCGATGATGCCGTCCATCCCCGGCATGCCGACGATCACGGCGCCGGCCCGGCGCGGCGGCGACCTGACCCTGCGCGACCTGGGCACGGGCAAGGAGCTGACCCTCGGCAACGTGGCGGAATACGGGTTCGACAAGAAGGGCGGCAAGCTCGTCCTCGTCGTCGATACGGCGGGCAAGTCCGGCAACGGCGTGCAGATCCGCGACATGAAGAGCGGGGTGCTGACGCAGCTGGAATCGGGCAAGGCCAGCTACGAGGGGCTGACGTGGACGGAGGCGCGGGACGCCTTCACGCTGCACAAGGCCGAGGAGGAGAAGGGAAAGGCGGAGAAGAAGTACACCATCCTCGTCTGCACCGACCTCGCGAAGGCGCAGCTCGACGCGCTCGACCCGTCGACGGCCGAAGGGTTCCCCAAGGGCCTGGCCGTGGCGGCCGGGCGCAGGCCGGAGCTGTCGGACGACCGCACGACGGTCTTCTTCGGGATCAGCGAGCCGAAGAAGGCGGGCGAGGCGCCGCGGCCCGTCGGGAAGGGCAAGGCCAAGGGCAAGGAGAAGGATTCCGCGGCCGCGGCCCCCACGCCCACGCCGGCGCCGGCGGCGGACAGGCCGGACCTGGTCATCTGGCACTGGAATGATGCCCGGCTCCAGTCCGAGCAGCAGAAACGGGCCGCGTTCGAGGGGTCGGCCACCTTCCTGTGCGCGTACCGGGCCAGGGACAGGAAGTTCGTGCGCCTCGCGGACGACACGCTGAAGAACGTCACGCTGGCGCCGAAGCAGCGGTACGCGGTGGGCATGGACAACAAGACGTATGAGCGGGCCGAGTCGCTGGACGGCAAGCGTTTCATCGATGTCCACGTCATCGACGTGCAGACGGGCGAGAAGCACCTGGCCCTCAAGAAGGCGCGGTTCTTCAGCGGCATGTCTCCGGACGGGGCGAAGTTCCTGTACTACGAGGACGGCGAGTATCACGTCTACGACATCGCCGCGAAGAAGGGGCGGGCGATCACCAAGGGCGTGGCGACGAGCTTCATCGACACGGAGGACGACCACAACATCGACAGGCCGCCCACGCGGGCGATGGGCTGGACGAAGGATAGCTCGGCGGTCCTGCTGTCGGACGGCTGGGACGTGTGGAAGGTGCCGGTGACGACGGGCGAGGCGGTCAACCTGACGGGCAACGGGAAGAAGGACGGCATCCGCTATCAGATGCGCGTGGTGCTGGACCCCGAGGAGAAGGGCGCCGACCTGGAGAAGCCGCAGATCTTCTCCATGTACGGTGAGTGGACGAAGAAGACGGGGTACAAGCGCGTCAACCCGAAGGGGGCGGCGGAGGTGCTGTGCTGGGACGACGCGGCGTACAGCGGGCTGGCGAAGGCCCGCGAGGCCGAGGTGTACCTGCACCGCCGCGAGACGGCGACGGTGTTCCCCGACTGGTACTCGGCGGACGCGACGCTGAAGTCGCCGCGGCGTCTGACCATCGCGAACCCGGACCAGGACCGCTTCCAGTTCTGCGCGGGCTCGATGCTGGTGAACTACGAGAGCACCAAGGGCGACAAGCTGCAAGGCGCACTGTTCCTGCCGGCGGGGTACGAGAAGGGCAAGAAGTACCCGACGGTGGTGTACATCTACGAGCGGCTGTCGCAGGGGCTGAACCGCTATCAGATGCCGCGGCTGACGGGAGGCGGGTTCGACCCGTCGCTGTACACGTCGGGCGGGTACGCGGTGTTCATGCCGGACATCCGCTACACGATCAACGACCCCGGCATGTCGGCGGTGTGGTGCGTCATGCCGGCGCTGGACGCGGCGGTGAAGACGGGCGTGGTCGATCCCGAGAAGGTCGGCCTGCACGGCCACTCGTGGGGCGGCTACCAGACGGCGTTCCTGGTGACGCAGACGGCGAAGTTCAAGGCGGCGATTGCCGGTGCGCCGCTGACGGACCTGGTGAGCATGTACAGCTCGATCTACTGGAACGTGGGGATCGCGAACCAGCCGATCTTCGAGTCGAGCCAGGGGCGGTTCACGAGCGGGTACTGGGACCAGCCGGAGGCGTACATCCGCAACTCGCCGGTGTTCCACGCGAAGAAGGTGACGACGCCGCTGATGCTGCTGCACAACGACAAGGACGGCGCGGTGGACTTCAACCAGGGGATCGAGTACTTCAACACGCTGCGCCGGCTGGAGAAGCCGGTGATCATGTTGCAGTACAGGGGGGAGAACCACGGGCTGGCGAAGCAGGCGAACATGAAGGACTACACGGTGCGGATGCGTGAGTACTTCGACCATTACCTGCAAGGGAAGACGGCGCCGGCGTGGATGAAGGACGGCGTGCCGCATCTCAAGATGGACGAGCACCTGAAGACGCGGACGTTCAAGGAGTGACCCGGCCGCGGTGAGACGCGAGACGCCCTCGGCCATCCGGCCGGGGGCGTTCGGCTTTCCGGCGGAGCCGTTCTCACTCTCCGCGCCCGCCGGCGGTATCATGAGGGAGGGGGAAGGCATCCGGGACACCGTCTCATGATCGCCAGCAAACGGCTCCGGGCGGTGATGACGCGCGCCAACCGCGAGGCGCAGGCGATGAATCATGAATTCATCGGCACCGAACACCTGCTGCTGGGCCTGGTCGCCGAGGGCGGCGTCGGGTGCGGCGTCCTGCGGGGGCTTGGCGTCGATCCCGGTGACGCCAGGCGGGAGGTGTTGAGGGTCGTGCAGCACGGCCCGGACATGATCACGCTGGGCACCCTGCCGCAGACCCCGCGCGCCAAGAAGTGTGTCGAGTACGCCATCGAGGAGGCCGGCCGGGCGGGCCGGGACACGGGCACCGGCGAGCTGCTGCTGGGGCTGCTGCGGGAGGAGGAGGGGGTCGCCGCCCACATCCTCATGAGTCTGGGGGTGCTCCGCGGCAGGACGCTCGACGACGTGCGGCGGGCGGTGGAGGTCGAGACGTTGCGGGCGGAGGACGACGCGCCGCCGGACACGCTAAGGATGGGGGCGGATGTGGGCGGGGCTTGGCACCCGGTAGCGTGGTACGCCGCATACGGGGCGCTTGTCTCCTCCCCGATGGCGGTGCTCGCCACGTTCCTGTACTGGCCGTACATGGGTTCCGCCGCCGTCGTGATCGCCGGCGGCACCATCCTGGCCGTCTGTGTGGCCGGCGGGGCGCTCTTCGGCTGGGATCGCGCTGTCGTCGCGGCGAACCTCCGCTCCCGGACTCTCACCGACCTCGGATCGGCCTGGTCGGGGGCGTCGTTGGCCGACAAGCGGCGCATCCTGGCGGACGCCATCGCGGCGAAGTTCGGCCCGCTCGACGAGGCGCGGCGCGATTCGATCCAGAACTACGACCAGCAACGCATCGCCGAGACGGCCCAGCGCCTGCCCGGCGCGGTCAGGATCGAAGACCTTGACGGAGACACGCCATGAGCGACGGCCGCCGCACCGAATTGCCGATGGCCTCGGCCAACCTGTCGATGAAGCTCGGCGAGTACAACGTCCGCTTCCGCCTCGACTACCCCGTTGGCCCCGCCGTCACCGATGACTTCCTCCCGGTGTTCCGCTCCATTACGGACCTCATCGTCCGCGTGTCGGAGCAGGCGGCCCAGGAGGCGGGGCGGGCCGTCTCGTGCCGCAAGGGCTGCGGCGCGTGCTGCCGCCAGCCGGTGCCCATCTCGCCGTCCGAGGCGCGCGACATCGCCCGGCAGGTCGAGGCGCTCCCCGAGGCGCAACGCGATGCGGTGCGGGCGCGGTTCGCCGACGCCGTGCGCCGGTTCGACGCCGCCGGGCTGGGTGAGAAACTGCGGCGGCTGGCGGCGCTGGACGAGGCCGAGTATCGGCCCTTCGCCGTGGACTATTTCCGCGAGAAGATGGCGTGCCCGTTCCTGGAGGACGAGTCCTGCTCGATCCACGCGAACCGTCCGATGGGGTGCCGCGAGTTCCTGGCGATCTCGCCGGCGGAGAACTGCTCGCTGCCGACGCCGGACGCGGTGGAGACGGTGCCGCTGCCGTCCAGCACGGGCAACGCGGTGCGTCGCCTGGAGGGCGGCTGGCTGCCGCTGGTGCTGGCGCTGGAGTACGCGGCGGCCAACCCGGAGCCGGCGCCGTCGGCCACGGGCGAGGAGATCCTGAAACAGTTCCTGCACCTGCTGCCGCGGAGCTGAGGGCGATGAGACGGTATCGCGGACGGTGGCGGCCCGTCGTGTGGGGCTTCGGGCTGGGGTGCCTGGCCGGGGCGGTGATCGCGGTGCCGCTCCTGGTGTGGTTCGCGGCGCCGGTCCCGGGCGGGGCGGGCCGGCTGGCGAGGTGGGACGTGGGACGCGGGGTCATGTTCCTGCCGCTGGTCTTCCTCGGCGGGGCGGCGGGCTTCTCGGCGGCCAAGATCGCCACGAGCCTGCCGGACACGCGGCGGCGCTACGCGCGGTATGGTATCTGGTGGGTGGCGGGCTGCTACGCGCTGGCGGCGCTGGCCGTCGGCGTGCTGTACGTCGCGGCGGTGACGTCCGGCTGGCGGCTCGACCTGAACGTGTGGGAGCCGGCGGGGCTGCTCTTCGCGGCGGCGACGTTCCTGGCGGTGATGGGCTTCCTCATCATCGCCAACGCGACGGAGGCGGAGGAGGAGCGTGAGCAGCAGGCGATCAACATCCGGCTGCTGGGGCATGGCAGGGCGGAGGCCGATCCGCCGCCACGCGAGGGCGGCGATGGGATCAAGGCGGCCGGGGGGCTGGCGGAGGGGCGTGAGCCATGAAGGAGGTCGGCGGGCGCGGAGTGGTCTTCATCCTGAGCGGCCTCATCGGCGGGCTGCTGGGGGTGCTTGCCCGCGCCTCAACTGCCTGGGCGGGGTACACGTCGCCTCCAGATGACCCATTCATCGGCCCGGACAAGGTCAGCTATGTGTTCATCGTCTTAGGCTTAGGGTGGATCTTCGGCGCTGGGCTCGCTGCGTGTACGGCGAGGTTCGTCATGACGTTGCCGACCGGCCGTCGGCTAATGATGTACTGTGCTGCCTGGGGGGCTGCGGTCGGAATGGCCGTCACCCTCGCGCTCGTGGCGTCGATCCTTTGGAGAGATGGCTGGCAGGCGAATTCCTTGCGGATGTTTCTTGAGGCCGGCGGGATCATGGTGTTCCTGACGACGTGGGGGGCCCTGACCTGGGGCGATTTTCTCGCCGCTGGGGCCGAGAGGCGGGCTGGGCGGGCGGCGTACCTGACGGGGCCGGCAGCCCCGGCGAGTGACGGGGTCCGCCGGCGAGGCGACGGAGTTGAGGGCGCGGACGCATGAGGAGCGACGACCAGAGGATCTGGTCCTACTTGCCGGGCGGGCTGCTGGGCGGCGTGGTCGGTGTCGTGGCCGGCGTGCTGGGCGGGGTGCCGACGTTCACCTTCATCGACTTCCTTCTGCCGGGGCAGTTCGCGCCGACCCTGCTGCACGCGACGATGCTGGGGGCGTTCGTCGGCGGGGCGGCGGGGGTGCCGCTGGGCGTCGGCGTCTGGCTGTACCGCCGGACCCCGCGAGAGTACCACGCGCTGTTGACGCGGAACGTGGCGGTGGCGGCGGCGGGCGGGGCGATGACGGCGGCGGTCTTCTCCGTGGTGATCCTGTTGTCGGGCAAGGCCATCGCGTTCGGCCTGGCGCAGACGGGGGTGTCGCTGGTGCTGGGCCTGGCGGGCGGCGCGCTGGTGGGGCTGTCCGAGGGCGACAAGGCCGTCGAGGCGCGCGAGATGCGCGAGCTGGAGGAGGCCGCCGGCCGCGACGAGGTGGAGGAGGCGGCGGAGGAGAAGTTCGTCGCGCCCGCGCCCGACGTGCGTTTCACCAACACGCCGCGGCGCCCGATCGACCCTCGGGATCTGGAGGATCACGACGGATGAAGGACGTCGGCGGGCGTGGGTGGTGGCTGTCGGGGGGCTGGCTCCTCGGGGTGCTGGCGTGCGTCACGGTGGCCATCCCCGTCGGCCTGCTGGAGGCCGGCGCCGGGCCGTCGGTGGACTGGACGCGGGCCATCGTCCCCGTCGGGCTGATGATCTCGACGGGCGGCATCCTGGGGGTTGGACGAGGGGCGGATGGCCGAGGCGGCGCGGCGCCTGCCGGAGGCGGCGTCGCTGGAGGAGCTGGGTGGGCGACGGGGGTCTGGGGGCGTCTCGCCCCCAGCTTGAAGCGCGGGCCTGGGGGCGTCTCGCCCCCAGCTTGAAGCGCGGGTCTGTGGGCGTCCCGCCCAATGGCACTGGAGCTCGGAAGCTTGATGCGAGCGGCCGGGCATGATCCCGCCGTGCGGTGCAGACACGGCACGCTGACGCCGTGCCGCTCGCCCCGAGCTCAAGTGCGATCGGGCGTCTCGCCCGGGCGTCAGGCGCGGAAGCCCCCGGAGTGATCGCACGCCACGTTACTGTCTCCGGGGGCTCACGCCCCCGGCTCGCCAACAGGCGTCACTCCGACGCCCACCCGAAGGCATCATCGCCCCACAGCGCCCGGTGACGCACACGCTCGCCCGAGATCACCGCGAACACGGCGTCCGCGGCCTCGCGCCGCGCGATGGCCACCTCGGCGTTGAACGGCACCGCCTCGCGCCCCGCCACACGCCCGCCCTGCTCCGCGAGCGCCGACGCCGTCAGCGACCCCACGGTCAGCGACGGCAGCACGAACGCCGCCGCGCCGGGCGACGGCGTGGCGGCCACGGGGGGCATCGCCACCTCGACGGCGCCGTCGGCGTCCAGCGCCCGGGCCGAGGCCGACGCCGCCGCGGTGACGGACAGCGACCACCCGAGCAGCGTGCCCGTGTCGTAGCGGGCGCCGTCGTAGACGTAGAGCCTCCAGGTGCCCTGCGACGACTTGTTGTTGTACGCCGACAGCGCCGCGTCCGGGCGGTACGTCCCGCTGAACGGCGCCGCCCCGGCGCTGATCGCCGTCGCGGCCTGGTCGTCGAACGTCGTGTTGGTGTAGTTGTCGCCCGAGCCGCCCCGGTAGTTCGACAGGTTGACCCGCGTCCCGTCCGGGCCGACGAGGTAGATCTGGAGGTCGCTGTCGTAGGTGTGCTTGATGTTCACCTTCACGTTCACGTCGGCGATCGTCACGCCCTGCCCGACGGTGATCGCCGTCGAGGCCGTGGCGAAGTCCTTGATGGCCGCCTGCGTCGTGCTGGTGTACGTGGTCTGCCCCACCACGGAGAACGTCACGCGGAGGTAGTCACCCGCCTCGCCCGCCGTGCCGTTCTGGTTCTGGTCCATCTGGCGGCCCGCCGTGTCGCGCACGTCCGGGCCGATGTCCAGCCGGTAACTCCCGGCCGCCGCCTGCGCCGCGAACTTCACGTCGAACTGCGTGTTGTTCGTGCCGGCCACGGCCGCCACCGACGTGGCGCTGATGGCGCCGTTCGGCCCGACGAAGTTGGTCACGTCGGCGAGCGTGAACGTGGCGGGGTCGACGGCCTTGTTGAACGTCACACGCACGCTCGTCGGGGCCGAGCCGGAATTCGGCGTGGCGCTGACCACGCGGGGCGCCGTCACCGCGTTGGCGGCGGCGGCCACGGCCTTCGCCACGTTGAGCCGCCCGCCCGTGGCCACCTTGCCAGACAGGCCCGACACGGTATCGACGTTCTGCAGCACGCGCGAGATGACCGTCGAGTAGCTCTGCGTCGTGTCGGCGCTCCACACCAGCGCCAGGGCGCCGGTGACGTGTGGCGTCGCCATCGACGTGCCGCTCAGGGAGCCGTACCTGTTATTCGGCAGGGTGCTGTAGATGCCGGAGCCGGGGGCGGCCAGATCGACCTGCGTCGCCCCGTAGTTGGAGAACGACGAGAGCAGGTCCTTGTGGTCGGTGGAGGCGACGGCGACGACGTTGTCGGCGGAGTAGTTCGACGGGTAGTTGGCCGTCGTGTCGTTGTTGGTGGCGCTGTTGCCGGCCGCCGCCACGAAGACGTGCCCCGCCGAGCGGGCGTTGTTGATCGCCGTGTTCATCGCCGAGCTGTACCCGCCGCCGCCCCAGCTGTTGTTGCTGAGCTGCATGCCCTTGGCGACGGCGTAGTTGAGGGCGTCGAGCGCCCCCGCCGTGCTGCCCGAGCCGTTGGCCGCCAGGAACTTCAGCGCCGCCATCCGCACGTTCCAGGCGACGCCGGCCACCCCGCGGCCGTTGTTGGCCATCGCGCCGATGGTGCCGGCGACGTGCGTGCCGTGCTGGTTGTCGTCGAGGGGGTCGTTGTCGTTGTTGACGAAGTCCCAGCCGATCAGGTCGTTCAGCTTCCCGTTGTTGTCCTCGTCGAGGCCGTTCTCCCAGCGAGAGTCGTTCAATAGGTCGCCGGCGTCGATGTAGCCGTTGCTGTTCAGGTCGCTGACCTTCGTCGAGTTGGCGGAGGCGTTCAGGTCGTGGAAGGTGATGATGCCGTCGGAGTTGGTGTCCACCACGCCCAGCGCCGTGGGGATCTCGCCCTGGTTCAGCCAGATGTTCAGGTACAGGTCGGGGTGGCGGTAGTCGATGCCGGTGTCGATGATCCCGACGGCGATCTTGAGAGACCCCGTGGTGGTGTCCCAGGCCTGGTCGGCGTCGATGTCGGCGTCGCTCGTCCCGCCCGTCTGCCCCGTGTTGCTGAGCGAGTACTGCGAGGCGAATGACGTGTCGTTGGGGAGCACGCTCACCGACACCACCTGCGCCCGCTCGACGGCGGCGATGGAGGCGTCCTTGCCGTAGGCGGCGATGGCGTCGTCCGCCGACTGCCCCTCGGCGAGCTTGACCGTGGAGACCTGGCCGGTGACGCTGGTGAGCAGGAGCTGGTCGGGCACGATGCTGGCGGCGAGGACGCACCGCTCTTCCAGGGCTTCGACGCGGAGGGTGATGGGGCGGCGTTGAGTCCGATTCATGCGGTGCAAACTCCTCTTGCCCACCAGGGGGGGGGCCTGGCGGGCGGTGCAAATGACGATGTGTGGATGTGAGTCGGCGGGACGGGATGGGCCGCCGATATGCAATATAGCGGAAATAATGGCCCCAAGCGGACATTCTTTCATGAATTCTCGGGCCGCCTGAGCGGGCCGAGGGCCGCCTCCTCGACGGCCGGATTCTCGAACCGTACGGCGGCCACGCCGCGCCACGGCGAATGGTGCCGCACCCGCACCGGCAGACTCCCGCCTCGGCGCAGCCCCACGGGCGTGCCGAGAACCATCCCGAGCAGCAGGCCGGCCATACCCCACCACGGCGAGAGGATGCAGCCGAGGAGCGCCCCCAGCCCGCCCCCGGTGAGGAGGCCCAATACGCCGCCGAGGGCGGCACCCCGGCCCAGGCGATCCCGGCATCGTCCGCACAGTTGGACCTCCAGCGGCCCGGAAGGCACCGACGCCTCGGGTGTCCCGCCACACTTCGAGCAACAGTCCGGCAGACGAAGGAGCGCCAGGGGGACCACGTTCCACGCCCCCGGCGGAGGTGTCGGCACCGGCCCGAGGGGGGCGTCGCCGCCGAGGCGGTTGCCGAGCAGGAGGAGCAATTCGGCGATGTCGGCGGGGGCGATCTCGTACCGGCCCGGCAGCAGGGCTTCACCCGGACCGGCCAGCTCCCATTGCGGGCCGCGCGCCTCCTCGCCGCGAGCCACCGCACGGCCCCGGTGGCGTAGCTCGATCAGGCCGACGGACGCGGCATCGACGGGGACGACGAGGCCCCAGCGTCCTGGCCACTCCTCGCGGACCACGAGACGCTGCGAGCGGAACACCGCCCACGGCACCCACACTGTCGAGCCGTGGTGGATCACCTCGGCCCCTCCTGGCCGCAGGACGAGCCGGTGCCCGCGTGCCAGGAGCCACCACACGGCGAAGAACAGCGCCGCCGCCGCCGCTGCCAGCCCCAAGGAGAGCGTGCGGTAGTCGATGCGTTCCAGGCCGATGGCGTTGTACGGCAGCATGACGCCGGGGACAGCCAGGAGGAGGGCGATCCAGCCGAGGGGGGGCGGGCCGATCTCCAGCGGCGCCTCGGCGAGGTAGCCCTCGGGGTCCTCCAGGAGGCGGGGCAGGTCGGGCAGGGCGGCGGCGAGCGGCCTTCCGGTCCTCAACATCCCATTTGTCCCATCGCCTAGAATGCCCACGGGCCACCATCATGCTACGAGGGCGGGACGTTGGAGCTGTATTTCGCGACCTGCGCGCGGGGGCTGGAGCCGATCCTCGCGAATGAGCTGCGTGCCATCGGCGCGTCCGACGTGAAGCCGGGCCGGGGCGGCGTCACCTTCGCCGGCCCGCGCGCCGTCCTGTACAAGGCCAACCTCTGGCTGCGGACGGCCGTGCGCGTCCTGTGGCCGGTGCTGGAGGCCGACGTCCCCTCGACGGATGCCCTCTACGAGGCGGTGCAGACGATTGACTGGTCGCGGTACATGACGCCGGACCACACCCTCGCGGTGGACAGCAACGTCCGCGACTCGGCGATCACCCACTCGAAGTTCGCCGCCCTGCGCGTCAAGGACGCCATCTGCGACCAGTTCGTCGCCAAGTGCGGGCGCAGGCCCAGCGTGGACGTCGAGACGCCGATGATCGCCCTGAACCTGCACCTGCATGCCGACCACGCCGTCCTGAGCCTCGACAGCTCGTGCGACTCCCTGCACCGCCGCGGCTACCGCCCGATCCTGCTGAAGGCGCCGATCAACGAGGCGCTCGCGGCGGCGCTGATCCTGCGGACGGGCTGGGACGGCTCGACGGCGTTCGCCGACCCGATGTGCGGCTCGGGGACGCTACCCATCGAGGCGGCGTGGATCGCCACGCGCCGCCCGCCGGGCCTGACGCGGAAGCGATTCGGCTTCATGGGGTGGATGGACCACGACGCCGGGGAGTGGGTCGAATTGCGCGACGAGGCGCGTCGGGGTGTGCTGAAGTCGCTGCCGGCGCCGGTGATCGGGAGCGACGCGCGTGCCGACGCCGTGGCGCATGCGGGGCAGAACGCGCGGGCGGCGGGGATCGGCCATCTGGTGAAGTTTACGCGGGCGGACGTGGCCGACGTGAAACTGCCGGAGGGGCCGGGGGTGGTGATCTGCAACCCGCCGTACGGCGAGCGGATCGGCGAGGAGCGCGAGCTGTTCCCGCTGTATCGGGCCATAAGCGCCCTGAGCCGGCGTTCGCCGGGGTGGGCGGTGTGGGTGTTCACGGGCAACGCGCACCTGGCGGCGGCGCTGGGCGACGTGGCGGAGGAGGTGCGGCTGTACAACGGCCGCATCCCGTGCGCGTTCCTGCGGCTGGCGTGAGCCATCAAGGCGGCAGCCCGACGCGGACGCGGCTGGCGGCGATGAGGTTGCTGAGATCCGCCGGACGCGGCCGTTCGCCTGTTGCCAGGTGCCGATGGCCGAGGCGAAGTCGCCGTCGTGGGCCGCCGGGCTGCCCGAACCCTTGGGCTGGA
The DNA here is from genome assembly GCA_964630925.1 of uncultured Alcaligenaceae bacterium. Lineage (GTDB taxonomy): Bacteria > Planctomycetota > Planctomycetia > Gemmatales > Gemmataceae > RGDT01. The sequence continues at coordinate 22,008 of CAZVZK010000015.1, forward strand.
GACGTGATCGCGGAGGGGCCGGAAGATCTCCTTGCCGGAGAACTCGACGGCCCATTCGCCGCTCGCGAGGGCCGCTCGGAAGAACGTGTCGGCGTCGGTCAGCGCCTGGGTCAGGTGGGCGGCCTGGGACCACAACGCCACGGCGGCAGGAAGGTGCTGATGCCACGCGGACGTTTCGATGTGGGCCTGCGCCTGGGCCAGGGTGGTGATGGCGTTGAGGGGCGGATGTCCGGGGGAGTTCGCCTGGACCGCCTCGCGGGCCTCTCGCAGCACGCGCCGACAGGCGAGCCAGCAGGGTTGGAGCGTGGCGTGTCGGAGGATCTCGGCCTGGATGTCTGTCTCTGCCCTGCCACGGTTATTCAGCCCGCACCTGAAGATGGCTGGAGCATCGAGCAGATAGTTCTCGATCTCGTGCCTTGGGAGGCGGAAAGTGCGGGTTTGAGGGAGGTGCCAGGTCGCTCTGTTCGTCGTGCCGAAGTCACGGTCCACGAGGCCGAAGACGTGCGGGATGCCTTCACGCTCCGCGGCGCCGATGACGGGCGGGATGGCGATGTTCGTGCCTGCGATCAGGAAGGCGACGTCAGGGGTGCCCGCCCACAACTTGCCGAGATAATCGCGCGTGACGGCGTCCTCCACCCAGAGGATGATGGGCCTGGCGGAGTACATCGCGCGGAGGTGGGCGACGGCGGTCATGCGGTGGCGGCCCCTTGGGGCAGCCAGGCCTTGGCGCGCGGGTCGTCATCCGGCACGAGGAAGTGGCGTTGGAACGACATCACCGAATCGTACAGGCCCGGTGAGTGCGTGGCAGCGATGATCTGCACCCGAGGGAGCAGCAGGCGGAGGGCGTGCAACAGGAGCGCGTGCCACTGTGGATCGAGATGCAGCTCCGGCTCGTCGATGACGAGAATCCCCTCCTCGAATCCGCTCAGGAGCAGCGAGCCGAACATCGCGAACAGCTCGAGCTGCCCCGCGCTGAGCGCATCGACGGGGATGCGTTGCGGGCCTGGGCCGGCGAGGAACACGTCGAAGCCGGCCCGGGCATCAGCCCCGACAGGGCCTACCACGAACCGTTGTCCCGCCCCCCTGTGGAACAGCTCCCACGCTTCATTCATTCGGCGAAGGCTCTCCGCATGGGTGTCTCCCGCCGCGGGCCGCCACTCACCGTCCTGCCACTCGCCGACGGACATCAGCGCGTGCGCCTTGCTGTCGATCAGTTGCTGCTTCGTGCGTCTGACACGGTCCGCCTCCGCATCTTTCGAGGGTCGGCCGTTTGTCCCCCCGAGGGTGATGGGGAGCGGCCCACCCAGACGCGGGGCACGCCAGGAGCTGAAATAGAGGCAAGGGATTGTGCTGGGTTCGTCGCCGAACCAACGCCAGGAGTTGTTGGGGCAACGCTCCGCGGTGAACTGCCCTCCACCCGCGTGCATTTTCGCCCGGATGCGCCAGTGATCAGCCCCGGCTCGGGTCGCGTCTTGGCCCGTCGCTCCCTGGTATCCGCCTTCATGGCCGACGGCCAGCAAGCACGCCTCCAGCACCGATGTCTTGCCGCACCCGTTCGGGCCGCCGAGGACCGCTACCTCCGAGGGGCCGCCGTCCGGCCCCTGGAAGTCGAGGCGCAGCGACTCGATCCCGCGGAAGTTCTCTATCTCGATGGTCTTGATGCCGTAGGTCGGGGATGCAGTCGTCATGGCCTCGCCCTGCCGAGGGGTGAGATGTCATCCTACCACGCCCGCGGCGCCGGTTCAGCGGCAACTGGCCGCGGAAGCCGTGAGGTTGATCCGGGGTCATGCGCCTGCCCACGCCCGGGCGTCGGGGCGATTCGTTTCCGTCGCGGTGGGGGGGGTGTGAGGGGGTCAGGGAAACGAACTTCCGCAAGTTCTTCTGTTGCTCGCATTTGCGGCGGGTAAGTTCGTTTCCCTGGTTCGTTTCCTTCCCTGATGGGCGTCCATGCGCCACCATCCAGGCTGTCCGCACTCCGCGGTTCGCTTCCTTCACGGAAAGGCGTCCATCCGCACCCATCCGGGGCGAGACGGGGAGGCCCGATCCGGCGCGTGTCACTTCAGCGCGCGGTGTCCTGATTCACCGCCAGTCGCCCGACAGGACGAAGCCGGCCCAGTAGTACGGGGCCGCCCGCGTCTCGCCCTTCTCCGGAGCCAGCTCACCCACCGTGCCGCGCGCCACGCCGCGGCGCACACCCACCTTGAGCATCGCCAACTGGGCGCGGCGCAGCGCCTCCACGCGCGACGGGGCCTCGCCGCCCCACAGCGCGCCGTACATCTCGCGCATCAGGAGGCGTGTCGCCTCGTCGTCCACCTTCCACAAGGACGACACCACCGACCGCGCCCCCGCCACGGCGAAGGCGCGTTGCAGTCCCAGCATGCCCTCTCCGCCGGCCACCTTACCCAGCCCCGTCTCGCAGGCGCTCAGCACCGCCAATTCCAGCCTGGAGAGGTCCATCTCCGACACCTCCAGCGCCGACAGCACCTCGCCGCCGGACAGGACGAGGCCCGACAGCAGGAGGGGGTCTGGGCCGACGCCGTCGAGGGCGCTGCGGCGGCCCTCCGGGGCGAAGTAGCCGTGCGTCGCCAGATGCGCCACCCCGGCACGGGGCAACGCCTCCCGCACGGCCTGCAGGGCCGCCCCGCCCCGGCGCAGCTCGAAGGCCTTCCCGCCAGGATGACGCCGCGCGAACGCCCGGCCGACCTCGTCCGCCTCGGCGCGCGTCGCCGGCAGTGGCGCCCACACGCCCTTTCCGAAATCCACGTCCCCCACCGCCAGCAATGCGCCCGCCGCCGTCGCCCGCCGTGACAGCATCTCTGGCAGCAGGCGCGGCACCGGCACGACGGCGACAGCCTTGTCCTCGATGAGGTAGGTGCCCTCCTTCTCGCCCGGCAATGCGGCGAATGGCACCGTGCCCAGCACGCCGTCGGGCGAGATCAGCACGGCCGTCGCCCCGGCGAGGTGCTTGCGCAGCGGGGCCCAGACGAGCGCGTGCAGCCGCCGCCGCGACGGGCCGTCGCGGCGGGCGAGCAGGTCGCGCCGCCAGGTCAGGGCCGCCTCCTCGGCCTGCCCGGCAGGGCCGAGGTCGATCCGCGTCGCGGGGCGTCCGGCCCGGCTCACGAAGGCCACGAGGCGGCGCTCCCCGCGCACCCCGCCTCCGTGGGCCGTGTAGGCGAGGTAATCGACCAGAGCGACGCCCGGCGGCGGCGACACGCCGGCCGGCGCCGGCGGCTCTTGCCACCCTTCCGTCAGGCGGGCCAGGCGGCGCTCCAGGGCCTCCTTCTCGTCCGCGAGGCGGCGCACCCGGTCCGCACGCTCGGCGGCGCCGCCGGGGGCGGGGGGGGCGGCGGCCGCGACGGCCAGCAGCCGCGCCGCCACGGCCAGGCGCCCCGCCAGGTCGACGGCCTCGCCGCCCCGCAGGCCCGCGAACAGGCGCCGACGCCGCGCCATCTCGAACGCCGCGCCCTTCCACGCCAGGACGTGACGGTAGGCGTCCGCCCCGTCGTCGGGGATCGACAGCCGCTGGTCGAGGTGGTGCCGCGAGGCGGCGAGGGCGGCCAACTGCTGCCGGCCCGACTGGGCGAACGAGGCGTCGCGCACGCGGCGCCGGGTCAGGTGGAGGGCGGTCTCACAAAGCGGCAGCGCCGCCCCCGGCCGCCGCAGGGCGAGGTAGACGTCGGCCAGCGTCCCCAGGCGGGTGGCGTAGTCGGGGTGCAGCGGGCCCAGGGGCTCGGCCAACGCCAGGGCGCGGCGGGCCAGCGGCAGAGCGGCCTCCGCCTCCCCACGGGAGGCGCGAGCCACCGCCAGCGCCGCCAGGTAAGGCGAGTGCTGCGGCCCCGACGCGCCGGACGCCGCGGCGTGGATGGCCTCCGCCCGCCGCAACAGGGGCAGCGCCGCCCCGTCCTCGCCGGCGGTCAGGAGCGATCCCCCCAGGTTGAACAACGTCCGCGCGTAGGCGGGGTGCGCGGCGCCCCTGGCCCACGCGTTCGCCGTCGCCGCCCGAAGGAGGACGGGGATGGCCGCCCTGTGGTCGCCGGAGTCGGCGAGGGCGGCCCCGAGGTTGTTCAGGGCGGTGGCGTGGTCCGGGTGGGAAGGGCCCGCCCGCTCGGCGGCCTCCAGCGCCCGCCGTGCCAGGCGGACGGCCTCCTCGCCGTCCCCCATCCCCAGATGCAGCTCGGTCAGCAGGCCGAGGAGGCCGGCGTCGCGGCGCGGGTCGGGGGCCAGCCGGGCGAAGACGGCCTGGGCCCGCCGCGACAGGTCCAGCGCGGCCCGGTGCGCCCCCAGTGCCGCCTCCTGCCGCGCCCGCAGCGCCAGCAGCACGCCGTGGTCGGCGTGGCCCTCGCCCAACGCGGCGCGGCAGAGGTCGGCGGCGCGGGCGAGCAGCGCCCGCGCCTCGCGGTGCCCCCCCAGCTCGCCGTGCATCTGGCCGAGGGCGGCCAGGACGAGGGCGTACTGCGGGTGCCTCTCGCCCAGGGCCTCGCGCGTCGCCGTCGCCGCCCGCTCGTTGAGTGCCAGTGCCGCGCGGTAGTCCCCGAGCTGGGCACACTCCTCCGCGAGGATGCCCAGGGTGATGCCGAAGTTGCGGTGCGACGGGCCGAAGAGGTCACGCGCCGCCACCGCCACGCGGTTCGCCGCCGCCCGCGACTCGACCCACCTCCCCGCCTCCGAGAGGGCGCGCCTGGCGGCCTCATCGTTGACGGCGGCGGCCAGGCGGACGAGCCTCCCCGCGTCCATGCCGAGGACGAGGAACAGCGTCTGAATCGCGGTGCGTGCCTCCACGCGCTTCCAGTAGCCTGCCGGGTCGAGCTCGCCCTCGACGTGCATCATCCGCGCCCGCCACGCGGCCGCCTCCTTCGCCCGCCCGCGTGACTGCTCGTGGCGCCACAGGCGGTACAGCGCCTCCGCCGTCTCGCGGTGGATCGGCCCTACCAGGCCTTCTGCCAGCCTCAGAGCCTCCGCCGGCTGGGCCGACGACGGCCGCGCCAACGCCGCCCGCTGCCCCGCCGTCATCTCCGCCGGGGGGGCTGCCCCCGCCAGCGCCAACAGCATCCCCAGCATCCGCATGACCTCCGCGGGCAGCCTCAGTCTACCACTCCCGCCCCCGATGAGGTACGATGAACCCGCAGAGGCTTCGGAGGGCGGATGCCGACCATGTCCACGCGCCTGCAGATCGTCGTGTACGAGAACCGGCAGATGTGCCAGTCCGCCGAGTTCGAGGGGCCCGTCGAGCTGGGGCGCCAGCGCGACCGCGACGAGACCCTCTACGCCCGCAGGCAGGAGGACGGCCAGTCTCGTTGGGTCATCGCACGCCGCGACGAGACCACCGTCGGGCGCAGCCAGCTCACCGTCACCGCCCTGCCCGACGGGCGCCTCCGGGTCAAGAACGGGTCGGACCGCCAGCCGATCCGCTTCTTCGAGCACCCCGACCTCGCCCCCCAGGCCTCGTGCGAGCTGGCCCTGCCCGTCATCGTCGTCCTCAGCAACAACAAGACCATCCGCATCCAGAAGGCCAACCCCCTCCAGAGCCTCGCCAACGTCACCCTCCCGCCACGCACCGGCACCGCACCGCCCGAGAAGGTCTCGCGCCTGCCCACGCTCGTCGGCCCCGGCGACCTCCTCTCCCGCGGCGACGTGCTCCAGTGGCTGTCCCAGGCCGGCGAGCTGCTCCAGGCGTCGGCCGGCAACCCCGACTACTACAACGTCGCCGCCCGCGTCACCGCCGACACCGTGGACCTCGACGCCGCCCGCCTCCTCACCCTCACCGACGGCGAGTGGCACACCCGCGCCGCGCAGTGCGGCGACCGCTTCGACAGGGACTCCATGGGGCCGCCCAGCTCGCGCATCCTCGACCGCGTCGTGGACGAGAAGCGTACCTTCTGGGAGATGCCCGGGACCGACGCGGCCAGCGGCAGCGAGAGCCTGTCCGGCGTCGAGACCGTCGTCGCCGCCCCGATCCTGAACAAGGCCGGGCAGGTCATCGGCGCCCTCTACGGCGAGCGCCGCCGGGCCATGCGTGTCGGCCAGACGCCGCTGGGCACCCTGGAGGCCCGCCTCGTCGAGCTGCTGGCCCGCATCGTGGCCGGGGCGCTGGCGCGCGTGGAGGAGGAGCGCGACAAGGCCAAGGTCCAGGAGATGTTCGAGCAGGTCTTCACGCCGCACCTCGCCAAGCAGCTGCGTGACAACCCCGACATGCTCGAGGGCCGCGACCGCGACGTCACCATCCTCTTCTGCGACATCCGCGGCTTCGCGCGCATCAGTGAGGACCTGGGCGCGGCGCAGACCATCGCGTGGTGCCGCGACGTGCTGGACCGCCTGTCGGCGTGCGTGATGGCCGAGGACGGCGTCGTGGTGGATTACATCGGAGACGGGCTGATGGCGATGTGGGGCGCGCCCGGCGACCAGTCCGACCACGCCGCCCGGGCCTGCCGCGCCGCCCTGGCCATCCTCGACGAGCTGCCCGGCCTCAACGCCAGGTGGGGGCCGCTCCTCAAGGGGGAGATGGCGGTGGGCATGGGGATCAACACCGGCATCGCCCAGGTGGGGAACGTCGGCTCGCGTCACAAGCTCAAGTACGGGGCGCTGGGCAGCACGGTGAACCTCGCCAGCCGCGTCGAAGGCGCGTCGAAGTACTTCAAGTGCCCCGTGCTCATCACCGGCGAGACCTGGGCACGCCTCGACGGCAAGTTCGCCACGCGCCGCCTCGGGGCCGTCCGGGTGGTGAACATCGTCAAGCCGGTCCAGCTCTTCCAGCTCTTCCCGCGTGGCTGGGAGCACGCCGACAGGGCCAAGGCCGAGTACGAGAAGGCCCTCGAGCTGTTCGAGGCGCGGGACTTCGGCGGGGCGGCGCGCACGCTGGGCAACTGGCGCGGCGTGTGCCAGACGGACGACCCGGTGCTGGTGCTGATGTACCGGGCCGTCCGCGCCATGGTCGAGGGCGAGCCGCCCGGCCACCCCGTGTGGGAATTGAAGGGGAAGTGAGGCTCACCGCCAGTCCCCGCTCAGGGCGAAGCCGGCCCAGTAATACGGCGGCGCCCGCCGCGTCCCTTTCTCCGCCTCCAGCTCCCCCACCGTGCCCCGCTTCACGCCCTCGCGCAGCATCACGAGCTGCGCCTGCCGCAGCGCCTCGGCCCGCGAGATGACCTTCTCCGTGTCCCACGCCGCCGCGTAGAAGTCCGTCATGAGCTGCTGCGTGGCCCTGTCGTCCACCTTCCAAAGCGACGACACCACCGAACGCGCCCCCGCCACCTGGAAGGCACGCTGCAAGCCCAACAACCCCTCGCCGCCGGCCTCCTTGCCCAGGCCCGTCTCGCAGGCGCTCAGCACCGCCAGCTCCAACCTCGACAGGTCCATCTCGCTGACCTCCAGCGCCGTGAGGATGCCGTCCTCCTCGCCCTCACCCGGCCTGCGATTGGCGCCGGACAGCGCCAGGCCGGAGAGCAGGAGCGGATGCCAGGCGCCCTGCGCCGGCGAGAAGAAGCCGTGGGTGGCCAGGTGGGCGTAGCGCACCTTACCCAGCGCCTCACGCACGGCGGGCTTGGTGGCCCGGCCCGCACGCAGGTCGGTGACCACGCCGCCCTTGAACAGCGGCAGGTCGGCGAACGCCGCCTTGACGGCGGCGATCTCGCCGCGTGTCGCCCGCAGGGGCGGGAACTTCAGGCCTTCGGGGCGCGGGGCGCCGCGGCTGTCCGGCCCCGACGGGCGGGCGTCCTCGGCCGCCGGATCGTATCGCAGGTCGCCGACGACCAGCAGCGACGGCGGCAGCCGGTCCTCCTTCTTCACCGGCGTCAGCATGTCGGGGATGGCCCGCGGCACGGGGACGACGGCTACGGCCACATCCTCGATCAGGTATGAGCCGGCCTTCCTCCCCGGCAGCGCCGCGAAGGGCACCGTCCCCAGCACGCCGTCGGGCGAGATGAGGATCACCTTCGCGTCCGCCAGGTGCCTCTCGAGCGGCGCCCAGAGGAGCCGCCTCAACACGGCCCCGCCGCCAGCACGGCGGGCGATCAGGTCGGCCCGCCATTTGCTTGCTGCCGATTCGATGGCCGAGGCCGCCCCGAGGTCGAGCCGGGCCGGCGCCGCGCCGCGCCGGTGGACGTAGGCGGACAGGCGGCGCTCGCCACGGGCGACGGCGTCCGGCCTGTCCTTGATCCCCCCGGCCCAGTGGAAGAGGAAATCGACGAGCACGGCGCCCTCGGGCAGGGCTTTCGCCAGCGTCTCCGGGGTGAGTCGCTCCTTCACTCGTGCGGCGCGGAAGTCGGCGGAGAGGCGGGACAGCTCGGCCTGCGCCTCCTCCTGCTCACGGCCCAGCTCGTCCAGCCCCGTCGCGGCGGGCGAGAGGCGCAGGGCCGCCAGGCGGCGCGTGGCCGAGCGCAGGCGTTCGGCGGCGGCCTGCGTCTGGGCGTCGGCGGTGAGGCGGAGGAAGAGGCGGCGTTCCTGCTGGCGGAGGAGGACGGTGCCCTTCCACGCCAAGGCGTGCGCCGCCGCGGACGGCGAGCCGGTGGCATCGGGCAGGGCGAGGCGCACGTCGAGGGCGTGGCGGGCGTCGTCGGCGGCGGCGAGCTGCTGGCGGTCGGACTGCACGGCGGCGGAGTCGCGCTGGCGTGCCAGTGTGATCTCGAGTGCCTGCTCGGCGAGCTTGCGTGCTTCCGCCGGGGCGTCGTTGTCCTGGTGGAGGACGGCGATGTTGCGGAGCGTTTCGGCGTAGAAGGGGTGGCGCGGGCCGTGCGCGGCCCGGATGATCCCCAGGGCCTTCTCGTACAGCGGCAGGGCCTCCCGGGGGCGGCCCATGAGCTTGAGCTGGAGGGCGAGGTGGTGAAGGCTGTGTGCGTGGGCGATGCCGCGCGCGCCCGACTCACTCATGGCCTTCTCGATGCGGCGGAACAGGGCCAGGGCGTCGCGATGCTCGCCCTTGGCCTGGTGCAGGCTCGCGAGCGTGTTCAGTGCGTGCACGTAGTCGGGGTGCTTCTCGCCGTGCATCTCCTTGCGGATCTTCAGCGCCTCGCGCACAAGCGTCGTCGCCTCGTCGTACTGCCGCATCAGGAAGAGGACAGAGCCGAGGTTGTGGAGGGCGGTGACGGAGTGGGGGTGCTTGCGTCCGAGGGTGGCCCTGTAGATCTCCAGGGCACGGCGAAAGAGCGCCACCGCCCCCTCGCGGTCGCCCATGTCGTTGTGCATGACGGCGAGGGCGTTGAGGCTGGCGGCGTACTCGGGGTGCCGCCCCCCCTGCACCTCCTTGCGGATCGCCACGGACCGCTTCATCGGCGGCAGCGCCGCCTGGAAGTCGCCGCGGTCCGCGTGCAGGTCGGCGAGGACGCTGAGCGCGGAGGCGTGGTGGGTGTGCTTCTCGCCGGCCGTCGCGCGGATGACCTCCAGGCCACGGGCCGCCAGCGGGATGGCCGCCCGGTGGTCCCCCGTCTGGCCCAACAAGTACGCCACTGATCCCAGTCGGACGCCGTATTCGACGTGCCACTCCCCGTAAGCCTGTCCGATGATGGCCAGCCCGCGGCGATGCTGGCGGATGGCCTCCGTGTCGGCCCCGAGCGAATGGAGGGCGTTCCGGAGCTCCGCGAGGCAGGTGGCGTGGTTGGGGTGCAGATCCCCCCAGACCCGGCGCGACAGCTTGACGGCGTCCCGCGCGAGGGGCAGGGCCGCCTCGTAGTCGCCGAGCTGCCAGAGCAGGCGGACGACGAGGGCGAGGGCGCCAGCCGACCTGGGGTGCCCGTCGCCGACGGCAGCGCGGGAGCCTGCCAGTGCCCGCCGTGCGTGCGGCAGTGCCTCGCCATACTTCCCCTCCGCCTGGAGCCGATGGGCCTCGGCCGACAGGCGGACGGCCTCGGCGAGGGCCTCCTTCCTGGCGGGCGTCATGTGGGCCAACACGCCCCGGGCCTCCCACTCGGCGTTGACCGCCTTCCAGTGGCCCGGCCCGTGCATCCGCGTGTAGGCAGCCGCCGACGCGCGCCACAGGGCGGCGGCCTTCTCCACGTCGCCCATCGAGTGGCGGGCCAGCGCGGCGTTGTGCAGCCAGACGGCGACGGGCCACGACACGTCGCCGTAAAGGACGCGGCAACCCGCGATCACCTGATCCGCCAGGTCGGCGCAGGCGGCGATTTCCACCCTGGCGCGGGCCTCGTTGGCGCGTTTCATGACCGCGTTGAGCTCCGCCCATTTCGCCGTCTGCGCGGCGTCCAGCGCCGCCGGGGGCGCGGCGTGAGGGGCCAGCAGCAGCAGGAGTATCTTCATCGCCAATCCCCCGAGAGGACGAAGCCGGCCCGGTAGTACGGCGGCAGGCGTTTGGTGCCCTGTTCGGGGCGCAGCTCGCCGACGGTGCCGCCGCAGGCTCCGTCGGCCAGCCCTCCCCGCGCCTCCAGGCGGAAGCGCTCGCCGGCCGGGAGGGCCTCGGAGAGGAATTCGCGCCCAGGCCCCACCCACTCCTCGCACGCTCCCGACGGTGCCGCCCCACCACGGCCCGACGGCGTCGTGATCCAACCGCAGGCGGATGGGCTCGGCCCTGCCCCGGTCTGCCTCGTCCCTATTCTCCTCCAGCCAGCCGGCTAGCGCCAATCGAGGCCCGTCGTCCCGGTGGCCGGCCTTCGCCGCCTCCAGGTGCCGGTGCGGCTCGGACCTATTGGCGGAGGCGGAGGCCTTTTGTGTGCGCCTCTTCGCCGTGATGCCATCCTATCGCGCAACCGGGCATGGCGGCACGCAGCCGGGAGATCGCGCCGGTGCCCAGCGTCGTCCGAAGCTCGCGCAGGGAGCGGGCGCCGACGGCCAGGAAGGTCTTGACCGTCGAGGCGCCGACCTCCGCACCGGAGAGCGACAGCCAGGTGAGCCGCCCGGCCAGGGGCGAGCGCACCAGGGCGGCGCAGTCGGCGTCTTCCAGACGGGCGCTCCCCTCCAGGCTCAACGCCTCCAGCGACGACGTGTGCGCCGACCCGGCCAGGGCGCGGAGGCCGGCGCCGGTGATCTGATTGCGGCCCACCTCCAACACACGCACGCGCGCCAGGCCCGGCCATGCCGCCAGCCTTGTCAGGCCCTCGTCGCCCAGGCCGCAGGAGGCGACGCGGAGGACGCGCGGGCCAGGGGCGTCGGTGGAGAACAGGCACGCTGCCCCGCACCCCTCGCCTGCGGGGCTTCCCGACAGGTTCAGCTCGTCGAGCCGGGCCATCAGCGGGGCGAGGTTGGCCGCACCTGTGGAGTCGAGGGCGCATTGCAACAGGGTGAGCCGGCGCAGGCGCGGCAGGGCCAGTCCCACCGGGAATCCGCCGGCGCCCTGGAGCTGCCCGAGGTGCAGCTCCTCCAGCGTGTCGCGGCACGGGCCGTTTTCGAGGTCGGCGAGTGCGTCGAGGCCGAACAGCCCGCCGCCGAGGGCGAGGCGACGCAGCGGCAGCCGCGCCGGCGCGGATAGGCTTTCCAGAAGATCCCCGCCGGCGGCGAAGCGGCGCAAGTCGTGGAGGCGCGACAGGGCGTCGGCCTCGGCCGGCCCCAGCCCAGCCGCCGAAACCGTCAGGGAGCGTAGGCCCTCAACGCCGTCGTGGAGGAAGAGGCCGGGCCATTCGCCTTCGCCCCCGGACGAGATCAGCTCCAGCTCCTCAAGGCCCGGCTTCAGGTGACGCGCGGCGGATTCCTCGGCCCCCGAGCGCGAGGTGACACGCAAGGCGCGGACCGGGCCGCCTGGCATCTGCGAGAACGCCGCCGTCAATTCGGAGGCGGTGGGGAGCGCCCAGCGGCCCAGCCAGAAACGCGGCACCGTCGCCATCCGACTCGACGCCAGGAGAGCGGGCAGGAGGCGCCCCTTCATGGCGCCCGGCATCGCCTCCTCGACCCACGCCCACGCCTCATCGGACGGCCCCTCGGTTGGCCACGCCGCCGCGCCCGTGCTGGCCGCCATCAGGCCGCGTTCGAAGGTCGGCAGGCGGGGGCGGAAGAAGTCACGGTGCGGCCCGAGCCACTCGGGCATCCACTTCCGGGACAGCTCCTCGACACGCAGCGTCCAGTCGGAGCCTCCGGCGTCGGTGTCGAGTTGCAGCCGGATGACCTCGGCGCGTGCGCGGTCTGACTCCCCGCCGTTCTCCTCCAGCCAGTCGGCCAGCGCCAGGCGTGGGCCGTCGTCGTGGTGGTCTGCCTTGGCCGCTTCGAGCAGACGTAGCAGCTCGGACCTGTCGGCGGCCGGCGACGCTTCGAGCTTGCGTTTCTTCGCCATGACTTCAGCCTATCGCGCACTCGGGCAGGGCGGCGCGAATGCGGGCCATGCCCTCCATCCCCGCCGCATCTATGGCGGCGCCGCCCAGGTGCAGCTCACGCAACGTCGGCGGGCGGGCGTCCGCGAGGTCCTCGGCCAGCCCCTGCTCCGGCGGTATGCCCTCGTGCGACAGCCAGGTGAGCCGGGCGGCGGCCGGCGACCGTAACAGGGCGGCCAACGCGGGCCGGGACGTCCGGTTATTCCTCAGGTTCAGCGCCTCCAGGCAGCGGAGGTGGGGCGACGCGGCCAGGGCGAGGAGCCCCGCCGTGCCGATGGCGTTGTCGCCTACATCGAGGGAGCGCACACGCGCGAGGCCCGGCCACGCCGCCAGCCGCTCCGCCCCGGCGTCCCCCAGGCCGCAACTCCACAGCCGCAGAGAGCGAGGCCCCTCGACGCCTGAGGCGGCGAGTGCCGCCACCCCGTCGGTGCCGAAGGGGTTCCATTCGAGGTTCAGCTCGTTGAGGCCGGCGAGCAGGCCGGACCGCGCCAGCCCGGCCACCGCCGCCGCGTCGAGAGAGCAGCCCGACAGGGTCAGGCGCCGAAGGCCCGGCATGCGCACGGGCCCCGGCAGCGCGCCGCCCCCGGCGAAGCCGGCGAGTGTCAATTCTTCCAGGCTGGCGCCGCACGCGCCGGCCGCCAACCGCTCGAGGGCCTCCAGGCCGAACCGCCCCCCGTGGATCTTCAACCGGCGCAGGGGGAGACCGGCCAGCGACTCGATCCCGGCCGCCGTCAGGCGGGCCTTGGCCAGCTCAAGGCGGCGCAGCCCGCCCATTCCGGCCTGCCCAGCGAGCAGGGCCGCGCCCCCGTCGTCCAACTGCGAATTGCGGAGGGTGAGGCCGCGCAGCCCCACGACCCCCTCGGACCGGAGCAGAGGCGCCCAGGGGGGAGGGGCGGCCAGGTTCACCCCGATGTCGAGCTCCTCCAGCCCCGCCCGCAGGCTCCGTGCCAACAGCGCCAGGCCGTCGGCGTAGGCCGACAGACGCAGGGCACGCACCCCACGCGGCATGGAATCGAGCGCGAGGCGGATGACCGGCATGCCCAGCCAGTCCTGGGCGAGGTCGAGGCGTGGCACCGTGGCCATCCGCCGCGACTCCATCATCGGCCGCATGTCGGACATCTGCAGGGAAGCGGGCCGGGCCGTCTCGACCCACGCCCAGGCCTCGTCGGGCGCCCCGTCCTCCTCCCGCCACATCCTCGCCGCGACACCCGCCACGAGCAAGCCACGCTCGCATGACGGCAGCTTGTGCCGGAAGAGCCTCCGACACGTCGGCACCCACCCGCGGACGTGCTTCTCTCGCAACCGCTCGACGCTCAGCGCCCAGTCAGGCCCGCCGGCGTCGGTATCCAACTGGAGGCGGATGACCTCGGCACGGGCGCGGTCGGCCTCGCCGCCGTTCTCCTCCAGCCAGTCGGCCAGCGCGAGGCGCGGGCCGTCGTCCCAATGGTCGGCCTTCGCCACGTCGAGCAGACGCAGCAGCTCGGAGCGATCCGCGGAGGGTGACGCCTCCAGCTTGCGTTTCTTCGCCATGCGGTCAGCCTATCGCGCAGCCGGGCAGGGCGGCACGCAGGCGGATCATCTCCGCGCCACCGAGGGACCACACGGCGTGCCAGCCGAGGTGGAGCTGGCGCAGGGCCGCCGGCCGGCGGGCGATGAACGCTCTGGCGACGGCGGGCTGCGACTGGATGTCTTCCAGCGACAGCCATAGCAGCCGGGGGCCGAGCGGCGAGGCGAGCAGGGCCGAGACCCCCCTGGCGACGACCTTCGGATTGCCCCCGAGGCCCAGCGCCTCCAGCGCCGAGGCGTGCGGCGAGGCGGCCAGGGCGGCCGCCCCCTTACTCGTCAGCCCGTTCCCCCTCAGGTCGAGGAAACGCACCCGCGCCAGGCCCGGCCAGGAGGCCAGCCGCGCCGCCCCCTCGTCGCCCAGGCCGCAGCCGGCCAGGATGAGCGAACGCGGGCCGGCCTCGCCGAGCGCGTCCACGCCCTCCGGCCCGAGGCCGTTGTCGGACAGGTCCAGCTCGTCCAGCCGGGACAGGTCCAGGGAACGCGCCAGCGCCCGCACGGACGCCGCGCCGAGGTCGCATCCGCGCAGCATCAGCCGCCGCAGGCGAGGCATCGCGAAGGAGCGCGGCAGCGGCCCGTCCCACCCGCCGCCGGGCCGGCAGTCGCACAGCCGCAGCTCCTCCAGCGCGGCCCCGCAGCGCGACGCCCCGAGGCGGGCGAGGCCTTGCTTGCCGGCGGATCCACGCTCGGCCGACAGGGAGCGGAGCGGCAAGGATGACAGGGCCACGAGCCCGTCGTTGGCCAGCAGCGACCCCCCCACCTCGAGCCGGCGCAGGCCGGCCATCCCCGGCGCCGCGGCGAGCGCCGCCGCCTGGGCGTCCATGAGCATCGAGGCCGGCATCCTCAGCGCGGTCAGCCCGGCGGCCCCCTCGGAACGGAACAGGGCCGCCCAGCCCCGCTCCTCGTGGCCCCAGGCCGACAGGCTGAGCTCGCGGAGGCCGGGCCGCAGGGCGGCGGCGAAGGGGGCGACGTTGCGGGCGTGGACGCAGATGTGCAGCGTGCGGGCGCGGTGGCAGGCCGCCACCGCGAGGGCCGACGCCCTGGCCGGCGCGTTGATGTCGAAGTCGAGGCAAGGGACCGACGCGAGGCGCGGCGAGGCGAGCAGGGCGGGCACGTCATCGGCGTGGGGTGCGGGGATCCCGGCCGTCTCGACCCAGGCCCAGGCCCCGTCGTCATGGTGGCCGGCCGCCGCCCACTTCTCCGCCGACTGATCCACGCGGAGCAGGCCCCGCCGGCACCGGGGGAGCTGCCGGCTGAAGAACGCCCGGTGCGGGGCGACCCACTCGCGGACGTGCCTCTCGCGCAGGCGCTCGACGGCGAGCGACCAGTCCGGCCCGCCGTTCGCCGTGTCGAGCTGGAGGCGGATGACCTCGGCGCGTGCCCTGTCGGCCTCGCCGCCGTTCTCCTCCAGCCAGTCGGCCAGCGCCAGGCGCGGGCCGTCGTCGTGGTGGTCGGCCTTGGCGGCGTCGAGCAGGCGGCGCAGCTCGGCGCGGTCGGCGGAGGGGGAGGCTTCGAGCTTGCGTTGCTTCGCCATCAGCGCGGCCCCGCGACGGGGACGACCTTGTGGAAGCGCAGCTCGACCTCGCGGTGGGCCACCCGCCGCAGGCCCTCCACGAGGCAGGCCGGCTCGTGCGTCGTCCGGCCCCGCGTCTGGATCTCGTCGAGCGGCGTCCCCGGCCTCACGGGGAAGGTGTCCTGGTGGATGATCTGCCCGCCCAGGCCGAGGTCCGGCCCGGCGAAGTGGACCGTGGCGCCGAAGACGAGCATCCGCCGCTGGTACGCCTCGCGGTAGGGGTTGGCGCCAGGGACCGGCGGGAGCAGGCCGGGGTGGAGGTTGATGATGCGTCCGCCGCCGTAGGCCCAGCACACGGACGGCGGCAGGATGCGCATGTAGCGGGCGAGGACCACGAGGTCGGTCTTGTAGCGGTCGAGCAGCGCGAGGAGGCGGGCGTCGTCGGGCCTGCCCTCCATGTCGCCGACGCACTGCCAGTCCAGCCCCCATTCGCGGGCCAGCGGCTCGCAATCAGGACGATTGCCGATCATCACGGCCGGACGCACGCGCAGCGAGCCGTCCTTGGCGGCCTGGAGGACGCCGCGTGCCGCCTCGGGGCGGCGCGTGACGAGCAAGGCGATGCGTGGGAGCGGCTCCTCCTCGGGCGACCACACACGGATCGACAAGCCCTTGTCGCGGCCGATCACGTTCATGCGCGCCCGCAATTCGGCGAGGGGGACGCGGCCGGCCGGCCAGTCCATGCGGAGGAGCATGGCGAAGAGACGCTCGCGGTCGTGGTCGTACATCTGCAATTCGCTGATGTTCGCGCCGGCGGCGGTGACGTGGTGGACGATCGGGTCCGCCAGCCCCACGTTGTCTGGCCCGGTGGCCGTCAGGATCGTCAGCATTCGCGTCCCCTCGGGCCTCATTCCTCGTCACGGCGGAAGCCCGGGTTGGCCATCGCCGCCGCCAGCCGGAACAGGACGACGCCACCGAACAGGAGCAGCAGGACGGTGGCACCGCCCATGACGGCGACGAGGGCCATGCCGGTGCCGGGGCCGCCCCCGCCGGGGCCTCCGACGGAGGCGACGGCGGCCAGGAAGGAGAAGAGCATGAGGGCGGCGAGGATGACGGGGGTGAGGACGCCGACGAGGTTGGCGGTGGAGGCCAGGCCGGGCTTGCCGGCGGCGCGGGCGGCGGCGGCGGCGTAGAACCCGGCGAGGGAGAGGCGGGCGGTCTCGCACATGCCGAGGAAGACGAGGCCGAGGCCGCCGAACATGCGCTCGGGGCCGCCCATGCCGAAGCCGCCGCGGTCGATCATCATGAGGTCGAAGCCGATGGACGGCAGGCGGATGAGGACGAGGAGGGTGCAGGCGAGCATGGCGACGGCCATTCCGCGGGCCTTGCCGCCGGCGTTGGCGCTGGCGAGGATGGCGGATGCGATGAGGCTGAGGATCCAGTTGCCGCACAGGGCCAGGACGACGACCACGCCGACGAGGGGCCCGAGGAGCTCGGCCTCGCTGCCGCGCATGCCGCCGCTGACGGCGGCCAGGAGGAAGAGGAGGAAGGCCAGGAGGAGGGAGCCGGCGTAGAGGAGGTGGGCGATGCCCTGCATGCGCGCGCCGAGGGCGATGGTGGGCCAGGGGGCCTCGTCGGCGGGGCCGCGGGTGAGGCGCGGGTCCTGGTCGGGCGTGGGGTCGAGCTCGCGGTACATCGGCCAGGCCTCCGGGTGGCTCACTGGGGCACGTCGATCCAGCACCGGCCGCGGGCGCTGGCGAGGGCGGCCTCGACCAGCGTGACGGCGGCGTGGCCGTCGGCGAACGTGGGGTAGTCGGCGGCTGCCCCCTCGATGCGTGCGTAGATGGCGCGGAAGAGGTGTTTGAACGTGTCGGGGAACCCCTCGGCGTGGCCGGGGGGGTAGTCGCTGGACGGGCCGGGCTCACGCGGGATGGAGGCGTTGGGCTCGCCGCGGCGCCCCAGCCACAGCTCCTCGGGGCGCTCGCCGTCCCAGGCGAGGGAGCCCTCGGCGAACGACGCCTCCCAGCGGAGCTGGTTCTTGCGTCCGGCGGCGACCTGCGACACGGTGAGGCAGCCGGACGCGCCGCCCTCGAACCGCAGGAGGAGGGAGGCGGCGTCCTCCGTGGCGATGGGGGTGTCGGCGCGCGGGCCGGCGGAGGCCTGGAAGGTCTCGACGGGGCCGGCGGGCCGGCGGCGGACGGCGTGGACGGTGGACAGGTCGGCGCAGAGGGAGGTGACGCGGCGGGCGGTGACGTGCTGGACCAGGTCGAGCCAGTGGGTGCCGATGTCGGCGAGGGCGCGGGAGGCGCCGCCGTCGGCCTCCTCCAGGCGCCAGTTGTAATCCGTGTCGAGGAGCAGCCAGTCCTGGAGGTAGGCGCCCGTGACGTGGAAGAGGCGTCCGAGGGAGGCGGCGCGGCGGCGGGCCTCTTGATTCTGGGCGTAGAAGCGGGTGTTGTAGCAGACGGCGGCGACGAGGCCGGAGGCGCGGGCGAGGCGGACGAGGTCGGCGGTCTCGGCGCTGTTCATGCCGAGGGGCTTCTCGCAGACGACGTGCTTGCCGGCGGCGAGGGCGGCGCGGCACTGCTCGAAGTGGAGGCGGTTGGGGGTGGCGATGTGGACGACGGCGACGGAGGGGTCGGCGAGGAGGTCGGCGAAGGAGTCGTAGGCGCGTGAGAGGCCGAGGCGTGCGGCGGCGTGGCGTCCGCGGGCGGGGGAAGAGCCGAGGATGCCGGCGACGGGGCGTCCGAGGCGGCGGAGCGCCTCGACGTGGACGGGGCCGATGAACCCCGTGCCGGCCACCGCCGACATCTGGGACGTGGACACGCTTCGCCTCGAGGGGGATTGGGGCAGCAAGGGGTATTGAATGGCGGGGGCGGTCCGGAGGCCAGGGGCGGGGGGGGCGATCCATTGCTCCCTGTGATCCATGCGCGTCACCGAGGTCGCCGAGGCGGCTCCAACAGCCTGCCACTCCCCACCCCGAACAGCCGGGGGCTCAAGGGCCATCGGCCCGGGGCGTTCCCGGCCGGCGTCAACGGCGTGTCGAACCGACAGCCGTCGCCGCTCGTCGTCCGGGCTCCGGGCGGGCCGGGGCGTCGGCCGCGTCGGCCCCCGGAGCTCGCGTGCCCGAACGCCCTCACCGCTTCGTGTTGAATGCGGTCAACTTGCCGAGGCGGTCCTTGAGGTAGAGGCTGCCGTTGGCGAGGCAGGCGTGCGGCCACGCATGCGCCGCCGAGAGGCGTGTGCGCGACGCCAGCTCGGTGTAGGCGTCCGGGGATCGCCCGGCGGTCTCGACGAGCGCCAGCCGGCCCATCCCGCCCCAGACGATCAGGCGTTTGTCCGAGGTCAGGATGCAGGAGCCGGGGTCGGCGAATGCGCCGCCCTCCCAGAGCTGCTTGCCCGTCTTCCAGTCGAGGCAATGCACCTTCTGCCACGCCCAGTAGACGTGATCGCCGTGGATCACCGGGGTGCAGGCCTTCGAGTAGTGCTTCGCCTCCCAGTCCTTCTTGATGCCGCCCTCGGTGACGGTGAACCGGGCGATGCGGCCGATGTTGTAGCCCGACGTGACGAGGACGCTCTGGCCCGACACCGCTGGCCCGGCGATGTTGTTGGCGAACTCCGTGGCCCACGGCGTGGACGCCAGCGTCTTGCCCTCGTTGCCCCGGTCGAGCCGGATGACCACCAGGTCGCGCAACGTAAGGACGACGACGCACGGGATCTTGCCCACGGTCATGAGCGCCATCGCGCCGGTATGGCCGGCGAGCCCCTTGTACTCCGACGCCCACAGGCGTTTGCCCGTCTTCGTGTCGAACGCCATGACGGTGCCGTCGGCGCCGCCGACCTCGACGAGGAGCGAGGTGTAGTAGGTGTGCGGGGCGCAGGTGTAGCCGTAATCGCGCTGCTGGCCGCCGGTGCCGACCTTGGGGCGGCGCGGCATCTTGTAGGTGTCGTAGAGGTTGAGGCCCCAGACGTGCTTGCCGTCCTCGTACTTCCAGGCGTTGAGGGCGCCGTCGTTGTTCAGGGTGTAGACGTGGCCGAGGCTGTGGTTGAAGTCGGGGGTGGCGGTGGGGCCGCCGTAGAAGACCGTGTCGCCGACGTGGTGCCGGCCGTACTTCGGGGCGTCGTAGCTGGCCCGCCAGACGATCTTGCCCGTGGCCGGGTCGATGCGGACGACGGTGTCCTTGCCCTTGCTCCAGCCGAGGGTATAGAACTTGTCGGCGGCGAAGAAGATGGGGGAGGTGCAGCCCTCGCCCACGTCGATCGTCCAGCGTGGCCTGTCGGCGAGCCAGGACTTGCCGTCCCAGCCGGACGCCTCGGCGCTGGAGCCGTCGCGTGCGGGGCCACGCCAGTGCGGCCAGTCGGCGGCGCAGAGGGCGAGGGCGGCGGCGGCGAGGATGGTGCGTGTCATGTCTTGCCCCTCGGGACGGGATCGGGGATAGTGTAGGCATGAGCGGGCTCTTGTTCGGCATCTTCCCCGGCAGCGTCAACGCCTCTGGCACCGGCCTCACCGCCGGCCCGCCCGATGACCCCGCACGCATCGAGCAGGCGCTGGCGGCCCTCCGCCCCGCCGGGCCGTTCCTCGTCCGCGCCTACGCCCACTACCTGGGCGAGGGCCGCGTCGGCACAGTCGCCCCGCCGGAGCCACTGCATCTCATCCACGGCGCCCGCAAGCTCGACCTCGTCCTGTGCTACCGCCCCGCCGTCGAGCAGACGGACGATTGGGACGCCTTCGTCCGCCGCACGGTCCGCGGGTACGGCCCGGCGCTGGGCTCGCTCCAGATCGCGGAGGAGCCGAACAACGCCGACGCCGGCACCGGCGGCGACGGCGCCTCGCCGGGCGTGCGTGCCGCCGTCATCGCCGGCGTGATCGCCGGCCACGACGAGGCGCGGAGGCTGGGGCTGACGGTGAGCGTCGGATTCAACGCCGCCGTGACGCTGCGCGACGATGACGGATTCTGGACCGACCTGGGCCGCCGGGCGACGCCGGCATTCCTAGCGGCGCTGGGGCACGTCGGCTTCGACTTCTTCCCCGACGTGTGGCGGCCCGTGCCGCCGGACCGCCTGGAGGCCCGCGTCGAGGAGATGCTGCGTGAGTTCCGGTGCAAGCATCTCGCAGACGCGGGCATCCCGCCCACGGTGCCGATGCACGTCAGCGAGAACGGCTGGGCGACGGGGCCGGGCAAGAGCCCCGAGCGCCAGGCCGAGGTGATCGAGACGGCCGTACGGACGGTGCATCGCCTGCGCGGGGAGCTGAACATCCGGGCCTACGAGCTGTTCCACCTCCGCGACGCCGACAGCGCGGAGCCTGGGCCGTTCCACCAACTGGGCGTGATGCGCGATGACTACATGCCGAAGCCGGCGTTCGAGGCGTATCGGAGGCTGGTGGCGGAGCTGTCCCAGTAGCCGTTCAGACGGGGGTGGCAATTGGACGGAAGTAGACACGGAGGTGTGGCCGGTGGGTGCGAATTGCATTGCATTGCACACCCCCAGACAACCCCCTGCAATGCAACTTTCTGACGGTTTGTGCGTTTCAGGGGCAGTGAGGTCGGCGGCATCCGCGGCGTGGCCGCCGACCGCGTCTCATTCTGTCCAGCTCCAGAGACCGCGTGAGCGGCTACCTGTCGTCGAGCGATCACGAGGGCGACATGCGTTGTCATCGGTGCGGGCAGGTCTTCAGCCTTGAGGTTGATCCCGGGGACGACGACCCGTGGGATCCGGCGCCGCCTGACCTGCGGCCCGGGGAGGGGCTCGTCACCGTCACCTGGGCCGGGCTCGTCCTCCTGTTGATGGGGCTCTTCTGTGGGGGCGTCCTCCTTGCGTTCTTGCTGCCGCTGGCTGCGGCCTGTATCTTCGCCTTCTACTATTTGCGGGACTGGGTCTTCGTCCGACCCCGCAAGGACGGCATGGGGCGAGGAGACTGCCCCCGATGCGGCGCGGGCAACACCGTCTGGCCCTGGTCCATTTGATCACGCACACGAGGGGGCAACATGAGACCCGACGACATCACCTGGGCCGGGCCACCCATCCATGACGAGGCCCTGTTCGCCGCCCTGCCGGCGGACCTCGCCGTCCTCCTCCGCGCCGTCAACGGCTTCATCCTCTTCAACGGCGGGCTGCACGTCCGCGGCGCGTGCCACGGCCCGCCGTGGCACTCGCTGCGCCACGCCTGGCACGGCAAGGCCGCCTTCCACCGCCTGTACTCGGAGCTGCGGCCCGAGGACGTCCCCTTCGCCGAGGATTGCCGCGGCGATCAATTCCTCCTGCGCGAGGGCCGCGTCATCCGCCTCGCGGCGGAGACCGGTGAGGTCGAGGCCCTCGGCGTGGATCTGGCCGGCTTCCTCGCGGCGGCGGAGGGCGACGACGAGGACGACCTGCTTTCGATACGCGTCCTGCGGGCGTTCCAGGCCGACGGCGGCAGCCTGGAGCCGGGGCATCTGATCTCGGCCTACCCGCCGTTCTGCACGAAGGAGGCCGAGGACGGCGTCACCCTCGCCGCGGTCCCGGCGGAGGAGCGGTACGCCTTCCTCGCCGACCTCGCCGCCCAGGTGCGCGCCGTCGGCGACGGGGGCACCATCGACGTCGAGGTCACCGAGTGAGGCGGCTCACTCCTTCGCCTCATGCACCACCTTGCCGCCCACGACGGTCAGCAACACCTTCGTCGCCTTCACGTCATCGACGGGGCACTTGAGGATGTCGCGGTCGATGATGATGAGGTCGCCGAGCTTCCCCACCTCCAGGCTGCCCTTGATCTTCTCCTCGTGGCAGATGTAGGCGTTGTGGATCGTGTACATCCGCAGCGCCTGCTCGCGCGTCAGCTTCTCGTCGGGCACCAGCGCCGCGCCCCGCTCCGTCTTGCGTGTCAACGCCGTCCACATGCCCAGCCACGGGCACCACGGGTTCGTCGAGTCGATGCCGTCGAAACGCAGCATGTGGTCGCTGCCGCCGCCGACGACGGTGTACTCCAGCCACGAGCGGTACGGTTGGAACCAGCGGATGCGCGCCTCCGGCAGCACCTTCGCCAGCGTCACGCCGTCCTTGTACAGCCACGCCGGCTGCACGTCGGCCACCACGCCCAGCTCCTTGCACCGCTCCAGGTTCCGCTTCGACGGGAAGTTGGCGTGCGTGATGCACGGACGCACGTCACGCACCTTCTTGACGCGGTCCGCGTGCTCGTAGGCGTCGATCAGCACGTCCATCGCGCCCTCGCCGGCGCAGTGGGCCGTCGGCTGCCAGCCGCGCTTGACGGCGGCGGTGACGGCGTCCTTGAGCGCCTCGGGCTTGATGAACAGCAGCCCGCGGTAGTCCTTCTCGGTGATCTGGTACGTCGGGCCGGGCGGCCACGGCTGGCGCATGTAGGCGGTGCCGTTGAGCATGCCGCCGTCGAGGAACATCTTCAGCGGGCCGATGCGCACCCAGTCGTCGCCCTTGCCGGTCGGGCCGCCCTCCTCCTCCAACTGCTTCAGACGCTTCTCCAGCTCCTCCGCGTTGCTGGACGCGCTGAAGCCACGCGAGCAGTTGACGCGCAACGTCAGCTCGCCCTCCTTGGCCAGTGAGCGGTACAGGTCGAGGTTCGACTTCGAGCCGTTGCGGTCGGCGACGCTGGTGAGGCCGCGCTCGTTGTACAGGCGGAAGAGCTTCTTCACGCCGGCGCGGAGGTCCTTGGCCGAGACCTTGTCGCCCTCGCGCGGCACGCCCTTGAGCAGGCCGTAGGCGTTGCGGATCATGCCGGTCGGCTCGCCGGTCCCCGGGTCCTTGACGACCATGCCCGTCGAGGGCGATTTGGTATCCCTGGTGATCTTCGAGATTTCGAGTGCCCTGGAGTTGACCATGCCGGCGGGCCCGGCGTGGAAGAGGACGGGGTGCTTGGGGGCGGCGGCGTCCAGCTCGGCCTTCGTCGGGAAGCGGCCCTCGTCGAGGCGCGTGGGGAAGGTGTAGCGGAGGACGATCCACCGGCCCTCGGGGAGGTCGGCGGCGCGTTCCCTGATGAAGGCGAACGCCTCCTTGAGCGAGCGCAGGACGGGGGGCGGGTCGGCCAGCTCGGTCGTGACGACGCCGACGGGGTGGACGTGCGAGTCGTACAGGCCGGGCAGGACGGTCTTGCCCTTGGCGTCGATGACGCGCGTCTTCGGCCCCTTGTGCTTGAGGACCGTGGCGTCGTCGCCGACGGCGGTGATCTTGCCGTCGGCAACGGCAACGGCCCGTGCGGTGGAGAACTTGGCGTCCACGGTGACGACGTGGGCATTGTGGACGATGAGGTCGGCGGGGGCGGCGAGGAGGGAGAGGAGGAGGATGGACATTCGGGGAGCCCCTTCAGATGCGGACAATGTCGCCAAAACGGGCGCGGAAGGCCTCTTCCATTCCGTCGAGGCGGTTGTGGCGGAGATGCAGCTCAGTCAACGTAGCAGGCCAGTCGGCACGCAGCAGCGCCTCGCCACCGGCCGGGCCGATATCGCAACCATAGAGCAACAGCTTTCGGAGGCGTGGGAACCGGCCGGCGAGCGAGGCGGCCCCGAGGTCACCGAGCGCGTTTTCGTGGAACTTCAGCACCTCGATCCGCGAGAGATGGGGGGAGGCAGCCAGCGCCGCGGCTCCTTCAGTGCCGATCCGATTCCGCCCCAGATTGAGCCGCCGGACGCCGGCGAGCCCCGGCCAACGTGCCAGGGCGATTGCCCCTTCATCCCCGATGTCCTGACAGTCGAGAGACAGCTCGTCCATCCCCTTGACCGCGGGCGAGGATGTCAGAGCCGTCGCACCCGCAGGGCCAAGGCGGTCGTCCCAAGGGAAACTGAGATGGAGCGTGCGGAGCCGGCCGAGGTGCGCGGAAGAGGCGAGTGCGGTGATGCCGGCTACGGTCAGTGACATGTGATCGAGGCGGAGCGAACGGAGGCCGGCGAGGCGTGGGCAGTCGGCGAGGGCGATGACGCCATCCTCCGTAACCGGGTTCAAGCTGAGATCGAGGCTTTCCAGGCCTGCGAGCCAGGTGCTGTCGCACAGGCGCACGATGTCGGCCGCCCCGAGCCCCGCTTCACGCAGGCCCAACGAGAGGAGCCGCTGGAAACGCGTCCGGGAAAGGATCGCGAGCAGACCCCCGGAATCGTCGGGGGCGGTTTTCCCGATATCAAGAGTCCGGAGGCGCTCCGAGAGTGACGAGGCGGCCAAGCACTCGACGCCCTCGCTCCTGACCCTGTTGTCGTAGACAATGAGCGACTCAAGCCGGGGGAGACGGGCGGATTCCGCGAGGGCCTTGAGGCCGGCCGCCTCGATCAGATTCGCAGCCAAGTTCAGCTCGCGAAGGCCGCGGAAGTGGGTCGAGGCGGCGATCATCGCCGCCTGCTCGGGCGTCAACCCCTGATACCGGAGGTCGAGCCCGGTCAAGCGTTCGGCCACGGGTGATTCAACGACCCGTTCGAAGGGCAGCGGGCCCGCGGCCTCAAGGCCGTCGGGGCGAAGATCATATCCGGGATCTCCAACTCCTTCGGTTAGCATGAGCCGGGCTGAACGGATCGGGTGGCGAAACCCCAGGCCGCCTCTGATGTATGTCTCGGCGGTGCACTCCACCGCATCGACGAGGCCGCGGACGAACGGGCCCGCCGGCCGCAACAGATCCAGCGTGATCCCCTCTGGCAGCTCACGGGCCCAGGCGTTCCGATGCCGTGCAAGCAGGATGTGCTCCCTGTCCTCCAGCTCCCACCGCCGCTCGTCGTCCTCCGGCATCCTCCCCAACGCGATCTGTACGCGGATAAAATCGGCCCGCTCCGGGTCACCGTTCTCGTCCAGCCAGTCGGCCATCACCAGGCGCGGCGTGTCGTCGTCTGGGTTGGCGATGATGTCGTCGAGGATCGCCTCGCGCACGCCGCTCATGGCATCCTCCCACCCGGCCCGGTCAAGGCTGCCGCACGCCGCCGTCCGCGACGGCGTGGGCGGCGCCGTTCTTCTGCGCCAGCCCCAGCATCTCTTCGAGGATGGCGAGGGGCCGACGGTTCTCGATCACGGCCAGCGAGCCGAGCATCTCCTCCAACCGCATCCCG
Organism: uncultured Alcaligenaceae bacterium; assembly: GCA_964630925.1. Taxonomy (GTDB): domain Bacteria; phylum Planctomycetota; class Planctomycetia; order Gemmatales; family Gemmataceae; genus RGDT01. The sequence goes on from CAZVZK010000015.1 coordinate 47,342, forward strand.
TAGTCGCTGGCCCGCTCCGACGCCGGGAGGATCTGGATCATCGGCTCGCCGTCGTCCGCCTTCGGCCCCTCGAAGACGAGGAGCTGCGGGCGCGGGTACGGCTTCGGAGCCCAGCCATGATCCTTGAGGTAGTCCGTGACCTGGGCCACGGTCAACTGATACAGGCGCGGATCGATCCAGGCGGAATGATTCATGGGTATTCGCCCCTTCGTATCCTGCCCATGAGGTGGGTAAGCGCTTCCATCGTGAATCGGTCCGTGAGTGGGACCTCAACGCGATGGTCTTCTTGTTCTTCGTAGGCGGCCTGCCCAGGAGCGACATCCAGTACGCCTGACCCCGAAGCAAGAGCCCCCTTCCCCCCAGATCCGTCCAGGTGGCCTCATCCTCGGGCAGCAGGAGGAGGACGAGCATACGCGGGGCACCCGCGCCCGGATCGCGGAGCATCTCGTACGCCGACACATCCAGATCATACAGGATCTCCGACGACGTCACCGTCGCTGTCGTGCTCGATTTGGCCTGGATGTCGATCCGATGGCCGGTCTCGGCGTAGCGGCCTCCGTACTCCCGAATGGCATGGACCGTCACGTCGATGCCGTAGTCGAAATCGCGTATGCCGCAGCTCATGCCGCACCGGCCCGCGATGGCCTGGATGAAGGCGCGTGACAAGGACTCCTGACGGTGTGACTTGATCAGCACGCCTTCGGCCTCCGCTTGCCCATCGCGAATGATACCAGAGTCGGGCCGGCTGGCTCAATCGCCGCGTCCAGCTCGGCCCTCGTCGGGAAGCGGCCCTCGTCGAGGCGCGTGGGGAAGGTGTAGCGCAGGACGATCCACCGGCCCTCGGGGAGGTCGGCGGCGCGTTCCCTGATGAAGGCGAACGCCTCCTTGAGCGAGCGCAGGACGGGGGGCGGGTCGGCCAGCTCGGTCGTGACGACGCCGACGGGGTGGACGTGCGAGTCGTACAGGCCGGGCAGGACGGTCTTGCCCCCGGCGTCGATGACGCGCGTCCTCGGCCCCCTGTGCTTGAGGGCGGCGTCATCAGCGCCGATCGCGATGATCTTGCCGTCGGCGACGGCGACGGCGCGGGCGGTGGTGAACCTGGCGTCCACGGTGACGAAGCGGGCGCGGAAAGCCTCTCGCAGCATATCGAGTTTGTTCCCCCACAACCCGAGGATCTTCTGGCTCACCGGCCACGCCGCGTTCAGGATCGCCTCGCCGCCGACACGGCCGACGCCACATGAATTCAACCTGAGATGACGCAGGCGCGGGGAGCTCCTCGACGCCGCGGCCAGTGTCCTCGCTCCCTCATCGCCCAGCGCCCAGCCGCCAAGATCGAGGGAGCGGAGGTGTGGCCAACCCCTCGCCTGCTTGTCACGCCAGGATCGTCTTGATCGGGTCGCCGTGCACGTCCGTCAGGCGGTAGCGGCGGCCGTTGTACTTGTACGTCAGCTTCGTGTGGTCGAAGCCCAGCAGGTGCAGGATCGTCGCGTGGATGTCGTGCACGCTCACGCGGTTGACCGCCGCCTTGAAGCCGATGTCGTCCGTCTCGCCGTGGTGTGCCCCGCCCTTCGTGCCGCCGCCCGCGAACCACATCGTGAAGGCGTGCGGGTTGTGGTCGCGGCCCATGCGCGTCGTGCCCTTGGGCCGCTGCGCCACCGGCAGGCGGCCGAACTCGCCGCCCCAGATGACGAGCGTCTCGTCGAGCAGGCCACGGGCCTTGAGGTCGGTGAGGAGGGCGGCGACGGGCTGGTCGGTCTCGCCGGCGAACTGGCGGTGGTTGCTGGCGATGTCGGTGTGGCCGTCCCAGCTCCGCTCGTTCTCCATGCCGCCCGAATAGATCTGCACGTAACGCACGCCACGCTCGACGAGACGCCGCGCCATCAGGCACTGCTTGGCGAAGTGGCCGCAGCGCTTCTCGCCGACGCCGTACAGCTCCTGCGTCTTCATCGACTCGCGTGACACGTCCAGCGCCTCCGGGGCCGCCGTCTGCATGCGGTAGGCCAGCTCGAACGTCTCGATGCGGGCGGCCAGCTCGGCCTCGCCCTCGCGCTTCTCCTGGTGCTTCTGGTTGAGGCGGCGCATGAGGTCGAGCTGGCGGCGTTGGGCCTTGCCGGCCATCTCCGGCGCGGGCAGCAGGTTCTCGATGGGCGCGCCCTGGTGGTTGAGGGCCGTCCCCTGGTAGATGCCGGGGAGGAAGCCTGCCCCCCAGTTGAGGGCGTGGCCCTTGGGCAGGCCGCGGCCGAGGGTGTCGTACATGACGACGAAGGCCGGGAGGTTGCGCGACTCGGAGCCGAGGCCGTAGGTGACCCACGAGCCGACGCAGGGGAAGCCCATGCGGGCCATGCCGGTGTTGATCTGGAAGAGGGCGGGGGCGTGGTTATTCGTCTCGGTCCAGCACGAGTGGACGAAGGCGATGTCATCGACGTGTCGGGCGATGTTGGGGAAGATCTCGGGCACCCAGGTGCCGGACTTGCCGTGTCGGGCCCACTTGAAGGGCGACCTCATGAGGGGGCCGACCTCGCCGGGGAAGAAGCCGGTCTTGTTGTCGAAGCCGTCGAGGGTCTTGCCGTCGCGCTTCATCAGCTCGGGCTTGTAGTCCCAGGTATCGACCTGCGACGGCCCGCCGTTCATGAACAGCCAGATGACGCTCTTGGCCTTGGCGGCGAAGTGCGGCTTCTTCGGCGCGAGGGGGTCGGTGGCGGCGTCGGCCTCGTTGAGCATGGAGGACAGCGCGAGCATGCCGAGGCCGCCGCCGGCCTTGGCGAGGAAGTCGCGGCGAGGGAGGATCGGGGTGGCGACGTGGTGGGAGATGGTCATGGGAGAGGCCCGATGGTGTCAGGTGTCGTAAAGGTCGGACAGGAGGGCGATGAAGGATGGATAGCGGCTTTCCGCGTCCCAAGCAGTCAGGCCCTTGCCGTCATGCGTGAAGCAAAGTTGGGGATACCGGGCCACGGCGTCCGGCCTGGTGTCGAGGAAGAGCCAGTTGACCTCGGGCGGAGTTTCGTCGAGGTAGGTCAGCGTGCCGATGAGCATCAGGTGTGCGAGTACCTCGTCCTTCGCGGCGCGGCCGCGGCACAACCCGTTGGCACTCGTCCAATGGGCGGTTTTCCCGCGGTGTGCCAAGTCACCCAGACTGAAGAGTCGCAGATCCAACTCGAAGACACCGACCACTTCGGAATCGCCGCCCGCGTCCTCGTCTTCGTCGTAGTCTTCATTATCGACGGCGAAGGCCATCAACGTTGCCTTGTTCGGCACGCCACCGTTGTGCAGGAGTAGGAAGGCGGCGTAATCAGGCGGGAGTGTCGTCTTCCAGTGCCTTTCCAGTGCGGCCAAGTCGGGCCTTGTGATCGGCGGCCTCCCCTCGTTGTGAAACGTCAGACCGGGCCGGAGGATGCCGAACGGCGGGCGGCTCACCATGTTGGCCCAGACTGCATCGATCCCTTTCACCTGCGACCACTTCTCGCTCTTCTTCTTGCGCTTCGACTTGAAATGCTTGACCTCCGCCCGCAGATACGCCGACCTCGCCGCGTGGCCCTGCTCCTCCAGCCAGTCGGCGTAGACCACCCGCAACGCCTCGTCCTCGGGGGACGCGGCGATGCCGCGGATGAAGCGGTCCTCCTCGGGGTGGTCCATCAGCGGCATGGGGTGCCTCCGCGGGGCGGTCCTCGTAGGGCAGGCTGCAAGCCTGCCGATACAGCGGAAGGCAGGCTGGCAGCCTGCCCTACGGGATCAATCGACGTAGAGGAACTCGTTGAGGCCGAGCAGCACCTGGCAGAAGTCCGCCAGCGCCAACGCCTCCGGGGCCGGCTTCTTCTCGTCGGCGTACTCGCGGCGTTGCTCCTTCAGGAACGCCGCCGTCTCCTTCAGCTCGTCCGCCGACGGGAGGCGGCCCACCGCCATCTCGTAGCCGGAACGCACCGCGTCTTCGTCGGCCATCCCCGCCAGACGCGCGGCGAACTTCCGTGACGCCTCGCGCACCACCGGGCTGTTCATCAGTAGCAGCGCCTGGGGAGCGATGGTCGTGGTGGTCCGCGACTCGATGCCGACCGTGCCGTCGGGGGCGTCGAACAGCGTCATCATCGGGTTGAGCTGGCTCCTCTTGAGGAAGAAGTACACCGAACGCCGCTTCATGTTCACGTCCAGCGTCCCCGCCCCGCCCATCCGTCGGTCGAGCTGCCCCGACACCGCCAGCAGCGAGTCGCGCACGCTCTCCGCCTCCAGCCGACGCGGCACCCGCCGCCAGAGGAAGCGGTTCTCGCTGTCGATGGCGTTCTTCGCCGCGTCGTCGGCCGAGGCCTGCTGCCAGGCGGCACTGGTGAGAATGAGGCGGTGGATGTGCTTGAGCGACCAGCCCGACGAGATCAGCTCGCCGGCCAGCCAGTCGAGCAATTCGGGGTGCGTGGGCCGCTCACCCTGCGTGCCGAAGTCGCTCGGCGTGGCCACGATCCCTCTGCCGAAATGGTGCTGCCACAGCCGGTTGACCATGACGCGCGCCAGCAGGTGGCCGGCGCCGTCCTCCACGTCTACCAGCCAGTCGGCCATCGCCCGCCGCGTGCCGGGGGTGCGTGACGTGGGGACGGGCCGCCACTTCTTGACGGCCTCGGGCCGGCGGACCAGGACCTCGGGGAATGCCTGCGTGGCGACGCCGTCCTTCTGGTTGGAATCGCCGCGGAGGAGGTAGTGCGTCTGCTCCAGGTAGTCGCCGCCCTGCGTGTGCAGGCGCACCGCCGGCACGCCCTCGGAGCAGATCATCGCCTTGACCTTGCCCACGTCGGGGCCCTTGCGCTTCAAGGCCTCCAGGCCGTCATTCTGCTTGCGCCACGCCGCATCCTGCGTGCGGTACCACGCCAGGACGACGGCCGCCTCCTTCTCGGAGAACTCCCCCTTCACCGACAGCGCCGCCCGCACCGCCGGCGGGATCCCCTCGCCCGCAGTCGCGGGGGCCTTGGTGTCGCCCGTCACCGACACGCGCGGCCTGCCGATGGAGTGCTGCGTGTTGTTGTTGAAACGCAGCGTCAGCACCAGCTCGGCGCCGGCGGCGGCCACCTCCACCGGCTCGGCCAGGTCGAAGACGGCGGCGTGGTCCTTGCCGAATTGCGGATCGACCGCCCACGCCGATCGCGGGTCGGCGTCGATGACGGCGGCCACGGGCAGCCCCTTCTGCTCGAACGTCGCCCGTGCGTTGGCCAGCTTCAGCGGCTTGTCCGCAAGGGTGGCCTTGAGGTCGCTGAGGGCGAAGTTGCCGTTGGGTGCGCGTCCCGGCCCGCCCTTGACGAGCGACGGGTGCGCCAGCGCCTCCAGCCGGATGGCGGCCAACAGCCCCGGGGGCGCCGTCACCGTCAGGGTGTAGGTGTCATTCGGGGCGCTCTTGCCCGTGGCCAGGGAGGAGCCGTCCGGCTGGGTGACGAACACCGCGCCCCCTGCGGACTTCGCCTTCAGCGGCAGCACCAGCCAGGGCGTGCGTGCGCCCTTCTTCATCCACTCGTGCATCCGCGTCTTCACCGGCCCCTGCTCCAGCTTCGCCAGCTCAGATTCGAGCCTCTTCACCTCGGAGGCGTGGCGCTCGCGGGCGGCCTTCGCCGCCACGGGGTCGAGGTCGATGTCCTGCTCGGAGCGGACGGTCTTGGTGAACGTGGAGACGAGCCGGTAATACTCGCGCGAGCCGATGGGGTCGTACTTGTGATCGTGGCAGCGGGCGCAGCCGAGCGTGATGCCGAGGAAGGCGGTCCCGGCGGTGCGGACGATGTCGTCCAGCTCGTCGTAGCGCTCCTTCTCGACGGTGTTGGCGGTGATCTGCGTGCTGTGGACGCCGGCGCCGAGGAAGCCGGTGGCGGTGAGGGCGAGGGGGTCGTCCGGCGCGATCTCGTCGCCGGCGATCTGCCACCGGGCGAAGTCGCGATACGGCAAATCGGCGTTGAGCGCCTTGATGACGAAGTCGCGGTAGGGCCAGGCGTGCGGGCGGTCGTAATCATGCTCGAAGCCGTGGCTCTCGGCGAAGCGGGCCACGTCGAGCCAGTGCCGCGCCCACTTCTCGCCCGTGGCCGGGGAGGCGAGGAGGCGGTCCACGAGGCGTGCATGGGCGTCCGGGCGGCCGTCGGCGAGGGCCGCCGCCATCTCTTCCGGCGTCGGGGGCAGGCCCGTCAGGCCGAGATAAAGGCGGCGGGCGACGGTGCGTCTGTCGGCGCGGGGCGACGGGGTCAACCCCTTCTTCTCCATCGCCGCGAGGAGGAAGCGGTCGATGGGGTTGTTATCCCACCCGGCCTTCACGGCCGGGATGGGTGGTTTCACCAGGGGGCGGAAGGACCAGAAGTCGCGGTCCTCCGCGGTGACGACGAAGGTCTTGGGCTTGACCGCCTCCTTGCGTCCGTCGAGGGGCTTGTCGTAGGGGGCGCCGAGGTCGATCCATTTCGCGAGGTCGGCGCGTTGCTGCTTGCCGAGCGGGTCGTTGCCCTTGGGCGGCATGAACGGCTCATCGAGGTGCGCCGAGAGGCGGTGCATGCGGCTGGTGGCGCTCTTGCCGGGGATGATGGCCGGGCCGTTGTCGCCGCCTTTGAGGAGGAGGTCGCGTGTGGCGATGTCGAGGCCGCCGCGCAGCTTGGGGCCGGCGCCGTGACACTTGAAGCAGTGGTCGAGGAGGGTCTTGCGGACGGATTTCGTGAACAGCTCGCGGCCGGCGGCCATCTCTTTCGCGTGGCCGGGGGGCACCTCGGGCGGCTTGCCGGGGGGCGACGCGGCGAGCAGCAGGGGGAGGGCGGCGAGGGGGAGGAAGCGCATGGCGGGATGCTCCGGCAGGCGGGAGGATATCATCGAGGCTACCGGTTGGCGCGGCTCAGGTCAAGGAAGCGGCGGCGTCGAACGCCCTTGAACTTTGCCCCGGAGCGGCTAGAATGCTGGTGTTCATGGTGGGTGTAGCTCAGCTGGTTAGAGCGCCAGACTGTGGATCTGGATGTCGGGGGTTCAAATCCCCTCACTCACCCCTCTCCGCCCCACTTCCCTCCCTCGATCCCCGTGCGTCTCCATCGGGTGCCGCCGTGAGGCCGTCTCGGTGGGGCCCCGTCATGCGCCCGGTGCCCCTGCGGACTTGACAGGAGGCCGCCGGGGAGGGAAAATTGTCCCTAAGGAGGCGACCCGAGAAAGGGGTCTTCGCAGGCATCAGGAGCCATACGCCTCCGAGACAGTTGGGCGGATGTCGGGGTGCGCCATCGCGTCATGGCCGCCGCGTGTCCGTATACCCCTGACGGAGCCTCCGAATGAACTGCCTCGCGCGTCTGATGCAGGTGGCGTATGCCCTGGGGATCGTGGGAGCGGTGGTGCTGCTGACCACCCCCGGCGAGTCGCACGGGCAGTACCGCAAGGGCATCCCCGGCCGGCCCGGCCTCAACGGCTCGCCGCTGTCGCCCTGGGGCGGCCTCAGCCCGGCGCCCAGCCCGATGGGCGGCATGAACGTCAACATGTCCACCGGGCAGAACACCTCGGTGACCATCAACACGAACTCCTCGCTCAACGGCAACGTCGCCGGACAGAACAACCTGGTGGGCGGCCTCAGCCTCGCCGGCGGCATCAGCCTGTCGGGCGGCATCAGCCTCTCCGGCGGCATCAGCCTTGCGGGAGGTATCAGCCTTTCCGGCGGTCTCGTGGGCGGCCTACAGGGCGGCCTGGTCGGTGGGCTTGCGGGCGGGCTGCAGGGCGGCCTCGTGGGCGGTTTGCAGGGCGGGTTCGCCGGCGGATTGGCGGGCGGCCTCCAGGGCGGATTCGCTGGCGGTTTGCAGGGCGGGTTCGCCGGCGGGCTGGCGGGCGGCCTACAGGGCGGCTTCAATCTCGCCGGCGGGCTCCAGGGCGGCCTGGTCGGCGGCCTGCAGGGCGGGTTCGCGGGCGGTCTGCAGGGCGGGTTCGCCGGCGGCCTGCAAGGCGGATTCGCTGGTGGCCTACAGGGCGGGTTCGCGGGCGGCCTGCAGGGCGGCTTCAACCTCGCGGGCGGCTTCAACAAGGGGGCACTCGGCGTCTGCGGCGGCTCCGCCCAGGGCTTCTAGCTAGCGATCCGTCAAGCTTCGATTGACGGGTTGTCCCGGCCCGAAGCGCAAGTGCGGGAGCCCCGGCGCAACCGGGTCACCCGGCAATCGACGCTTGACGGACTACTCCGTACCCTTCCAACGCCCGCACACGGGGCCGCACGGCGGGCCCTGTGAGCGGCACGTCTGCGGCCCGGCGCCGGCCGCCGGGGCGGCGGGCAGGCTGAGCTGGCGGGCCAGCTCCTTGCCCTTGCAGTGGGGGCACTCCGGCTCGTCGCCGTGGAAGACGAGGGCCTCGAACGCGTGGCCGCAGGAGGCGCACTGGTAGTCGAAGAGCGGCATGGCAGCCTCAGGATTGCTTCTTCCGGATGGTGTCGCTGGCCCGCAATAACGTCTGCTTCTCGGCCTCGGTGAGGCCGCCCATTCCGACCCGGCTCACCTTGGCGAGGATGGCGTCCATCTGCGCCTCGAGCTGCTCGTCGTCGATGCGCGACGCCGGGGCGGCGGGGGGCGTCGGTTCCTCGTCGGGGGCGTAGATGCGCAGGCGGGCGCGGCCGCGTTTCGCGGCGGCCTCGGGGCCGCCCCAGCCCCAGCCGGAGAACAGGCCGGAGAATTGCCACTCGAACTTCCAGTACATGTAGCCGAAGAGGGCGCCGGCCAGGTGGGCGGAGGTGGCGATGCCTTCGTTGGACTTGCCGAGGAACGAGAAGGCGTCGCGGGCGAGGAGGTAGACGATCACCAGCCAGATCGGCACGGGGATGAAGAAGAAGAGGTGGATGACCTGGTCGGGGTACCAGAGGGCCGAGAGGAGGAGGACGGCGAGGACGGCGCCGGAGGCGCCGACGACGGGGGCCCTGATGGGGTGCAAGCCGGCCATCGCGGCGGCGGTGTAGGCCACGCCGGCGAAGACGGCGGCGAGGAGGTAGAAGACGAGGAACTCCCGTCCGCCGATGCGCTCCTCGACCTGGCGGCCGAACCACCAGAGGAAGAGCATGTTGCCCAGGATGTGCCAGACGGAGACGGTGCTGTGCAGGAAGGCGTAGGTGAGGAGGCGCCACACCTCGCCGCGCAGGACCTTCGGCACGTCGAGGCAGAGGGCGTCGGTGAATGGTTGGCGGAAGGCGCGGTAGGGGACGCCGTCGTCGAAGGCGATGCCCTGCGAGCGGGTGATGAGCTGCAGGACGATGCAGACGACGTTGGCCGCGATGAGCCAGGTGCAGACCTTGGCCCCGTCCTCCATGCCGCCGAGGAAGCTCGGGGCCTCCTTGCGGTAGTAGTCGCGGTCCTGGATGCCCATCGGCCCAGCCCCCGTGCGCCCCCCGGAGGGGCATGCCCATGCTGTTTTACCATATCGGCGCGGCGGGGGGGAAGACGTTTCCGTCGGTGGGGCTGTTGCCGGCGGGGCGAGTGGGGTAGAATGACGTAATACATCCGTCCCGGAGCCGATCCATGCCCGCGAAGAAGCACGAGAGGCCGCACAAGGAGAAGGTCGTCGCCTTCAAGGTCGATCACGAGCTGGCCGAGCTGCTCGACAAGCTGCCCAACAAGAGCGCGTTCATCCGCAAGGCCATCGAGGCCCAGCTCGGCCGGGCCTGCCCCCTGTGCGCTGGCAAGGGCGTCGTGCCGCTGGGCGTCCACGACCACTATGCGCCGCTCATCGCGAAATTCAACAAACGCGACTGTGACCACTGCGGCGATCATCTGGCCTTGCCGAAGGACCCCGGCGAGCTGCGGCCCGACGACAAGGACCGGCTGGAGCAGTTCTTCAAGGGCGGGCCGCTGTACTGCGCCGACTGCTTCGACGAGGCCCCCGCCTGCGACGTGGGCGATTGCGGCATGCACGTCGATCACGAGCACGTCGCCGACCACCTGCGCCGGTCTCACCACCCGTGAGCGCCGATCCCGCCCTCGAAGAGATGGCCTCCCGGGTCGTCGCCTGGGTGCTGCGCCACCTGGACACCCTGCCCGATCAGCCAGTCGGTACGTTGGGAGACGCCGAGCAGCTGCGCCGGCTCCTGCACGAGGCCGCCCCCGAGGGCCCGACGCCGTTCGAGGTGGTGCTGGAGCGGTTCTCGACGGCGGTGGCCCCGTTCGCGTTCCGGCCGAGCCATCCGCGCTTCCTGGCGTTCATCCCGTCGGCGCCGTCCCCGGTGTCGATTCTCGCCGACTGGCTGGCGGCGGGGTGCAACTTCTTCGCGGGCGTGTGGCTGGAGGCCGCCGGGCCGACGCGCATCGAGCTGACCGTCCTCGACTGGTTCCGCACGCTGCTGGGGATGCCGGAGGGGGCGAGCGGGCTCCTCACCGGCGGCGGGTCGTCGGCCAACCTCACCGCCCTGGTGGCGGCGCGCGAGCGGCTGACGCGGGACGGGCGCGGGCGGGCGGTGATGTACGTCTCCGAGCAGCGGCACTGGTCGCTGGACCGGGCCGCCCACGTCGCGGGATTCTTCCCCGAGCAGCTGCGCCCGGTGGCGTGCGACGGCGGGCAGCGGATGGACGTGGCGGCGTTGAGGCGGCACATCGCGGCGGACAGGGCGGCGGGGCTGGTGCCGTGGCTGGTGGCGGCCAATGCCGGGACGACGAACACCGGGGCGATTGACCCGCTGGCGGAGATAGCCGAGGTGTGCCGGCGCGAGGGGCTGTGGTTCCATGTGGATGCGGCCTACGGGTGGGCGAACGCGCTGGTGCCGGAGGGGCGGGCGGAGCTGGAGGGCGTGGGGGAGGCGGACTCGGTGACGCTGGACCCGCACAAGTGGTTCGCGACGGGGTTCGACGCGGGGGCGCTGCTCGTGCGTGACCCGGCGGGGCTGGAGCGGGCGTTTTCGCTGCGTCCGGAGTACATGCAGGACGTCGAGCCGGGCGCGGGCGAGGTGAACTTCTGCGACCGGGGGATCGACCTGTCGCGGCGCTTCCGGGCGCTGAAGATCTGGCTGCCCGTGCAGGTGCAGGGGCTGGGGTGGTATCGGGAGATGGTGCGGCACACGCGGCACCTGGCGCGGTTCGCGGCGGCGCGGCTGGCCGAGGCGGGCTTCGAGATCGCGTCGCCCCCGCGGCTGGGGCTGGTGGGGTTCCGCTGGCCTGGGGATGATGCGATGAATCTGGCGTTGACGGAGCGGGTGCGGGATGGGGGTGAGATGTTCCTCTCGACGACGCGGCTGGGCGGGCGTGTGGTCCTGCGGATGTGCTTCGTCAACTACCGCACGGCCGAGGCCGACGTGGAGCGGTGCGTGGCGGTGCTGGCGCGCGAGGCGCGGGGGTGAAGCCGGACAGGCCCCGGGGCCCGCAGAGCCTGGGTGGTTGACTGGCCGGGCGTCTCGTGCGTCCGTCGGCAACCCCACAAGGCCCGCCGCGATCAATCCCGCCTCCCTGACGCCGTCCATTACCTCCCTTGTCGGATCGGAGACAGCCCCATGAACTACCGCCTCATCCTCGCCGCCGTCCTGCTCTCCGTCGCTGGCGCCCACGCCGACGAGAAGCCCTACTCCCTCGTCATCCGCGGGGGCATGCTCATCGACGGCGCCGGCAACCCCTGGAGGCGTGCCGACCTCGCGATCCGCGGCGGACGCATCGCCGCCGTGGGCCGCGTCGTCGGCAAGGCCGAGAAGGTGATCGACGCCACGGGTCTCACCGTCGCGCCCGGCTTCATCGATATCCATTCGCACTCCGACCACCTCCTCCTCGAAGACGGCGCCGCCCAGAGCAAGATCCGCCAGGGCGTCACCACGGAGGCCCTCGGCGAGGGCCTCTCCGCCGGCCCGCGCAGGGGCAAGTTCCCCGGCAAGTGGGAGTCGTTGGCGGCCTACTTCAAGGCCGTCGAGAAAAGCGGCGTCTCGGTGAACGTCGCGTCCTACGTCGGGCTCGACAACGTCTGGCAGTCCGTCATGGGCACGTCGTTCGAGCGTCCGACGGACAAACAATTCAAGGAGATGGAGGCCATCCTCGCCGATGCGATGAAGGAGGGCGCGTTCGGCATGTCTTCCCTCCTCGCCATGCCGCCCGGCTCGCTGGCCACCACCGACGACCTCGTCCGCCTGTGCAAGGTCGTCGCGAAACACAGCGGGATCTTCTCGTCGCACATCCGCAACGAGGGCACGGAGGTGTTCAAGGCGGTGAAGGAGGCCATCGAGGTCGGCGAGCGGGCGGGGGTGCCGGTGGACATCATCCACCTCAAGATCGCCGAGCAGAAGCTGTGGGGGAAGATGAGCGAGCTGGTCGCCCTCATCGAGGCGGCCCGCAAGCGCGGCGTGGACGTTCAAGCAAATATCTATCCTTATACACGAGGTCAAAATAACCTCGCCAGCATCATCCCGCCGTGGGCGCACGAGGGCGGCACCGGGATAATGCTCGCCCGCCTCAAGGACGCCAAGGAGCGGCCCCGTCTGAAGAAGGACATCAAGGAGGGCCTGCCCGGCTGGTACAACCACTACACCGCCGTCGGCGGCGACTGGGGCCGCATGCTGGTGGCCGGCAAGGGCAAGTATGAGGGCCTGACGATGGACCGCGTCATCGCCGCCCGCACCAAGGGCAAGGATCCGAAGCCGGACCCGCTCGACGTGCTGTTCGACATCCTCATCGAGGAGGGCGGCTCCGTCCCGACGGTGTACGAGCACCACACGGAGAAGGACATGCGCCTCGCCCTGAAACAGCCCTGGTGCAGCATCGGCTCCGACGGCCTGGCCTACGCCGCCGAGGGGCCGCTGCGCCGCGGCAACCCGCACCCGCGCAGCTTCGGCACCTTCCCCCGAGTGCTGGGCGTCTACGTCCGCGAGACAGGCGTGCTGACGCTCGAAGACGCCGTGCGCAAGATGACCTCGCTCAACGCCGCGAAACTCGGCATCAAGGACCGCGGCCTGCTGCGCGAGGGTTTGTGGGCCGACGTGACGGTGTTCGACCCGAAGAAGATCCGCGACAGGGCGACGTACGCCGAGCCGTTCCAGTACGCCGAGGGGGTTGAATATGTCGTGGTGAACGGTGAGGTGGTCCTGGAGAGGGGCAAGCACACGGGTAAACGTCCGGGGCGTGTGATCCGGCACGGCGGAGCGGAGGTGCCATGAACGAGCAGGCGTTCCTCGACGCGATCCTGACGGAGCCGGACGACCACGTCTCGCGGCTGGCGTTCGCCGACTGGCTCAGCGAACGCGACGACCCGCGCGAGGCCCTTTTCCGCGCCCAGGGCGTGCTGGGGCCGAGTATCCGCACCTCGGCCGGCGGCAAGATGGTGCCGATCCCGGCGGGCGACTTCGTCATGGGCTCGCCCGAGGACGAGCCGTTCCGCGACCCCGACGAGCGCGCCCACCCCGTCACCCTCACCCGGCCGTTCTACCTCGGGGCCGGCCCGGTCACCGTGCGTGAATTCGCCCAGTTCATCAAGGACACCGGCTACTGGACGGCGGCGGAGTCGGCGGCCGGCATCGGCTGGGACGCCGCCTCGGGGCAGTGGACGCGCGGGCCATACAGTTGGAAACGGCCCGGCTGGGAGCAGGGCGGGGACGAGCCCGCCGTGTGCCTGGCGTGGGACGACGCCGTCGCGTACTGCCGCTGGCTGAGCGCCCGTGACGGCCGCGAGTACCGGCTGCCGACGGAGGCGGAGTGGGAGTACGCTTGCCGCGCCGGCACCACCACGCCGTTCAGCTCCGGGGCCGACCTGGCGCCGACGCAGGCGAACTACGACCACCGTTACCCCTACGAGTGGGGCAGGACCGGCGGCGTGGGGCCGGGGCGCACGACGCCGGCGGGCCGCTACCCGGCGAACGCCTGGGGGCTGTACGACATGCACGGCAACGCCTGGGAGTGGTGCGCCGACTGGTACGACATGACGCACTACGACACGACGCGCCGGCGGCGCGACCCGGCCGGCGGGGCGAGGGGCTTCGCCCGCGTGCTTCGTGGCGGGGCGTGGTGCGTGGGCGCACGCGACTGCCGCAGCGCCCTGCGGCGCTGCGGCGATGTGTCCGCGAGCCGCTACAACGACGGGGCGACGGGCTTCCGCGTGGCGCTGACGATGCCGAAGCCGGCGAGAAGCTCCAGTACCTCCGGCCTGATCGCCGGCATGCCCGTGGCCCGCATCGCCCGGACCAGTAAGAAGCCCCCGAAGGGGCGGCAGGGCGGGGGCTGATACGCCGCACGGACACGGAAAGAATGCCATGGAGGGCGTTCAGTCCGCGCTCGAATGAGCCGGCCGCCGCCTGACCGAAACGGGGAGTGAACGCACCCATGCACGAATTCGTCATCTCGCCCGCAGGGCGGCCCGCCCTCGTCGAGTCGCCCGCCGGCGCCGCCCTCCCGGCACCCCTCGTTGCCGCCTTCGCCGATTCCGCGGCCCACGGCCTGTTGCGCCTCGCCACCGCTGACCTCCAGACGCGCCTGCCCGCGCCGTTGGAGTACGGGCGCGACTTCGCCAGCGCCTACCTCGCGGGCCTGTGCCGCACCCAGGGGCACGAAGCGTCAAACACCCTGCCGCCCACGCCGCCGCCGTCCGAAGACGACCTCGCGGCCCGTGTCCTCCGCGCCCCACCGATGACGGGGCTGGAGTACCTGGGCCCAGACACCCTCGCCGGCTGGTGGTCCGACCTCGACGCCCTCGTCCGCGCCGAGATCCGCGCCCGCCCCGGCGGCGCCCAGGCGTACCTCAGCGAGAAGAACCCGCTTTGGCGCTTCGTCGGCCGCGTCGCCCTGCACCTCGCCGAGAACAAGCGCGACCCCGAACACCCCTTCGCCTTCCTCGCCACCTACGTCTCCGGCCTCTCGCCACAGGGCACCGTCCAGCACGAGCCTCTCAGCCGGGCGCTGGCGCAGTACGCCGGGGCGAAGAACCGCGACGCCCTCCTCGGCCTGCTGGCGCCGCTCCAGCGAGCCGCCGAACGCAGCCCCCTGGTCCGCGAGCTTGTCGATTCCGGCGACGTGTACCATGCGCTGGCCTGGACCGCCCGCGAGGCCCACGGCTTCCTCCAGGCCGTCCCTGCCCTGGAGGAGAGCGGCCTCGTCGTCCGCGTCCCCGACTGGTGGAACCCCCAGCGTCCGGCCCGCGTCGCCGCCGACGTGAAGATCGGGGCGAGCAAGGCCGCCCTCGGCGTCGACGCCATCCTCGACTTCTCCGTCACGGCGGCCCTCGACGGTGAGCCGCTCACCGAGGCGGAGCTGGAAGAGATCCTGCGTTCCGACGGGGGCCTGGTGCGTCTGAAGGGCAGGTGGGTCGAGCTGGACCGCCGCCGGCTGGAGGAGGCGCTCGCCCACTGGCGGGCCGTCGAGGCCAAGGTGCGCCGCGACGGCCTCACCTTCTTCGAGGGCATGCGGCTGCTGTCCGGCGCGGCGCTGGACCGCGACGCCGCGTCCGAGGCCCTGGAGGCGGGCCGCGACTGGGCCGCGGTGTCCGCCGGCCCGGCGCTCAAGGCGCTGCTGGAGCGGCTCGGCCCGCCCGAGGGGCGGCTCATCGACCCGCCGGCCGGCCTCCGCGCCGAGCTGCGCCCGTACCAGCGCGAGGGGCTGGGCTGGCTGCGCTTCCTCACCCGCCTGGGCCTGGGGGCGTGCCTCGCGGACGACATGGGCCTGGGCAAGACCGTGCAGGTCATCGCGCTGCTGCTCGCCCTCAAGGACGAGGCCCCAGCCGAGGGCCCCAGCCTGCTCGTCGTCCCGGCGTCGCTCATCGCCAACTGGAAGGCGGAGCTGCAGCGATTCGCGCCGTCGCTGACGTTCAAGGTCGCCCACCCGTCGGAGATGGAGGGGGCCGAGCTGCCCGAGGCCGATATCGCCGCCGTGAACCTCGTCATCACGACCTACGGCGTGCTGACGCGGCAGGAGGCGTTGCGCAAACGGGTCTGGCGGCTGGCGATCCTCGACGAGGCGCAGGCGATCAAGAACCCCGGCACGAAGCAGACGAAGTCGGCGAAGGAGATCCGCGCCTCCGCGCGGATCGCCCTGACGGGGACGCCAGTCGAGAACCGCCTGGGCGACCTGTGGAGCCTGTTCGACTTCCTCAACCCCGGCCTGCTCGGCGGGGCCAAGGCGTTCGGCAAACTCATCAAGCAGATGGAGGCGCCTCCCGCCCCGTCCTACAAGCCCCTGCGGAGCCTGGCCGGGCCGTACATCCTGCGGCGGCTCAAGACCGACAAGCGTGTCATCGCCGACCTGCCGGACAAGACCGAGGTGACGGCGTGGTGCGGGCTGACGAGGCCGCAGGCGGCCCTGTACGCGCAGGAGGTCCGCGAGCTGGAGGAGCACCTGGGGTCGGCGGACGGCATGGAGCGCCGCGGCGTCGTGCTGGCGCAGCTCATGCGCCTCAAGCAAATCTGCAACCACCCGGCGCAGCTCCTCGGCCACGGCGAGTACGACATGGCGCGGAGCGGCAAGTTCCAGCGCCTGGCCGCACTCGCGGAGGAGATGGCGCAGCGGCAGGAGCGTGCCCTGATCTTCACGCAGTTCCGCGAGGTGGCGGAGCCGCTGGCCGGCTTCCTCGCGGGGATCTTCGGCAGGCCGGGCCTGGTGCTGCACGGCGGGACGCCGGTGCCGAAGCGGCGCGGGCTGGTCGAGGAGTTCCAGCGCGAGGGCGGCCCGCCGTTCTTCGTCCTGTCGGTCAAGGCGGGCGGCACGGGCCTGAATCTGACCGCCGCATCGCAGGTGATCCACTTCGACCGCTGGTGGAACCCGGCGGTGGAGAACCAGGCGACGGACCGCGCCTTCCGCATCGGCCAGAAGAAGAACGTCCTCGTCCACAAGTTCGTGTGCCGGGGCACCGTGGAGGAGCGGATCGACCGGCTGATCGCGGAGAAGGCGGGCCTGGCGCGCGACGTGGTCGAGGGCGGCGAGGTGCTGCTGACGGAGATGCCGGACGCCGAGCTGCTGGCGTTCGTGGCCCTGGACATCCACAAGGCGCTGGGGACGGAGTGAATTAGAAGATATGTCCACGGATCACACGGAAAGAACGGATAACAGCCAAGAACAGAAGACAAGCAGGCAGCCAGGACACCCATGACTCCTGCCTACCTGCTTGCCTTGGTTCTGTTCCGTGAGATCCGTGAGATCCGTGGACAGTTGCTTTCTTCCATCGCCCGATTGTAGCCGTGGCGCGTCCGGGGTAGAATGCATCATCCGACCCCCCTTCCCAGCCGACAGGAGCCGCCGATGTGGTTCGAGTTCCGCCCCTACGTGCCGGTGGCCCAGCGGAAGGCCCAGGCCGCCCGCGAGGTGGCTAAGCGCCGCAAGAAGGGGCAGGAGGTCGCGCCCGTCGTCATCACGGGCCGCACCATCGCCTCCACCTTCTGGGGCAAGGCGTGGTGCGATAACCTCGAATCCTACAGCGACTTCGAGAACCGCCTGCCACGCGGGCGCACCTACGTCCGTAACGGCTCGGTCATCGACCTCCAGATCAACGCCGGCGAGATCGAGGCCCTCGTCAGCGGCTCCGAGGTCTACAAGGTGAAGGTCGGCATCACCCCGCTGCCGAAGAAGGAATGGGAGTCGATCAAGGAGCGTTGCGCCGGCCAGGTCGTGTCGGCGGTGGACCTGCTGCGCGGCAAGCTGTCCGGCGGCGTCGCGTCCGTCGTCACTTCGAAGGGCGACGGGCTGTTCCCCAAGCCGCGCGAGATCAAGATGTCCTGCTCGTGCCCCGACTGGGCGGGGATGTGCAAGCACGTCGCCGCCGTGATGTACGGCGTCGGGGCCCGCCTCGACACCCAGCCCGAGCTGCTGTTCAAGCTGCGCGGGGTCGATCACCTCGAGCTGGTCGAGCAGGCCGTCGCGTCGGCGGCCGCGCCGGCGGGGACGAAGAAGAAGACCCTCGCGGCCGCCGATGTGGCCGGGGTGTTCGGCATCGAGATGGCCCCCACAGAGCCGGGCGGCGAGCCGGCCCCGAAGCCAGCGAAGAAGAAAGCCACCCCGAAGCCGGCCGCGAAAAAGACCGCCGCGCCGAAGAAGCCCCGGAAGAAGGGGTAGGGTCAGTCGGTCTTCTTCGCCCCGATGCACCACACGTTGCGGGCCCCGCGCACGATCAGCCTCCCGCCGGACACCGCCGGCGAGGCGTTGCTCGGGTCGCCCAGCTCGCCCTTGCCCAGGACCTCCGGCTTCTCACCCGCGCGCACGACGTAGCTCCGCCCGCCGCTCACGAGGTAGATCCGCCCGTCCGCCGTCAGGATCGGGCTGGGCGCCGTGTTCACACCGGGGAGTCGCAGCGTCGCCACCTCCTCGCCGTCCTTCATCCGCCACACACGCAGCACGCCGGGGTCCGCCACCCGGTACAGCAGGCCGCCGGACGCCAGCGGCGACGCGAAGCCCGACGGCGTGCGGGCGATGCTCCACTTCGTGTGAGTCTTCGTCACGTCGCCCTCGCCCGTCGGATCGACGCACACGCCCTTGCTGCCCCGCCCGCTGTCGAGGTACACCAGCCCGTCCGAAAGCACCGGGGATCCGGTGTCTCCCGACGCCGACGCGTGCCACAGCACCTTGCCGGAGGACGGGTCGACGCCCTGGAGCTGGTTGCTGGCGGCGACGAGGAGCTGGGCCTTGCCCCTCGCCTTCGCCAGGACCGGCGTGCTGTGGCAGAACCCGTTCTTCGGCCTCTTCTCGGTCCACCTGGCCGTGCCGTCCTTGCCGTCGTAGGCGGTGATGCGCGACGAGCCGCCGACGCCGTCGAGCTGCATCACGACGGTGTCGCCGACGATCACGGGGCTAGACGCCATCGCCACGTCGAACTGGGTCGGCGTGATCTCCTTGCGCCAGAGCATCTTGCCGTCGAGGCCGAGCGCCGCCAGCACCGAGGACCCGAAGCACGCGTAGAGGCGTTTGCCGTCGCTGGCCGGCGTCGGCGCCGTGTACCCGCCGCGCAGGTCGGAGAGCTTCCACGGCCCCGGCGCGACCTCCGTCTGCCAGCGCAGCTCGCCCTTGTCCAGCGAGAGGGCGCGGACGGTGTGTCGCGGCTGCTCCTTCCTTGTCACCCCCTCGGGCCAGTGCGAGTGGAGGACGATGACCATGCCGCCGACGACAATCGGGCTGGACTGGTTGTGGTCGTTGGCGGATTTGGCGCCGAAGTCGAGGGGGTGCGTCCACAGGACGTTCTCCGCCGGCCTGGCCGACCAGGAGGTGGGCAGGCCCTTCGCGTCGGAGAGGCCCATGCCGGCCGGGCCGCGCCAGCCGGGCCATTCGCCGAGGGACGCGAGGACGAGGAGGGGGAGGAGCATGGTGGGGCCCGCTGGGAGGGGATCGCCCCGCTGTTGTATGGAAGGGGCGGCAGAGGATTCACCGCCCACCCACGCCGCGCCGCCGCGCTCAGCGCCGCTGTTCGATGAGCGACTGCGTCTTGAGGATCGTGCATTCGCGGGGGAAGGTGTGGAACGCCGTCAGGAACAGGCAGCCCGGGCGGAACTCCGCCGTGACGTGCGCGAGGGGCGCCAGCGCCAGCCGGCTCGGCGCCCCGAAGTCCAGCAGCATGCCGCGCTTGCCGCCGTCGGCGAGGATCTCGTCGTGGACGCTGGCGAACAGCTCCACCGGGAGCGTCTCGGCGTGGTAGGTGGCCTGGTAAGACACCCCGCGGCCGCAGTCGATGCGGGTCGAATGCTCCGGCCCGAACGCCTTGGAGAGCAGGCAGCGCGACGGCGGCATCTCCTGCGTGATGGCGATCGTCGCCTCCGTGAGGTGGATCGCGCCGTTGTCCCAGGAGATGACGTGCCCGGTGGGCGTCAGCCGCACGGCCAGGTGGAAGTCGGGGTGCTCGATGATGCGCGTCCCCAGCACCTCGAAAAGCTCGGGGTGGAGCGGCCGGCTGTAGAGCTGGAAGACGAGGCCGGCGACGGCCGGGCGGGTGTGTGCGGTCATGGCGGTGCTGCCGCCTCCCCGTGTGGACGGTGGCCCCCACGCGGGACGGCGCGCTCGCCGCCCGCCGGGTGGGCAGGGTGGTTTGGGGTGTGGATCGTGGTCGCCCGGCGGCGCCCCGTTCCGTGGGGGGCGGGCCGCGTCCCTGCCTGACATCTGGATTATAGCCTCGCCCCCGCCCATCACAATGCGTCTTCTCGACCCCGCCCCCGCCCCGCGCGAAGCTGGACGGTTTGGCACAAGGGTGGGGGTTGGCGTTTCCCCTGTTCCAGGGCCCTTACCCCCCACCCCCGCCCCCTGCTACACTGGAATGAGGTTGGAGCCCCCCCGACTCGCTGGGACGACATGCCGGAAGCCGGTGACCTCGACGCCCTCGTCTCCCTGTGGCAACGCGCCCGCGACGAAGGGCGCGACCCCACGGCGGAGGAGCTGTGCGCCGAGTGCCCGCACATGGCCGTCGAGCTGCAGCGCCGCATCGACGTCCTCCGCCGCCTCGAGGACTGGGGCCGGCAACGCAAGGTAGGCGACGGCACACGCCACGACGGCCTCGCCGACGGCCCCGCCACCTTCCCGCAGCCCGAGGCCCCCGCACCGCCCGCCCCCATCCTCGCCGAGGGCCCCCCAGGGTACGAGCTGCTCGGCGTCCTCGGGCGCGGCGGGATGGGCATCGTCTACCGCGCCCGCCAGGTCGGCCTCAACCGCGTCGTCGCCCTGAAGATGATCCTCGGCGGCAGCCACGCCGGCGCCGAGGAGCGCATGCGCTTCCTCGCCGAGGCCGAGGTCGTCGCCGCCCTCCGCCACCCCGGCATCGTGCAGGTCCACGACTTCGGCACCTTCAACGGCATCCCCTACTTCGCCCTCGAATTCTGCCCCGGCGGCTCCCTGGAGGAGCGTCTCCAGGGCAAGCCCCTCCCGCCCGCCGCCGCCGCCGAGCTGACCCACATGCTCGCCGAGGCGGTGCAGCACGCCCACGAGGCGGGCATCATCCACCGCGACCTCAAGCCCGGGAACATCCTGCTCCGCTCCCGCGCGCCGCTCTCCGGCACCCTGACCCGGCCCCCCTTCGGCGGCCCGCCGTCCGATGATGCCATCACCCAGGTCTGGGACTTCGACCCCCTGGTGACCGACTTCGGGTTGGCCCGCCGCATCGAGAGCCAGACCGGCATCACCCGCCCCGGCGCCGTCATGGGCACGCCGAGCTACATGTCGCCCGAGCAGGGCCGCGGCGACGCCGTCGGCCCCCCCACCGACATCTACGCCCTCGGTGCCATGCTCTACGAGATGCTCACCGGGCGCCCGCCGTTCCAGGGGGCCACGCCGCAGGAGACCCTCGTCCAGGTCGCCGTCCTCGACCCCGTCGCCCCGCGCACCCTCAACCCCGCCGTCCCCCGCGACCTGGAGACCATCTGCCTGAAGTGCCTCGAGAAGGACGCACGCAAACGCTACCCCTCGTGCCGAGAGCTGGCGGACGACCTCGCCCGCTTTCGTCGCGGCGAGCCCATCCTCGCCCGTCCCGTCGGCCCGTGGGGCCGCCTCGCCCGCTGGTGCCGCCGCAACCCCACCGTCGCCTCCCTTGTCGGTGCCGTCATCGGCGTCACCGTCGCGGCGCTCATCGCCATCACCGTCCTGTGGCGGGATGCCGCCTCCGCCCGCGACCGCGCCATCGCCCAGGAGAAGCTGACGCAGAAGGAGCGCGACGCCGCCCGCGACGAGCGCAACCGCGCCGAGACGCTGCTGTACGCCAGCCAGCTCGCCCTCGCCCAGCGGGAGATCGAACGCGGCAACCTGTCCCTCGCCCTGCGCCACCTCGACGCCTGCCGCTGGGACCTCCGCGGCTGGGAGCACCGCCTTCTGTACACGCGCATCCACCAGGGGCAGGTCCGCTTCGAGGGCCACGACGGCCCCGTCCTCGCCGTCGCCGCCACGGCCGACCTCGTCCTCACCGGCGGCGCCGATCGTGTCGCCCGCCTCTGGAATGGCGCCACGGGCGCGACCCGGTTCGACCTCCGCTGCCCCGCCGCCGTCGCCGCCGTCACCCTGACCCCGCGCTACGCCGTCGCCGGCACCGAGGAGGGCGGCCTCGTCGTCTGGGACACCCGGGACGGCAAGCAGTTGGCCTCCCTCAACGCCCACGACGGCGCCGTGGTCGGCCTCGCGGTCCTACCGGGCGGACGCCTCGTGAGCGCCGGCCGCGACCAGACGGTGCAGATCCGCGGCATGCCGGACCTCCAGTCCGTGCGAGACCTCAAGGGCGCCGACGAGAACCTGACCTGCCTGGCCGCCAGCGCCGACGGCAGGTACGTGGCCGCCGGCGACCAGATCGGCACGCTGCGTGTGTGGGAGGTGGCGACGGGCAAGGTGAAGTTCACGGCAAACGCCGGCCCCGACAGGGTGTGGTGCGTCACCTTCTCGCCGGACGCCCGGATCGTCGCGACGGGGGGGCACGACAAGGCCGTCCGCCTCTGGGACACCTCCAGCGGGGAATCCGTGGCCATCCTGCTCGGCCCGCGCCGGCACGTCCCGGCGCTGGCCTTCAGCCCCGACGGCACGCGCCTGGCCGCCGGCGGCCCCGACGACGTGCTCCGGGTGTGGGAGCTGCCGTCGCGCCGGGAGATGCCCTCCGTCGAGCTGGTCGCCGGCGGCGTGGGCGCCGCCGCGTGGTGCCCCCGTGGCCGGCGCCTGTGGTGCGGGGGGGCCGACGGCACGTTGCGCGCCGTGGACCCCTGGGGCGAGATGTTCCCCGGCCCACGCCACCGCGGCGAGGTGTCGGCCGTCGCGTGGTCTCCCGAGGGCGTGCTGACCAGCGCCGGCTGGGACAGCATCGTGCGGGTCGGCCACACCGCCCTGCGCGGCCACGACGGCGAGGTCGCCGCCCTGGTGTACGCCGGCGGACGCCTCTTCACCGGAGGCGCCGATGGCGCCATCCGCGAGTGGGGCGAGGACGGGCGGCCAGGCAAGATGCTCGCCGCCCACGAGGGCGGCGTCAACGGGCTGGCGGCCGTCCCCGGCGGGGTGCTCGCCAGCTGCTCCGCCGACGGCACCGTCCGGCTGTGGGACATGAAGTC
Source organism: uncultured Alcaligenaceae bacterium (assembly GCA_964630925.1). Lineage (GTDB taxonomy): Bacteria > Planctomycetota > Planctomycetia > Gemmatales > Gemmataceae > RGDT01. Next base: position 70,212 of record CAZVZK010000015.1, read on the forward strand.
CGGGCAGGACGTCCTCAAGCTCCACGCCGGCATCGAGCTGTCCGCCGTCGCCTGCTCGCCCGACGGACGGCTCCTGGCCGCCGCCGGCACGTCGGGCGAGGTCCTGGTGTGGCGCCGCGAGAGGGGCGAGCTGGCCCATCAGTTAAAGGCCCACACCGCCGGGGTGCGCTGCCTCGCGTTCTCGCCCGACGGGAGGCTGCTCGCGTCGGCGGGAGAGGACCAGTCCGTCGTCCTCTGGGAGGTCGCCGAGGGCAGGCTGGCCCGCGTCCTGGAGGGGCACACGCTGCCGGTCAACAGCCTGGCGTGGAGCGCGGACGGCTCGCGCCTCGTCAGCGCCGGGGAGGACGGCCAGTTGTCGGTGTGGGACCACGCCTCGGGCATGCGTCTGTTGAGCGTGCCCGCCCACAAGGGGACGGCGAGCTGCCTGGCCTTCGGCCCCGGCGACGTGCTCGCGAGCGGCGGCTATGACCGCACGGTGCGTCTTTGGGACGCCCGCCTGGGGATGTCCCGCCTTGTCTTGCAGCGCCATCCCGTCCCGCTCGTGGACCTCGCCGCCGTCGAGGGAGGCCTGCTGGCCGGGACGGACAAGGCGGGGCAGAAGGTGGCGTGGAGCGCGACGACCGGCCGGCTGACTGAGCCGCCGGCCGAGGCCGAGCCGGCGGGCCCGGGGCCGCTCGAGGTCGGGCTGACGGCGCAGGGCGAGCCGCGTGTGATCGCCCGCGCCGCCCGTGCAGCCTGCGCGCGGGAGTGTGCGGCGGCCCTGGCCCGGATGAACGACGGGCCGCTGTGGCGCCTCGGGCGCGGCCTGGAGGCGGTGCGGGCCGGCCAATGGCTGGCGGCGGCGCACCACCTCCGTCGCATCGCCGATTGAGCGTCAGGACGCCTTGCCGCCCTGGATGACCGCCGCCACGGCCGCGGGGGCGGGCACGCCCATCAGGGCCGCCTGGCGCTTCGTGCCGCCGTCGCACGTGAGCATCACGTCGCCGACGCCCATGACCGAGAGCAGAGGCCCCTGCTCGACGTGGACGCTCGTGATGTCCTTGAGCGGGATCTCGGCCCCCTCGCGCCGCCAGACGCCGGACTCGATCCGCACCTTGCGCGTGGTGATGAGGATCAGCGTCCCCGCCATCCGCATCCACCAGAACGCGAAGCGCGAGGCCACGGCCAACCCGCACAGCACCAGCACCAGGCCGACGGTGGAATTCGAGGTCGCGAACGCCCACCCCGCGGCCGCCAGGCAGGCCACGGTGAGCAGGACGTAGGCCAGGCACCGGAAGGGGTAGCGGGAGAACATGCTCGGCGTGAGCCGCGCCAGCTCGCGCTCCGGCTCCTCCACGGGGGCGGCGGGCACGGGCACGGGCACGGCCACGACCGCCGCGGGCACGGCGGCCATCGGCTCGGCGGGGGCGGGCTCGACAACGGCCCTGTCGTCAACGACGGCGGTGGACATGGTCCTCTCCTTTATCGGTGTCACGCCGGCCCGCCGGCGGTCACGACCTGTTCGGCGGGCTGGTCGGGCTTCAGCGCGATCAGCTGCTGGATCGCCGCGAGCTTCGCCCCGACGAACAGCACGTTCTTGACCGTGTACTCGGCACGCTTGGCCCCGGAGGTGACGATGTGCACGTCGCCCGTGCCGAGTCCAAGGATGTAGTGGCGGAACAGGTCCGCCTGCAGCTTGTCCACCGACATGCCGTGCGTGTCGAACGCGTGCTCCCCGTCGCCCAGCACCGAGTGGTAGATCATCTGCCCCGGGCGGAACTCCCAGTAGGTGAAGCGGTCGAAGAACAACACCGCCGACGCCCAGACGACGAAGAGCGCCGCGGAGAACATCACGTAGAACCCCAGGTTCATGAAGATGGCCAGCTCGCCCAGCGCCGTCAGGATCGGCTCCCACCAGCGCATGTAGGCCAGGAACAGCGCCAGGGCCACGGCGACGGCCACGAACGTCAGCGACGACGTCCCCCGGACCGAGAAGTGCGTGATCACGATGACGAGGAAGAACACGAAGGTGAAGACCACCCCGAGGCTCTTGTTCGGGTGGATCTTCACCGCGTATTCGGCGCCGTCGGGGCCGGTGAACAGGAACGGCACCCCCTGCGCCCACGTCATGAGGGCGAACACGAAGCCGACGGCCCACACGGGCCACCAGTAGAAGATCGGCGAATGGCTGTAGAGGCGCACCTCGCGCGGCGCTGTCGCCGCGGGGGCGAGCGCCTCGGGCGGTGACTGTTGCGTCAAGACCGTGCTCATGGCGTCCCTCCGGGGATGTGGCCGGCGCTCGCCCGGCCTCAATTCCATGAGGGGACGCCTTTTGCACATGGCGTGCCGTCGCCCCGCGGGGACGCCGAATGCGTTTCCGCGAGGAATCCCACTGCCCCGAGGGCAGCGGGATTCACGCCTGGCGGAAACTCAGCTCCCGATCAGCGTCGCCGCGCCAGCTCCACGAGCAGCGTGCGCCCATCGGTGAACGGCTCGTCGCCCCGGTTCGCCCAGAACACCTTGCCATCCCGCCCGATCAGCAGCGTGCAGTGCGTCGGGTCGCCCCCCTTGCCGTCACGGGCGCGGCGGTAGGCGCCGTACGCCTCTGCCACCGTGTTGTCGGGGTCCGACAGGACCGTGAACGCGAACGCCCCGTACTGCCTGTAGCGCTGGCGCGTCAGCGCCGGCGGGTCCGGGCTGACCGCCACCACGTCCGCGCCCAGCTCGCGCAGCTTCCCGATGTCCTTGTTCAGCCCGAACAGCTGGCTGACGCAGTGGTCGCAGGTGTAGCCGTAGTAGAACACCAGCACCAGCGGCCCGGCCTTCCGGGCCGACAGGGCCCACGGGGTGTCGTCGCTGGCGGTGAGCGTGAAGTCCGGCGCCGCCTTCCCCAGCAGGGGATGCACCTGTGTCGCCTGCGGCTCGAAGGACGGGTCGTCCACCAGCTCGGCCAGCTCGCCGCTCAGGGGCGTGAAGCCGCGCCGCCTCAGGTCGGCCTCGGCCTCCTTCGCCAGGTCCGGCCCGCGGTCCGGCGGGTACAGGGCGCGATACCCCGCCCACCCCAGGAGCCCTGCCGCCGCCAGCAGCAGGGCGGCGAGGATGAAGTGTGTCTGGCGCGTGTGTGTGTTCTCGCTCATGCCTTCGGCCCCCGCGGCGTCACCGCCCGCGACGCTTCTTCGGCGCCTCCGCGCCGCGCCACTCCAGCAGCACGCGGAAGCCCATGTCGTGGTCGCGGTGGTCGGGGTCGAAGCTGCTGCGGTCCGCCGTCCGCGCCCGCCGCGCCTCCTGCCCGTACGTCCCGCCGCGGGCGTTGCGCCGCCCGCTCTCCTCGGCCACGGCGGGCGGGACGACGACGCGGTCGGCGTTCCAGTCGCCACACCACTCCCAGGTGTTGCCCGTCATCTCGTGCAGCCCGAACGCATTGGGCGGCAGCGACCCGCACGGCACCGGACGGCCCAGGTAACTCTTCGAGCGCTCGCTGCCGGCCTTGTAGTTGACCAGCTTCGGGCTGATCTCCGCCCCGTGCGGGTACGGCGCCATGCGCGACGCCTCCCCCCGGCAGGCGTACTCCCACTCCAGCTCGGTCGGCAGGCGGTACACGCGGCCCGCGTCCTTCTCCGCCGGCAGATCGTTCAAGAGGGCGCAGAAGGCCGAGGCGTCGTGCCAGCTCACGCGCTCGACGGGGAAATCCGACGTGTCCATCCCCTCGACGCGCTGCTTCATCCGCCCCGTCGATTTGAACCCGCTCGGACGCTTCCCCGCCACCGTAAAGTACTGCCGCTGCGTCACCGCCGTGCGCCCCATGTAATAGGCAGGCATCGGCACCTTGCGGCGTGGCGACTCGTCGTCGTAGCGCCCCTCCTCGTCCGTCGGCGACCCCGTCAGCAGCTCGCCCGGCGGGATCAGCACGAGGTCCATCCCCACGGAGTTGGTGAGCGTCGGCATCAGGGGTTGGACGCCGGCGGCGAGCAGCGCCCACACGCGCGACTCCATCTCCAGACGCTTCTTCCCCTCCTTGAGGCCACGCATCTGGCGGACGAGGCGCATCAGCTCGGCGGGGCCGGGCTGGCCGTGCTCCTCCAGCCAGTCGGAGGTGACGAGCCACAGGGCGTCATCGTCGGGCCTCTCGTGCAGGCCCGCGAGCAATCCGACCAGCTCGGCTTCCATGTTCAGGCCCCTTTTCATCGGTGAGAGGCCCTCGGCCCACTCGCCCTACCGCAGCGGGCAGCGCTCGAGGACGAGGTACCCCGCGTCCTCCATGCCGAGCCGCTTGTACGTCTGCTGGGCGGCGTCGTTGTGACGCTCGACGTAGAGGCGGATGCCGGCGACGTCGCCGCGGCGCCGTGCCTCCTCGATGACGTGATTGTACAGGGCCTTGAAGACGCCGGCGCGGCGGGCGTCGGGGTGGACGTAGACGGACTGGATCCACCACAGCCAGCCGTCGCGCCAGTCGCTCCACTCCAGCGTGATCATCAACTGGCCGACCACGCGCCCGCCCACGTCGGCCAGGTAGTAGGTGGCGCGCGAGGGGTCGGACAGGACGGCGCGGACGCCGCGTTCGAGGACCGCGGCGTCCAGCGTCTTGCCCTCGCTCTCGGTGGCGAGGCGGGAGTTGTAATCGACGATGACGGCCAGGTCGTCGGGCCGGGCGGTGCGGATGGTCAGCATGGCGTCACAATTCGTCGGGGACGCTGATGATGGCCTGGCACTTCTGGCACTTGAAGCGCTTGCCGGCGGAGCCGGCGGGGATGCGGTACTCCGACCCGCACTCGTTGCACGACACCATCGGCGTGCCGCCCTTGGGCGCCGCGGTGACGCGCTCGACGGGGGCGGACGCCGGTGCCGGGACGCTCCGCGAAGAAGCCGGGGGGGGCGCGTGGGCCGCGCCGCCGCCCCCGGAGCCGCCACCTGTGGACTTGCGGAGGCGGTCGATCTCATCGAGGATGTCGTGCTTGAAGTCCTCGTAGTTGGTGATGTTCCCCTTGCAGCCGATGACCAGGACGTTGTTCGCCGTCGTAACGATGAGGTAGGTGTGCTTCATGAAGAGGCACATGAGCAGGAAGATGAGGCCCAGGCCACAGAAAATCAGGGTCGCAAAGCCGAGGGCAAGCAACACCGGGTTCGGTGTGGTCAGGAGGGTGACACCGGTGATCTCATTCAGCGGGACGGTGGTGAAACGCTCGCTGATGAAGAACTTGGTGCGTTCGACCACGCGTGTGGCCGTCATCATCATGCGCGACGAGCCCCAGTAGCTCCACTGGTAACCCTGCCAGGGGGTGATGCCCACGGAGGCGCCGCTGACCTCCGCCAGGACCTCTTCGCGGTCGTCGTCGCGCTTGGACTTGGCCATGTTTCTCTCCCGATGGGTGCGTTCTGACCGCACATCTTACCCCGCCCGCCCCGCTTTTCCAGCCCCGCCGGACGCTTTTCACCCCGCCGTGCGCCGCCGGACTCATATGATCCCTGCGACCCGCAATCACTCGCAAGCCTCACTCGGGCCCCTCACGGGGCCCGCTCGCCTGGAGAAGACACGGCACGCTTACGCCGTGCCGCTTGCCTCGTTCGATCCCACCCTTCCCTGGAGGTTGTATGAGCCGCGCCGCCACCGAGTACCGCTACGAGAAGCTCACCTGGCCCGAGGCGCAGGAGGCCGCCGGCCTCGGCAAGGTGTGCCTCGTCCCGTGCGGCTCCGTCGAGCAGCACGGCCACCACCTGCCCCTCGACGTGGACATCGTCTGCCCGCAGGGCATCGCCTTCGGGGCGGGCAAGGCCGTCCCCGACAAGCTGCTCATCCTGCCGCCTGTGTGGTACGGCTACACCGGCCACGTCATGGACTTCCCAGGAACCATCAACACGCATTACGAGACCTTCATCAACCAGACGATCGACATCGGCAAATCCCTCGCGCACCACGGCTTCAAGAAGATCATCTTCCTGAACGGCCACGGGTCGAACATGCCCAACCTCGACCTCGCCGCCAGGCGGGTGAACCTGGAGACCGACGCCGAGTGCGTCCTGGTCGCGTGGTGGAACCTCCTCGCCGTGGACAAGGAGTTCTTCCCGAAGTGGAGGCAGAGCAAATTCCCCGGCGGCTGCGCCCACGCCTGCGAGCTGGAGACCTCGCTGTACATGTATCTGGACGGCGACAACGTCCGCATGGACCGCATCAAGAACGGCGACATCTCGTTCAACAACGACAACAGCCCGTTCATGTGGGTGGACCTCTTCGGCGCAGGCCCGGCGACGGTCATCTCGTGGACGAGCAGTTACTCCGAGACGGGCGTCCTCGGCGAGCCGGAGCTGGCGACGGCGGAGAAGGGCCGTCAGGTGTACGAGGAGGCGGTCAAGCAGCTCGTGCGCTTCGTGACGTGGTGGAAGGACAGGCCGAAGGACGTGCGCCGCGACCCGCACCGCCCGCGCCCGACGACCCCCATGCCGTGGGGGCAGCTCTCGGCGGAGTGACTTGTTGGGCGGGTGCAGACGAGGTGTGGCCTGTCTGTCATCAACTTGCGTTGCATCGCCCCCCACCTGAAATGCAATACCTGAGAGTTAATTGCAGCTCAGAGGGGATGGTGCGGCCGCCCCGAGAGTCACCTGCGCACCTCGCGCTTGCCGTCCAATCCGCCGGGCCCTGGCTCGGGGTTCGGGTATGCCCCAGGCTTCGTCGTGGCCGAGGATGGCACGATCCGGGTGGCCAAGCCATCATGGCGTTGCAGACATTACGGCTCCACGCGTGTGACCGGCTGCTGAACGAGTGATTCCTCGGCGAATGGGTGCGAGGTCGTGATGCTGTTGCCCCCGGAGCCGCCCGCGCTGCTGACCGTGGCCGACGCACCCGGCCGGAAACGGGGGATCTCGGCCTCGTCGATCTCGGCCCGGACGTGCAGCGGGTCGAGGACGCCGAGGGCCATGAGCGGCTGCCCGACGTGCGCTCGGTCAAGGTGCTGATCGGCCACGGCATCGCTAACGCCGTCATCCCGCTGGGCATGGCCCGGCAGGATCAGCGCCTCTTCTACGCCGCCGGCATGCCCGTGCGCTTCCGCACCTACCCGACGACGCACAAGATCCACCTCGACATGCTGCACGGCCTCGACTGCTGGGTGCGGGGGGCCACATCAGCGACGAGTACATCGCCGTGTGAGCGGCCTCATCGGATCAGGCGAGCGGCCCCCGTCAGGGCCCGGGTCATTTCCGAGCCTCTCACCGCCGTGCCGACGACACGTCGGCCAGCCGCAGGAAGACCCCGTAATTCGGCACCGACCCAAGGGGCACGTCGTGGGTATCCTCCTCCCCCTTCTCCTTGACGCTCACGTGACCGTTGATCACGGAGACCTTCTTGACGCGCTTCCAGGGGATGAACGATCCCTTGACCGTCACCCCCTCCTGGCTGATGGCCAGGGGGCCGAACTCGACCTCCTCCCCCTCGTCGTACCGCGCCTTGGCCTCCGGCCAGATTCGCTCGAAGACCTCTTCCTGGATGCGGCCGGCCAGCCTGTCCCACTTGCTCAGATGCATCCGGAAGACGGCGGTCCTGCCGTCCTCCGTCTCGATGGTCAGATCCTGCCGGGCCGTCGAGCCGTTGTAGATGAGCTCGGCCCGGTAGGCGGCGACGATCTCATCCCAGGTCGCCCTCTCGCCGCCGCCCCAGACGACCCCCTCGTCGAAGACCTCCACCAGCTTGACCAGGCGGACGTAGGCGATCACCGCCCAGGCCAGCAGGGCGGCGGTCAGGGCCGAGAAGCCGATCGCGACCATCCGGCCGACGACGGGGCTCTCCTTGGCCTCATCGACGCGGATGACGAAGCCCATGACGGCGATGGGGGCGCAGATGCCGGCGAAGATGAGGAGCAGCAGGTTGTGCGAGAAGAAGGCGCCGAGGCCGGCCGAGTGCCTGCTCGCCGACTTGCCGTCCGCCCAGTCCTGGTCGCGGCCTTTACGTGCCATGGTCACTCCACGCCGAGGCCGGCCGGCGAGATCTCCAGCAATTTCAGCAGTACGGGGAAGTTGGGCGTCTCGCCGATGGGGATCGGGTGCTCCTCGCGGTAAGGCCCGCCGGTGACGGCGGTGATGTAGCCGTTGCGGACGCGGACGCTGTCCACCCGCTCCCACGGGACCGACTTGCCGCCCACGGTCAGGCCGACGAGGCTGATGGCGACGTGGGGGCCGAAGCGGACCTTCTCGCCGGCCTGGAAGTCGGCCATCGCCTGCGGGATCTGCCGGAGGTACACCTCCTCCTGGATGCGGTCGGCCAGCTTCTTCCAGTTGCCGACGGCGTGCGTGAACACCGCCTCGGTGCCGTCGTGGGTCTTGATCGTGATCTCGCGGCGGCTGACGCTGCCGTTGATGAGCAGCTCGTAGCGGAGGAAGTGCTTGATGTCGTCCCAGCCCGCCATCTGCCGCCCGCCGTTCCACACCACGCCGCCGTCGTGGAGGTCCACATCCTTGATGAGCATGGCGTAGCGGTAGATGCCAAAGCCGATGAAACCCAGCGCGCCGGCGGCGCCGATGACCCCCATGACGGCGCCGACCACCGGCCCCTCCTTGGCCGGGACGAAGAAGCCGATGCACGCCAGGCCCGCGCACAGGGCGGCGAAGAAGAAGAACGCCCACGTCTGCGCGACGATGCCGCCGAAGTCGGCCCGGTGCCTGCTGACGGGCCTCTCCTCCCACCAGTCGTCATCGATCGAGAGCTGCCCCTGACGCGCCATCATCCGGCCCTCACACGCGAGGCGATCTCCGATTACCATGAGCCGCAGGCGTCTTCCCGTGGGGCAGGCGTCATGCCTGCGTCCCGTCTTCCCTATGGGAAAGCCCACGCGCCATGTCCTTATCATAAGATGACGTGGCCCGCGTGAGAACCGTCCGTGAAGATCACCCGCATCCTCGCCCACCGCGTCGAATTGCCGCTGCACGAGACCACCTACAAGTGGTCCGGCGGCAAGTCGGTCACCGACTTCGACAGCACCATCGTCCGTGTCGAGACCGACGCCGGCCTCGTCGGCCACGCCGAGGTCTGCCCCCTCGGGCCGTTCTACCTCCCGGCCTACGCCGAAGGCGTCCGCGCCGGCCTCCGCGAACTGGGTCCGCATCTGCTCGGCTCCGACCCGCGCCAGCTCGGCAAGCTCAACCGCCTGATGGACGCGGCCCTCAAGGGCCACCCCTACGTCAAGAGCGGCATCGACATCGCCTGCTGGGACATCCTCGGCCAGGCGGCAGGCATGCCCGTCTGCGAGCTGCTCGGCGGGCGGTACGGCGAGGACTTCCCGCTCTACCGGGCCATCTCGCAGGAGGCGCCCGACGCGATGGCGGCCAAGGTCGCCGGCTACCGCGCCGAGGGCTACACGAGGTTCCAGCTCAAGGTCGGCGGCGACCCCGACACCGACATCGAACGCATCCACGCCGTGGCCGCGACGCTCCGGCGGGGCGACGTGCTGGTGGCGGACGCCAACACGGGGTGGCTGCCGCACCAGGCCCGCCGCGTGGTGCGTGGCGTGCAGGGCGTGGACGTGTACATCGAGCAGCCGTGCCTGACCTACGAGGAGTGCCTGTCGGTGCGGCGGGCGACGGGCCACCCGTTCATCCTCGACGAGAACATCGACGGCCTGGATGTGCTACTGCGGGCGCACGCCGACGGCGCGATGGACTGCGTGAACCTCAAGATCAGCAAGCTCGGCGGGCTCACGCGGACGGCCCAGGCGCGGGACCTGTGCGTCCGGCTGGGCGTCGCCATGACGCTGGAGGACAGTTGGGGCGGCGACATCGCGACGGCGGCCATCGCGCATCTCGCCCACAGCACGCCGCCGGAGCTGCTGTTCACCAGCACCGACTTCAACAGCTACGTCACGGTGTCCACGGCGGAGGGCGCGCCACAGCGGAAGAATGGCCGGCTGTCGGCGTCGCGGGAGCCGGGCCTGGGCGTGCGGGCACGGATGGACGTGCTGGGACCGCCGGCCGTGGTCGTGGGCTGACGAAAGGCGAGCGGCACGGCGTGAGCGTGCCGTGACTTCGCCCGATGTGAACGTGACGATCCGGAGCGTGCGTTCACACGGCACGCTTACGCCGTGCCGCTCGCCTTGTCGCAGGTCGGATCGTGCCGCGGATTCTTACCCAACTTCGATGACCATGTCACCAACTGTTCCGGCTGCTTGAACAGGACATACCGCGCCGCCGCGATCACGGCCTTCCGGTCCGGCAACTTCCGCTTCGACCCGGAAGTCGTCCACCAGGTTCCCGACACGGGCGCGCCGAACTGCTCGTTCAGCCTCCTCGTCCCCCAGCTCTTGAAGTCGCCCAGGATTATGCCCGGCTCAGGGTCGTTCGGCACCCACACCACGATGTGGAAATGGTTGTGCATGATCGCCACCGCCGCCAGATGCCAGCCCCGATGGATTGCTGTCTCCTCGAACTGCGACAGCGCCGCCTCAGCCTGCGCGAGATCGAGTTGGATAGGCGGGCCCTTCAGGTTCTCCTCCGCCTTGCGCCACAGGCCCGGCATCGCCACGTCATAGGGGGTGCCGGGCATCCCGTGGTTCACCCGTGAGTCGTCTTCAAGGTCCTCCTGCCGATGCTCCCAGACGTGCCCGACGAAGCCGCGTCCGTCCCCCGGAAGCCAGGTGCCGTAGGTTGTGTTTGTGAGCAGCCACCACCGTGACATCGTCACGCCCTCCCCTTGCCGGGAGATGATACTCCGACCGTCGCGGATCGGCTGATCAAAGGCGAGCGGCACGGCGTGAGCGTGCCGTGTGAGCGCACGCGCCGGATCGTCACGTTCACATCGGGCGAAGTCACGGCACGCTCACGCCGTGCCGCTCGCCTCGATCCGCCTACAAGATGAACCGGCTGAGGTCCTCCTTCTTCAGCACCTCCTCCAGCCGGCCACGCACCACGCCCGCATCGACCCGGACGTGCGTCCGGCCGCAGTCCGGCGCCTCGAAGCTGAACTGCTCCATGACGCGCTCCATCACCGTGTGCAGCCGCCGCGCGCCGATGTTCTGCGTCGTCCGGTTCACCTCGAACGCGATATCCGCCAGCGCCTCGATGCCGTCCGGCGTGAACTCCACCGTCATCCCCTCCGTCGCCAGCAGCTCCTCGTACTGCCGCGTCAGGGCGTGCTTCGGCTCTGTCAAAATGCGCAGGAAATCATCGCGTGTCAGGTCCGTCAGCTCCACGCGGATCGGGAAGCGGCCCTGCAATTCCGGCATCAGGTCCGCCGGCTTGCTGGTGTGGAACGCCCCCGCGGCGATGAACAGGATGTGGTCCGTCCGCACCGGGCCGTGCTTGGTGTTCACCGTCGTCCCCTCGACGACGGGCAAGAGGTCACGCTGCACGCCCTGACGCGACACGTCCGGGCCGCTGCTCGACTGCGGGCCGCACACCTTGTCGATCTCGTCGAGGAACACCATGCCTTGGTTCTCGACCAGGTCGATGGCCTTCTCGGTCACCTTGGCCCGGTCGATGAGGGCCTCGCTCTCCTGCTCCAGCAACACCTTGCGGGCCTCGCGGATCGTCAGCGTCCGCGCCTGCGCCTGCTTCGGCATGATCTTGTCGAACATGCCCTGCAGGTCCACGTCCATGTTCTCCATCCCGAGGTTGCCGAAGATCTGCACCGGGACGTGCCTCTGCTCCAGGCTCAATTCGACCTGGCGCTCCTCCAATTCGCCCGCCTCCAGACGCGCCTTCATCTTCTCGCGCGTGCGCTTGTTGCGCTCGTTTTCCTCGGCGTCCTCCTCGTCCCAGGTGTCGCTGCCCGGCAGCAACAGGTCGAGGAGGCGCTCGGTGACCTTCTCCCTGGCGGCGGTCTCGACCTGGCGTTTCTGGTCGGCCTTGACCATGCCGACGGCGATCTCGGTGAGGTCGCGGATCATGCTCTCCACGTCGCGGCCGACGTAGCCGACCTCGGTGTACTTGGTCGCCTCCACCTTGACGAACGGCGCGCCGACGAGGTCGGCGAGGCGGCGGGCGATCTCCGTCTTGCCCACGCCGGTCGGGCCGATGAGGATGATGTTCTTCGGCGTGACGTCCTTGCGCATCTCCGCCGGGAGCTGCTGCCGCCGCCAGCGGTTGCGGATGGCGACGGCGACGGCCTTCTTGGCGGCGTCCTGCCCGACGATGTAGCGGTCCAGCGCCGAAACGATCTGCCGGGGCGTCAGGTCTGCCACGGTTACTCCCTCTGGAATGGGCCTCGTGGGGCCGATGCGGCCCATGTGTCTCAAAGCTCCTCGACCACGACGTTGCGGTTCGAGTAGATGCAGATGTCTCCGGCGATGTTCAACGCCTCCCGCACGATCTGTGCCGGCGGCAGGGCCGAGTGGACGGCCAGGGCCCGCGCCGCCGCCAGGGCGTACGGCCCGCCCGAGCCGACGGCTGCGATGCCGTCGGCCGGCTGGATCACGTCGCCGGTGCCGGAGATGATGAGCAGGTGGTCCTTGTCCGCCGTGACGAGCATGGCCTCCAGCCGGCGCAGGGCGCGGTCGGTGCGCCATTCGCGGGCCAGCTCGGTGGCGGCGCGCGGGATGTTGCCCTGGAAGTCGCGCAGCTTGGCCTCGAACCGCTCGAGCAGGGCGAAGGCGTCCGCCGTGCTGCCGGCGAAGCCCGCCAGCACCTTGCCGCCGAACAGGCGGCGCACCTTCTGGGCGTCGGCCTTCAGGACCGTCTGCCCGAGCGTGACCTGCCCGTCGCCCCCGAGGGCGACGGCCCCCTCGCGGCGGACGGCCAGGATGGTCGTGGAACGGAGGCGCGGCACGGGAAATCGTCCCCCAGGGGTTTACCGGGGCGAAACCGGCCCCGCTGGGTATAATAGGGACGGGACGGGCGCCCGCTAACGCCCGGCGCCTGAGTGGAGGACGGCGGATGATGCGGATGCGTCTCGCGGCCCTGGCCCTGTTGCTCGCGTCGGCGTCCGCCTGGGCGGTCTTCCCCCCCGACGTGAAGGACGACGGCAAGTTCTTCAAAGCCGACGCCCTGAAGGCCGCCAACAAAAAGATCCGCGAGGTTTTCGAGAAGTACAAGAAGGACGTGGTGGTCGAGGCGTACTCCACCCTCCCACCGGCCATGCGGACGGCCCTCACCGAGGCCAAGGGCGACGAGGAGGCGGCGTTCGCCAAGATGGCCGCCGGCCGGGCCAAGGATCTGGGGGTGGATGGGGTGTACATCCTCATCTGCAAGACGCCGAGGGTCCTGCGGATCCACACGTCGGCGGAGGCGGGGAAGAAGGCGTTCCCGGCGGAGGAGCAGAAGGCCCTGCGCGAGAAGATGCTGGCGAAGTTCAAGGCCGGCGATTTCGACGGCGGGCTTCAGGCGGCCACGGACCACATCGCCGCGACGCTCGAGAAGACATCCAAGTGATCGGACCCTCCAAACGAGGAGACTCGCAACCATGATCGGCTCGCTTCGACTGTTGTTGGTGCCCCTGGCGGCGGCGGGCCTCCTCGCCCTCGCCGGCGGCGCGCTGGCGTCGAAGGCCCCCGCGCGGCCCGACCCCGGCAAGTACGGCGTGATCGACAACGCCAAGTTGTTCAGCAAGGAGGCCGTCACCAAGGCCGACGAGCGTATCAAGGCGCTCGCCGACCGGCACGGCCGCGGCCTGCTCATCGAAACGATGGACGAGCCGCCCGCCGGGTGGGCGGCCAAGCTGAAGGACGACCGCAAGAGCAACGGCCCACGGCTCGCCGTGGAGCGCTACGACACCCACGGCGTCAAGGGCGTCTACGTCATCATCACCAAGGAGCCGAAGTTCCTGGAGATGGCCGTCGGCAAACGGACCACGGCGGCCGGTTACAACAGCGACAGCCGCGAGGCGCTCTACAACGCCTTCAAGAACAACCTCGCCGAGAAGCCCGATGATGCCCTGCTCGCCGCCGTATCCAAGGCGGAGACGCAGTTCTCCGGTCTGCGTGACCTCGGGACCACCCGGGCCGTGGTCAACAGCGCCAATCGGGGCGCGGCCGCCGAGAGTGAGCCGATCGGCGTCGTCGGCTGGGTGATCATCGCCCTCGTGGCCCTGGTCGGCATCTGGCTCGTCGTCGGCCTCATCCGCGCCTTCAGCGGCGGCGGCGGCGGCGGTGGCGGCGGCTTCTTCTCGTCCATGCTGGGCGGCCTCTTCGGCGCTGCCCTCGGCATGTACATGTACCACTCGATGTTCGGCGGCCACGCCTACGGCAACGACTACGGTGGCGGCGCCGGCGGCGACGGTGCCGGCCCCAGCGACAGCGACGCAACCGGCGGCGGGGGCGGCGACTACGGCGGCGGTGACGGCGGCGGTGGTGGCGACTGGGGCGGCGGTGGCGGTGGTGATTGGGGTGGCGGTGGTGACTGGGGCGGCGGTGGCGGCGGCGACTGGTAAGCCCCGCCCGGCCCGGCTACAACGAACAGGGGCGGGGGGCCGGCGTCTCAGCCGCGCCCCCCGCCTTCTCTCGTCCTGAGGGGTCATGCATGTTCCTCACGATGCTCGTGTTCCTCGCCGGGCCCCCGCCCTCGGTGCCCAAGGTGGCTGAGAAGCCCGCGCCGCCCGAGCTCTCCGGACCGGTCCGGGATGCGGCCGAGCTGTTCAGCAAGGGGGCGAGGGAGAAGGCGGCCGCCCGCCTCGCCGCGCTCCAGAAGGAGCACGGGTGGGAGCTGGTCATCGAGACGGCGGAGAAGCAGGTCGATTCGAGCCACCTGGCCGGCGTCATCAACACCTTCGAGCGGCACCGCTTCATCGACCGCTGGGCGAAGGACCGGGCCGGCATCGTCCTCGACCGCAGGAAGGGCCTGTACGTCATCATCACACGCCACCCGGAGGACGTGCGCGTCGTCGGCTGGCCCGACGAGACCGACCTCGTCTTCCCCGGACACAAGCGCGAACGCCTGCGGAGCGAGATAAGGACGCAACTACGGCAGAACCCGGACGGCGCGCTCGCGCTGGGGATCGACCACTGGGAGTTGCTCCTCGACGGCGCCAAGTTGCGCTCGAACCCGCTGGAGACGGTGCCGCTGCTCATCGTCCTCGGCGTCCACGCCGCCGGCTGGGTGGTGCTGTCCCTGGCGCGGCGGCAACTGTACCGCGAGGGCGAGCTGCCGCCCCTCTACCCGCCGGCGGTTCAGGGCGGCGTTCTGGGCACGCCCGCCGGGCTGTGGATCACCGACCGCCTGTTCGACTCCGAGCGGCCCGTGGTGCTGCCCCCCTCCGCGGGGCCGTCCGCCCCGGGCCCGGCGGACGCGGGCGGGCAGGCCCGGCCAGCCGCCGGCCCCATCGAGGAGCGGCCGGCATGAGCGTCCTGCGTATCGGCACGCGTGGCAGCCCCCTGGCGCTGTGGCAGGCCCACCACGTCCGCGACCTGCTCCGCGGTGCCGCCCCCGAGGTTACGCCCGAGCTGGAGATCATCGAGACGCAGGGCGACCGGGTGCGCGACGTGGCCCTTTCGGAGCTGGCGCAGACCGGCTTCGGGGTGTTC
This sequence comes from uncultured Alcaligenaceae bacterium, assembly GCA_964630925.1. Taxonomy (GTDB): domain Bacteria; phylum Planctomycetota; class Planctomycetia; order Gemmatales; family Gemmataceae; genus RGDT01. The sequence goes on from CAZVZK010000015.1 coordinate 85,622, forward strand.
ACCAAGGAGATCCAGGCGGCGTTGCTCGCGGGCCGCATCGACCTCGCCGTGCACAGCCTGAAGGACCTGCCGACCATCCCCGTTGAGGGCCTCGCCCTGACGGCGTCGCCACGGCGGGGGCCTGTCGGCGACGTGTTCGTCTCGCGCCGTCACGCGTCCGTCGCGGCGCTGCCGGACGGGGCCGTCGTGGCGACGAGCAGCCTGCGGCGGCGCTCGCAGCTCCTGCACCACCGCCCCGGCCTGCGCGTCGAGAACGTACGCGGCAATGTGGAGACGCGGCTGCGGAAGCTGGAGGAGCAGGGCCTCGACGGCATCCTCCTGGCCGAGGCGGGGCTGCGCCGGCTGGGGCTGGAGGCGCGCATCACCGAGGTGTGCGACCCGGCCTGGATGCTGCCGGCGGTCGGCCAGGGGGCGCTGGGGCTGGAGTGCCGCGCCGATGACCGGCGTTCGTGTGAGATCGTCGGGCGGCTGAACGACCCGGCGACGTGGCAGGCGGTGCGTGCGGAGCGGGCGTTCCTGGCGGCGCTGGGCGGCGGCTGCCTGGTGCCCATCGGCGCCCATGCGGCCGTGGGCGAAGGCGGGCTGCACCTACGCGGGGCGGTCCTTGCGCCGGACGGTTCGCGGCGTGTGGGCGGCGAGATCACCGGCCCGGCGTCCGAGGGCGAGGCGCTGGGCGTGCGGCTGGCCGAGCGGCTCCTGGGCGAGGGCGCGCGGGAGCTGCTGGCGGCGTGACCGTTACTCGGTGATCTCCGCCGTGTCCGCCCCGGCGAGGCGCAGAAGATCCGCCGGCGCGATCTCCAGTTGCAGGCCGCGTCGGCCCGCGCTGACGAACACCGTCTCGTGCGTCAGGACGCTCACATCGGCCCAGGCCCGGAGGCGTTTGCGGCCCGCCAGCGGGCTGATCCCGCCGACGACGTAGCCCGTCGCGCGTTCCGCGGCGGCCTGCGCCGCGAGGTCGGCCTTCTTCACCCCGGCGGCGCGGGCGAGCGATTTCAGGCTCAACCGCGCCGACGACGGCACCAGGGCGAGGACCAGCTCGCCGTCCGCGTCGCAGACGAGGGTCTTGAAGACGCGCTCCGGCGGCACGCCGAGGCGGGCGGCGGCCTCCTCGCCGAACGACCCGGCGGAGGTGTCATGCGTGTAGGGGTGCTGCTTGAACGGCACCCCTTCGCGCTCCAGGAGTCGCACAGCGGGGGTCAACTAACTCACCTGCTTTCCCGTGGGGTGGGCGTCCCGCCCGATGGCACTTGAGATCGGCTGCTTGAGGCGAGCGGCACGGCGTCAGCGTGCCGTGTGAACGCGCGCGCCAGATCGTCACGTTCACATCGGGCGAAGTCACGGCACGCTCACGCCGTGCCGCTCGCCTTGAACCCAAGTGCAATTGGCAGCCCCGCGCCGGTCAGCCCTTGACCCACGCCGTCACGTCCGGCCCCTTCTCCACCTTGAGCGCGTCGCCCGCCTTCAACAGGCCGAAGACCTTGCGGGTGAATGCGAACGCCGACGCCAGGCCGTCGCCGTCCAGCTCCTTGCCCTCCGCCGTGCGTCCGCCGGCCACCAGCAGCCGCGTCGGCCCCACGAGTGCCGCCAGGTGCGGCACGTCGCCGGCCTTCAGCAGCCCCGGCGCCAGCAGGCCCATCCGCGTCTTGTCGGGGTAGCCGATCGTCGTGACGTAACTCGTCGGCGCGTCGATGACGGCGATTCCCTTCAGCTCCTTGCCCAGCTCCGCCCCGGCGAGCAGCGCGATCAGGCCCGCCTGCCCGATGCCGATGAGCGTCACCCGACCCGGCACCACGCCCGGCTGGCGGCGTACCTGCGCCACCAACGCCCGCACGTCCGCCAGCCACTGGCCCAGGAGCGGACGGCCCACCCACACGGAATGCTCGGCGCTGTTGTGGTCCGGGGCCGACCCGACGCCGTCGCCCTTCGGCGTCAGCGACCCCGTCGCACGCAGATCGACGGCGTGGACGATGTGGTCGGCCTTGATGAGCGCCTCCGCCAGCGGGTGCTTGAACGCCTCGTCCTTGCCGTCGAGGTGCAGCAGGACACACGCCGGCATCTTGCCCATGAAACCTGTGCGGAACCGTACCTCGCCCGGCAGCGTGATGCCCTCTTCGACGGGGAGGGTGTACGTCGAGGCGCCGCGGCCGTCGCCGCGCTTCGTCCCGGTGAACGTGATCCCGCCCGCCGCCGCCTCCGGCGCCGGGCCGAGGAGCTTCTTGAGGGTGTCGCGCATGGCGGCGGCCTTCGCCTCCCACGCCTCCGCGTGGTCGAGCTTCTTGTCGGCGAACGGCGCCAGCAACTTCTCGGCGTGCTGGGCCGCCAGCATCGGCGCGAACACGAAGCCGGCGGGGCGCTTCCCCTCGGGGAAGCACGCGAGGTCTTCCACCTTCTCCGTGGTGATCTTCGGCTCGGGGATCGGCCTGCCGTCCCCCTCGCCCTTGAGGTGCTTCGTCATCCACCCGTACATCGCCTCGCGCATCTTCTGGTTGTAGTCGTGCCCCGACTCGATGACCGTGTGGGCGACGTTCGCCTCCTTGCCGTACAGCTTGAAGATGGCCCGCGCCCGCTCCAGGCTGATCTTCGCCTGCCCGACGCTGAACTGGGGGGCGTCCTTGGTGGCGTTGATGACCATGAGGGCGCGCGGCGCGACGAGGCCCAGGACGTCGCCCTCCTCGGTGAAGCCCAGCGCGCCGGGCAGCACCTCGCACACGCAGCACGCCGCCCGCAGATACGCCTGATAGGTGCCGACGGAGCACACCGGGACGACCGCCCCGAAGCGGGCGTCGATGGCGCCGGCGTACATGGTCTGGTTGCCGCCGCCCGACGCCCCGGTGATGCCGAGCTTCGTGCCATCGACCTCGGGGCGGCCCGCGAGGTAGTCGGCGGCGCGGCGGTTGTCATAGGCCTGGACGCCGAGGAGTGTCTGCCCCGCCGGCCACAGCGACGCGCCCATGAGGGCGCCGTGGTAGGAGCGAGGCGCGATGACGGGGTGGCGCTCGCCGGCGGAGAAGGCATCGACGAGCAACACGGCGAAGCCGAGCTTGGCGAGGCCGACGCAGCGCGACTGCACGACGGGCTCGCGGCGGGCGTTGGCCCAGTGGCCGTGGACGCAGAGGACGCCGGGCACCTTGCCCTTGACGCCCGTGGGTCGGTAGAAGTTGGCGCTCATCCACACGCCGGGCCGCGTCTGGAGGGTCAGCTTCTCGATGACGTAGCCCTCGCGCTCGAGGGTGCCGACGGATTTGGCGTCGAGGTCCGTGGGCTTCCCGGGCCAGTCTCCCATCGCTTCGCGGATGGCGGTGACGAGCGTCTTGCGTCGGGCCATCCAATCGGGGAGGGTGGCGGGGGCCTTGTCGCCTTCACGGAGTTTGGCCCCGAGGGCCTGGATGTATTTCGGGAAGAGGTCGGACACGGGGGAGGCCCTCTACCGGGGTGGGGTGCGTTCGCGGGCGCGTCCCTCCAGCGCGGCGGCGACGCTGGCGGGGAGGAATTTGTCGAGCGCCCCGCCGAAGGTGGCGATCTGGCGGAGCATGGTGCTGGAGAGGTGCGAGTGCGGCTCCTTGGCCATCAGGAAGACGGTCTCGATCTCGGGGGCGAGGTTGAGGTTCATCAGGGACATGGTGAACTCGTTCTCCATGTCCGAGGTGGTCCGCAGCCCGCGGAGCATGACGCGGGCGCCGATCTCCCGGACGAAGGCGACGGCGAGGCCGGCGAAGCCGCGCACCTCGACGTTGCCGTAGGGGCGGATGACGTCGGCGATGAGGGCGACGCGCTCCTCCATCGAGAAGAAGGGCGCCTTGTCGGGGTTGATGCCGACGCCGACGACGAGGCGTTCGAAGATGCGGCTGCCCCGGGCGATGACGTCGAGGTGCCCGAGGTGGATGGGGTCGAAGGTGCCGGTGTAGACCGCGATGCCGGGGTTGAGGCTCATGAGCGTCCTCCGCGTGAGTGCCCCGCGCGATTCTATGGGGCGGGCGGCGGCGTTCAAGCTGGGGCGAGACCCAAGGCCCCGGAGCGGCCGATCCAACAACGTCGAGCCCGCCCTCGCACTCTGGGCGTTGATGACACGGGCGTCCGCTCCGTCCTTTCGGCGGCTCCACCCACATCGACCCTCTGGCCGCCGGGGGCGTGGGCGCGGTGTCGCGTCACGCTCGTCAAGCGGTCAGTGAGCGGCAGCCAACACGGGAAACGCCCCTGCCGCGGGCCGGCGGGCCCTTCCACCCATTTCGGGATCAGTAACCGACCAGGCGGGTATGGGAATGAGACGGAAGTAGACGGGACGTGTGGCCGGGGTGGTGCGGATTGCATTGCATTGCCCCCCCCACACACCCCTTGAAATGCAAATTCGTGGCGGAATTTGCATTTCACGGCGAGTGGTCAGGCCACCCACTCCCGTGCCGTGGCCGCCCTCCACGTCTCATTTTGTCTAACCCCACAGGCCGGGTGAACGGCTAATCGGGATCACTCCGCCCTGGCCGTCAGGGCCTTCGCGGCCTTCTCCGCCGCGCGCATCACGCGGAGGACGTTGCCCCCCAGCACCTTGCGGATGCGGTCCTTCGAGTAGCCACGGTCCATCAGGGCCTGGGTCAGATAGGGGTAGCACCCCACGTCCTCCAACTGCGACGGCGCGCTGTCGATGCCGTCGTAGTCGGAGCCGATGCCGACGTGATCCTCCCCTGCGACCTTGACGATGTGGTCGATGTGGTCGGCGACGTGATGCACCGTGCCCGCCGGGTACGGGTTGTCCTTGCGGAATTGCGCCATGGCCTCCTTGAAGTCGGCGTCCTTCGGATGCTCCTTGCGCAGCCGGCGGTACGCATCGCCGTAGCGCTTCGCGGCCGCCGCCCCCTCCGGGGTGATGAAGCCGGAGTAGAAGTTGACCATGATGACGCCGCCGTTGGCCTTCACCAGCTTCAGCACGTCGTCGGGCACGTTGCGCGGGTGCCCCGCCAGGGCGAACGCCGACGAGTGCGACGCGATCACCGGGGCCTTGCTGACGGCCAGCGTCTTTCGCATGCACTCCGCGGAGACGTGCGAGATGTCCACCAGCATGCCCAGCCGGTTCATCTCCAGCACCACCTTCTCGCCGAACTTCGACAGCCCGGCGCACCGCGGCTTGTCCGTGGCGCTGTCGGCCCACTCCAGGCTGTCCGTGTGCGTCAGCGTCATGTAGCGCACGCCGAGCCGGTAGTACAGCCGCAGCACGCCCAGCGACCCGTCGATGGAGTGGCCGCCCTCCACGCCGATCAGCGACGCGATCTTGCCCGCCTTCCGGATCCTCACGATATCGTCGGCGGTGGACGCCATCTCGAACACGTCGGGGTGGCGTTCGACCATGCGGCGGATGACATCGATCTGCTCCATCGTCAGCTTGATGGCCGTGCCGTCCTTCATGGTGCTGGTGCTGACGTAGGCGGCCCAGAACTGCGCGCCGACGCCGCCCTTCTTCAGACGCGGGATGTCGGTGTGCAGGCCCTTGTTGTGCTTGGTCAGGTCGATGACGCGGAAGTCGAGGTCCTTGGCCTTGCGGAGCTGATAGGGGAGGTCGTTGTGCCCGTCGATGAGCAGCGCCTCCCTGTGCAGCGCCAGCGCCTCCTCCGTCAGCACGACGGGCTTGCGGGCGGCGGGCTTGTCGTCCGCGAGCGCCGGGAGGGCGAGGAGGAGGGCGAGGAGGAGGGTGCGTGGCATGTCGGCATCCGCGGGGGGTGGGGCCTGTGTGCGGATGTTATAGCCGCCCCCCGCGCCGGGGTCACGCCTTGATGACGAGGCTGCCGACCTTCTTGCCCGTGTTCACGCCGACGGAGTGCCAGTCGTCGATGTCGGGGAAGGCATCGAGGAAGAGTTTGATGAAGCCGGCCCAGTCGGACGGGTGGAGCGTGAGGCAGCCGTCCGAGAAGCGGGCTGAGCTGAAGCCGTTGTGGACGTTGATCCCCGACGAGGTCTTCTTGTCCGGGTTGTCGCTCTGCACGTTGACGGCGTTCCGCGCGTTGACCAGGAGGCCCGGCCGGATCCCCTCCGTCTTCACGACGAGGTTGTCCGCGCCCTGTTTGGCCGCCCCGCCGCCCTTGTGGAAGCCGATGTGCAGCGGGTAGGTGCCGTCCAGCACGCGGCCCTTGACGGTCATGTCGTCGGGCCAGATCGACCCGCGGAAGGTGCCGTTCAGCCCGCCCGAGAGGGTGAAGGTGGACTCGTACAGCCCCGAGGCCGTCGCCGGCGTCGTCACCTTGAACTTCGTCCCCGTGGGGATCTTGCCGCCGTGCGTCACCGTCAGGGTGACGCTCCCGGCGACGACGGGGGGCTTCGTTGGGGCCGGGGCCACGCCGCCGGCGAGGGCGGCCAGCTTCTTCCAGGTGGTGCCGTTCACGTCGATGCGCATGTCGGGGCGGGCCATCCCCGCCTGCTGCCGCTGGAAGTTGGCGATGGCCTTGACGGTGTCGGAATTGCTGCCGGGCCGGGCGATCTGCCCGTCGACGCCCTTCGGGTCGTAGGCGGCGCCGAGCTTCTTCGCCACCTGGGTGAGCAGCTCCTGCACGGTGCGCACGTCGGCCGGCAGGTTCTTCGCCCCGCTCTCGTAACTCCCCACGGATGCGCTGATGGATGCGGCCATGATGACTCCCCTCCGGATGTGTGGGGGCGGATGCCTCCAGTACCTACTTACGCCGCCGGCCCCCGCTGTGACGGGCCGCCGTCGGGGGCAGACCCAGGGTGAGTGCGGCCCCTCCGTCGGCCACGTACTCCGGCAGCGTCTCCGCCGCAGCAGGCGTTCGCCGTCGGTCATGGCCGGCCTCAGCAGCGCCAGGGATCGGGGAGGGACACGTCCACGAAGCCGCCGACGAACCGCTTCGCCAGCCTCTTCCTCATCCTCGGGCTGAGCTGGTTGGCGAGGTCGCTCCTGAGGTCCCTCTTCCACTCGTCGTCGAGATTCACCGTCGTGAGCCGGCCCAGGTGCGGCGAGTCGAGGAGTGCCCGCGCCCCCTCGTCGCCGAACGGGTTGAGCCCGATGTCGAGGCGGACGAGGTTCGACAGGTACGGCGAGCCGGCCAGGGCGGCGACGCCGGCGTCGCGGAGGGAGTTGATCCCCAGGCCGAGGACGGTGAGCTTCGCCAGCCCCGGCCACTCCGCCAGCGTCCGCGCGTCGTCGTCATCGAGCCGGCAGCCGGGCAGATGCAGCTCACGCAGCTCGCCCGGCGGCGCCGACGCCAGGGCGGCGACGGCGTCGGAGGGGTCGAACTCTCTGGAGGCGTTCCGCGGCATGCCATCGTAGCGCAGGTGCGTCAGCGTCCGCATCACCGGGGACCGGGCGAGGGCGGGCACCAGGCCCTCGGCACGAGGGCAGTACGTCAGGTCGAGGAATCGCAACCCGGAGAGCATCTCACACCCAAGGAGCCGGCGGAAGTCGGCGGCCTTGAGGCGTGAGCCGTTGAGGTGCAGAGCCCGCAGCGCCAGACCGGAGCGCGAGGTGAGCGCCCGCAGGCCCAACGGCCCCAGGTCGGAGTTGGGGAGCCAGAGCCGCCACGCCGACGCCGGCAGGGCGCCCACCAGGGCCGTCACGCCGTTGTCGCCCAGGCCCTGGCCCAGCCGCAGCTCCTCGATGTTCTCCAGGACGCCAGAGCCGGCGAGCCGGATGGCGGCCTCTTCCGCGTCGCTCAGGGGGGTGTACAGAGCCAGCCGACGCAGGCCGCGCAGATGGCGGGCGCGTGCGAGCGCCGCCACGGCGCGAGGCCCGACCTGCCCGCGGCCCAGCGACAGCTCGCGCAGGCCGGTCAGGTGCGTGGCCGCCGCGAAGACGCGCGCCGGCTCGTTGCCCCGCGGCCCTTGGTAGTCTTCCATCCAGCAACCACGCAGGCCCGCCAGCTCCGGCAGGGCCAACAGGCCAGCGAGGGTCGCCTCGTCGCCGGGCAAACCCACGAGGTACAGGCCGGCGAGCCGCGCCAGCCCGGTACAGCCGGCCAGGTCCGCCGCCTGCGTCCCCCAGCCGTAGAGGTGCAGCCAGCGCACCGGGTGCCGGGCCTGCACGCCCGCCCCGATCTCACGCCACTGCGGCGGCGTGGTGATGCCCCACTCCTGGAAGCCCCGGCGGAACGGCCCCATGACGCGCGTGGACGCCCCGTCGGCCCGCCACGCCGCCCCGTGCTCGCTCACGAGTCGGTACGCCCGCGCCTCCAGATCCATGCGCGCCGGGGCGTACTCCGGCAGGCGCTCCGCCGCGATCTGCGTGCGGATGAGGTCGGCCCGCGCCTCCTGGCCGTTCTCGGACAGCCAGTCGGCGTACACGAGGCGCAGGGCGTCGTCGTCCGGCTCCTCGCACACCGCACGCAGTAGACGCTCGCCGTCGCGCATCGTCCGCCCTCCGTAGAGTACGCATCCTGCGTGCTCACTTCGGCATCAGCGTTGGGAGCACGCAGGATGCGTGCTCTACGACAAGCCCCCTCCCGGAGAGCTGTCTTATGCCGGCGGGGTGACAACGAGGGCTCGCCTCGGCCCGGGGACGAACGACTTGTAGAGAACCGGCAGGACGAACAGCGTCAGCAGCGTGCTGCTGATGACGCCGCCGATCACCACCGTCGCCAGCGGACGCTGCACCTCCGCCCCCACGCCCGTCGAGAGTGCCATGGGGACGAACCCCAGCCCCGCCACCAGCGCCGTCATCAGCACCGGACGCAGCCGCGTCAACGCCGCCTCCTCGGCGGCCTCGGCCATGTCGCGGCCCCGGTCGAGCAACTGCCGGATGAACGTCACCAGGAGCATGCTGTTCAGCACCGACACGCCGGAAAGGGCGATGAACCCCACCGCCGCCGGGATGCTCAGGTCCAGCCCGCGCAACTGAAGGGCGAGCAGGCCGCCGGCGCTGGCGAACGGCACCGCCAGGAAGATCAGCAGCACGTCGATGATGCGTCTCTGGCTGGCGTACAGCAGGAGGAAGATGAGCAGCAGCGCCACGGGGACGACGAACATCAGCCGCAGGCGTGCCCGCTCCAGCGTCTCGAACTGCCCGCCGATCTCGACGCGGTAGCGCGGCGACGGGAACGACACCTCCTCGCGGATGCGCCGGCGGGCCTCCTCGGCGAACGTGGCCACGTCGCGGCCCTGGACGTTGCACTGCACCACGGCCCGGCGCTGGCCCCACTCGCGGTTGATCCGCGCCGGCCCCTCCGTCAGCCTGAGCGAGGCGAGGAGGGAGAGGGGGACCTGCTCGCCCGACGGCGACACCACCAGCATCCTGCCCAATTCATCCGGGTCGCGGCGCAGCTTCTCGGGGAGGCGGACCGCCAGGGGGAAGCGGAGCTGGCCCTCGGACACGTCGCCCACCACCCGGCCGCCGAGCGCCTCGATGCGGGCGAAGACCGCCCGCGCCGTCAGCCCGTGCCGCGCCACCTGATGGGCGTCCAGCTTCACCTCCAGCGTCGGCTGGCCGGCGATCTGCTCGACGCCGACGTCACGCGACCCCGCGATCCCCTTGAGGATACGCTCCACGTCCTCGGCCCTGTCCAGCAGGACGTCGAGGTCGTCACCGAAGATCTTGACCGCCACGTCGGCCTGCACTCCCATCGTCATCTCGTCGATGCGCTGCTTGATCGGCATCTTGAACGTCGATTTGTGCCCCGGCACCGAATTGAACAGCTCCCGCATCGCCTCCGTCAGCTCGTCCTGCGTGGTGATCTTCTTCTCCTCGCCGTCCTTGCCCTTCAGCACCGCCGTCCACTCCTCCCTCGGCTTCAGGGTGATGAACAGGTCCGTCTCCTCGGGCCCCATCGGGTCGGTCGCCACCTCGCCGGAGCCGACCCGGCTCCACACGTTCTCCACCTCGTCGGGGAACTTCTTGAACAGCATCTTCTCCAGGCGGGTGTTGGAGCGCATCGACTCCTCCAGGCTCGTGCCCGGCAGGCGGAGGACGGCCACCACCATCGCCCCCTCATTCAACTTCGGCACGAACTCCCACTTGCGCCACGGCGTCACCAGCGTGACGAACGCCGCCGTGCCGAACGCGAACAGCAGCACCGCCGGGCCGCAATTCAGCGCCAGCCGCAGCAGCGGGCGGTAGAAGAAGCGGGCCAGGCGTACGACCCACGGGTCGCCCTCGTCCATGCGCCGCGGCAGCAGCAGGGCGGCCAGCACCGGCATCAGCGTCAGCGACAGGAGCATCGAGCCGGCCAGGGCGAAGATGACCGTCAGGGCCATCGGGCGGAACAGCTTGCCCTCGACGCCCTCCAACGTCAGGATCGGCAGGTACACGATGCAGATGATCAATTCTCCGAAGAGGGTCGGGCCGCGCACCTCCAGGGCGGCCTCGCGCACGACCTCCGTCGTGTCCTTCGTCTCGTCCTTGTTCTCCGAGAGATGGCGGACGCAGTTCTCGACCATGACCACGGAGCTATCGACGATGAGGCCGAAGTCGATGGCGCCGAGGCTGAGGAGGCTGCCGGCGATGCCGAAGCGCAGCATGCCGGAGAAGGCGAAGAGCATGGAGATGGGGATGGCCAGCGCCACGATCAGGCCGGCCCGCAGGTTGCCGAGGAAGAGGAACAGCACGGCGATGACGAGGAGGCCGCCCTCGAAGAGGTTGCGGCGGACCGTGTCCAGCACCTGATCGACCAGCTCGGTCCGGTCGTAGACCGCCTTCAGCTCCACGTCCTCGGGCAGGCTCGGCTTGACCTCGTCGAGGCGTTTCTTGAGGGCGTGCGTGAAGGCGTGGCTGTTCTCGCCCATGATCATGAAGCCCAGCCCCAGCACCACCTCGCCCTTGCCCTGCGCCGTGGTCGATCCGAGACGCAGGTCGCCGCCGATCCGCACTTCGGCCACGTCGCCCACCTTCACCGGCACGCCGTCGCGTGGCGTCATCACGACCACGTCGCGCAGGGCGTCGAGCGTGGACGCCCGGCCCAGGCCGCGGACCGGGATCGTGGCGCCGGAGATGGCGAGGTGCCCGCCGCCCACGTCGAGGCTGCCCTTCTTGAGCGCCTCCTCCACGTCGTCGAACGTGACGCCGTACTCGACCAGCCGGGCCGGGTCGATGCGCGCCTGGTACTGCTTCTCGACGCCGCCCCAGGAGTTGATCTCCGCCGTGCCGGGGACGGTACGCAACGCCGGCTTGACGACCCAGTCCTGGAGGGTGCGGAGCGACATCAGGCCGCGTTTCTGCGAGGAGAGGGTGTAATGGAACACCTCGCCGAGGCCGGTGGCGACGGGGCCCATGCGTGGGCGGGCGGTGCCCTCGGGCAGCTCGGCGGACTGGAGGCGTTCGTTGATGAGGGCGCGGGCGAACCAGATGTCGGTGCCGTCGTGGAACGTCACGATCACCTGCGACAGCCCGGAGCGCGACAGGGAGCGCACCTCCTCCAGGCGTGGCAGGCCTGCGATGGCCTGCTCCACGGGGAGGGAGACGCGGCGTTCGATCTCCAGCGGCCCGAGGCTGGGGGCGGACGTGTTGATCTGCACCTGCACGGGCGTGGTGTCGGGGAAGGCGTCCATCGGCAGCGACAGCAGCGAGAACGCCCCCGCCGCCGACAGGGCGAGGAACACCAGGACGACGACGAGCTTGTTGCGCAGCGACCACAGGATGATGGCGTCGAGCATGGGATCCTCCTACCTCACCCCCTAACCCCCTCTCCGAAGCGGAGAGGGGGGATCGCAAGAGTGAGAAGAGTGGCGGTGGGGAGGTGTACGCGTCTCTTGAATCGCTTCGTCCAACAGGGGAGTCGTACACTCACCCTCCGTGCAGGCGATGCTCTTGTGGCTCCCCCCTCTCCGCTTCGGAGAGGGGGGCTGGGGGGGTGAGGTAGCATCACTCGCCCTCCAGCCGGGACTTGTACATCTCGCCGAGCAGGGCGTGGCTGCCGACGGTGACGACCGCGTCGCCCGTCTTCGGCGCCGCGACGGGCCCGGCGGCGAGGAGGCCCAGGGATCGCCAGCCCCCGGCGCCGACCAGCGCGGCGCCGAACAGCGGCGCGGGGTCGATCAGCTCGACGTCGGCGCCCGAGCGCGGGCCGACGAGGACCAGGCGCGGCTCGAAGTGCTGCCCGTCGCGGCGGAGGAAGACGCGCCGCGTCTTGCCGTCGAACTGGACCGCCGGTGCGGGCACGAGCAACGCCTCGCGTCTGCCCACGACGACGCGGGCGGTGCCGAACGCGCCGGGGCGGAGCAGGCCCGAGGGGTTCTTCAGCTCGGCCCGCGCCCGCACCGTGCGCGTCCTCGGGTCGGCCTCCGGGCTGACCCAGGTGATGACGCCGGGCGCCGGCGGGCCGCCCCGCCCGGTGAACGTCACCGCCTGGCCGGGCGCGAGGTGGGCCGCCTCCTCCTGGCGCACGTCGAGCAGGCACCAGATGGCCGACGAGTCGGCGATGGCCACGACGGGCTTCGACGGCTCGCCCATCTCGCCGACGACGGCGTCGAGGCGCACCACGTCGCCGGCGAAGGGCGCGACGAGCGGAAGGAGCGTCGCCGGCAGGCCCTGCTCGTCGGGCAGGCCGAGGCGCTGCACGCGCCGCGTCAGCTCGTCGTCGGACAGCTCGGCGGCCTCCTTGAGGGGGACGTAGAGGCCGAGGTTGGCCAGGGCCTGGTGGGTGTTGGCGAGGGCGACGCGCGACTCGCGGACGGCCTGGGCGGCCTCGCGGAGCTGGCGTTCGGGGATGGCGGCGCCGCTCTTCTCGAGGATCTCCAGGGCGCGGCGTTTGACGTCGTACCCGATGGCGGCGGTGAGGAAGTCGGCCTTGAGCTTGCCGACGTCGGCGCTGGCGACGAGGAGGAGGGTCTCGCCCTTCTTCACCCGCTGCCCGAGCTTGCAGGTGATGCGGAAGAACGGCCCGCCGGCGCGCGGGGCGAGGTGGGCGAAGCGCGTCTGATCCCACGCCAGGACCGCCGGGGCCTCGACGGCGTCGGTGACCTCGGCGCGTTTCACCGGGGCCGTCTCGATGCCGGCGAGGTCGGCGCTGTCGTCCTCCTCCAGCTTCAGCACGCCGGGGAAGGCGGTGACGGCCTCCGGCTCCTTCTTCTTCTCCTTGTCCTCGTCCTTCTTCTCCTCCGCCTTCGCGAAGGGGAGCTTCCATTCGTTGGCGGCGCCCCAGCGGTAGAGGGCGACGAGGCCGACGAGGACGAGCAGGGTGGCCAACTGGCGGGCGGTCCAGGCGAGGACGCCCGACGATGCCCGTTCTTCGGACATGAGGGATCTCCGGTGTGAGAGCTGCGCACGGGGCGTTCTTCGGGTGAGTCGGTTTGAGGCCCGCCGGGGCCGGAGCCCGACGGAGAGCATGGCGTGTCTCGCCGGGCTTCGCTCGGCTGGGGCCTCGCTCAAGCCGTCCGACCAAAACGCCGACTCCCGCGTGTCTTGAGACGGAAGGCGCGGGCGCGGCGGAGACCGTGTCTCAGATCAGGAGGGCGCAGCCGCTCAGATAGGCGGGAGGTGCCGTCGGAAAGGCGAGGCGAGCGACGGGGAGGGGGCGTGAAGAGAAGGGGAGTGGGCCGGAGGGTGTGTCGAGGGCGGCGGACGGGAGGTCGATCTCGGGCGCGGCGGGTTTGAGGCCCATCGCGGCGGCGAGGGGCGACGACGGGCAGCCGTCGTCGTGGCCGTCGTGGTGCGCCTCGCCGGCGAGCTGGCACAGGCAAATGCCGGGCGGCACCATGAGGCGCATGGTGAGGAGGATGAGCAGGAGCAGGCGCGGCGCGGCCACGGCGTCCCTCGGGGATACGTTCAGCGTAAGCCCGGCGTCTGGCGAAGTCAACGACGCGCGGGCGGGCAATCCCACAGGCGGGGTCGCTGACGCGCCGAGAAATCAAGATCCGCTGACGCTCCAACTCGGGGCGCTGACGCATCCCCGCTCGCCCAGAGCCGCTTACGCTCCTGCCCCCCCAAGCCGCCGCACGAACGCCGCGTACCCGGCCCGGTACGCCTCGGCCCATCTCGGCTCCGGCAACGCCGGCTCGCGGAACTTCACCATGTGCGCCACGGCGTCGTCCACCGTGAACGCCCCGGGATCGCCCTGCTTCTTCCGCAGGTGCGTCTCCAGGGCCGCCAGGGCGGTCACCGCCGCCCCCAGCGCCGGGCCCTCGAACGACTCCAGACGCTCCAGGGGGCGTTCCAGCACGCTCGCCAGGATGCGACACATCAGCGCGCTGCGGGCGATGCCGCCCGACACGGTCAACCGCGTCACCGTCTGCCCCCCCGCCTCGTGCTCGCGGACCGCCCGCGTGATCAGATACGCCAACGCCTCCAGGGCGGCGCGGAAACGCACGCCGGCGTCCGTGGGCTCCGAGGGCGCCCACGTCAGCGCCGGCCGGTTCACGCCGACCGACGGCTCCGGGTGCAGGAACGGCATCAGGGCCACGCCGGCGCAGCCCGGGGGGACGGCCTCCGCCGCCTTCTCCAACGCCGCCCAGTCGGGGCGCGGGCCGACGAGGGGGTCAAGGAACTGGGCGCCGTTGTTGTAGCAGCGCATCCACAGGTAGGGGCCCCAGTTGAGGCGCATCACGTCCAGCGAGCCGCCCGACGGCGCCGCCGCCCCCGATGAGTTCACCACCGCCGAGTTGCCGAGGATCAACGCCACCTGCCCCGCCTGCGACGCGCCGCCGCCGATCAGCCCGGCGGCCTGGTCGTCCAGCGTGGGGAAGATCAACGGCGGCGATTCGATGCCCGCGTCCGCGCACACCGACTTCGATAGGGTGCCGACAGGCGTGTCGGCGTCGAGGATGGGCGGGAGCTGCCGGCGTGCCAGCTCGCGGTGCTCGGGCCGCGCGAGCGCCTCCAGCATCCCGAACGCCCATTGGCCCGTGCGCAGGTCCATCATGCCGGTAGAGGCCGCGGACGAAATGCTCGCGTGGTCGAAGTTGCCGGTGAGGAACCCCGCCGCCAGGGAGCCGTGGGGCAGGATGCGCCAGGTGCGCCGCCAGTCGGCCTCGCCGAGGGTGGCCTCGTCCTTGACCAGGTGGCTCAGGCTGTAGCGGATGGCCCACGGCCCGCCGGTCAGCTCGCGTGCCTTCGGCTGCCCGCCGAGGCGTTCCAGGCCGAGGCGCTGGTACTCGGCCAGGGTCATGTCGTTCCAGCAGATGGCGCGGCGCACCTGGCCGCCGTCGGCGTCGATGCGGCCGGAGGTGTGGTGCGTGGCCGAGATGCCGCCGGCCACCCAGTCCTTCAGGCGTCCGATCTCGCGCAGGCGGGCGGCGATCATCCGGGTGATGGACCGCGCCTGCCCCTCCAGCAAGGTGAGGCTCAGCTCGCTGACGCCGTCGGCGGTCCACAGGTCGGTGGGCAGGCGGGCCTCGGCCAGCGTCCTGCCGGACAGGTCGAACACCAGGCACTTGGCGGCGCCGGTGCTGAAGTCCCATCCGGTGATGACGCTCTCGGGCGCGACGCGGCGCAGGGGCTCGGCCATCTGTCTCTCCTCCGGGGCGCGATGGCAAGCCTACGGGGAGCGGCCACGCCCAACAAGTCCGTACAATGGCCCGATGCCCGACAAGGAGACCCGTTCATGACCGGACCGCAGGCCCTGCACCTGGCGCTCGATAACTCGCGGAATCTGGTGGGGTACTACCTCGCCGACCTGTCCGACGCCGACCTCCTCGTGCGCCCCGTCCCCGGGGCCAACCACATCGCCTGGCAGCTCGGGCACCTCATCGTGTCGGAGCGGCAGCTGGGGGCGCAGATCCCGGGGTCGTCGTACCCGGACCTGCCCGCGGGCTTCAAGGAGCAGCACGCCAAGGAGACCAGCGGCTCCGACACCGGCTTCCTGGGCAGGGCGGAGTACCTCGCCCAGTTCGAGGCCACGCGCCGGGCGACGATGGCGGCCGCCCTGCGTCTGGCCGAGGCCGACCTCGACAGGGCGACGGAGGGGCCGGTGTCGAAGTACGCGCCGAACGTGGCGTCCATCCTGACGATGCTGGCCAGCCACGACATGATGCACGCGGGCCAGTTCACGGCCGTCCGCCGCAAGCTCGGCAAGCCCGTCCTGTTCTGAGCGAAGTACAAAGGCCTCCCCACCTGGAGCCCCGGCCCCATGTCCCACCGGCTTACGGCCCTCGCCCTCCTGCTGCTCCCCGGCCTCGCGGCCGCCGGGCCCCTCCTGTGCGTGTCACCCGACGGCGCCAGGCTCGCCGCCGTCAACGCCGATACCTCGACCGTCGCCATCATCGACCTCGCGGGCCGCAAGACGCTCCACGAGGTGGCCATCGGATCGCGCGCCGAGGCGGCGGCCTGGGTCAACAACCGTGTCCTCGCCGTCAACATCTACCACCAGTGGAAGGTGGCGCTCATCGACACCCACACGGGGGAGGAGCTGGAGGGGATCGATCTCGACGGGCAGGCGTGCGGCCTGGCCGTCACCCGCGACGGCAAGACCGCGTATGTGGCCCACGACGACAAGGAAGGCAAGGTCAGCGTCATCGATCTGGAGGGGGGGAAGGTCACGAAGAAACTCCCCGCCGGCGTGTTCCCCGGCGCCGTGTCCCTCGCGCCGGACGAGCGGACGCTGTACGTGACCGAGCGGAAAGCCGGCGTCCTGGCCATCGACCTCTCCTCCGGCGAGGCCGCCCCCATCACGGGGGGCCACGCCGCCCGCCACTACCTCCGCCCGAAGGCCATGGAGATCCTCCTCCAGGAGCTCACCCTCGACGGCTACATGCTGGCCGGCTTCGCCCTCTTCGCGCTGCTCGCCCGCGTCCTGTTCTGGCCGGCCCGGCCGACGCCCGGCCAGCGGCTGCCGTATGCCGCCGTCGCGGTGATCCTCGTCGGCGCCGTCGCCGTGCCGGCGAGCTGGCCACACGCCGTCGCCGCCTGGGGCTGGCTCGGGTCGCTCCGTCAGGCCGACGTCCTCTCGATCGCCCATTACTGCATCGTGTGGTACGTCCTCATCGTGCAGGTGCTCGTCCTGGTCGGCTGGTGGCGTGGCTGGCGCTGGGTGCGGGGCTTCTGGCTCCGTTTCATGCATCTGCTGTGCATCGTCATTGTCGCCGGGCAGGCGCTCAACGGCTGGGAGTGCCCGGTCACGACCTGGGACCGCGACCTGCGCGGCGGCGACCTCGCCAACCTCGACGGCTCCTGGCCGCTCGCACATCTGGCCAACCGTGCCCTGTATACCCCTGTACCCGACCTCACGCCGTACCTCCGCGGCTACGCCCTGTTCGCCTGTCTGGTGTTCCTCTCCTGGATCCTCGTCCGCCCCGAGGTCGGCCCGCCCCCCCAGGCGACGGGCAGCGAAACGCCTGTTCAGTCAGGGTGAGATTCCGCGAAGCCGCGCATTTTTCCGCATTGACAGGAATTACCGCCCCCGATAGTATCCTCACCATTCCGGCCTCTTCTCTGTTCCGGCCCCGCGGTCACGGTCCCCGTGATCGCGGGGTTTTTTCGTCACGCCTCCCCCCCGCGCCGGTATCCATCCCCCGTCCGGGCCGGATGTTGCGCCCGAAGTTCGCGATTTGGGCTGGCCATCCATCGTATAATGCGATGGTTAGACCTCTTCTCATCGAATGGAGGCCACATGCTCACCCCCGAGTGCCTGGGCGAGCTGCGTTCGGCATGGCTGCCCAACATCCCCGATTGCGCCCTCGCCCGGCTCATCGACCTCCTCGATAAGGGCAGCCCGCTCCTCATCAGCGGCTGCTTCACCCGCGCAGTCCCCCAGGGTTGCCTGGCTTCCCACATCGCCTGGAATCATCCGTCCACCGAGCATCTGTGCATCGACGCCGGTATTACCTGGTTACACCGCGTCGCCGGGCTGAACCCGGCCACCTCGCACGTCCTCCGCGAGTGGGATCTGCGCGGGGCCTCCGACGTGGCCCTGCGCCGTGACCTCATCGGCGAGCTGGACGCCGAGCGCGCACGCCGCAACGAGGAGTGCCTCGTCCCCTGCTGAGGGCCGCCATGCCGCTCCCCCGCGTCCTCGAGACCGAATTGATGGACACGGCGGAGGAGGCCGCCGGCTACGACGCCATGGACCACTCCGGCGTCAACCGCGTCTTCGCCGCCGACTTCCTGGCGCTTTACCCCGGCGTCGGCCCCGTCCTCGACGTGGGCACCGGCACCGCCCAGATCCCCATCGAGATGTGCCGCCAGCGCCCCGGCCTGCACGTCACCGCCGCCGACGCCGCCGCACACATGATCGCCCTGGCGGAGAAGAACGTCGCCGCCGCCGGCCTCGCGGGCCGAGTCATGCCGGTCCTGGCCAACGCCCGGCGCCTGACCTGGCCGGACGGCCATTTCGCCGCCGTGGTGTCGAACAGCATCGTCCACCACATCCCCGACCCCGAGGGCGTCCTGGCCGAGATGGTGCGTGTCCTAGCCCCCGGCGGGTGCCTGTTCGTCCGCGACCTGCTGCGCCCCGACTACCTGCCGACGCTGGAGCGGCTGGTCGAGCTGTACGCGGCGGGGGCGACGGACCACCAACGGCAGATGTTCCGCGATTCGCTGCACGCGGCGTTGACCCTCGACGAGGTGCGGGCGCTGGCGCGTCCCCTTGGTTTCGACGGCGACTCGGTGCGGCAGACGACCGACCGCCACTGGACCTGGGCGGCCATGCGGCCATGAACGGCTTCCTCGACTGGCTGGAAGGGATGGGGCGGGCGGCCCAGTTCGCCTGGCGGGCGACGCTGCTGTTGCCCTCCGCCTTCCTGCGTCCGTGGACGCTGCTGTCGCAGCTCTACGGCGTGCTGATCGGGGGCCTGCCGCTGGCGGCCACGGCGGGGGTGGCGATGGGGCTGGTGTCGTGGATGCACCTGCGGTCGGCGGTGGCGAACACGGCGCTGCCGGGGGCGGTGCAGCAGTTGCCGACGTATTACGCGCTGGCGGTGGTGCTGGTGCTGGCGCCGCTGGCGGCGGGGCTGATCACGGCGGGGCGCAGCGGGGCCAGCCTGGGCGCCGAGCTGGGGTCGATGACCTTGACGGAGCAGGTCGATGCCCTGGAGGTGCTGGGCCGCCCGGCCCTGCGTGAATTGGTGGCCCCGCGTCTGGCGGCGTGCATGATCGCGCTGCCGGTGCTGACGGTGCTGATCGCCTACCTGGCCATCGGCGCCGGCTGGGTGGCGGAGATGACCGGCGGCACGCTGTCGGGTCGGGAGTTCCTCAACGCGACGCTGGAGAAGCTGCGTCTGGCGCACACGGCGGCGCACACGCTGAAGACGGCGGTGTACGGGTGGCTGATCGGGCTGGCGGGGTGCTGGCACGGCCTGCGGGCGGAGGGCGGGACGGAGGGCGTGGGCGTGGCGGCGACGCGCGGGGTGGTGGTGTCGATCTTCCTGGTGCTGGTGGCCGACGTGGTGCTGGTGCGCATCATCCAACTGCTGGTGGGATGAGGCCTCGGGCCGCTCGCCTGGTGCGGCGACGGGGGGAGTGGCGGACCTCGAAGGACGCGGCGCGGGCCGGCGGGGGGCGTGAACGCGAGGGGATCTCTCGGCGGCGACACGGGTCCGGCGGGGGATACCGGCACGGGTGGCCGCGCCGGCGCGAGAGGCGGCAATCACGGGCAGGCCCGGACGCGCCTCGCCCGCCCCGGCACGGAGGCACGGCCACCCCGTCCCCTTGCCGGAGGCGCCCTTCCGGCGTAGCCTTTGCCTCGTTCCCCCGGCGGCATCGAGCAAAGAAGCCGTCCGATTCCGCGAATCACCGAGAGACGAGCCGCCGGCCCGCCCGCGCCGGGGTGGCACCGTTTCATCGAAACCGAGAACGAACCGAGAGGGCCGCCATGTCCACGCCTGCCACCCCGCCCGCGTCGCCGATGAGCCCCCCGACGCCTCCCAAGGACGACACCCCGAATGAGGTGACCGTCGTCAGCCATTCGACGCTGCTGTACTGGTGGCCGGTGTGGGCGTGCGGCTTCATCATGGCGGCCCTGACGGCCATCGACGGCTCGCTGATGGCGACGGTGCCGGCGGGATCGACCTACTCCGCCCAGGTCATCACGACGAAGAACAGCAAGGGCGAGGAGGTCCGGGAGAATCATTGGGTCATCGACACGCGCAGGACGCCTCTGGACAAGGAGACGGCGCCGAAGGACCCCTACCTGCACGTGGCCCAGAACAAGTCGTTCGGCGTCATCTTCTTCACGGTGCTGATGCTGGTGGTGTTCATCACCAACGTGCCGCTGCGCGGCATGTGGTCGTTCCTGATCATCATCATGGTGGTGCTGATCTCGCTCATCCTGCACCTGGCGGGGCTGTGGGGCCCCATCGTCGAGCGGCTCCACTACCTGGACGTGCGCATCAACATGGGCGGCTACCTGTTCGTCTCCATCGCCCTGTTCGTGCTGTGGACGCTCACCATCGTCTTCTTCGACCGGCGCATCTACATCGTGTTCACGCCCGGCCAGTTCCGGGTCTGCACGGAGATCGGCGGCGGCGAGAAGGTGTTCGACGTGATGGGCATGAAGATGGAGAAGCAGCAGAGCGACTTCTTCCGCCACACGGTCCTCGGCCTGGGCGCCGGCGACCTGATCGTCAAGACCTCCGGCGCCACCAACGAGCACTTCGACCTGCACAACGTGCTGTGGATCAACAGCAAGGTGCAGAAGATCGAGGACATGCTCCAGAAGCGGAAGGTCATGGAGAGCAAGTAGGGGTCAGGGGTCAGGGGTCAGGGGTCAGGGGTCAGGAAGAAGAAGAGAAACAAGAGAACAGCCAGTGAACAGCCGGCCCTCGGCTGTTCGCTGGCTGTTCTTCTTGGTTGTCACTGACCACTGACCCCTGACCCCTGACCCCTCGGCCCGTGGCCCCTATTCGGCGGGCCACTCCTCCTTGACCGGCTGCACGAAGTACGTCTGCTTCTTGTCCGTCTTCATCTGCTCGGCCTTCTCGTCCGCCGCCTTGCGGTCGGAGTAGGGGAATTTCGCGATGGGCTTGTGCGCGTTGTCGTACACCACCCAGACGACACGCTTGCGCACCTGCTTGACGGTCTTCTTGCGGGGCGCCTTCGGCTCACCGGCCGCCTTCTTCTTCGCCGCCTTCTTCGGCTTCACCACCTCGTCGCCGATCACCGCGGCCTCGCCGCCGGACTCGCCGCGCTCGCGCTCGCGCGCCGCCAGCGCGTCCGCCTCGTCCCTCAGCTCGTGCAGCTTGCGCCCTTTTGCCCTGGCCATGGTGCCTTCGTCCTCTGGATCGCGCTCGTGTCCGAATAGTCAGAGTATCGGCCGGCCCCGGCCGCCGCAAGCGCACTTCCCCGCGGCAATCCCCGGGGGCGCACGACACGGTTTGCAAGGGTGGCGGGTGGTTTCGAGGGGTCATCGC
>CAZVZK010000016.1:0-106417 GCA_964630925.1 uncultured Alcaligenaceae bacterium
CTTCCACCTCTCCCAACTCCCGTTGCCGCGGACATTACTTTCCTAGGACGCTGTAAAACAAGTCCAGGAGGCGTCCGACGCCGTAGCAGGCGTATTCGGCAGGCGCGGAACTCGGGCGTCGGCTGATGGCCGGCGGGCGAGCCGTCACTTCCCCTTCGGCTCGGGCTTCTCGCCGAGGAAGACCTTCACGCCCGTGGCGGAGGTGCGGATGGACCCCGCCGCCCCCGCCTGAAGCTGATCTGGAGGTGCCGGCGCTCGGTGATTGCGAGCTCCGGTAACTCGGCCCGAGGGCCGAACCATCGCTGTTGAGGGGTGTCTGGTGTTCGGGCATCATGTGGCTCGTGTTGCCCTACACCCACCCCAGGGCGCGAGCATGCCGCAGGAACGCGAGATACGGGCGGACTTCGGCCGCGACACGATCACCGTCTATCAGGCGTACTCGTCGGCCATCGCGGACGCGGCGTTGAAGGCCGGGCGCTTCGTCGCGCCCTTCTCGTTCCATCGCATGACGTGGATCAAGCCGTCGTTCCTGTGGCTGATGCACCGCAGCAACTGGGGGCAGAAGGCCGGGCAGGAGCGCGTCCTCGCCGTGCGGATCAACCGCGCCGGTTGGGAGAAGGCTCTCGCCATGGCGGTGCCGACGGGCTTCGTGCCGGGGCTGTTCGGGTCGCCGGCGGAGTGGTCCGAGCGGTTCGCGGCGGCGCTGGTGCATCTCCA
Organism: uncultured Alcaligenaceae bacterium; assembly: GCA_964630925.1. Taxonomy (GTDB): domain Bacteria; phylum Planctomycetota; class Planctomycetia; order Gemmatales; family Gemmataceae; genus RGDT01. The sequence continues at coordinate 718 of CAZVZK010000016.1, forward strand.
GTGGGACCCGGAGCGGACGCTGCGCGGGGCGGGGCTGCCGTACGGGAGCATCCAGGTCGGATTGAGCCGGCACGTCATCCGCGAGTACGTCGAGGAGTGGGTCGTCGGCATCGAGGAATACACGCCGCGCGTCCGCAAGATCTACACGCTGCTCCAGTCGGGGCAGGCGGATAAGGCGAAACGGCAACTGCCTCCGGAGCGGGTGTATCCGGTGAATCCAGAGCTGGGGCGGCGGCTGATGGTCGGCGGGTGAGCGTCACTTCCCCTTCGGCTCAGGCTTCTCGCCGAGGAAGACCTTCACGCCCGTGGCAGAGGCATCGACGTAGGCCGCCTCCACCGCCTCCTGCAACGGCTTCTCGCCGCGCCAGAAGGGGAACTTGCCCAGGCGACGCACCAGGCCCGCCGTCACCGGCGGCGTCTGCACCTCGCCGAACAGGTCGTCGGGGATCGGGCCGAGCGTCCAGAACTCCGACGGCAGCGGCGACAGCGGCTCACGCAGCTCGACCTTGGGGGCGGCCTCGGGCTTGCCGCGGGCGCCGCCGAGCTTCTCGACGAGGCGCGGGCGGTCGAGGCCACGCAGGCGGAAGATCAGGAAGGGGTCGCGGTCGAACTCCTCGCCGAGGAGGTAGTAGACGGCGGCGATGTGCTTGCAGGCGGCGCCGCCGCCGAGGTGCTCGCCGAGGTTGGCGCGGTCGGGGCACGAGCAGTCGGTGCGCAGGTCGCCCTTCTTGTCGGGGAAGAGCGACAGGCCGGCCTGGGCGAAGACCTTCTCGATGTCGTCGGGCATCTCGCCGGCGAGGAGCTTGGCGACGAAGAGGGCCTGCTTGGACAGGGCGGCGATCAGGTCGCCCCACTGGCGGGCGGACAGCGGCTTGACGGAGAGCTTCACATCGTAGGGCTCGGGGCGCGACCCCTGGACGCGGGCCGACACCTTGCCCTCCTCGATGTCGATGTTCAACACCTGGCCCTGGCGGGCGTAGGTGCGCCCGCGTGCGAGGCGTCCGCCGAGGCGGAAGTTCTCCAGCACCGCGGCCCAGCGTTTCGCCCACCAGGAGAGGCCGAAATCGCCGTTGAGCGACTCGGCCTTGATGCCGCCCTCGGCGGCGATGGGCGCGGGGCGTGGGCCGAGCGGCTCGCGGCGCTCGTGACGTTCGGGGCGCCTGCCGTGTTGTCGTCTTCGGGCCATGAAGTGCTCGTGGGACGGATGGGACGGATGAGACAAATGGGACCGATGCTGGCTGTTCACTGGCTGTTTTCTTACTGACCCCTGACCCCTGACCCCTGACCCCTGCTAGTCGCCGATGGCGTCCTGGCGCAGGGCGAAGAGGTCCTTGAGCTGGGAGTCGTTCATCTCGGTGAGCCAGCCCTCGCCGACGCCGACGACGCTGGAGGCGACGGACTGCTTGCGGGTGATCATGTCGTCGATCTTCTCCTCGACGGTGCCGGCGCAGACGAACTTGTGGACCTGCACGTTCTTCGTCTGGCCGATGCGGAAGGCGCGGTCGGTGGCCTGGTCCTCGACGGCGGGGTTCCACCAGCGGTCGAAGTGGAAGACGTGCGACGCGGCGGTCAGGTTGAGGCCGGTGCCGCCGGCCTTGAGCGAGAGGAGGAAGATGCGCGGGCCGCCTTCGGCCTGGAAGCGGTCCACCATGCGGACGCGCGCCTCACGCGGCGTGCCGCCGTGCAGGAAGAGGACCTCCTTGCCGAAGGCCTCCTGGAGGTGCGTCTTGAGCATCTCGCCCATCTCGGTGAACTGGGTGAAGATCAGGACGCGGTCCTCGCTCTCGTGGATCTCCTCGAGCATCTCGGTGAGGCGCGTGAGCTTGCCCGAGCGCCCGCCGACCTGGGAATTGTCGTGCAGCATCTGCGCCGGGTGGTTGCACACCTGCTTGAGCTTCGTGAGGGTGGCGAGGATGACGCCCTTGCGTTCGATGCCCTCGGCCTTCTCCAACTTCTCCTGCATGTCCTTGACGACGGCGGCGTAGAGGCTGCCCTGCTCCTTCGTCAGGTTGCAGTAGACCTTCATCTCCAGCTTGTCGGGCAGGTCGGCGATGATGCCCTTGTCGGTCTTCAAGCGGCGGAGCAGGAACGGGCCGGTGAGGCGTTTGAGGCGGAGGGCGGCCTCGGCGTCCTGCTCGGCCTGGATGGGGACGTAGAAGCGGCGGCGGAAGTCGGCCTGGGTGCCGAGCCAGCCGGGGTTGAGGAAGTGCATGATCGACCACAGGTCGCCGACGTGGTTCTCCACCGGCGTGCCGGTGAGGGCGATGCGGAACTCGCCCTTGATGGCGTAGGCGGCCTGGGCCTGCTTGGTCTGCGAGTTCTTGATGTTCTGGGCCTCGTCGAGGATGACGCCGGCCCAGCTCACCACGTCGAACAGCTCCTTGTCGCGGAAGAGGAGCGAGTAGCTCGTGAGGACGAGGGCGTGCTCCTCGGCACGCTGGGCGAACGCCTGGCCCTTCAGACGCGAGCCGCCGTGGTGGATCATCACCGGCAGCTCGGGGGTGAAGCGCTCGGCCTCCCTTTTCCAGTTGGCGACGACGGAGGTGGGGCAGACGAGGAGGGTGGGGCGCGGGTGGTGGTCGTACTCGCGCTGGAGCATGGCGAGGGTCTGGATGGTCTTGCCGAGGCCCATGTCGTCGGCCAGGCAGCCGCCCATGCCCCACTTGCGCAGGAAGGAGAGCCAGGAGTAGCCGCGGAGCTGGTAGGGCCGGAGGGTGCCGTGGAATCCGGGGGGCGGCCCGAGGTCGGTGAGGGGGGCGGAGCCGTCGAGCTGGGAGAGGAAGTCGCCGACCCAGCCGGTGGCCTTGACGCCCTCGAAGGGCAGGCCGTCGGGGGCCTCGCCGCCGCCGAGGGCCATCTTGACCACGTCGCGCAGGGCGGCCTTGCCGGTGGGCTTCTTCTCGAGGATGTCGATGATGGAGCGGATCTCGTCGGAGCGGACCTGGACCCACTGGCCGCGGACGCGGACGAGGGGCGTCTTCATGTGGACGAGGCGGCGCAGCTCGTCGAGGGAGATGGGCTCGCCGGCGACGGCGGCCTGCCAGTTGAACTCGATGATCTTGTTCATCGACAGGCCGCCGCCCGTCGGCTTGAACGAGGCGGAGGACTGGATGTCGGCCTGGAGGCCGATGCGGGCCTTGCCGCCCTTGCGTGTCCACCAGGAGGGGAGCATGACGGTGAAGCCGGCCTGCTCGAGGAGGCAGGCGCCGTCGGTGAGGAACTTGTGGGCGCCGCCGGCGTCGAGGCGGCAGCCGGTGGGGGTGGGGCTCTTGAGGCTGGCCTCCAGGGCGGGGTACAGGGAGGCGGCCTGCCCGAGGGCGGTGAGGGTGTATTCGCGCGGCTCGAAGCCGCGCTGGCGGAAGAGGGCGGCGGCGCGGCCCTTCTCCTTCCAGGCCTCGCCGGCGGGGATCAGGAGGCTGGGCTCGTCGCGGGCCTGGAGGAGGTAGTTGACGCGCCAGGCGGCGGCGTCGGGGGCGTCGGGGGACGGCTCCTCGAGGCGGAGGCAGAGCTGAAAGGGGGTGTCGGAGGCGGCGGCGATGGGGCGCTGCCAGGCGCGCATCTGTTCGGCGAGGGAGGCGACCTCCTCCGCCGGGGCGTTGATGGTGGCGTCGTGCGAGTGCAGCGAGCGCAGCCACATGTCGTGGATGGTGGTGGACTTGAGGACCTCGACGCGGCCGCCGGTCTTGGCGGAGGGGAGGGGCGGGCCGTTGATGGCGGTGCGGACGAGGAGGTCGGCCATGCGGGCGATGAAGGCGTGGGCCAGCTCCATGCCGGGGCGTGTGGGGGGCTGGGCGGCGTCGAAGGAGAGGGCGCGGCAGGCGGCGGGCATGGCGCGGACGAGGCGGGCGAGACGCTGGCTGTCGGGGCCGGCGACGACGGGCTGCCAGGCGGAGCGGAAGGTGGCGCCGTGGGGCCGGAGGCCGGGGAGGACCTGCTCGCGTCCGACGAGGGAGCCGGTGAACTGGAGGAGGCGCGCCCAGAAGGCGAGGGTGGGGCCGATGAGGAGGCCGCCGCCGAGGTTCTCCTTGCCGACGCAGTTGCACAGGAGGTCGAGGGTGAGGGGGAGCGGGAGGGGGAATGCGGTGACGGACCAGGGGGCGAGGGCCGGCTTGTCGGCGGGCACGTCGGCGATGATGCCGCTGGAGGGGATGGGGACGCCGTGGGAGGTGGGCATCCACACGAAGGGGGGCTTGTCGCCGGCGGGGAGGGCGTGTCCGGGGGCGAGGTCGAGGAGGGTGACGGCGAGGCGTGCGGGGCCGGCGTCGAAGGGGTACGGGCGTGGCGCCGCCGGGGTGGCCGCCGACGCCTTCGGCGGGGCCGCGGGCGTCTCGCCCCAGAGCCACAAGTGGCCGTTCTCCGCTCCGGCGTGGAGGATGATCATTTCGCCGTAATCTCAGACCTGACGTGCCAGCAACGTGGGTGGGCCGGGGAGGCCGGCCGGTGTTCGGGTCAAGGCGGGGCCGCACTCGCTGGGGCCGCGCCGCCATGAATAACACGATTATACGCTACAGCCCGCCCGGAAGGCCAGAGAGGTTTGACGGATCGCGGAGGCCGGGGCGGACGGCGGGCCAGCGCGGCCCCGATAACCGTTGGAGTCACCATGATGCGGCTCCGTTGAATCGCGGTCCGAGCAGAAGAGAAGACACGGCATGCTTACGCCGTGCCGCCCTCCTCAGCAGATCCCGGAGCCGACCCATGCGCCGCGTCCTCTGCGTCGCCCTGTTCCTGCTGTCCGCCCTGCCCTGCGCCGCGCAGGAATTGAAATTCGACGGGGATTATGTGATGTGGTGGCTGCGGCGCAGCTACCTGCCGCCGATCCTGACGGACGGCACGCGGATCGTGTACGGCGATGAGCGTCTGGAGACGCGGCACGCCGACCGGTTCATCGGCGGGCGGTTCGCCGTGGAGTACGGCCCCGTGGAGGTGCGGGCGTTCTTCCTGGAGCGCGACTCGACCTATCGGACGATCAAGCCGATCCCGACGCCCCTGGCGTTCACGTACACCGACGGCGCGACGGGGCGGCCGGCGACGGAGCAGATCGCCGGCAACGGGCTGGTGGGCGGGTTCGTGGGATACTCGCGCGTCGAGCTGTTCGGCGAGGAGGTCAACGGCGTGATCCCGCTGTCGGACGGCGAGGGGTGGCGCGTGGACCTGCTGGCGGGGGCGCGGTTCCTGCAGATGCGCGACCGGTATCACCACACGGCGACGAGCCGCAACGCGGGACCGGCGGGCGGGTTCGAGGCCGGGGCGATCCTGACGGGGGTGATCGACAACGTGCGTTCGCACAACGCGTTCTACGGGGCGCAGGTGGGCGTGCGGGGTGAGATGGACATGGGCCGATGGTTCGTGAACGGGCGGGCGGCGGCGGCGCTGGGCGCGGATGACCAGCAGGTGCGTTCGTGGGGCGAGCGGACCTATCACACGCCGGCGGGGCGGGTGGTGACGCCGGGCGGGCTGTTCGTGCGGGCGAGCAACACGGGGAAGTTCTCGCGGTGTGCCGTGGACGGCGTGGGTGAGCTGGCGCTGAACGTGGGGTGCCGATTGACGGAGCGGGTGTCGGTGAGCATGGGGTACACGTTCCTGTTGTGGCTGGACCCGATCCGGGCGACGGAGCTGGACACGGTGATCGACACGCGGGCCGGGGCGACGCGGCCTGGTGTGCAGTTCAAGGGCGAGCCGTTCTGGGCGCAGGGCGTGAACGTGGGGCTGAACGTACGGTGGTGAGTCACCGCGCCAAAGTGGGGACGACGAGGTGGGCCGCAGGGGCCACGGGCCGGCCCCGTTGGCGAGGAGTGGCAGGCCGGCTACGCTGACGGTTGGAGATGAAGGCCACGAGTAGCCGTTCACCGGCTTGTGGAGTTGGACTTAATTAGACAGGGAGGGCGGCCACGGCCCTGGCTTTGGAGGTCTGACCACTTGCCCTGCAATGCAAATCCCGCCAGGAATTTGCGTTGCAGGGGGGTGCCTGGGGGGGTGCAATGCAATGCAATCCGCCCCCACCCCGCCACGCCACCGTCTACTTCCGTCTCATTCCCACACCCGGCTGAACGGGAACAAAGCCTGAAGGGATGGTGAGGCTTACTCCTCGCCGCGCATGAGGCGGCCAAGGCGCTTGTGCCCGGCGGTGAGGGGGGAGGGCCGGTCGAGGGCGTTCCAGAAGGCGAGCAGCTCCTCGCGGGTTAGCGCCAGGGGCTGACCCTCGGTGGTGAGGGCTTCCAGACTTGCCACGGGTGGGGTTGGCTCCCTGGTTTTCTTCGGCGTGTTGTTGGGGCGTGGCTTACTCATCGGTTGGCCCTTCACTTCCATTGTACTTCGCTGACACACAGACAGAAGGCGATGGGACGGGTGAGGGCAAGCCGGGAAGCTCGCCGCCCCGCCTCTCGCGCCACGCCGCAAGATTCCCGCGTGGGAAAAACTCTGCTCACCGCCCGTGAAAGCGAGCTACGCTTGGGCCGGAGGATCTCGAAAGATGCTCGGAACGGTCGATTGGGACACGCCCGATGCCGGGAACGAGCATGTCGTCATGCGCGCCGCCGCCGGCGCGCGCGCCGGCGTGCTCCGCAACCGGCTCGTCCACGTCCGTGACGACGACGCGGGCCTCGATTTCCTCGCCCGCGTCTCCGACGGGCCGTTCTTCCCCCATTCCAAGGACGGCACCAACGAGGTCACCGCCCGGCTGGAGATCCAGGGCGAGCTGGACGCCGGCCGGCTGTGCGACACCAGCTCGCGGCCTGGGCCCGGCGCCTCCGTCGTGGCGCTGGCCGACGACGAGGTCGCCGGCCTCATCGGCTCGCGGGGCGACATGCTCCTCGGCCACCTCGCCGGCCACGGGCGCGTGCCGCTCTGCCTCGACAGCAAGAGCAAGGCGGTCCTGCCGCGCAACCTGGGCATCTTCGGGACGGTCGGTTCGGGCAAGTCGAACACCTGTCAGGTCGTCATCGAGGAGGCGAGCCGGGCCGGCTGGGCCGTCGTCGTCATCGACGTGGAGGGCGAGTACACCGCGATGGACGAGCCGGCGGAGTCCGGCGGCTCCGCGGCGCGCCCGCCGGCGGGGATCAAGGACTTCGCGGTCTACCAGCCGGCGAGCTGCCCCGGCGAGCGCAAGGACGCCCTGGGGCTGACGCTGCGTCTGGGCGACTTCCACGCCTCGGTGATCGCGGAATTGCTCGGGGCGACCCCGCCGGAGCGGAACGCGTTGTACGAGTGCATCGATCATTACATGACGCGCAACAGGACGCAGATCGCGGTCAACGAGCGCGAGGAGATGCAGGGCCTGGTCGATGCGTCGCCCGGCGTCAAGCTGCCGTTCACGCTCTTCCAGCTCCGCGAGCGCTGCACCGAGCGCTCGTCGAAGGGGACGGCGGATCTCGACTACGTCGGGCTGGGCGGCAAGCTCGGGCGGCTGATGCACGCCAAGACGTTCGACGAGCCGGGCAAGCCGGCGCTCGACGTGTCCAAGCTCATGTCGGCGGGCCGCGTGAGCATCCTCGACGTGAGCGCGGCCAGCGAGGTGGTTCAGAACCTCATCACGGCGGACGTGCTGCGGAAGTCGTTCGCGTACAAGATGCTGCACGACGAGGCGCCGCCGGCGCTGGTCGTGATCGAGGAGGCGCACTCGTTCATCAGCAAGGACCGGCTGGAGAGCCTGCACGCGACGCTCGGCATGCTGCGGATGGTCGCCCGCCGGGGGCGGAAGCGCTGGCTGTCGCTGGCGTTCGTGAGCCAGCAGCCGGGGCACCTGCCGCAGGAGGTGTTCGAGCTGACGAACACGCGGATCGTGCACAACCTGCGGAGCCAGAACAACCTCGACGCCCTGCGCGCCACCGCCGGCGACGTGGCCCAGGGGCTGTGGGACCACTGCCCGCTCCTCGGGGCCGGCGAGGCGCTGGTGTCGTCGCCGCAGATGCGGCGGGCCGCCGTCGCACGCATCCGGCCGGCGTCGAGCCGGCGGCGCTTCACGCGGTGAGGGCGGATCGGTAGGTTAGACCCATGCCCGATCCAGCGCCGCTCCTGTACCGCGCCCGCTGCGCCTGCGGGGCCACCGCCGAGGGGCCGAGGCCACGCAAGTCCGGCCCGGTGCCCTGCCCCGGCTGCGGGCGCAAGCTGTTCGCCTTCGCCGCCCCGACGGAGAGGCCGCGCGCCGGCCGATCACTTTGGCGGGCGTGGCGTGGCCCGCTCCTCGCGGCGGCGATCAGCCTGGGCCTGATCGTCTCGGCCATCGCCTACATCCTGCCGCGCCTGGCACGCAATCCCGCCCCGCCGACGACGCCTCTGGAGGCCATCGAGGCGAAACTCGCCAGGGGCGAGCAGCTCCTCGGCCAGGGCAAATTCCACCTGTCGAGGTCCGAGCTGGACGAGGCCATCCGGCTGCGGGCCGCCGCCGCCGGCCTGCTCGGGGCGGCCCGCGGGAATCACCTCAACCAGCTCCACCGCCAGGCCGACCTCCTCGCCCGGCTGTCGCCGCTGCCGCTGGAGGAGATCGTGAGGCAGGCGCGGTTCGAGCGTGACCCGGACGAGTGGGCGGCCCGGTGGCAGGCGTTCAAGGGGAGGTCGATCCTGTTCGACGACGCCGTGCGTCTGGACCGCGAGGGGCGGCCCGTGCTGGCGGGGTTGCCGATCATCGCCGACGGGGAGGAGGCGCGGCTGGCGCTGGAGGGGATCGAGGTGCTGCGCGAGATGCCGCTCGAGAGCGGGCCGCGCGTGGTGTTCGGGGCGCGGCTGGAGTCGTGCAAGCGCGAGGAGGGCGGGGGCTGGGTGATCCGGTTCGAGGCCGGCTCCGGGGTGTTGATGACCGAGGCGGCGGCGCTGGAGGCGGCGTGCGCCGTGCCGCTGGACGACGGCGTCAAGGAGGTGCTCGAGCGTCAGCGGAAGTGGCTGGAGGAGCGGGGCCGCGTCGCGCCGGCGCGGCCGTAGGGCGGATCATGGCACGGCCCGTTGCTCATGCCAATGCGCACGCTCCTTGTCCCCGCGCCCGCGATGGCGCTCCGCGAGCCGTTGATGCACGCGCCACTGACGCGGGTTGATGCGTACCACCTGCGACAGCGCCTCCTCCTCCGCCGCGAGGTCGCCCAGCGAGTGCTCGATGCGGGCGAGGAGCATCCAGTCCAGCGAGTGCCGGCGGAGGCGTGTCAGCTCGCGCACGGCCTCGCGTGCCTGCTCGTGGCGGCCCTGGCGGACGAGGTCGTCGGCGAGGAGGTACAGGGCGTTGCAGCGGTCCTGACCGGCGAGGCCCGTGCGCGCCATGGCGCCCTGGGCGAGGGCGCCTACGCCGTCGCGCTCCAGCTCGAACGAGAGGCGGGCCAGCGACGCCTCGAGGACGCCATCAGGCAAGCCATCGCGTTTCGCCGCCCCCAGAAGCTCCATGGCGCGGCGCTGATGGTGGGCGCGTTCCGCCGGGGCCTGGGAGCGGTTGGCTGTCTCCAGATGCGCCAGCCCGAGCGAACGCCGGCGGTCGATCTCGCTCAGACGCGAGAGAGGAAGGAACGGTCGCAGCTCCTGCCGTTCGGGGGCCGGGGCCTTCGGGGCGCCCCTGTCGTGCCGGCCGATGCGGTGATGCGTGAAGGCCAGGTGCGGGATCTCCGTCGGCGCGGCGGGCATGTGGCAGTGGATGCAGCTATCCTCGGGGCTCGCCTTTCGGCGGACGGCGGGGTCGGCCTTGCACGGCTGCTTCTCGTGGCAGCTCACGCAGATGGCCCGGTAGTAGCCGACGCGCCGCTCCTCTGCCGGCTCGTCGTGCGGGCTGTGGCACGTCAGGCAGGTGAGCGTCTTCGAGCCCTGGTAGCACTTACTCAGGTGCATCTGCTCGACGTGGCCGACCACGGTCATCGAGGCGTCCGGCACGTCGAGGGCGTAATCCTGGAAGAAGTCCTCGCGCGGCAGGCCGGGGCGGAAGTCGGTCAGCGCCCTGCCGCGGCCGACGATGGTGGCGTTGCTCCGCAGGTGGCACTGCTGGCAGACCGCCTCGCCCAGCTCTCGCGGCAGGCGGGCCGGGTTGACGATGGTGATGTCTGGCTTCACCCTGGCCGGAAGGGACCGCTCGCCCCCGCGATGCTGTTCGACATGAAGCTGGCCCGGCCCGTGGCAGCGCTCGCAGCCGATGGCCGGCTCGACGAGGCGCATGCGGTGCAGGCTGCCGTCGAGGGCGTCGGCCCGGCCGGCGTGGCAGGTCAGGCAGCCCTCGCCGACGGCCCGCTCGAAGCCGGCCTGGTGCGGGGTGTCGTAGCCGGGAGACATGCCCCAGGCCTTCTTCGAGCGATACCAGGTGACCGGCGATTCCACCAGGAAGCCATCGGCCTCGACGGCATAGGTCAGCGAGTGCCGCCCAGAGCCGACGACGTGCGTGAGCGGGTACTCGGCGAGGAGCACCTCCGGTCCGCCGGTGAGCAGCAGCTCGCGATGCCACACCCGTCCGTCCTTACGACGCACCTGATAGCGGCGCTTCGAGGGCGCGTGGTCGAACGAGGCGTCGGGCGGCTCACGGCCCGGATCGACGGGCGCCATCGAACGCCCCATGCCGGTGTGCCGGAACGAGGCGTGCCTGTCCTCGTGGCACTTGCGACACGCCTCGCTGCCGACATATCCCACGCCCGGCCGTGTGTTGAGATACGGGCTGGGCGAGGTGGGCGTGAGCGGGAAGGGGTCGTCCGGCTCCCGCGGCTTCGGGGGCGCGGGACGTGTCCGGGTGCCGAGCCAGACGCCGACGAGCAGTGCGGCGAGAAGCGGGATGAGGAGCCAGAGCCAGCGCCGGCGTGCCGGTGGTGGGGGAGCGTCGGGCATGGTCTGGCCCTGCCGGGGGACGGGATGTCCGGCATTGTCCTCCCGCCTCGGTGGTTGTCAAGGGAGGGCGGCGTACAACAGCGAAGGCGTCCCCCGTCCCCAGAGGTGCCCCATGCTCACACGCCGCTCTTTCTTCGCCGGCGGCCTGGCCGCCCTGGCCGCCGCCCCGCCGGTCCGGATGAAGCCGATGTGGACGCTCGACCTCATGAGCGCCTCCTACGGAGGCGGGGCCGTCGGCGACCTGGAGGGTGACGGCAACCTCTCCATCGTCTTCGGCACGTATTTCAACGACCAGAAGCTCTACTGCGTCGACGCCCGCACCGGCAAGCCGCGCTGGACGTTCAAGAGCGAGGGCGGCCCGTGGGACGCCTCCGTGCTCCTCACCGACCTCGACGGCGACGGCAAGCTGGAGGTCCTGTCCGCCGACTCCGCCACGGGGACGCTGTTCTGCCTCGACCCCAAGGGCAAGGTGGTGTGGAAGCACAAGCTCCCCTCCGGCACGGATTCGCCGCCGAGCGTGGCGGACATCGACGGCGACGGCAAGCCGGAGATCGTCGTCGGCACGATGATGGCCGGCGATAAACACGGGCGCCTGGTGTGCATCGATCACGCCGGACGCAAGGCGAAATGGACGGCCCGCGTGCCGGGGCACGTCCAGTCTGAGCCGGCGCTCATCGACCTCGATGGAGACGGCACGTTGGATGTCGTCGTGACGACGTGGTTCGGCGACAAGGGCATCCACGCCTTCCACGGCCCGACGGGCAAGCCGCTGTGGAAGGCGGCCATGAAGGGCGACATGTACCACGGCGTCAGCGCCTTCGATCACAAGGGCGTCCTGCTGCTGGCGGCGTCGATCAAGGGCGACGTGGCGTTGTTCGACGGTAAGGGGGAGCGGCTGTGGTCGCGCGAGCCGGGCGGCTACCTGTTCGGGCCGACGGCCGTGGCCGACCTCGACGGCGACGGCCTGCCCGAGCTGATCGTGGTGGGGAGGCGCGTGACGGTGTACGACCTGCTCGGGCGGGTGCGCTGGCGGACGCGGGAGTACGGCAGCATCGGCCGCGGCTGCGCCGTGGCGGATGTGGACGGCGACGGCAGGCCGGAGCTGCTGTTCGGCGCGAGCGACCGGCGTTTCCGCGTCCTCGACGGGGCGACGGGGGCGGAGAAGCTGTCCTTCGACGCGACGGTGAAGGGCCACGTCTACGAGTGGCTCGACGGGGCGCCCGTCGTGGGCGACTTCGACGGCGACGGGCTTCTGGAGGTGTTCTTCGTCGCCGGCAAGGGCACGTCGGACAAGACCAAGGCGGCCAACTACGGACGGGCCTACGCCCTCAAACTTGGGCGCGGCAAGGGCGGGTGGCCGATGTTCCGGGGGAACGCTCGGCGCACGGGGACGGCGGGGTGATAGAATCAGGGGCAGGGACACCTCGGACCGGGACACGTCGCATGCGCACCTACATCCGCTGGGCCGTCATCATCGCGGTGGTCGTCGGGGGCGGTTGGGCCGCGTCGCACTACCTGGGAGAGTGGTGGCGCAAGGCGAGCGCGCCGCGTTACCTCGTCGCGACGGTGTCGCGCGGCAGGGTCGAGCATTCCGTCAACTCCACCGGGACCGTCAAGGCCGTGCAGACCGTCAACGTCGGCTCGTTCGTCTCAGGCCCCCTCCTGTACGTGGGGGTGGATTACAACGCGGAGGTGCGCGGGGCGGCGAAGGGGTGGGAGGTGATGCTGTCGTGGCTCTCGCCGGGGGCGGAGAAGGGGACGCTCCTGGCGCAGATCGACCCGAGCCTCCTGCAGGCGCTGCTGGACCGCGACGAGGCGGCCCTGGCGCAGCAGGAGGCGGCCCTGGAGCGAGAGAGGGCCAACCTGGCGACGCAGGAGGCCGACCTGAAGCGTGTCGAGGCGCTGCGTGAGCAGGCGTGGAACAACCTGGGCCGCGCCGAGAGGCTGCGGGCTGCCACCAAGACCGGCGATTACATCTCCGACACGGAGATGGATCAGTTCAAGTTCAATCATGCGAGCCTGTTGGCCCAGGAGAAGGTCGCCGCCGCCAACATCCGTCAAGCCGAGGCCGCCATCCGCGCCGCCGCGCAGGGGGTGAAGCAGGCGCGGGCGGTGCTGAAGAACTCGACGGCGAACCGCAAGTACTGCGACGTGTACGCCCCGGAGGACGGGGTCGTGATCGAGCGCAAGGTGGACAAGGGGCAGACGGTGGCGGCGTCGTTCCAGACGCCGGAGCTGTTCGTGATCGCCAAGGACCTGTACAAGACGGTCCACGTCCACGCCAGCGTGGATGAGGCCGACATCGGGCAGGTGCGGCGGATCGAGGCGCGGAGGACGCCGATCCGGTTCACGGTCGATGCGTACCAGAACAAGGTCTACGAGGGCAGGATCCATCAGGTGCGCAAGAACGCGACGACGACGCAGAACGTGGTCACCTACCCGGTGGTGCTGGAGGCGGACAACGTCCACAGGGAGCTGTTCCCCGGCATGACGGCGACGATCTCGTTCGAGGTCGAGGTGCGCGAGGGCGTGACGCGCATCCCGGCGTCGGCGCTGCGGTTCGTGCCGCCGGCCAACCGGGTGCATCCGCCGGACCTGAAATACCTCGACGCGGTGACGGCGCAGGCGGAGACGGGCGTGAAGATGAGCGCGACGCAGAAGACCGCCGCCGCCAAGGGGCGCTCGAGGCGCGTGGTGTGGGTGAGCCGCGACGGCGTGCTGCACGCGGTGCCGGTGACCCTCGGGCTGATCGACAACCAATTCGCGGAGCTGGTGGAGGGCGACCTGAAGGACGGGGCCGAGCTGGTGACGGGCATCGACAACACGCCGCGGAGGTGATCGGTGGCCCTCATCGACCTGATCTGGCTGGCGCTCGCTCAGCTCGGCAAGAACAAGATGCGCTCGGGCCTCACCGTCCTGGGCGTCGTCATCGGCATCGCCGCCGTCACGACGATGGTGAGCATCGGGCAGGGCGCCAGCCAGCTCATCCAGAACCAGTTCCAGAACCTCGGCTCGTCGGTGATCGTGGTGCTGCCGGGGTCGAGCCAGAACCGCGGTGTGGTGACGGGCACGGTGCCGACGCTGACGGCGGGCGACGCGGCGGCCATCGCGACGGAGTGCCCGTCGGTGCGCGCGGTCACGCCGCTCATCCCCACCAGCGCCCAGGTGATCGGCGGCAACGTCAACCACAAGCCGAACGACGTTCAGGGCGTGGGGTCGGACTACCTGGTGGTGCGCAACTGGGCGCTGGAGTCGGGCGAGTTCCTGGGCGAGCGCGACGTGGCCAACGCCAACAAGGTGTGCGTCATCGGCCAGACGATCGTGCTGCGCCTGTTCCCCGGCGTGGAGCCGCTGGGGCAGACGATCCGCATCAAGAACGTGCCGTTCAAGGTGATCGGCGTGCTGGCGAAGAAGGGGGCGAACCTCGTCGGCCAGGACCAGGACGACATCATCGTCCTGCCGTACACGACCATGAAGAAGCGCCTCCAGGGCTCGACGTTCCCCGGCGTCGGCGCGCTCATGGTGTCGGCGAAGAGCGATGAATTGTCGAAGATGGCGGAGGGCGAGATCAAGGAGATCCTGCTGCAACGGCACCGCATCGCGCCGGGGCAGCCGGCCGACTTCGAGATCCGCAACACGACGGAGATCGCGGCGGCGTTCGCCGTGGTGACGGGGGCGTTCACGCTCATGCTGTCGGCCATCGCCGGCATCTCGCTGGTGGTGGGCGGCGTGGGCATCATGAACATCATGCTCGTGTCGGTGACGGAGCGGACGCGCGAGATCGGCATCCGCATGGCGCTGGGGGCGAGGCCGAGGGACATCCTGCGGCAGTTCCTGGTGGAGGCGGTGGTGCTGGCGACGATCGGCGGGGCGCTGGGGGTGGCGTTCGGGCTGCTGGCGTCGTGGGGGATGGTGAACCTGATCAACGCGCTCTTGCCGTCGGGCAACTGGCCGTTCATCGTGTCGATGCCGGCCCTGTTCGGGGCGCTGGGGTTCTCGGCGGCGGTGGGGGTGTTCTTCGGCTACTACCCGGCGGTGCGTGCGTCGAAGCTCGACCCCATCGACGCGCTGCGGTACGAGTGAGTCGGGGCGATCCTTGACAGGGGCTGGCCGTTCGTGTGTAATCCCGAGCGCGGTACAGGGTGCGGCCCCGGCGACATCGAGGGACGCACATGGCGAAGCATCCCGACAAGGAGATCGAGGCGGCCCTGCAACATGCACGCGGCAAGGGATGGTCGGCCATCAAGTCGGCCAAGGGGCACTGCTGGGGGATGATCCGCTGCGCCCACGGCCGGGGCGGATGTCAGAAGTCGGTGTGGTCAACGCCGAGGAGCCCGCAGAACCATGCCGACGCGATCCGACGATTCGTGGATCGTTGCCCGCACGGGACGGCCGAGGAGGGGCCATGAGCCATCACACTTTCACCTTGATCCTCTCCGGCGTGGCGGAGATCACGCCCGAGCTGGCCGACGCCCTTTACGAGGCGTTGGGCGGCGACATCGAGCTGAATATGCGGGACGGGGTCGCCTTCGTTGAGGTCGAGCGGGCGGCAGCCACGCTGCGGGACGCGATCACGGCCGCGGTTGCCGAGATTGAGGGGGCGAAGGCCGGGGTGCGCGTCGTGCGTGTGGAATCGGAGGCGGCGAACGTCATCGCCAAGATCAACGCCGATCTGCTGGGGGTGGCGACGGGCTGAGGCGGAGGTGGGACGGATGGATCGGTGGCGGCAACTGACTGTCCCTGGCATCTGCGAGCGGATGATCGGCTTTTCGGTCCCGCAAGACGGGACGGTCCTGGTCGTCTCCTACGAGGGGATGCACCTCGTCCGCCTTGGCCCCGGTAACCGTCGAGACCGACCCCGAATTCAGTGAGTACGACCTGTACACTCCCAGCTCCGGGTCGTGTCGTTATGGCGGGACGACGTGGGACATCATCGGCCTGGACCCTGGCCGTCCGATCCGCACTGGCCGCGACGGCGAGCTCCTCATCCTCAAGAACAGCGAGGAGACGGCGTCGGTGGTCAAGGGCGGGGCATTGGTCTGGTCTTACCGATACGAGAACTTCTCCGGCGATTGGGCGGCGGCGACGTTCTCGCCTGACGGGCGCTTCATCGTCCTCGGCTGTCCGTATGGCTTCAACTTCCTCGTCTTCGAGCGGTGCCCATGATCATCGCCCTCGCCACGCCGCGTGTCGCGTCCTCCGTCGATGACGGCCTGGAGAGGGTCGAACGCCACATCGCCGAGTCCGCCTCTCGCGCCGCAGAGATCGTGTGCTTCCCGGAGGCATACCTCCCCTGCCTGCGCGGGCTGGATTTCGAGGTGCCGCCGTTCGACCGGGCCCAACAGGATCGCGTCATTCTGGCCGCGCAACGTATGACGCGGGCCCATCGGGTGGCCGTCATCCTCGGGATGGAGTGGCACACGGATGCCGGACGGCACATAGCGGCCGCCGTCATCGACGCCGGCGGCTCCCTCCTCGGCGTGCAGCTCAAGTGTCAGCTCGACCCCTCCGAGGAGCCGCTGTACATCCCCGGACGCACGCGCCAGGTCTTCGAGGTCAACGGCGTGAAGGTCGGCATCGCCATCTGTCACGAGGGCTTCCGTTACCCGGAGACGGTGCGGTGGGCGGCGGGTCGCGGCGCGAAGATCGTCTTCCACCCGCACTGCACGGGCAGCGACCACGCCGGGGCAACGCCGACGCAATGGGGGTCGCCCGCCGGCCCATACTACGAGAAGGCGATGATGTGCCGCGCCCTGGAGAACACCGTGTACTTCGCCGGCGTCAATTACGCCTTCCGGTATCAGGGGTCGGCGACCAGCATCATCTCGCCGTCGGGCGAGTGCCTGGCCCACCTGCCCTACGGGGAGGAAGGCCTGCTGGTGCGGGACCTGGACATCGCGGCGGCCACCGGCCTCCTCGCCTCCCGCTACGCGCCGGAGCGGTACGCGGAGACGGAGATCTGGCCGGACGACGGCCCCCGGTGAGCGGCCTCAGGCCTTCACTTGCCGCGCGTCAGCCGTGGCTCCGCCGCGTCGGCCAACTTCGCGGCGAGCTTCGCCGCCGCGTGCTGCTGCGTGTCGGCCAGAGGGTCATCGAGGGCCAGACGCTCCAGCGACGACGCGGGCCGCAGCGACCACAGGAGCCAGTCGCGCTTCAGCTTCGCCCCGAGGGCGGGCGACAGGCGGCAGTCCTCATCGGGGTAGACGCCCCAGTCGTCGGCGGGCTGGCTGTCGCGGAAGCGGTGCATGTTCTTGCCCGAGGGGCGGACGAACGTGCCGCTCGTCAGCTTGAAGCCGACGCCCTCGATGCCGGCCGGCAGGGGCGTCTGCACGCTGGCCTTGCCGAGCGTGCGCTGCCCGGCCACCGTCGCTCGCTTATGGTCCTGCAAGGCGGCCGCCACCAGCTCGGCGCCGCCGGAGGTCTCGTTGTTCACGAGGACGACCACGGGCAGCGAGCGCGGGATCGGCTCGCCGGAGCCGCGGTACACCGTGTCCTCGCGTCCGCGGTTCTTCACGGTGGCGATCAGCTCGTCGCCGAGGAACAGCCCGGCCACGTCCACCGCCTCGTTGAGGTACCCGCCGGGGCACCAGCGCAGGTCCAGGACCAGGGCGCGGGCGCCCCGCGTGATCAGGCCCTCGGCCGCGGTACGCAGCTCCTCGGCGGTGCCGCGGCTGAGCGACGTGACGCGGACGTGGGCGATGCGGCGGCCCTCGTCGAGGAAATACTCCCACGAATTGTTCTCGCTGCGGCGGGCGCCCTGCACCGTCTCGGGGCGGTAACGCATGCGGACCATCTCGGCGGTCCGCTCGCCGTCACGGCCGGGCCGGCGGTAGTCGATGCGGACGAGGCGGACGCCGGCGGGCGGGGGCGTGTCATCACCGAGGCGTGCCGGGCCGACGCGGACGCGGTCGTTCTTGAGGGCGATGGCGAGGTCCGGCGGCAGGGCGGCGGCGGGCTTGCCGTTGACGCGCAGCAGCACGTCGCCGGGGCGCAGGCCGGCGGCCTGGGCGGGGCTGCCCGCGTGGACGGCATCGACGGCGGGCCCCGTCAGCTCGAGGCCGAGGCCCACGCTCTCGTTGTCGAGGCCGGCGGCGCGGCGCTGCTCGTCGGCGGAGACGAGGCCGGAGTGCGGGTCGAGCACGGCCGCGACGGCGCGGCAGGCGGCCACGGCCGCATCGCGGCGCGACAGGCCGAGCGACTGGCACGCGCGGGCGAAGTAATCCTCGCGCGGCTCGGCCGGCTCGGAGCCGGGCTTGTGAAGGTTGGGGGCGGGCGGTGCGGCGAAGAGCTTGCGAACGTCGGCGGCGAGGGCGGCGGGGGCGGGCTTTCGGGCGGCACGGTACATGCCGAGCAAGGCCGCCTCGAAGAGCTTCTCGCGGGGGACGGGCTTGACGTACCCCTCGGCGATCTGGTCGATCAGCCCGCACAGATCGACGGCGGAGCGGCGGGCGTCGTCCTGGGGGGTGGCGGGGGGCGGGGAGGAGGGGCCGGGGGCCCCGAGGGCCGCCCAGAGGATGAGGTATGCGTGCATCGCCCGGCTCCTTGGCGAGAGGGGAGTTCAACCGGGGCCGCACCATAGCGAGGGGGGGCGGAGCAAGATAGGCCAATTCCCCATTCCCGGCGGGGGGCCCGCACCGTACTATAACTGACGCTGCCCTGATGAGGATGACCCGCACCCACATGAAGTACTCGCGCGCCTACATCGACGCCATCGGCTACGAATTACCGCCGGTGGTGGTCACGTCGTCGGAGCTGGAGGCGCGTCTGTCGCCCGTCTACAAGTCGCTGCGCATCCCCGAGGGACAGCTCGAGGCGCTCACGGGCATCAGCGAGCGGCGCTGGTGGGAGCCGGGCTACTCGCTCTCGCAGGGCGCCATCGCGGCGGCCCGCAAGGCGCTGGAGCATGCCAGCGTGCGGGCCGACGAGATCCAGGTGCTGATCTACGCCGCCGTTTGCCGCGAGCAGTTCGAGCCGGCCACGGCCTGCCGCGTGGCGGCGGCCCTGGGCATCAGCGAGGAGGCGGCGGTCTACGACCTGTCGAACGCCTGCCTCGGCGTGCTCAACGGCATCGTGGACATCGCCAACCGCATCGAGCTGGGCCAGGTGCGTGCGGGGCTGGTCGTGTCGTGCGAGACGGCCCGCGAGATCAACGACACCGTCATCGCCGACCTCCTCCAGAACCGCAACCTGGAGACGTTCCGCACCTCCCTGGCGACGTTGACCGGCGGCAGCGGGGCGGTGGCCGTCCTGGTGACGGACGGCTCATTCCGCCAGGATCCGCGGCGCCGCATCCTGGGCGGGACCAATCTGGCCGAGCCGAAGCACCACGGCCTGTGTCAGTGGGGCCTGACGACGGCGGCGGCGGTGGCCGACGTCCTGGGCGAGGGCGTGCTGCACGCCGCCCGCCAGTTCATGTCCACCGACTCGGTGGCGGTGTTGAAGCACGGCGTCGATCTGGGCACGCGGACGTGGAAGTTGCTCCTGTCGCGCCTGGGCTGGGCCGCCGAGACCATCGACAAGGTCATCTGCCACCAGGTCGGCAGCGCGCACCGTGGACACGTGCTGAAGGCGCTGGGGATCGACGGCGAGAAGGAGTTCTCGACCTTCGAGTACCTGGGGAACATCGGCACCGTGTCGCTGCCGCTGACGGCGGCGCTGGCCGAGGAACGGGGCTTCCTGCTGCCGGGCGACAAGGTGGGGTTCCTGGGGATCGGCAGCGGCCTGAACTGCCTCATGCTCGGGGTCGAGTGGTGACCACCCCGCCGCACGGACACGACGCCCCATTGAGCGCCGAGTCACCTGCTCACCTTCCGCGCGAGTGCGCATGTGACTCTGGCATCAACGGACGCATCGTGTCACGCATCGTCTGCGAGTGCGCGAGTCACATGCTCACCCGCTCACCTGCTCACCCCGCGTCCACCCCCCGCTAGCACCCCTCTGCATCATGACCCCTTCCCCTTTCGCACCGCACTTCTTCGGCCATCCGCGGATGCACTACGTCGATGAGGGCCAGGGACCGCCCGTGGTGTTCGTCCACGGCAACCCGACGTGGTCGTACTACTTCCGCACGCTGATCGCGGCCCTCAGCGGCGTGGCGATGGCTGGTGGGTCGGGTGGCCGGGGTCGGCTCGGAGACCCCGGCTCTTCAACCCCCACCGGCCGGGGTCTCAAAGCCGACCCCGGCCACCCGACCACAACCCACCGGCCGACCTTCCGCTGCGTCGCGCCGGACCACATCGGCTGCGGCCTGTCCGACAAGCCCGCCGATTACCCGTACCGCCTCCAGAACCGCATCGACGACCTGGAGCGCCTCCTGGCGAACCTCGTCCCTCGTGGCCCAGTCGATCTCGTCCTGCACGACTGGGGTGGGATGATCGGCATGGGCTGGGCCGTGCGCCACCCTAAGCGTGTGCGGCGCCTGGTACTCCTCAACACGGCGGCGTTCTTCCAACCGGCGGGCAAGCCGCTGCCGTGGCAGATACGGGTGGTGCGTGACACGTTCCTCGGCCCGCTGCTGGTGCGTGGGCTGAATCTGTTTTCATTGGGCCTGGTTTCATCGTGCGTGGCGCGTCCGCTGCCGGCGGAGGCGCGGCGGGCGTATCTGGAGCCGCATCGGACGTGGGCGTCGCGGCTGAGCGTGCTGCGATTCGTGCAGGACATCCCGCAGACGCCGGCCGACCCGAGTTACGCCCTGGCGAAGGAGATCGAGGCGGGGGTGGGGCTGTTCAAGGACACACCGACGCTGATATGCTGGGGCATGCGCGACTTCGTGTTCGACGCCGACTTCCTGGCGGAGTGGCAGCGACGGTTGCCGGGGGCGGAGGTGCATCGGTTCGAGGACGCGCACCATCTGGTGCTGGAGGACGCGGGCGAGCTGATCGTGCCGCTGGTGCGGCGGTTCCTTGGGGGGTAGAACGATCTCAAGATCCGGGAGGGAGCCCGATGGCCGCGATGATCCTTCTGTTGTTCTGCGCCGCCCCGCCCCTCGTCCGCAGCGTGGACGCCAACGGCGATCCGCTGCCGGAAGGAGCCATCTTACGGCTCGGGGTCGTCCGACAGGCCAAGGTAACACGGTTCGCACACCGAGGCGCCGTCGGCGCGGTCACCTTTTCGCCGGATAGCCGGATGCTGGCGACCGGATGTGAGGGCGGCTGTGTGATGATCTGGGATGCAGTCACGGGCCGCAGCCTCCGCGACTTCCCCGGCCACGGGAGGATCACCGCCCTGACTTTCTCTTCGGAGGGGAGGACGCTGTTCGTCGGGGAGAAGACTCGTGAGGAAGGTAAGCCCGCCAGGGTCACCGCCTGGGACATCCGGACAGGGAAGAGAGCACAGTCCTGGGCCGCCGCCAATGTTGCCGTCGTCAGTTTGGGGGTCGTCGATGGCGGCAGACTCCTCGTCACCTGTGGCCGGGCGGACCCGGTTCGGTGTTGGGATGCCGTGAGCGGCAAGAAGGTCGGTGAGCTGCTGTTGCCAGGCTCACCGCGTCTAGCCGGTGCTGCCAGGGGCTGCGAGGCCCTCCTCTCGCATGAGGACGGATCCTTCACAGCGATCACCTGTATGGCAGGCATGAGGGCGAAACTGCTCGTGAAAGGCGATGAATCCGGTCATGATTTGGCCAGGATGTTACCGGGCGGAGGCCTCGTCATCGCCTCCAGCACCGTCGCCAAACGATACGACTGCGCTGGAAAGCTCCGAGAGAAGACCCTTCTGCCTCTCCCGGTTACCTCGATCGCGTCCGTGGCGAGCGGCGAGAGTCCTGCCTGGCCTGAGGTAGCGGCACTCTCACCGGATGGGGAGATGCTCGCGGAGGACTGGAACCCGGCACTGTCCTCTAAACTACCACCGAGGATCGGCCTCCGCTCGACCCGCGACGGCCACACGCTTGCGGTCATTGAAGGGCACCGTGGGAGCTTGAATGCCCTCGCCTTCTCCCCCGATGCGGGATTGCTCGCGTCGGGCGGCGGGGATTCGACCATCCTCGTCTGGGACATCGAGACTGTTATCCTCGTGCGGGGCCTGCCGCAGTACCTTGTTGGAGAGGTTTCCCGAGAACGGCTCATCCAACGCCCCAGAGAAGCCACCACCCGCCTTGAGCGCGCACTCGCCGCGCAGATGGAGTCCGAGCGAGTAGCCGGCCCTTGGCTCGCTGCCCTGGACGACGAGCTATTCGAGCAGAGGGAGGAGGCCACGCGGCAGTTGGAGAAGATCGGCGCGCGGGCTGTCCTGTCTCTCAACAGCCTCCTCCTTGCCGCCCCTTCGCTCGAAGTCCGGAGCCGGGTGATGAAACTGCTCGGACGTTTGCCAGAAGGCGAGAAGGCGAAGGCAGGCGAGGCCATTCACACCGGGCGGGCCGTGGCCCTGCTGCGCCTGCTACAATGCGCTGAGGCGGCGGCCTTGCTACGTCGAATCGAGCGTCTTCCTGCCGGCTCACCACTCGGCGACGCGGCGCGTGCCAAGGGATCGACCTCGTGACCGCCCTCACCCCGCCTCCAGAGCGGCGACGGCCTCCTCCAGCAGTTGCGCCGCCACCTGCATCGGGCTGACCTTGCGCCCGCCCCGGCTCGCCCTCTCCGCGATCCGCGCCAGCCGCCGTTCCGTCGCCGCGCTCATCGGCACCTTCGGGTGCCGGTCCCACGCCGGGTCCGTGGGCCGGCCCGGACGCTTGCCCTGCCCCGGCACCAGTCTGGCCCTCAGCGCCTCGACGGACTTCGCCAGCCGCGCCATCTCGAACGCGCCGCCGCCGACCTCGGGAACAGGACCGACCAGCTCGACCCCCAGGCCGGCAGCGATCTTCCGGGTCCTTTCTGACATAGGCTCAGCTCCGTTTCTTGCGGGCCCGCGGCTTCGGAGGGTCGTCGAGGGGGAACGAGATCTCGTAGTAATCGCCGTCGATCACGAATCCGATGGCGCCCTGGCGGGCCTCACGCCCCATCCGCATCAGGAACTCACGCAGGGCCGGCGCGTTCTCCTCCAGGGCGGCCTCGCTGGTGTAGCACTGGACGATCACCGGCTCGTCGAACAGGAGCTTCCCGCCCTGCGCCGCGTCACGCCAGACGCCCCGGCCCTGCGGGAAGGCCGTCGCCCCGCCGAACAACGCGGCGCACGAGCAGAGTCGAGGCCGACTTGCTCGCGCCGAGGATGTTGGTGAGATCGGTCATCGGCCCACCCCTCAGCCGTCATTCTCGGACTTTCTTCCCAGAAAGTCAAGGCGGCCAGCGGCCGCTGGTGGGGCGGCCCGCCGAGGCGTAGAACAAGAGGCAGGGAGGGCCTCGCCATGCACGTCCTGTTCTGCCTGATCGCGCTGGGGGCCGCGCCGCCGTCGGGCTTCCTGCGCGAGCTGCCGGGGGCGGGGTGGTCCAAGATGGAGATGGGCTCTTTCGCGCTGTCCCCCGATGGGGCACGCGTCACGGTGGCGGCAGAGGGGATCGCCCGCAGGACCTATGAGACCCAGGGGGAGGTCCGGCGCTACGACATCACCACCGGGAAAGTGGAACGATCCTGGGAGCTCGGAAAGCGAGACCCGCGTTGCCTGATGTTGTCCTTGGACGGGAAGAAGGTGATCGCATTCAGTCGGAGTGACGAGATCCTGACCTGGGGCCAGGACGACGAGACGCCTCGCGTGGTGTGCAAGTCGCCCTCGGCGGGGAGGTGGTCGCAGGCCGTGCTTCTCCCGGACGGGAAATCGGCGGCAGTCTCGAGCGGTTTCGAGGCAGCCATCGTCTCCCTTGAAACAGGGGCGGTCAAGCAGTTCAAGATCCCGACCGACGTGCAATTCGCCGGCGTCATCAGCCCCGACGGCAGGCTGTTCGCCTCGCCGGACGGGGAGGATCTCGACATCTGGGAGGCCTCCTCCGGCAAACGGATCCGGTCGTTCCTCGACCATCGCGGGGGCGTTTGTGGGCCTTCGTTCCAGCCCGGCGGGTCGCTCGTCTCCTGCCTGGCTTCCTGGAATGTCGATGAGCTCCAAAAGCGCACCTTCGCACACATCCACGATCTCAAGACGGACAAACGGCCGCTCTCCGTCGAGGTGCATCCCGGCCTTCAGTATGGCTGGACGGCATTTTCTTCCACGGGCATGCTGGCGGTCCTAGGCACGACGGACACGCAGGGGGAGGGCTATCTCCGCGTCTACTCCGTCAAGACGGGCGGTGAGCTGGCGCGGGTTGATTTCGACAAGAGGGACGGATGGCCTGTCGGCGTCGCCTTCAGCCGGGACGGGATGACCCTGGTGGCCGGCCTGCTGCGGCGCATCAAGGCCTTCCGCGTGGAGGGTAGGCCATGATCCACCCCGCCGTCTTGCTGTTCTGCGTCGGGCCGGCGACACCGATCCCGCCGCCTGCCGGCGCGGAGATGGTGTTGGGCACCCGGCGATGGCGCTGCGGACAGTATGGCCTGGTCTTCCTCTCGTTCTCACCCGATGGGCGGCAGATAGTCGCGCGCTGGCGTGGGGTGAAGGTGCTAGACCGTGAGACGGGCATCCCGTTGCCCGGCCCGCCGGACGCAGGGCAGGTCCAGGCGATCCATTTCCTACCAGGCGGGCGAGAGGCGTTGCTGGCCCGGTTCGACGAGGCCAAGCCCGAGACCGTTACAGTGGAGCGGGTGGCCTGGCCCGGCTGGGCGGTTCTCCGCACCGAACGGTTCCCCGTGCCCCCGAGCGAGTATGGCCAGCCCTGGTTCAACTTCTCGCCGGACGGCAGGCGTCTTGAGATACAGGCCTACGGGAGCCGGACGTTGGCGACGCTTGACGGCAGCGTGCGGCCGCGCACCTTCACCAAGAGCATCTCCTGGGCCGGCTGGATCTTCACACCGGACGGCAAGGAGATCGTCATCGCGTACGAGGACGGCGGTGTCCAGATCCACGACGCGGTGACGGCGCGAGCGATCAGGACGCTGCGCTTTCCGACGGAAGGCTCGTACCTGCGGATTCGCGACGTGACCGCCGGCGAGGCCATCGTTGAAGACCGTCTGGGGCTGGCGCTCGTCGATCTCCAGACGGGCCGCGTCCTCCGGCGCGGCGGGCGGCTGACGGCGTACGTGGCCTCCAGGCTGTCGGGATCGACCCTGGCCGTGGGGGACGGCCACCACATACGACTCCTCGACTCCCGCACCTTCGAGGAGGTCCGCCGCGTCCCGATGCCCTCGCCGGAGATGCCGGGCATGATCGATTTCACGCCGGACCGGCGCACGCTGATCGTGGGCAGCGGGAATGCCTTGCTGCTCATCGACGCGAAGACGGGCAGGCACCTCAACCCGACACTGGGACACAGGGCCGCCGTGAAATCTCTTGCGTTCTCTCCGGACGGCAAGCGTCTTGCGTCCGGCGGGGAGGACAGCGACGTGTTCATCTGGGACGTGGCGACCGGGCAAGCCGTCCACCGTCTCGGCGGTCACGACTTTGGCGTCTCGAGCATCGCGTGGTCCCCGGACGGGCGGACGCTGGCGACGGCGAACGGCGGCCGGGGTGGGAACTCATCGAACGAATCGTTCGTCACCCTGTGGGACGCCGGCACAGGCGAGCGGAAGCAGCGGTTCTACGCCCACATGAGCATCGTCGGCTCGATGGCGTTCTGCGGCGGCGGGAAGATCCTGGCGACAGCGAACAACTACTCAGGCCGGGTCAGGTGGTGGGACGTGACGACGGGGAACCGCCTTGGCCAGGAACGCGGCCTGCGCTCTCCTCGATTGGTGGGCGACGGCGAGCGGGTTGTGCTCCTGGCCGATGACGGGCTGCGGCACCTCCGCACCGAGGAGCCCACGCCCGTCGGGGCGCCGATCGCAATCAAGGGGATCGAGGCGGTGGCCGTATGGCGAGGGCGGGCCGTGATCCTGCGCGGAGGACGTTTCCAGCGCCTCGACCTCGCCACCGGCAAGCTCACCGGGCCCGATCCCCGGCCGGAGGACGATGGAGGGTTCCGGCAGACGGTCTTTTCCCCGGACGGAGGCCGGCTAGCACACCTTGGCCGTGATGGGGTCTTGCGTGTGATCGATGTCGCCACCGGGAGCGTCCAGGGCGAGACGCCTCCGATCTCGCGGTACATCAACGCCGTCGCGTTCTCGCCGGATGGCCGCAAGTTGGCGGTGGATGCAGGCGACACGACAATCCTCCTCTACGACGTGGCCCGCCTGAAGGGGCCGAAGAAATGACCGTCAACCTCGCCGCCCCCCTCGCCGACCTCGCTCGCTCACGCCCCGACGCCCCCGCCCTCATCCTGCCCACCGGCACGCACCGCCCGGGTCCCTTCCGCGAGTCGCGCATCCCCTTCGCTCGCCTCGACGCCGAGGCCGACCGCCTCGCCCGCGGCTTCCTCCGCCTCGGCCTCGAACGCGGCATGCGCGTCGCCCTCATGGTGCCCCCCGGGCCCGAATTCTTCGCCCTCACCTTCGCCCTCTTCCGCGCCGGCGCCGCCGTCGTCCTCATCGACCCCGGCATGGGCGTCTCCGGCCTCGGCGCCTGCCTCGACGAGGCCGCCCCGGACGCATTTATCGGCGTGACCCGCGCCCACCTCGCCCGCGTCTTCCTCGGCTGGGGACGCAAGACCATCAAGCTGCGCGTCACCGTCGGCCCGCGCCTCGGCTGGGGCGGGCACTCCCTGTCGCGCGTCCGCCAGGAGGGCGCCAACGGACAGCCCGTCCCCGGACACGCCGGTGAGAACGAGACCGCCGCCGTCCTCTTCACCTCCGGCAGCACCGGCCCCGCCAAGGGCGTCGTCTACACCCACGGCAACTTCGCCGCCCAGGTCGCCGTCCTCCGCGACCACTTCGGCCTCCGCCCCGGCGAGATCGACCTCCCCACCTTCCCCCTCTTCGGCCTCTTCGGCCCCGCCCTCGGCATGACCGCCGTCATCCCCGAGATGGACTTCACCCGCCCAGCACTCGTGGACCCCGCACGCATCTTCCACACCGCCAACCACTACGGCGTCACGAACCTCTTCGGCTCCCCCGCCCTGCTCCGCCGCGTCGGCTTCTCCAAGGAGGCCGAGACGATGCGCCTCCCCACCGTCCGCCGCGTCCTCTCCGCCGGCGCCCCCGTCCCCGCCGCCGTCCTCCGCCAGATGGACCGCCTGCTCTCCCCCGGCGTGATGATCCACACGCCCTACGGCGCCACCGAATGCCTCCCCGTGGCCGACATCACGCACCGCGAGATCCTCGACGAGACCGCCGCCCGCACCGACGAGGGCGCCGGCGTGTGCGTCGGCCGGCCCGTGGCCGGGATGGAGGTGCGCATCGTCCGCCTCACCGACGAGCCGATCCCCCACTGGGACGCCGGCCTCGAGCTGCCGCCGGGCGAGGTCGGCGAGATCGCCGTCCGCGGCCCGGTGGTGACGCACTCATACCACGGCCGCCCGCGCTCGACGGCCCTGCACAAGATCCACGACCCGTCCGGCCTGTGGCACCGCATGGGCGACGTGGGCTATCTCGACGGCAGGGGCCGGGTGTGGTTCTGTGGCCGCAAGTCGCAGCGCGTCGAGACGCCGGCCGCCACGATGTTCACCATCCCCTGCGAGGGCGTGTTCAACGCCCACCCCGCCGTCCTCCGTTCGGCCCTCGTCGGCGTCCCCGGCCCAGGCGGCACCGAGCCGGTCCTGTGCGTCGAGCTGGAGCCGGGCGCCCGCGGCATCGACCAGACGAAGCTCATCGCCCAGCTCCTGGAGATGGGGGCGCGGCACCCCCACACGGCGGCCATCCACACCATCCTCATCCACCCCGGCTTCCCCGTGGACATCCGCCACAACGCGAAGATCTTCCGCGAGAAGCTCGGGCCGTGGGCCGTCGGCAGGCTGGGGAGGCGTGGATGATGGCACGGAAGCCCGCGAGACGAGGCGAGCGGCACGGCGTAAGCCTGCCGTGTCTGCATCACACGGCACGCTTACGCCGTGCCGCTCGCCTTGTCCTCCGGGGGGTGGGGTAGATGACCGCCCTCGTCACCGGCGGCGGCGGATTCCTCGGCTCCGCCATCGTCCGCCTCCTCCTCGCCCGCGGCCAGCGCGTCCGCATCGCCGCACGCGGCGACTACCCCGCCCTCGGCGTCGAGCAGGTCCGCGGCGACCTCGCGGCGCCCGGAGTCGCCGAGCGCGCCGTGGCGGGCTGCGGCGTCGTGTACCACGTCGCGGCGAAGGCCGGCGTCGGCGGCCGCCTCGGCGAGTACCGCCGCGCCAACGTCGAGGCCACGCGCCGCCTCCTCGCCGCCTGCCGGGCCGCCGGCGTGCGCAGGTTCGTCTACACGTCCTCGCCGAGCGTCGTCTTCGACGGCACCGACATGGAGGGCGTGGACGAGTCCGTGCCGTATCCGCGCCACCACGAGGCGTTCTACCCGCAGACCAAGGCCGTCGCCGAGCGCATGGTCCTGGCCGCCAACGGCCCGACGCTGGCGACGGTGTCCCTCCGCCCGCACCTCATCTGGGGGCCGGGCGACAACCACCTCGTCCCGCGCATCCTCGAACGAAGCCGCGCCGGCCGTCTGCGCCGCATCGGCAAAGGGACGGTTGATGCGACCTACATCGACAACGCCGCCGACGCCCACCTCCTCGCCGGCGAGCGCCTCGACATCGGCTCGCCCGTCGCCGGCAAGGCGTACTTCATCGCGAACGGCGAGCCCATCCCGACGTGGGACCTGGTGGACCGCATCCTCGCCGCCGCCGGCCTGCCGCCGGTGCGCCGCTCCGTCGATCCGCGTCTCGCCTACGCCGCCGGCTGGGTGCTGGAGGCGGTCTACGCCGTCCTCTGGCCGCACGCCGAGCCGCCCATGACGCGCTTCGTGGCCCGCGAGCTGGCGACCTCCCACTGGTTCGACCTGAGCGCGGCCCGCCGTGACCTGGGGTACGTGCCGCGCGTCAGCGTCGAGGAGGGGCTGCGCCGGCTGGAGGCGTCGCTGCGGAGGCGTGCGTGATCGGCGGTGTCGGCCGACCGGGTTGTGCCCGGCGCCGCGTCACTTGATCTCCTTCACGCGGATGTTGCGGTACCGCACGTACTGCTTCGTGAAGTCGCCGCCGCCGTGGACCTGCAGCGCGATGCCGCCTTTGTCCATCCGCTTCACCTTGTCCGTGTACTCCATGAACTTCGTGCCCTTGATCCACGTCGTGATCTTCGCCGGGTTGCCCACGATCCGCGCCCGCAGCCCGTTCCACTCCCCGTGCTTCCAGAACCCCGCCCAGTCCTCCGGCTTCACCGGCAGCGCGAAGTCGGCCTTGTCCGCCTTGATCTCCGTCACCAGCTTCCCGAACGTGAAGTTGCGCACGTGATAGCCGGGGCTGAGGCCCTCGCCGTACACCCCCATCAGGTTGCCGTTCGCGTGGTAGTCGATCATCGCCTGGTGCGCCTGCCCCTTGTCGTTGCTCCGCAGGAACAGCCCGCTGTCCGGCCCGAAGTCGTTCTTCATCTCCAGGCTCACCTCGAAGTCGCCGTACTGCTTCTCGGTGATGATGATCCCGCCGTTCGCCGGGATGTCCTGGCTGCCGACGATGGCCCCGTCCTCGACGACCCACTTGCCGCCCGACTTGTTCTTGCTCGCCCGGCTGTGCCCCGACTTCGCACTGATCGTCCATCCCTTCATCGTCTTGCCGTCGTAGATGCTCACGAAGCCCTCGTCCTTGTCCTTCTCTTTCTCCTTGTCGGCGTGGGCGGGCGCGAGCAGCGCGAGTGCGGCGAGCGCGGCGGTGGATGCGAGCAACGTACGCATGGGAGAGGCTCCATCGGGGGAATGTTCGTCCGTCCGCAAGGATACCGCCCCTTGCCCGCGTGGCCAGGGGGCATAGGCCATCATGGCCCCGCGATGAAATGACTCCCCGCCCTCAAGGGCCCTCAAGGGCGGGTCTCCAAACCCGAGCCCCGTTCACGGGGCTGAACCCGAGGGCGACCCTGTCTTGAGCCCGGTTCACCGGGCTTGGGTTTGTAGACCCGCCCTTGAGGGCGGGGCGTCCACACCCACCCCGAGGCTCCCCGCCATGCTCACCCTCCTCCTCCTCTGCCTCCCCGCCGACGGCCTCGCCGACGACCTGAAGAAGCTCGCCCCCGATCTGTCCCGCCCCGACTCGTTCAAGAACGAGTCCGCCCGCGTCCGCGACGGCCTCCGCGCCGCCAACGCCGCCTCGACGAAGCTCTGGGACCGGATGCAGCGCAGCGACGAGCCGCGTAAACTCCTCGACGCCCCGCTGAAGGCCCTCGCGAAGTCGCTCTCGTCCGCCCCCGCCGACCTCAAGCCCGCACCCCTGCAACTGGAGGTCCGCCGCACCCTCGCGGGCGACGGCCACACCGTCGCCCTCATCACCTTCCGCTCGCGCTTCGGCCTCGTCGTGACCGCCAACCTCTACTCGCCCCCGAAGCCCGGCAAGTCGATGCCCGGCCTGGTCCTCGTCCACAGCCACCACAACCCCAAGACCGAGGGCGAGCTGCAGGACATGGGCATGATGTGGGCCAGGGCCGGCTGCCACGTCCTCGTCCTCGACCTGCTCGGCCACGGCGAGCGCCGCCAGCACCCCTTCGCCACGGCCAAGGACTACCCCAAGGAGTTCCGCACCTCGCGCCAGGACTACTGGTTCCGCCACCACTCCGCCATCCAGCTCCAGACCGCCGGCGAGTCCCTCATGGGCTGGATGGCCGCCGACATCTCCGCCGCCGTCAGCGTCCTCCTCGAACAGCCCGGCATCGACAGGGACAAGATCGCCGTCCTCGGCGCCGTCGCCGGCGGCGGCGACCCCGCCGCCGTCGCCGCGGCACTGGACGAGCGCATCAAGGCCGCCGTCGTCTTCAACTTCGGCGGCCCGCAGCCGGAGTCGCGCTACCCGCTGCCCGACGACGCCGAGGCCACGTTCAACTACGCCGGCGGCGGCTCCTGGGAGACGACGCGCAACCTCGCCTACTCCGCCCGCGACGGCTTCCTGCCGTGGGTGATCGTGGCCGGCATCGGCCCGCGCAAGCTCATCCACGCCCACGAGTTCTCCTGGGACGTGAAGCGCGACCCCGTCTGGAAGCGCCTCACCGAGTTGTGGAAGAAGAATCCCGACGACCTGAAGTCGGCGCGCGGCTTCGGCACGCTGACCGGCAAGGGCGCCGAAGCCGGCAGCCACTGCAACAACATCGGCGCCGTCCACCGCAAGGACATCCACGCCGCCTTCAGGCAGTGGTGGGGCGTCGCCGCCGAGGAGCCCAAGGAACGCAAACGCCGCCCCGGCAGCGACCTCCTGTGCCTCGGCCCCAAGGAGAGCATCGCCCCTGCCCGCGGCATCGCCCGCACTCTGGCGAGCAAGCACGGCCTGCCGGCGGACCGTGACAAGCTGCGCGAGCGCTGGGCGGCCCTGCTGAACGTCGTCGACATCAAGGCGCGCGAGGTGACGTGGGACACGCTGGCCCGCGTCGGCGCGAAGCAGTACACCGCCGCCATCCCCGGCGAGGACGGCCACATCACCCTCCTCGTCCCCGGCAAGGGCAAACGCCCCCTCACCGTCCTGTGCGGCCAGGGCGGCGCGAAGGAGCTGCTCGCCAAACGCGCCGAAGAGATCGCCGCACTCATCGCCAAAGACGAGGCGGTCGCCGTCGTCGATCTCGGCGGCACCGCCAACCTCCCGCCGGGCAACCGGGGACGCAACAGCGGATCGACCAGCCTCGCCGCGTCGTCCCTGATGCTCGGCAGGCCGCTCCTCGGCGAGCGTCTGCGCGTCCTCCGCACCGCCCTCGCCGTGTTGCGTGGCCGGGACGACATCGACGCGGCGAAGATCCGCCTCTGGGGCGACAGCACCGCGGCGGCCAACACGTGGGACGACACCCTCGTCCGCCCGCTGGAGCACGAGCAGCCTCCGCACGCCGAGCCCGTCGGCCCGCACGTCGTCCTGCTGGCGGCGTTGTTCGAGGACGGCATCACCGAGGTGCGGGCGCGGGGGGGCCTGGCGTCGTGGAAGAACCTCCTCGACGGGGCCGTCGCCCACTTCCCCTACGACAACGTCGTCCCCGGCTCCGCCCTCGCCGACTGGCCGGCGGTGTGCGAAGCCGTGAAGATCCCCGTCCGCCTGGAGGGGCCGCTCGACGGCCTGAACCGCCCCATCAAGCCGGACGCGGCGAAAAAGCTCTACGCGGCGGCAAAGAACGTCACGATCGTGGAATGACCGCCGTTCACGCCACCGTGACCGACTTGTCGAGGTACACGTCCTGGATCGCGTTCAGCAGCTTGATGCCCTCCGGCATCGGGCGCTGGAACGCCTTGCGCCCCGAGATCAGCCCCATGCCGCCCGCCCGCTTGTTGATCACCGCCGTCTTGACCGCCTCGAGCAGGTCGCTCGCCCCCTTGCTGTCTCCGCCCGAGTTGATCAGCGGGATGCGCCCCATGTAGTTGTTGATCACCTGATACCGGCACAGGTCGATGGGGTGCCCGCCCGCCCCCTTCTCGTCGCACCCCGAGAGCTGCGTGTAGATCTCCTTGCGGAACTTGCCGTAGCTGCTCTCGCCGGTGTTGAGCGCCAGGTAGCCGCCGTTGTTCACCGGCAGCTTCTGCTTGATGATGTCCGCCTGGATCGTCGCCCCGAGGTGGTTCGCCTGCCCCGTCAGGTCCGCCGACGAGTGGTAGTCCACCCCGCCCGTCTTGAACTTGTTGTTGCGGATGTAGCACCACAGCACGCACACCATGCCGTACTCGTGCGCCTCGGCGAACATGTCGGCCACGTACTGGATCTCGTGCCCGCTGTCCTCGCTGCCGAAGTACACCGTCGCCCCGACCGCCGCCGCCCCCATCTCCACGCACTGCCGGATCGTCCCGAACGGGATCTGCTTGTGCTGGTTGGGGTACGTCAGCAGCTCGTTGTGGTTGAACTTCACCATGAACGGGATCTTGTGCGCGTACTTCCGCGCCACCGCACCCAGCACGCCGAACGTGCTGGCCACCGCGTTGCAACCGCCGTCGATGGCCAGCTTGACGATGTTCTCCGGGTCGAAGTACTCGGGGTTGGGCGCGAAGCTCGCCCCGCCGGCGTGCTCGATCCCCTGGTCCACCGGCAGGATGGAGACGTACCCGGTCCCCGCGAGGCGGCCCGTGTTGAGGATGTGATGGAAGTTGCGCAGCACCGCCGGCTTGCGGTCCGACAACGCCACGACGCGGTCCACGAAATCCCCGCCCGGCAGGTGCAGCCGCTCGCCGGGGATCGACTTCGATTTGTAGTTCAGGAGGCCGTCGGCCTCGGCGCCCAGGATCTCGCGGACATTCGTCATCGGCTCGGCCTTCCTGCATCGAACGGGCACCGGCCATTGTACGAGGCCGCCGCCATTTTTCCTGTAACCTTCCCCCCACACGCCGGGTTATTCTCCCTCAGGAGGCCACCCGCGTATGCACACCCTGCTCGTCCTGGCCCTGACCGCCGCCCCCCCGACACCGTCCCTCAAGGACGCCGACGGCCGCGCCCACTCCCCCCTCGCCGTCCCCGGTTCGAAGGCCACCGTCCTCTTCTTCATCATGCCCGACTGCCCCATCTCCAACTACTACGCCCCCGAGATCGCCCGCATCTGCAAGGACTACGAGGCCAGGAAGGTCGCGGCCTTCCTCGTCCACCCCGACCCCGACGTCACCGCCCCCCAGGCGAAGAAGCACGCGAAAGATCACGCCCTCCCCTGCCCCGCCCTCCTCGACCCCAAGCACCTGCTGGTGAAGAAGGCCGGCGTCGGCATCGCCCCCGAGGTCGCCGTCATCACCCCCGACGGCGCCGTCGCCTACCGCGGCCGCATCGATGACATCTACGTCGATTACGGCAAACGCCGCGCCGCACCCTCCAGACGCGACCTCCGCGACGCCCTCGACGCCCTCCTCGCCGGCAAGAAGGTCGCCACCCCCGTCACCAAGGCCATCGGCTGCTTCCTCCCTGAACCGTCGAAATAACCATTTGAGGGATTCTCATGCTCCTGCCCGTGCTCCTCGCCCTCGCCGCGCCACCGACCTTCAACAAGGACGTGGCCCCGATCCTCTTGGAGAGCTGCGTCTCCTGCCACCGCCCCGGCGCCGGCGGCCCCTTCGCCCTCCTCTCCTACGCCGACGCGAAGAAACGCGGCAAGCTGCTCGCCGGCGTGACGAAGTCGAAGCAGATGCCCCCGTGGAAGGCCGACAAGGGCGACGTCTCCCTCAAGGGCGAACGCACCCTCACCGCCGCCCAGATCACAACCATCTCCGACTGGGTCGCCGGCGGCATGCCCGAGGGTGAGGGCAAGGCCCCAGCCCCGCCGAAGTTCTCCTCCGAATGGGCCCTCGGCAAGCCCGACCTCGTCGTGTCCATGCCCAAGGCGTACTCGGTCCCGGCGGAGGGCAAGGACATCTACCGCAACTTCGCCATCCCCCTCGGCCTCAAGGAGGACAGGTGGGTCCGCGCCGTGGACTTCCGCCCCACCGCCAAGGGCGCCGTCCACCACTCCCTGTTCTTCCTCGACCCCACAGGCGAGGCGTACAAGAAGGAGAAGGCCAGCGGCAAGGTCGGCTTCCCCGGCTCGATGGGCGGCGCCGGCGGCGCCTCCGGCGGCGGCCTCGGCACCCTCCTCGACCGCCTCCGCGAGGGCCAGACCGGCGGACGCGCCGGCCTCGGCGGCTGGGCCCAGGGCGCCCAGGCCCGCGTCCTGCCCGACGGCCTCGCCTACAAGGTCACCAAGGGGTCGGACCTCATCCTCTCCACCCACTTCCACCCCTCCGGCAAGGCCGAGGAGGAGACCTCCACGGTCGCCCTCTACTTCGCCGACAAGCCGCCCTCCAAGCGCTTCACCGGCCTGCAGCTCCCCTTCGGCTTCGGCGTCCTCGCCGGCATCAACATCCCCGCCGGCAAGAAGGACTTCGCCATCGAGGACAGCTTCACACTCCCCGTGGACGTCCGGGCCTTCGGCGTCAGCGCCCACGCCCACTACATCGCCAAGACCTTCAAGCTCACCGCCACCCTCCCCGACGGCAAGACGAAGACCCTGCTGTCCATCTCCGACTGGGATTTCGCCTGGCAGGAGGGCTACTCGTTCAAGGACTACGAGCCCCTCCCCAGGGGCACGAAGCTCACCGTGAAGATCACCTACGACAACTCCGCCGACAACCCGCGCAACCCCACCAACCCCCCGAAGCGCGTCCGCTGGGGCCGCGAGTCCCTCGACGAGATGGGCAGCATGACCCTCCAGGTCGTCGCCGACAAGGAGGCCGAGATGAAGACGCTCCAGGACGCCTACCGCAAGCACATCCAGGGGTCGCTGGGGAAGATCGGCAAGGGCATCCTCCGCAAAGAGTGACCGCTGGCCCCACACCCCTCCTCGTCCCCGGCGTCCCGCCGGGGACGCTTCGTTTTCCGGGCCGGCCACCGCACACCCTGCCTGCCGCGTTCACGAGATGCCGAGGATCTCACAGCTCTGCTCGTAACTCGCCTCCAATTCGAGCGGCACCGCGAGGTCCTGGGCCAGCCACAGCGGCATCGTCGGCAGAGCCGCCCCGAGGGCCAGCGGCGACAGCCACGACTCCAGCAGCCATTCCTTGTCCGGCCGGGCGAGCCGGCAGGTGACGGCGTAGAGGTCCGGCTCAGAGGCGAGCGCGGGGTCGTCCAGCCCGATCTCGTCGAGCAGCTCCGCGTAGAGATTCGTCGTCCGCGTCGTGACGATGTCTACGATGGTCACGCTCACGCGCTCACGCAGTAGCCCGGCGCATTTGCTCACGAACGCTCGGCGATGCGAAGGGCGGTCCTTGTTGGCCGGGCTGACGATCTCGACGGCGGCGACGAGCCGACTCCTTCGTCGCTCGTCGTAGACACGTACCTCGTATTCGTCCTGCGAGGGCAGATCAGTCGCCGTGGCCAGCGTCGGGCGAGCGGGGGCCCAGACGGCCGTCGCGGCCACACCGCCCCCGCCACCGCCTGTCGTCGGGAGAGGGCGGTCTTCCCCCTCGTCGTAGGCAGCGACATCGACCTCCGCGCTCACCCCGAGGTGGATGCGCGGCAGGGCCGAATATCGGCGTGGCAGATGCCGCCGGAGATGGGCCACGATCATCATGGGCCAGCCCCCGTGCAGGCCGTCCCAGTGTCGCGTGTCATCGAGCGGCGGGCGGAAGTGGTCGCGGAGCGGCATGGCCTGGCCCTCGTCCCTGTGGGCTTATCCTACCGTGATGCGCGCCCCTGTCGCAAGTTCCGCCTTCAGGTTCGCCCGCCATCTCCCGCGCGACGCATGAACAGATGAAGCGGCGATGAGAGCATGACGCGATATCTCGATTTTCTCTCTCATTTCCCTTGACGACATCGCCCGCCTCCCTCTACACTCCTCACTATCCTTTCATGTTTTCGGCTCCGCGCTCTTCTCGTATCGTCCACGCGCGGCCACCTTCTCTCTCGTCCGGCTCATGACGCACCGGCCGCCGAGGCCGTTCTGTCTTCGTCGTTCTCCTCTTCCTTCGGAGGGCCTCCCATGGTCCGCACATCGCGTCGCGCGTTCACGCTGATCGAGCTATTGGTCGTCATCGCCATCATCGCCATCCTGATCGGCCTGCTCCTCCCCGCCGTCCAGAAGGTCCGCGAGGCCGCCGCTCGCATGAGCTGCTCCAACAACCTCAAGCAAATCAGCATCGCCCTCCACACCTACCACGACTCCTACGCGAAGTTCCCGGTCGGCCAGTACGACGACGACAACAACAACTGGGGCTGGATGTGCTACATCCTCCCCTACGTCGAGCAGGGCGCCCTCTACCAGGTCCTCGTCACCGGCAACAACAGCCCCACGAACCGCATGTGGCTGCCGCCCAACGGCGGCGGCGGCCTCAACTCCACCATCACCCCCGTCTTCGGCAACACCAACATCGACAACCTCAACGGCGCGACCACCCTCGGAACCGCCACCGTGAACCGGACGGTCCTGCGGCAGGACGGCACCCCGGCGGCCGACACCGTCATCAACACCTTCATGTGCCCCTCCGACATCCTGCCCACCAACAAGGGCAACGGCCTGGGCAAGACCAACTACGTCGGCAACATGGGCAACACCGCCCGCTGGGGCACCGTCACCACCACCAACTCCGCCGGGCAGCAGGTCCAGGCCCCCCGCACCACCTACGGCTGCGGGACCGGCACCGGCCTCTGGGGCCGTAACTTCAACGGCATCCTCGTCCACTCCAACGAGAACAACAGCACCTGGGTGGTGGGCATCAAGGACATCACCGACGGCACCAGCAACACCATCATGGTCGGCGAGGCCACCGCCAGCGCCAACGTCAACTACGACAACAACAACACCGGCCAGTTCCCGATCTGGGCGGGCGGCAGCGGCGCCGGCTGCAACGGCAACGCCGGTATCGGCTCCTGCCTCCGCCTCCTCGACCCCGCCGCCGGCTACGCGCTCTGCTCCGGCTCCCAGTGCGACTCCAACAACAACGCGGCCTTCGGCAGCCAGCACACCGGCGGCGTCATGTTCGCCATGGGCGACGGCGGGGTCAGGTTCATCTCCACCTCCACCAACTCCGCGGCCCTCCGCGCCGTCGCCTCCCGCAACGGCAAGGAGCCCCTCGGCAACAATTTCTGATCTGAATAGCTGACAGCCAGCAACAGCCGGCGAACAGCCAGCAACAGCCAGCTTGAAGCAAGAACAGCCGGCCTACCCATCAGCGGGCGGCTGGCTGTTGTCTTCTTCTTGCTGGCTGTTGCTGGCTGTTCGCCGGCTGTTGCTGGCTGTCAGCTACTAAGATCACAGCCCGTACAGCGGCGCGTACTTGTCGCGCAGGTAGCCCATCAGCGGCCTGTGGTCCAGCCCCGACCCGGTGATGCGCCGGCACAGCTCGTCCGCGCGCCACACCCCGCCGTGCCGGTGCACCTTCTGATTCAGCCAGCCCTTCAGCCGCCCGAAATCCCCACGCCGGAAGTCGTCATCCAGCCCCGGCATCTCTGCCCGCGCCTCGCGCATGAGCTGGGCCGCGTACAGGTTCCCCAGCGTGTACGTCGGGAAGTACCCCAGCCCGCCGAAGCTCCAGTGGATGTCCTGCAGGCACCCCCGCGCGTCGTCCGGCACCGGGAGCCCAAGCATCGCCTCGAACCGCTCGTCCCACGCCCCCGGAAGGTCGGCCACGGGCAGATCCCCCGACAGCAGCGCCTGCTCGATCTCGAACCGCAGGATGATGTGGAGGTTGTACGTCGCCTCGTCGGCCTCCACGCGGATGAACGACGGACGAACGTCGTTGATCGCGAACATCCACGCGTCCAGCGTCACCCCGGAGAGCGCCTGCGGGAATGCCTGCCGCGCCCGCGGCAGGAAGTGCTCCCAGAACGGCCGCGACCGCCCCACCTGGTTCTCCCACAGGCGGGACTGCGATTCGTGGATGCCGAGGGAGCAGGCGGCGCCCGCCGGGGTGCCGTGCCTCTCCGCCGGCAGCCCCTGCTCGTAGAGGGCGTGACCGGCCTCGTGCAGCACCCCGAAGAACGCCTCGTTGAAGTGCCGCTCGTTGTACCGCGTCGTGATGCGGCAGTCGCCCGGCCCCATCCCGCAGCAGAACGGGTGCGCCGACGTGTCCAGCCGCCCCGCCTCGAATTCGAAGCCGACCGCCGCCGCCGCCGACTCCGCGAAGTGCCTCTGCCGCTCCACCGGGTAGTCCCGCGCCAGCAGCGTCCGGTCCGGCGCCCGCGTGCTGCCCTTGATCGCCTCGATCAGCGGCACCAGCTCGCCGCGCAGAGCGCCCAGGACGGCGGTGATGGATGCCGCCGACGCCCCCGGCTCGTACTCGTCGAGGAGGGCGTCGTAGCGGTTGCCGGTGTGTCCGATGGCGTCCGCCTTCTCGCGGAGGAGCCCGACGATGGCCTCCAGGTGGGGGCGGAAGAGGGAGAAGTCGCTCTTCTGCCGGGCCTCGCGCCACGCCGGCTGCGCCCGCGTCGTCACGCGGGCCAGCTCCTCCACCAGCGAG
Organism: uncultured Alcaligenaceae bacterium; assembly: GCA_964630925.1. GTDB lineage: Bacteria > Planctomycetota > Planctomycetia > Gemmatales > Gemmataceae > RGDT01. The sequence goes on from CAZVZK010000016.1 coordinate 39,356, forward strand.
GCCGGCACCTTCACCGCCCGTTCGTGGGCGCGGCGCGTCTCGCGCACGTTGGCCTCCGCCACCTCGTCGAGCGTCCCGCCGGCCACCGCGTCGAGCCACCCCGCGAGGGCCGGGGCGGTCAGCATCTCGTGGTGCAGCCGGGCCAGCAGCGCCATCTGCTCCCCCCGCAACGCCGACGCCGCGTGCGGCATGTAGGTGGACTCATCCCACCCCAGGAGACTAGAGATGGAGGTGAGGAGCCCGGCCTCGCGGACGTGGCGGATGAGGGCGTCGTAGGCGGCACACATCACGGCACCCTCCGGCACGGGCGATGCATCCATCCTACGCCGTCGCAGGCCGGCGGTCAGCCCGGGTGTTTCGCCGACCCGACGCTTGACACCCCCACCGCGCCTCCTTACGCTTAGTTCTTAATGCGTTCATCAACGTGTCCGCCCTCCCCCGGGAACGCGATGAAAGTGTCAGCCCTCCCCTGAGCTCTTGAAGATGGTACGTCGCCATCGCATTCATCGTCTCATCGGAATCCTCTCCATGACAACCCGTTCGCGATCTGCCTTCACCCTGATCGAGCTGCTGGTGGTCATCGCGATCATCGCGATCCTCATCGGCCTGCTGCTGCCGGCCGTCCAGAAGGTGCGCGAGGCCGCCGCACGCATGAGCTGCGGCAACAACCTCAAGCAGCTCGGCATCGCCATGCACGCCTACCACGACACCTACCAGAAGTTCCCCGTCGGCACCTACAACGACGACAACAACAACTGGGGCTGGATGTGCCACATTCTCCCCTACGTCGAGCAGGGCGCCCTCTACCAGATCCTCGTCACCGGCAACAACAGCCCCAATGACCGCATGTGGATCCCGCCCAACAACGGCGGCAGCACCAACCGCAGCCCCAACTTCACCGCCGCCGTCGGCGCGCCCAACATCGACCGCCTGAACCGGGGCACCGATCCGGTCAACAACGCCGGGTACATTGCGGGCCTCGGCACCGGCCAGACCAACCAGGCCATCCTTCGCCCCGACGGCGAACCGGCCGTGTCAACCATCATCAACACCTTCATCTGCCCCGCCGACATCCTGCCCAACCTGAAGATCGTCTCCCCGGTCGGCTACGGCAAGACCAACTACGTCGGCAACCTCGGCAACACCGCCCGTTACGGCACCACCACCAACGCCACCACCGGCGTCGTCACGCCCATCACCAGTTTCGGCTGCGGCGGGGTCACCGGCGCACGCATGAACGGCGTGCTCCTCGCGTCGAACAATAACGACAATACCTGGGTCGTCGGCATCAAGGACATCTCGGACGGCACCAGCAACACCCTCATGATCGGCGAGGCCACCGTCAGCCTTAACCAACCCTATGACGTCTACCGCGCCCCCTTCCCGGTCTGGGCCGGCGGCCAGAACTCCGGCGGGAACGGCGGCTGCAACGGCGTCACGTCCTTGGGGAATTGCCTCCGCGTCGCCGACCCGGCCGCGGGCTACGCGCTCTGCTCCGGGACGCAGTGCGAGACGAACAGCGACGCGGCCTTCGGCAGCCAGCACACCGGCGGCGTCATGTTCGTGATGGCCGACGGCGGCGTCAAGTTCGTCTCCACCTCCTCCAGCCCGGACGTCATCCGCGCCGCCGCCTCCCGCAACGGCAAGGAGACCATCGGCCTCAACTTCTGACCCCCCCCGCCTCGGGCGGTCACACGGGGCGGCCTGATCGGGCCAGATGTGGTCCGATCCCGGCCGCCCCCAACCTCATTACCGTACCCCGAAGGAGTCTCGCATGTTCGGCTCTCCCGTCTGGAGGCGGATGGCCGCCGCCTCCGCGGCCCTCACCCTCCTGGCCCTCGCCGCCGGCTGCGGCGGCAAGACCTCGAAGGTCTACGGCAAGGTCCACGCCGGCGGCAAGGCGGTCAGCGGCGGGATCCTCGTCTTCGCACCCATCGGCGAAGACAAGAGGCCGGGGCCGTCCGTCTCGATCAAGGTCGGGGCCGACGGCACCTACGAGTCGAGCAAGGTCGTGCCCGGCAAGGCCTCGGTCACCTACACGCCGCCCCCGGACGAGTGGCCCAAGGGCGTCGAGCCGGAGGCGAGCAAGGCCCCGCCGCCGTCCGCCTGGTCCGGCTACGTCGTCAAGACCAGGGAGGTCAACATCACCCCCGGCTCCATGAGCCTCGATATCGAGGTCGTCCACGGCGGGGTGGCCCCCGTCGAGTGATCCCTCTTGACACCCGCGGCCCCTTTGTTATCCCGCTCCCCTGAACCGTCAGGCGAGCGGGAGGGGGGGAGCCGTGGGCAAGCTCATCGCGTGGGCCGCCGTGCCGCTGCTGGCGCTCGCCGGCTGCCAGATGTTCCAGTCCGGCAAGAAGGGCCTGCCCGACGAGGCCATGCCCGACCTCACCCCCGCCCTCGTCGATTACACCGACACCGACGGCTTCGACGCCGTCTTCGAGTCGCACCTCGTCGCCAACGCCCCCGCCGTCGTCGTCCGCACCGAACACACCCGACCCGACTGGGAGGGGCGCCTCAACGCCTGGATCGCCGCCTGGAACCAGGGCGGCAAGGGACGCCCCCGGGCCGTGCGTGGACAGCCCGGCCTGTCGCGTCTCGACGCCGACGGCCTCCGCGAGCTGCGCCTCCTCATCGACTCCCTCTTCGCCCGCGTCGAGACGGCCGCCGTGGCCGGCTCCGCGTGGTACGCCAACGAGCGCGAGCGCTCGCGCCGCGTGGCCCTGCTGCGGTCCTACAGCCTGCGCTTCCACCGCGACGGCGACGGCCCCATCCAGCTCGTCTTCTTCCACGGCGCCTACGCCTCGTACTACCCCAAGTTCCTCCGCTCCCTGACGAGGGGCCAGGAGTCCGGCGCCGACGAGTGGGCCCGCACCGTCGAATGCTCGATGTGCGAGAAGGGCCGCCCGCTCGGCAAGCTCGTCAACCGCGAGTGAGTGTGAGGCCGAGTAGAAGGCATACCACGAAAGACACGGAAGACACGAAAGGAAGACAAAGTAGAACAGGCAAGACAGCAGAAGAGGCGGGCGAGTGTCTTCCTGATTTATACATTTTTTGCTTATTTATCTTCTTTTCGTGTCTTCCGTGTCTTTCGTGGTATGCCTTCCTCTTCCTGCCCTGTCACTTGCTCACGTCGTAGCAGGCCATCTCCTCGCCGTTGCGGATGTACAGCCTGCCGTGCGCGATCACCGGGTGGTTCCACGTCTTCCCCTTGATCGCCTTGAACTTGCCCTTCTGGGTGTACTCCTTCGGCGTCGCCTCGATCAGCGCCACGTCGCCCGACTTCTCCGCCTGCACCAGCACCAGGCCCTGCTCCGGCAGCAGCAGCACTTGCCCGTTCTGGAAGCCGCGCCTCCGCCACTTCGTCGCGCCGTCCGCCAGATCGACGCACGTCAGGAATTCACCGTCGCACCCGTAGGCGTGGCCGTCGTGGACCACCACGTCCGTGAAGTACGAGTTGAGTCTCGTCGTCGTCCACACCTCGGAGGCGGTGAGGGTGTCGCCCTCCTTCTTGACCTTCAGACGCCTGGCCCCCTGCCCGAAGCCCGTGCCCAGCAGCACCTCGTCGGGGCCGAGGACGGCCGTCTGCACGCACCGCGCCATCGTGTCCTCCATCGGCCAGGGGTAGTCGAGGCGCGTCGCGCCCGTGGCCGGGTCCAGCCCGATCAGCCCCGTCCCCGACGCCACCATCAGCAGGGGCACCCCCGCCAACGTGACGTGCTGCACCGATGCGTATCCGTGGCCGCCCTGCCCGCCGGTCCACTTCTTCTCGCCCGTCTTCGCGTCGTAGGCGGCCACCGCCGTGCCCTTGCCCTTGATCAGGCCGATGTACACGCTCACCAGCCCGCCCGCGATGCACGGCGATGACGCGAAGCCCCACGTCGGGACGCCCGCCCCGGTGTCCTTCACCACGTCGGCCTTCCACACCTCCTTGCCCGTGGCCGCGTCCAGGCACACGAGAAGCCCGTTGGCCCCGAAGGCGAAGAGCTGCCCCTTGTGGAACGTCGGGGTCGCCCGCGGCCCCGCCCCCGACACCAGCTCGTCGAATCGCTTGCCCACCGGCGCCGCCCACACCTCCTCGCCCGTGGCCGCGTCCAGGCACACGACGGCCTCCTCCTCGCCCTGCTGCTCCTGCGTGAACAGGTACCCGCCCACGACGGCGAACGACGACCACCCCGGCCCCACGCGGCGCCGCCACACCTGCCCCGGCGCCTTCTCGCTCCAGTCGGTCCGGGCGACCTTCACGCCACGCGCCACGCCGTCGGCCCCCTCGCCCCGGAAGCCCACCCAGTCGCCCGGCTTCGCCTCCAGCGTGGCCGCCGGCTTGCCGCCGCCCGCCCCGGTGCGGCCCGCGAGGTACTGCTCCTCCGAGGTGGGCGAGAACCGCCAGCCCACCTCCGGCTCGAAGTTGCCGTCGAAGCCGCCGATCCGGAACAGCCCGCACGCGCCGAACACCGCGAACAGCACCGCCACCAGCCCCAGCCGGCGCGTCGGCCACGCCATCGGCGTGCTGGCCAGGAGCCACACGGGCCACGCGACCACTGCCGCCCACAGCCCGTACATGATCAGGCCGGGGATGAACGACCTGTGGATGACGAGGATGCCCATGCCCCCCGCAAGCAGAAACAGGGCGGCGACGGCCAACTTGTCGCCCCACGACACCCGCGACGCCGCCAGCCACCACAGCAGGAGCAACAGCGCCCCCACCATCGGGCCGATGAACTTCGACATGCCCCGCACCATCGGGTTGTCGGAGACGAACGGCGGCACCAGGACGATGGCCGACGTGAGGGCGGCGATGAGAACGCCGGGCCACACCCGCGGCCGGACGGCCACGTCGGCCGGGGGCGGCGCCGCCGGGGCCGGCCCCTGATACTCCTGAACGCCTTCCTGACGGGCCTGGATGCCTGTTGCCTGATCTTGCGGAAGTGGTGCCATCTTGACAAACTCCAGATGTGCGGGCGGACCCATGTCTTGACCCGGTTCATATTGTACCGGTACACGAACGGAGTCAACCCCTTGTCTCCCTGGACAGCGAGGAGCGATGACCGACGGCCCGGAAGACCTGGCGAGCCTGGTCGGCGAGTTCGGTAAGGCGTACACGCGCCGCCTGTGCGCCGAGATCCAGCAGGCGGGCACGACGCCGGCGCGGGCACGCCTGCTGATGGCCCTCTCGTGCGGCAACGGCGCGAAGATGGCCGAGCTGGGCGTCCGACTCGGCGTCACGCCGCGGAACATCACCAAGCTCGTGGACGGGCTGGAGGAGGAGGGGCTGGTGCGGCGGGAGGCCCACCCCGACGACCGCAGGGCGACCGTGGTACGCCTGACGGACCGCGGGGTGCTGGTGTGCAAGGAGACGGCGATGGCGAACCACCAGGCCGTCGCGCGCATCTACGAGGCCCTGTCCTCCGAGGACCGCCGCGCCTTCGGCCGCATCCTCCGCCGCCTCCTCGCGGCGCTCGAGGGAGCCTGACGAGGAGTCACGTAGCGGCCCGTGGCTGGAGTCAGGGCGGAGGAAGACGGGCCCGCAATGGCTCCCACCCCTCAGAGGGACGTCACATCCCCCCGGCCCGTGCGTACATGATACTGAGTGGCCTTGCCGGAACGGAGCGCCCCCGAGCGTCCGATGTGCGCCTCGAAGACAACAATGAAATCTTCACGCGGATGTCCCCACGCATGATCGGCACGCGCTGGACGGCGGTGCGCGTCGGCCCATGCCCGCATCGCCGGCCAGCAATGGAGGCCTGTTCATGTCTCCTCCCGTCGCGATGAATCGCCCCCTCTCCGACACCGTCACGTTCGGGCCGAAAACGGGGCCGATCATCGGCCCCGTGGTGGGCGGTCTGATCTTGTCGGCCTTCGCCGCCTTCTTCGTCTGCATCCCCATTCTCCTGCCGACCTCGCCTCGGGCGGCGTCGACGCCCGTCATGCTGCTGATGATCCCGGCCTTGACGGGGGGCTTCCTGGGCCTCCTCGCCGTGTGGCTGTTCCACCAGGCCGTCATGGTCGCGCGGATGAAAATGGAGGCCGGACCGGACGGCCTGCGTCTCGCGGCCGGGCTTTACGACTGGCACCTGTGGGGGTGGTGGGTGGTCCGGGAGGCCCGGCTGACCTGGGACGAGATTCGTGCGGTACGCCTGTGGCAGCTCCCGAACCACACCGCGCCGGATGGGGTACAGTCCAACTACGTCGTGTACACCTCGCGAGGCGACTTCGTCCTCTCCAACCTCACCTGGCCCGGCGTCGCCCAGATGGCCGGCCTGCTCCTCGAACGGACCGGGCTCCCCCTGGCCCATTCGCTGGTGGACCTGCCGCCCGAGCTGGCCAAGGGGGCACGGCCCTCGGCCGCCGCGACGGCGAGCGTTCTGATGGTCCACGGCGTGGGCTGGGCCGCGTCCCTGATGGGGGGGCTGGCCCTCGTCGCGGCCGTGCTGCTGCTCGTTGCCCAGGCCTGGGGCGCGGCGTTGCGGCTGCTCCTGTTCGGGGCACTCATGCTCGGCTTGGGGCCGGCGCTGCGGCGATACCGCCTCGATTGATGACGGCGTGACGGGCGTGGCCCACGGCGGCGAAGCAGGCCGAGGGCCCGAGGCGGCAGGCCACTTGCCTCGGCCGCCCCGCCCCGGTAGGCCAATCCGCACGCCCGGAGGACCACACCCCATGCCGCGCCTCGCCGCCGCACTGCTCCTGCTGTCCGTGTCTGCCGCCCACGCCCACGACATCACGCCCGAGGATTACTTCTCCCTCGCCACGGTCACCGACCTCGCCTTCTCCCCCGAGGGCAAGCGCGTCGCCTACTGCGAGGCCCGCTGGGACAGGAAGGCCAACAACCGCCGCACCGACCTCTGGGTCGTCGGCACCGACGGCAAGGCCAAGCCCGTGCGCCTCACCTCCGACCGCGCCAACGACCGGGGGCCGCGCTGGGCCGGCGACGGCCGCTCGATCTTCGTCCTCGCCAACCGCAAACGCGCCGGCGAGAAGGCCCCGTGGGACGGCTCCACGCAGGTCTGGCGCATCCCCCTCGACGGCCGCGACCCCAAGCCCGTCACGAGCCACGAGGGCGGCGTCACCCACTTCGACGTGGGCGGCGAGGGCCTCTACTACGTCATCGACACCAAAAAGGACGACGAGGACGCCTTCAGCAAGCTCCGCAAGGAGTTCGGCAAGCTAGAGTACGGCCACGGCTCACGCAAGGTCAGCGAGGTGTGGCGCATCGACCTGGAGACGTGGCGCGAGAAGAAGGTGATCGCAGAGAACAAGTATGTCCAGGCGATGGCCTGCACGCGCGACGGCAAGCGCGTGGCCGTCATCCACGTCCCGGATGACACCGTCGTCGCCAGCGAGGGCAAGTCGCGCGTCGAGGTGTACGACGAGGACACCGGCAAGGTCACCCCCACCGACGAGACGTGGCGCAAGACCGCCGCCTCCCCGTACCCCTGGCTCGACTCCCTGGCGTGGTCGCCCTCGGGCGACAGGCTCGCCTACGTCACCATCTTCGACGCCTACCCGGCGGAGATCATCATCAACACCTGGAAGGACGACAAGGTCACGGCGGAGCGCATGAAACGCGGCGCCCGCGAGCAGGTGCGCGGCTACGGCTCGCCGCTGCGCTGGCTCGACGAGAAGGAGCCGCGGTTCCTGATGGAGGGCCGCGGCGAGGTGTGGATCGACAAGGGCGCGCCGTCGCCGGGCCGGGTCACGTCACTCTTCGACGTGTCGGGCGAGGTGGCGGTGCCGGTGCGTTACGAGGGCGGGCGTGACGCCTTCCCCGAGCTGAAGTACGGCGACGTGACGCTGACCGACCTCAACCCGCACGCGAAGAAGTGGAAGCTGCCCACGACGAAGCACATCACCTGGAAGTCGGCGGACGGCGTCGAGGTGGGCGGCGTCCTCGAGCTGCCGCACGGCCACAAGGAGGGCACGAAGCTGCCGCTGGTGGTGGGCATCCACGGCGGGCCGACGACCTCGGTGAAGGGCAACCTGGAGTTCAACCCCTACGACGGCCGCACGTTCCTGTCGGCGAAGGGCTACGCCGTCCTGTGCCCCAACTACCGCGGATCGACCGGCTACGGCGACAAGTTCGTGACCGACCTGATCGGCAACGAGAATGACGTGGACGTGAAGGACATCCTCGCCGGCATCCAGCACCTCATCAAGGAGGGCATCGCCGACCCGGACCGCATCGCGGTCATGGGGTGGAGCAACGGCGGCTACCTGACGAACTGCCTCATCACGCTCAAGGACCCGCCGGTGAAGTTCAAGGCCGCCGCGAGCGGCGCCGGCATCCTCGACTGCGTGGCCGAGTGGGGCTTCAACGACGAGCCGGCGTACCCCATCGTCTTCAAGAAGGGCCTGCCGTGGGAGACGCCGGAGATCTACAGGAAGACCTCGCCGACCTACGGCCTGGGCAACGTGACGACGCCGACGCTGATCCACGTCGGCGCGAACGACGAGCGCTGCCCGCCGGGGCACAGCCGGATGCTGTACCGCGCCCTGCGCGAGTACCGCAAGGTGCCGACGGAGCTGGTGGTCTACCCCGGCGAGCCGCACGGCCTGGCGAAGTACGACAGCCGGCTGGCGAAGATGAAGTGGGACCTGGCCTGGTTCGACAAGCACGTCCTGGGCAAGAAGTGACCACGGCGAGCTCTTCGAGCCTCGTCCCCGGCGTCTCGCGCGAGAAGCCAGGGACGAGGGGGGGGAGAGCACGGCAAAGGGGACCGATCTGCCGGCAGTTGGAATGGGACGGAAGTAGACACCGGAGATGGCGAGCGAGGGGCGGATTGCATTGCATTGCACCCCCCCAGGCACCCCCCCGCAATGCAAATTCCCGGCGGGATTTGCGTTTCAGGGCAAGTGGTCAGGCCGCAGACACCGGCACCGTGGCCGCGCCCGCCGTCTCATTCTGTCTAACTCCACATGTCCGGTGAACGGCTACCAGGGAAAGTGCCGCGTCACGCGGACGGCATCTTGAGATGCCTCCGCCATGCCGCCGCTTCCGCGCCGTGATCGTCGCCCGTCAGCTTGCGCAGGGCGTCGAGTGCGGCCCGCCGATACGGCGACAGCTCACCCGCCTTCGGCTCCAGACGCTTGCGCAGATCCGCCGCCTCGGCGTCGGTCAGTGCCCGCTTGCGAACGACGTAGTCGAACCGCTGCATCTCAGGCCATTCGCCGTGGTCCTTGACCGCCTGCATGACGGAGAAGTCCTGCCTCAGATACGTCACGTCGATCCGCACGATGAGATTCGTCTGCGGCGGGCCGTAGCCGCCCGTGGACGGCCTGCCCTGCGGTAGCGACAGCGACGGCAGCGGGATGTCAGCGAAGAGGACGTCCTCATCACCCCTGGCCCTCGCCGCGGGGGCGTGGCACAGCAGGCAGTTGTGGTGGTGGTTGACGCGCACCAGCTCGCGCGCCACGCCCCTGGAAGGGGCACGCGGGTCGTCGGCCTCCAACATCGCCACCAGCGCAGGCAGCAGGTCCTTGCGGCGCAGTTTCACCGCGGCGTCGGCGGCGCTCTTCGCCACGGCGGGCCACGGGTACTTCAGCCCCGCCTCGATCACGCCCGCGTAGTCCTTCGCCGGCCGCCCGGCCAGCGGCTTGAGGGCCGCCGCGCGGACCTTGGCGTCGGGTGAGAAGACCGCCATGCGCGCCAGCTCGCGCGTCGTCGCCGAAGCCTCCATCGTGCCGAGGAGGCGGGCCGCCTGCACGCGGTCGGCCTCCGACGCCGGCCCCAGGACCTGGGCCACGCCGGCGGCGGCCGCCGTGTGGATCTCCTCGCGCCCGAAGGGTGTCCCGGCCGTCGCGGCGAGCCCCGATGTGGCATTCACGAAGCGTTCATCCAGCTCGCCGGGGCGGACCGCCGCCGAGACGCGCGTGAACGCGATGTGGGCCTTTCTCTCCTGGCGGCAGTCCTTTCCCATGATGAACGGCAGGCCGGCCAGGTCGTCGCGGCCCTTGAGGACGGCCTTGAGGTAGCCGTCCTCCTCCTTCGCGTTGAGGTGCAGCGCGGCGGCCATCATGAAGCCCTTGCGCTTCCGCCAGACGGCGATGCCGGCCTCCCCCTTGGGCAACGCTTCAAGGGACAGCTCGGGGACGCGCGACAGGTCGTCGCCCAGGTACACCGCCGGCTTCTTGCTTGGGGTCAGGGGCGTGAGGAGGTGTGTCGAGGTGTCGGGCGGGACGCTGGGCAGCTCGACCTGGCCGAACCTGGCGACGCCGAAGAGCGCCTCGCCGAAGGTGCCGAGGACCTCAGGCCCGCTCGGCGGTGAGGGCGGGGCGGCGCCGGTGGTGAAAAGGGCCGCGATGGCGGCGAGGGCGAGGAAGCGGACGCGCTGCATCGACATGACGGATCCTCCAAGGGGCGCATCGTGCTGTCGAATCGCATCTGGACCATCAAGGGACGGCACCGGGCGTGTGGCCTCTGTCACGCGGGCGGGAGCTTGAGGTGCTTGCGCCACGCCGCCGCGTCCGCTCCGAGGCCGCTCCCCGTCAGCTTCCGCAGGGCGTTCAGAGCGGCCTGACGGTAGGGCGACATCTCTCCCGCCTTCGGCTCAAGGCTCTTGCGGAGATCGGCGGCCTCCTCCTCCGTGAGGGCTCGCTTGCGGACGACGAAATCGAACCGCTGCATCTCGGGCCAGGGGGCGGCGTCCTCCACCTTCAGAAGCTCCGAGAAGTCCTGACGGAGATACGTCACGTCGATGCGGACGAGGAGAATCGAGCGCCCGCCATAGCCCACGCCGGGCGAGGTGAACGACTCGTTGGGCACCGGCATCGCCGCGGTCAGAAGCGTCGGCTCCGCCGCGTCCAGCAGGGATGCGGGGGCGTGGCACATCAGGCAGTTGCGATGATGGTTGACGCGCACCACCTCGCGGGCGAACGAGGACTTGCCCTCGGCACGCGGGGCGCGGGGGTCGGGGGCGTCGAGCCTCGCCACCAGATGCGGGATGAGATCCTTGCGCTTCAGTTTCACGATGGCGTCGGCGGCATTCGCGGCTGCCTCCGGCCAGGGGTAGTCCAGGCCGGCCAGGAGGACGGCCTCCGGGGCGGGTTCGCGGCGTGCGGAGAGTGCTTCGAGGGCCAGCTCACGCACCGGCTCGTCGAACGAGAAGACCGCGAGGCGGGCCAGCTCGTGGACGGCCTCGGGCAGCGGCACATCCATGATCTTCCTGACCCCGCCTCGGCGGGCCGTCGTATCGCCGCCGCCGCAGAGCTGGGCCGTCGCGGCGATGATCGCCCGCCCGAGGGCTTTGCGATCCTTTGCGTCAGCCACGCCGCGGAGGTCGGCATAATCGATGATGTTCCGGATGGCGTCAGCCCCTGGCGATGTCTCCAACGACAACGGCACGACGCGGCGGCCCACGAGGATCTCCTTGAACGCCTTCCGCGCAGGCCCCATCGTGCGGCAGGCGCCGCCCATGACGAACGGCATCCCGGCCAGATCCTCGCGGCCCTTGAGCGCCGCCTTGAGGTAGCCGTCGTCCTCCTTGCCGGCAAGGTGCAGCGCCGACGCCACGGTGTGCGCCATGCGCGTGCGCCACTCCTCCGTCGTCAGCTTCTTGGCCGGGACCGCCTCGAAAGCCACCTCAGGCACGAGGCGCAGGTCGTCGCCGACGTACACCGGCGTCTTCTTCGCCGCCGGCGGAGTGGGCAGCAGATCCTTGAGCGGCGTCGCCGGGTCGATCTTCGGCAACAGCGGGGTGGGCGGGCCGCGCCAGCGGCCGAGGAAGACCGGAAACTCCTCGGACAGTCGCGGCTTTGGTGCTGGCGGAGGCGCCGCCCCCATAACGAGGATGACTGCAGCGAGCAGGGGGAGGATGCGAAGGCACATGGCGGCCCCTCCGGGCGGAAGTGTCTCCGCGGATCATACCCCGGCGCCGCGCCGTAGGGCAAGGGGCCAGAGGGCGCGTGTTACGCACCACGCGCCGGGCGTCACGCCCACTGGCTTTTCCACCCTGAGGCCCTGGGCGGATGATGTCACCCCCGACATCCTCAGGCATGGAACGACTCACACCCCCTGCGCCGAGTCCCCGCGCTTCCCCGACGACGCCGACTGAGCCCTGCCCTCCTGCAGCCACGCACGCAGCGCCCCGATCGTCTCGCGCTGCGACACCGACAAAGGCACCTGCCGCCCCAGGCTCGCCGACACGTCCGCCGTCGTGAACTCGCGCCCCTCGCTGAACCCCACGTACATCGCGTCGATGATCGCCTGCTCCAGCTCCGCCCCCGTGTACCCCTCCGACTCCTTCACCAACTGGCCGATGTCGAACCCCTCCGCGGATCGCTTCCGCTTCGTCAGGTGGACCGTGAAGATCTCGCGCCTCTCGACCCCCGACGGCAGGTCCAGGAAGAAGATCTCGTCGAACCGCCCCTTCCGCAGCAGCTCCGGCGGCAGGTGCGCGATGGAATTCGCCGTCGCCACGACGAACACCGGCGCCGTCTTCTCCTGCATCCACGTCAGCAGGCTCCCGAACACCCGCGTGCTCGTCCCGCTGTCCAACCCGCCGTGCGCCAGCGCCTTATCCACCTCGTCGATCCACAACAGCGCCGGCGCCGCCGACTCCGCCAGGCGCAACGCCCGCCGCGTCCGCTCCTCCGACTCCCCCACCAGCGACCCGAACAGCGCCCCCGCGTCCAGCCGGAACAGCGGCAGCCGCCAGAGCCCGCCGATCATCTTCGCCACCAGGCTCTTGCCCGTGCCGGGGATGCCGATGAGCGCGATCCCTTTGGGCGCCGGCAGCCCGTACGCACGCGCCTCATTCGTGAACGCCCGCTCGCGTAGCCGCAGCCACTGCTTCAGCGCCTCCAGGCCGCCCACGTCCTCCATCGTCTGCGTCGGCGGGTAGAACTCCAGCGCCTCGCTCTCGCGGATGAGCTGCCGCTTCTCCTCCGTCACCAGGTCGATGTCCCGGTCGTCCAGCACGCCGTCGGCCACGATGGCCTTGGCGAACACCCGCTGCGCCTGCGCCGCCGTCAGCCCCAGCGCCGCCTGGATCAGCTTCTCGCGGCCCTGCGGCGACAGCTCGACACGCACCCCCGGCGTCCGCGTCAGCCGGTCCAGCACCGCCTCCAGCTCCACCGCCGACGGAGGCATCAACGGCATCAGCACCGCCTCGTCCTTCAGCTCCTCCGGCACCTTGGCGCCCGGCGACGTGACGATGATCGACTTCTTCGAGAACTTCAGCCGCTGCGCCAGCGACCGCAGCTTCCGCTTCACCGTGGGCACGCCCCAGTGCTCGTGGAAGTCCTTGAGGACGAACAGCACGTCGCCCTCGATGACGTCCACCTGCTCCAGCGCCGCCATCGGGTCGCGGGCCACCGGCGCGATGACCCCCGGCGTCAGGGCCACGAACCCCTCGGCGGAGTCCCAGGCGAGGGCGACGCGGCGCGGCGGGTCGCACACCGCACGCACCGACTGTAGCGCGCGGTCCTCCTCCGCCGTCACCAGCACGATCAGCGTGCAGCGTGCCCGCAGGTACAGGTCAAGCTGCTGCTCGAAGGTCACCGCGCCGCCTCCAGCTCGGCGACGCGCGCCGCCGCCCCGGCCAGCTCCTCCGCCGTCGCCGCCCCACCGTACCGCGCGCGGTAGTACGCCGCCACCACCTCGGCGGGGATGCCGGCCACGGCCACAGGCAGGCTCAGGGCGGCGCGGGCGGCCACCTCGCCGGGCACCTCCCCCGGCCCCGGCTCCAGGCCGAAGCGCCGCAGCGCCCGCAGGAGCCGCCGGTACAGCGACGCCGGGCCGGGGGCCGCCGCCCGCGCCTTCGCACTTGGGTAGAGGCGACGCAGGGCGACGAAGACGAGCAGGGCCACGACGCCCGTCAGCGCCGGACCCACCCAGGGCCAGTACTCGCCGCCGGCGATCTGCTCGATGATCCGCGCCTGCTGCTGCGCGTTGTAGCCGACGATCAGCTCGCGCCACAGCTCCTGGCTGCCCTGCTGCTGCCACTGCCACCAGCGGATCAGCAGCGGCGGGCCGGGGGCGTCGGAGTCCGGCGTCGGGTCCAGGGACAGCCACTCGTGGCCGGCGCCTGCCTCGGCCGGGACCAGCGCCTCCACCCAGGCGTGGGCGGCGCTCTGCCGCACCACGTACTTGCCGGGGCCCGTGCGCTCCGCCCCCCGGTACCCCTTGATGATGCGTGCGGGGATCCCGGCGGCCCGCAGCAGCAGGCACAGCGCCGAGGCGTGCTTCTCACAAGGCCCGCGGCGCACGCGCAGGATGAAGTCCAGCGTGGGGTCCGAGCCGGGGATGGGGCGCTCCGACTCCAGCGAGTAGGTGAACTCCCCCGAGTGGGCGATGTGCCCCGCCACCAGCCCGGCCACCCGCGCCCACCGCGACGGCGGGTACTCGATGGGCGAATCCCGCGCCGGCCCGGCGATGGCCTCGTCCCCCCTGGCGAGGTGGACCAGCAGGGCGCGCGTCACCTCCTCCATCCCGGCGGGCAGGGGGGTGAAGTACGGCTGCAGGTAGCGGTCGGAGACCCGCGTCGCCGCCGTGCGGGCCGGCACGAGCGGCGGGAGGACGTGCTGCTCGTAGCGGTACTCGTTGAGGGCCAGGAACGTCGTCCCGAGCACCGTCCCCCCCGCCTCGTGGAAGAGGCGGGGCTGGCTGGGGGTGTCGCCGATCACCCGGATCGGCAGCGGCCCACGGGATCCCGCGAGGAGGCGCGGCGGGTCCACCAGGAACAGGCCGCCGGCGCGGCGCGGGACGCGGAACTGGCAGACGATCGCGTCGCCGCCGAGGTCCAGGAACGGCTGCGCGTGAGGCGACCCGGCGCCGATTCGGCCGGACAGCTCGGAGCGCCAGGCGCCGCCCTCCTCGTACCGGTCCAGCACCGCGCCGCGGAAGCGCACCCCGCCGGGCAGCGCATCGACGGGCTGCCCCAGACGCGTCTGCACGTCCACCCAGAACGCCGGCGTGTCGTCCGGCACCAGGGCCCCGCCCCCACCCAGGTCGATCCCCTCGCTGAACCCCGTGCGGGCCTGCGCCTGCGGCCCCTGCCGCATCCCGAAGCGCGTCAGCGGGTCCCAGTCGGGCTGCTCGGCCCGCGGCGTCAGCAGGAACAGCCCCAGCCCCAGCAGGCCACACCCCAGGCCCCAGAACGCCGCCGGGGCCAGCCGCCCCGGCGGCGGGGGCGGCGGGTCCGGCTCCGGCACCAGGGCCGACCGCAGCGACCACTCGTGCTTCTCGTGCGCCGCCAGAGCGCACACCGCCGCCGCGAGGTACGCGAACAACGCCGGCGCGAACAGCGTGTTGGTCGCCAAGACGCACCCCAGGCACACCTGCACCAGCCCCAGCCCCTGGAGGAACCAGAAGTCGGCGGGCGAGCGGGGCCTGAAGATGCGCACGCACACCAGCGCCATCAGCACCGGCCCGAGGTACGGCACCACCGCCGACAGGAGGGGGACGTCCACCGCCCAGGCGTCCGCCCCGCCCGAGCGCATGTAGATCCACACGCCCGCCCCGACGGCGATCAGCAGGCCGAGGACGTTCGCCCCCCACTCCGCCAGCACCAGCCGGCCCGCGAAGCGGTGTGCCGTCATCAGCAGCGCCAGGTAGACGACCAGGCCCAGCGGCAGCCAGGGCAGGAACTCCAGCGAGCCGACCGTGAGGCACACCCCGGCCAGCCCGAGGGCCAGGAAGTGCAACGGCCTGTGCGTGCGGTCCGGCTGCATGGTCAGCCCCCCGGTGGCGGCGTGAAGAAGTCCAGCTCGTGAGGGCGCGATGCGTCCAGCAGCGTCGCCTCCCGCCCGAGGGCGGCGCCCAGGGCGTCCGGGAGAACGCTCGGGCCGGCGGAGACGGCCAGCACCGCCGCCGTCCGCGGGACGAACGGCCTCAGGGCGGCCGCCGCCGCGGCGGGCGACGAGGCCCCCGCCTCCGCCGCCGCCAGCGCCGACAGGATGCGCCGCGACAGGTCCGGCCCGGTGAGGCCCTCGATCACCTCCGGCGTCGGCCCGGCCAGCGCGAAGACGAGCCGGTCGCCGAGCCGCTGACACCACTCCCAGACGAGGGTGGCCGCCAGAGTGACCGCCCGCTCGAACACCTCGCCGGGCTGGCCCGCCGGGTCGAAGACCAGGACCAGGTCATCCCCCGGAACGTCCTCGAACTCGCGGACCATCAGCTCGCCGCGGCGGGCGCTCGTGCGCCAGTGGACCCAGCGTGGGCTGTCGCCGGGCCGGTATGGACGCAGCCCGTGGAAGTCGGCGCGGGCCATCGCGTGCGGCCTGCCCCGATGGCGGGTCCGCTCGCCGCGCGGGTCGCTGCCCCGCATCAGACGACGCAGCTTATCGCGGGCGATCTTGCCCGGGCGCGGCAGGACGAGCAGGCGCAGGGCCGGGGCCACCTCGGCCACGACGCGCACCAGGCCGAACGGGTGGCCGCTCGCCGCACGCACGGGGTCCAGCTCATACCACCCACGCCGCGCCGGGACCACCTCGCAGCGCAGCGCCCGCCGCCCGTCCGCCTCCAGCGTGCTGACCTGCCAGCCGACGAGGTGGGCCGGCCCGGCCTCCTCGACCCACAGGCCCTTGAGCGGCCCCGTGTGCGTGTTGTGGATGCGCAACTCGACGCGGCAACCGGCCCCCGCGTGCATCACGTCGTCGGTCCAGCGCCGGACCTGCAGCGAGCGCAGGCCGCGTCCGGCAGACGCCGCCTGGAGAAGGAACAGGGCGAACAGCAGGCACCCGAGCAGGGCGACGAGGTTGATGTTGCGCAGGGTGCCGACGAGGAGGAGGACGGCGACGATGCCGAGCCAGTAGAGGCCCTGCCGGGTGAGGTGCCATCCGGTACGCGAGGGGGACGGGCTCATGGTCGGTTCCGGCGACGGGATACCATCGATGTACGCCGGCCGGCGTATCCCGGCCAGCGGCCGAACGGGCTGAAGGCGAGCGGCGGGGCGTGTCTTGGGTCGGGGCGAGCGGCACGGCGTAAGCGTGCCGTGTCTCCGCCGATGTGAACGTGACGATCCGGCGCGTGCGCTCACACGGCACGCTCACGCCGTGCCGCTCGCCTTCAGCAGCCCACTCACCCCGGCAGCGGCACCTGGCGCAGGATCGCCGCGATGGCCTGCTCCGCCGCGTCGCCGTCCGCCGCACCCCGCGCCCGCCGCACCAGGATGCGGTGCGCCAACACCGGCACCGCGAGCTGCTTCACGTCCTCCGGCACGACGTACGCCCGCCCCTGGAGGAGCGCCATCGCCTGCGCCGCCCGGTACAGGCCCAGCGCCGCCCGCGTGCTCACCCCCAGCAGGATCTCCGGCTGGTCGCGCGTCGCCTCGACGATGTCCAGCAGGTAGTCCGCCAGCGAGTCGTCGAACCGCACCTCGCGCACCGTCATCTGCAGCGTCACCACCTCCTCGGCGTTCACCACCGCCGGCAGCGTCTCCACCGGCTCGCCCGCCCGGTGCCCCGCCAGGATCAGCCTCTCCGCCGGGCGGTCCGGGTAGCCCAGGTGCAGCCGCACCAGGAAGCGGTCGAGCTGGCTCTCCGGCAGCGGGTACGTCCCCTCGAACTCGTACGGGTTCTGCGTCGCCAGCACGAAGAACGGCGGCCCCAGCGTGTGCGTCTTGCCGTCCAGCGACACCTGCCGGTCGCTCATCGCCTCCAGGAGGGCCGACTGCGTCCGCGGCGTCGCCCGGTTGATCTCGTCCGCCAGCACGACCTGAGTGAAGATCGGCCCCGGCTGGAACACGAACGTCGAGGTCGATTGCTGATAGATCGAGGTCCCCAGGAGGTCGGACGGCAGCAGGTCGGGCGTGAACTGGATGCGGTGGAACCCGCACCCCAGCGAGCGGGCCAGCGCCTTGGCCAGGAGGGTCTTGCCGATGCCCGGCACGTCCTCCAGAAGCAGATGGCCCTCGGCCAGGAGGGTGGCGAGGGCCAACTGGATCGCCTGCGGCTTGCCGAGGAAGACGCTCGCGACATTCGCGCGGAGCTTCTCCAACAGGGGCGCCTGCCGGGCGATCCGCGCGGCGAGTGCGTCGTCGGGTGGTGCTGTCACGGGTGTAGGCTCGACGAGGATGAGGGATGAATGAGATGGCCATTTTACGGTACCGATGAGAACCCGGCGAGAGCCGATTGCCGGACGCCTCGCGCCACGTACGCTGACCGTACCCATCGGAGGCCCCGCATGCGTACCCTCCTCCTGTCGGCCCTTCTCTGCGCCGCGGCCCTGGCCCAGCCGGGGATGTGGCGCACACCCCCGTACGCCCTCTACCTCATCCAGTACCTCGGCAACGACTCGCTCCACAAGGAGCTGAGGCTCGACGCCGAGCAGAAGCGGAGGGCGGCCAACCTGGCCGCCGGCGCCAACGCCCGCTCCCTCGCCGTCATGACCGGCAAGATGACGGCCACCGACCTGCGCAACGAGGTCGAGAAGGACCTGGCCTTCCTCTCCGCCGCCCAGCGCCAGCGCCTCGGCGAGGTCGTCCTGCGGCAGATGGACAACTTCGGCGCCGGCAAGCACGTCGTGGCCGAGGACAACAACCTCGCCGCGGACCTGGGCCTGACGCCGGCTCAGCGTGCCCGCGTGGCCAAGGAGGCGTTCGCCGACGTCCTCGACGCGGACCAGAAGAAGAAGTTCGAGAAGATGCGCGGCGCCCCGTTCGCCGGCGTCCTCGCGCCCGCCGGGTCGGCGGTGACGAACACGCCTCCGCCGCTCCTGCAGTACCTGTCAGCCGCCCCCGTCGTGGCAGAGCTGAAGCTCACCGAGAAGCAGCGGGCGCGGATCGCGGAGATCGCGGAACGCTGGCCCCGCGTGCCGACGAAGAAGACGAGCATCCCGGAGAACGTCCACGCCAACCTCGTCACCCTTGCCGCCGAATTGGAGAATGAGGCCCGCGCCCTGCTCGACAGGAAGCAGGCGGCCCGCCTGACGCAGATCCTCCTCCACGCGGAGCGCAGCGGGCTGAGGCGCGAGCGTGACGTGTACACCCTGCCCGGCGTCGCCGCCCACCTGAAGATCCGCCCCGAGCAGTCGCGGAAGATGGCCGACCTCGTGGCCCGGCGGCAGGCCGGCGTCACGCTGCTCCTCGCCACCGACGACGAGCCCAGGGCCGTCATGGAGTCGCTGTGGGCGTACCACAACGAGACGATGCGGCAGCTCACGTGCATCCTGGGAGAGACGCAGCGCGACGCGCTCCCCGGCCTGTTCGGCGACCCGCCGGCCGGGGAGGTCGAGATCAAGGAGCACCTGCCGCCTTCGCGTGGCCCGGTCACGTTCGGCCGGCAACAGACGTACCTGTACCTGACCGCCCTCAAGTTCGCCACGGTGCCCGCCCTGCACAAGGAGCTGGGCCTGACCGACGGGCAGGCGGACAGGCTGTCCGAGATGATCCGCAAGACGACGACGGGCCGCCGCGAGGACGCGGGGCAGGACGCGGCGGCGCGGGCGCGGCTGGCGACGTTCCTCACTCCGGAGCAGGTGAAGCGCCTGGGGCAGGTTACGTTCCAGCAGTATGGCAAGCCGGGGGCGGCGATCTCCTTCTCCATCGGGTCGCTCCTCCGCGTCTCGGAGTTCCGCGAGGGCGTCGGCCTGACGCCGGCCCAGCGGAAGAAGGCCGACGCGCCTTTCGGCCGGCTCAAGCTCGCCGACTTCCTCACCCCGGCGCAGATGGAGAGGTGGAAGGCGATGTGCGGCCCGCCGACGGAGCTGCTCCTGTCGTCCGCCGACATCAACCGCTTCGCCAGGATCGACCACCCAGAGATCGTCTTCCTCGAACGCTCCGAGGTCCGCGCCGACCTGAAACTCAGCATCGCCCAGCAGGACGAGCTGGCGGCCATCGGCAAGGCGTACCGCAAGAAGGCGGAGGCCCTCGCCGACGGGCGGCCCGCCGACACGAGCAAAGCGCGGGCGGCGGCACGCGAGGAGGCGTCGGCGGCCGTCGCCAAGGTCCTCGACGCGGCTCAGACGGCCCGCCTCGCCGAGCTGGGTCTGCGTCGGCTGCGTGTCAAGGGCGTGAGCGAATTGCTCACGTCCGCCGCCGTCGAGGCCGCCGTCAACCTCTCCGCCGAGCAGAGGAGGAGGCTCGCCGACCTCCACGCCTGGCGGGAGCGTCTGACGGCGGCCTTGCGCCAGGAGGCGGGGCTCAGCCACGACGACACGCTGCCGCCCGCCGAGGAGGCGGCCGAGTCGGCGATCCGGCGGAACGTGGACCGGCGGATGGAGGCGCTGCTCGACGCCGGGCAGAAGAAGAAGCTTGATGCGTTACTGGGGCGCCCGTTCAAGGGGTCACTGCCACGCTGACAAGGGGATTTCCGATGCACATCATGCGCGCGACGGTCCTCGCCGCCCTGATCCTGGCGGCCTCGGTGTCCGCCCAGGCGGAGGCCCCGCGGCCGCCGCTGTCGTACTACGCCCTCCGCGCCCTGGGCGAGGACGCCGTCCAGAAGGAGCTGAAGCTGGACGCGACGCAGCAAAAGAAGGCCGCGGACCTGGCAGGCACCCCGGCCGCCGTGCGGATGTCCGGATGGCGCCGCGACGGCAAGTCGGCGGCGGAGATGGCCGCCGAGATCGAGAAACTGCTGGCGTTCCTCAAGCCCGATCAGCGGGCGCGTCTGCGTGGCATCGGCCTGCAGCGAGCCGAGGCGCTGACCGCCGGCAGGCGCGTCCTCGCCTCCGACAAGGCGCTGCACGACGAGCTGAAGCTCACCAGGGCGCAGCGGGAGAAACTGGAGGGCGGCGCGGCACTGGCCGACGTGCTGGACGCCGTGCAGAAGAAGGCCCTCGGCGCCATGAAGGGCACGCCGATGGCGAAGGCGGGCCCCTGGGGCGAGTGGGGCAAGAAGGACGCCCGCCCGAAGGACGGCTGGGGCAAGTCGGACAAGGAGAAGAAGACGAAGGCGGCACCGCCCGTCCTGCAATACCTCGCCGCCGAGGCCGTCGCGGCCGAGCTGAAGCTCACGAAGGAGCAGCGCCGCACGCTCGACACCATCGAGAAGAAGTGGTCGCCGACGAAGACCGGCTTCGGGAAGAAGGGCCGCGACGAGCCTTCCAAACTCGCCGCCCAGGCCGAGGACGACGCGCGGGCCGCCCTCGACGCCGGCCAGGCGAAGCGTCTCGGCCAGATCATGCTGCAGGCCGAGGCGAAGGCGCGGCGGGGCGGGCGCGACCTGTTCACCCTCCCGGCGGTCCTGGCCGTCCTGAGGCCGACGGACGAGCAGAGGGCCGAGCTGTCCGGCATCATGGCCGCACGGCAGAAGGCGCTTTACGCCGTCATCGCCGCCGGCAAGGACGTGCCCGACGCCGTGCGGAAGCACAACGCCGAGACGGAACGCCGGCTGCGTGCCGCGCTCACGCCGGAGCAGCGCGAGGCGCTGGCCTCGCTGGTCGGCGAGCCGTTCGAGGCGGACGTGCCCCTGCGGCGGTTCGAACCCGACGGGCCGTTCGCCAGCGCCCGCGCGCCGCGATACTTGCTCCTGACGGCCATCCCCTTCCTCACGCACCCGCCGCTGCACGCGGAGTTGGGCCTGGACGCGGGCCAGGCGGCGAAGCTCGGGGAGCTGGCCGTCCGCGCCCGCGCCGCCGCGCCGGCCAGCCAGGAGGTGGCCGCCGAAACGGCGGAGGCGTTCGAGAAGGCACTGGGGCGGATCCTCAAGCCGGCCCAGCTGCAGCGCCTCCGTGAGGTGATGTTCCAGCACCACGCCGCGGGCCTGTTCGGCAGGGCCACCCTGGCACGCATCATCGAGGCCCGCCAGCGCCTCGCCCTGACCGAGGACCAGATCGCGAAGCTGCCCGCCGCGCGGAACATGGAGGACGTGCTGACGGAGGCGCAGAAGGCCGCGTGGAAGGGGATGGTCGGCAAGCCGTGGGACGGCAGCCTGACGCCGGCCCGGCAACGCTCCACGAACCTGACCCCCACGCTGACGTTCCTCCAGGACGCCGGGGTGAGCGCGGACCTCGCCCTCACCGACGCCCAGAAGGGCAGACTCGCCGCCATCGCCGCCGACTTCGAGAAGGCGGTGACGGCACGCAATGAAGGGCGGGCCGACTTCGACGCACAGCTCAAGAAACTCGAGGCCGCCCGCGACGCCGCCGAGGACGCGGCGCGGAAGCTCCTCACCCCCGCCCAGACGAAGCGGCGGGCCGAGCTGGAGATGCAGCAGAAGGCCGCGCAGGGCATGTACAACCTCCTGTACGCGGCGGCCGAGACGCTCAAGACCACCGCCGACCAGAAGAAGGCCATCACGGCGGCGGCCGCCGACGAGCGGGCGCTCCTCGCGCTGCTGCGCAAGGAATCGACCCCGGCGGACCAGCTCTCGGAGGAGTACCGGGCGGCCGGCGAGACGATCCGCTCTGGCTCGGCGCTGCGCATGGAGGCGTTGCTCAATGACGCGCAGCGGACGAGGCTGCGTGGGCTGCTCGGCAAGCCGTTCAAGGGCACCCTGCCGGGGGCGCGATAAGGCGGGGGGTACTCATGCGCAGCGGATCCGCGTTCCTTTGGGTGGCGCTCCTCACCGGCGCGGCGGCCGGACAGCCGCCGGCCCTCCAACTGCTGGGGCATCGCCCCGTCGCCGACGACCTCGCCCTCACCGAGAAGCAGAGAGGTGCGGTGGCCGTCCTGGCCGGCGGGTGGCGGCCCGCCAGGCCACGGACCGCCACCGTCGGCAAGAAGATCAGGGCCGACGCCGACGCCCTCGACGCGAAGGCGCGGGCACTCCTCACGGCGGGGCAGGCGAAGCGGCTGGCTGAAATCGAGCAGCAGTTGGCACGCCGCGCCGCCGGGCCCCTGGGCGAGCTTCTGCTGCCGGGTGTCGCTCAGGCTCTGGAGCTGAGCGATGCTCAACGGCAGAGGCTGACGGACCTGCGCGACGTGCGGCAGCGGGAGGCATGGGCGCTCTACGCCGGCGACGGCGGTCCGGGGCCGGTTCTGGCGCGGCTGAAGGCTCACCATGCGGAGACGCGGGGCCGCATGCTGGCCGTGCTGACCAGGAAGCAGCGGGATGCGCTGCCGCTCCTGTCCGGCAAGCCATTCACGTGGGAGGTGAAACTCGAGCCGGTCCCGACGTTCCACCGGCGGGAATCGTTGGAACGCCTCCACGCCGTCCTGGAGGGCCTTCGGTTCGCCGCCTCCCCGTCGCTGCACGACGAGCTGAAGCTGAACGCCGCCCAGAGGAAAAAGCTCATGGTGGCCGCGTGGTGGGCGCATTCGGCGCTCCCCATCCGGCCCACGGACGACCTCGCCGGGCTGCAGACGACACAGGCCAGGGAGAGCGAGGAGGCGCTCGCCGGCTTCCTGGCGGCGGCCCAGCTCGCGCGGCTCAAGCAGATCGTCATCCAGGCCTATGCCGCCCCGGGGGATCGGGGCATGGATGACATGATTCGGTTCGTCGAGGTGCGGGAGGCCCTCGCCCTGTCGCCGAAACAGGTGGAGCGGCTGCTCGATCGCGAGCGGGCCGCCGACGTGCTGGGCGACGGGCAGAAGGCGGTGCTGAAGGCGATGGCGGGCCTGCCGTGGGGCAAGCGGCTGGAGGACGGCAGACGCCGCCCACCCCGGTCGATCCTGGGCCTGCTGAGCTGCCCCGACGTGGGCAGAGAGCTGAAGATCACCGACGCCCAGGCCGAGGCGTTCTTCCGCATCGACATGAAACTGCAGGACGATCCGAACAAGAAAGCGGCGGACGACGCGCACGCGGCGGCCCGCAAGCTCCTCGACGCCGAGCAGGCGAGGCGGCTCGATGAGCTAAGAATCCGGCAGCACCTCTACTACGGCATTTGGGGGCTCGTCGAGCTCGGCGCGGCCGCCCCGCTGAATCTGAACGCGGGCCAGCGGGAACGCATCGCGGCCCTCTGGGAATGGCAAACGGCGTTGTGGGAGGCGATGTCGCAAGAGCTCGCCTCCGCTCGGGCGGCGGGCGGCCCGGCCAACGCTCCCGGCTTCTACGACGGTCACTCGGCCCTCCGAGAGGCGACGAACCGGCGGATGGAGGCGGTGCTGAACGCGGGGCAGCGCGGCAGGCTCGTAGATCTGATGGGCAAGCATTTCGCCGGCCGCCTGCCCTGAGCATTGATCGACCCGGTGACTGGTGAGCCACTCTTATTCCGCAGCCTCCGCCAGCGCCCGCGCGAGATCCTCCTTCGTGCCGACGTAGACGAGGTCGGCCATCACGGTCAGGTGCAGGCTGCCGCCGCCACGCAGCCAGCCCTCGCCACGCGCCACGGCCTCGACCATCAACACGTGGTGCGACGAGTGGGCACGCCGGGCCTCCCCGAGCGAGCGCTCCTGTGCGGCGGCCAGCTTCGCGCCGACGCCCTGGCCGCCCCCCTTCGCCGTCGCATCGATCATCGTCTTGTAGGCGGCGCGGACCTGGTCCTCGGCGGCGTACGACCACTCACGCGGCAGCGTGTTGACGGTGAACGACGACAGGCCGGTCTTCTCCTTGCACTCGACGCGGTGCCCGCGGATGTACCAGCCCGGCGGCGGGGCATAGGTGACCCGCTTCTCCTCCCTCCCCGTGTTGCCCACGGCCAGGGCGACGGTGATGACTGCGGCCGTCCGCACCTCGCCGAATTTCGGCGCCCTGGTGGGGGATGCGGCGGCGGGGACGAGAGACGCGAGGAGCAGGACGGCGGCGCGAGTACAGCGGGACATGGGCCACTCCTTTGACGGACTGTTCCGATCCGTTATTGGCGTGTGGCTGAAGCGAAGGGCGTGCCGTGGGCGGGCGTTTGCAAACATTACATGGCCGGCCCGGCGCGGTGGCCGCGGACGGGCCGCGGGGCGTAAGATGGCCCTGCCCTGCCACCAACTCCATGAGGCCCCGCCGATGTCCCTCTCCCGGTATCTCACCCTCGCCTGGGTCGCGTTCGCATTCACGGCCCACGCCGAGGACAGGAAGGCCGTTGACCTGTTCGACGGCACCAGCCTGAAGGGCTGGAAGACGCGCGGCGACGCCAAGCGCAGCAAGTGGGTCGTCGGCCGCGTGGCCCTGGACGAGAAGGACGAGAAGAAGTTCGCGGTGACGCCGGTGGACCCGGCGGCGGGCGGCGGCCCGGCGGCTCGCGTCCTCATCAACGCCTCGACGGGCGTGGACCTCTACTCGGAGAAGGTGTTCGGCGACTGCACCATCGAGGTCGAGCTGATGGTGCCGAAGGGGTCGAATTCGGGCATCTACGTGATGGGCGAGTACGAGGTGCAGATCCTCGACAGTTACGGCAAGAAGAAGGTCGGCCCCGGCGACATGGGCGGGCTGTACAACGCCGCGGCGCCGAAGGAGAACGCCTGCAAGAAGCCGGGCGAGTGGCAGAAGTTCGTGATCGACTTCCAGGCGCCGAAGTTCGCCGACGGCAAGAAGACGGCGAACGCGAAGTTCGTGAAGGTGACGCTGAACGACACGGTGATCCACGAGAACGTGGAGATGAAGGGGCCGACGCCGTCGTGCCTGACGGGCAAGGAGAAGGCGGAGGGGCCGATCATGTTCCAGGGCGACCACGGCCCGGTGGCGTTCCGCAACATCCGCGTGACGCCGAAGTGAGGCGGCGATGGCGTGCGACATCCACACGCGGGCGGAGGTGCGCCAGGCCGGCGTCTGGCGCATGGCCGGGCGGGTGTGGCCCGCACGCTGGGAGGACGACGGGCTCACCGACGAACCGTACTCCAGCCGGTGCTACGAGGCCTTCTCCATCCTGGCCGAGGTGCGTCAGGGCGAGCGCGGGATCCGACCCATCGCGCCCCCGCGCGGGCTACCCGACGACGTGTCGGCCGAGGTGAAGTTGTTTTCCGACGGGTGGGATTCGGACGGCCACAACCATAGCTGGCATTCGCTGCGGCACCTGTTGGAGTACCCACACTGGCAGGCCTCCTACACGGTAGAAGGCTTCGTGAACGGCGAGGATTTCCGCCGCATCCTCGCCGGGGGCAGGCCGGCCCAGTGGTGGTATCGGGGCGCGAGGCTCGAGGGGGCCGTCTCGGAGCGGCGGATGCGCGAGCTGCTCGCCGTCGGCCACGACACGAGCCTGACCTACACCCTCATGAAGTGGTCGGTCCTGTACCGGGACGCCGCAACGGTTCTCGTCACCGAGGCCATCCCCCGCCTCGTCGCCCTGGCCTCGCCGGAGCCGTGCGTCCTGAGCTGGGCGGAGCAGGCCATCGCCGGCGACAAGTCGGCGCTCGTGCCGCTGCACGACTGGCTCGAAGAGCACGGCCGGCCAGGTATGGACGATGTGCGAATGGTGTTTTTCTTCGATAACTGACCTCCTGGGATCATTCAACGATCATGTCAACCCCCGTCGTGGTCAGCACGCAGGCCGCCGCCGCACGTGCCGCGAAGTTGCGCAGGCAACACGAGGAGGATTCCCTCACCCCTTACTCGGAGGCCGATTTGGAGAAGGACTGGCAGTTCAAGATCGTCACCGGGAACTTCAGCACCCCGGCGCTATTCAAGGCCGTGTGCGAGGAGCAGGGCCGGTGGGGCTGGGTGTTCGTCGAGAAGTTCGACGACCAGCGCGTCCGCTTCAAGCGTCCGGCTTCCGAGGCGGAGAAGGACGCCGGCCGCCAGGGCGACCCGTTCAAGTCGCAAAGCACCGCGGCGGCCGGCTGCGCCCCCGCCCTCGTCTTCCTTTGCCTGGGCGCGCTGAGCCTCTACTGGCTCACGCTCGCATGAGCGGGAGACTTCATTCGGGACGTATCGATCCAAGCGCCGGCACCGAGCGTGGCACACGCTCCCACAGCAACCGCACCAGCTCAGGCTGCATCAACGTGTAGTCGTCCCCGATGTCCAGGCAGACGACACGCTTCCCGCGGAGCTGCGTGCCGAAAGCACGTTTCATCTTCGCCCCGTGGGCGGCCTCCATCACGAAGATGACGTCGGCCCACTCGATCAGGTCCGCCGTCAGCGGCTCCTCGGCGTCAGGCGCCACGCCAGCGGACAGCGCCTCGACGCCGGCGACGCCGTGGAAGACGCGCTCCGCCGTCGGGCTGCGCAAGCGGTTGCGGGCGCACACGAACAGCAGACGCATGGGCCGATCCTCCGCCGCTATCGTAGAGCACGCACGCTGCGTGCTCCCGAGCACGCTGGAAGCGTACTCTACGAAAGACCCGCCAACGGCCGCGAGCCGGACCCGAACCGGTCCGCCTTCACGCCGAGGCGTTGCAGCAGGCTCACGAACAGGTCGCCCAGCGGCGGCGCCCCCTTCTCGGGGAACGCCAGGTGCTGGCCGTGCTTGAACCCGCCGCCCGCCAGGATCACCGGCAGATTCTTCACCGAGTGCGTGCTGGCGTTGCCCAGGTTGGAGCTGAAGAAGACCGACGTGGTGTCGAGCAGCGTGCCGCCGCCCTCCTTCGTCGCCTTCAGCTTGCCGAGGAACTCCGACAGCGTCTTGAGCTTCTCGACCTCGACCTTCTTGAGCTGGTCGATCTTGGTCGGGTCCTTGCCGTGGTGCGACAGGTCGTGGTGGCCCTGCGAGACGCCGGCGATGGGCGGCACGCTGCTCGTGCCGAGCAACAGCAGCGTCATCAGCCGCGTCGAGTCGGTCTGCAACGCCAGGTGCATCAGGTCGAACATCAGCCTCGCCTTGCCGACCACGTCCGCCGGGTTGTTGGCGTTGACCGGCGGCTTGACATCGACCTTCGGCTTGGGCTTCTTGCCCCACTCGCCGGCGCGGGCCATGCGCCCCTCCAGCTCGCGGACGCTGGTGAAATACTCGTCGAGCTTCTCGCGGTCCGAAGAGGCGATCTTCGGGTGCAGCTTGCGCGCCTCGCCCCGGACGGCGTCGAGGATGCTCTGCCCGTCACGCAGCCGGCGGGCCTGTTCTTTCACGTCCTCGGGCCGGCCCGGCAGGAACAGCCGCGAGAACACGCTCGTCGGCCAGCAGTCCGACGGCACCAGCGCCCCGGTGCGCGTCCACGACAGGCTGAACCCCTCGCACGACAGGGCCAGGCTGGGGAAGCGCGTCTCGCCGCCGATGTGTTCGGCCGCCAACTGATCGACCGAGATGCTGTTCTTGAACCCGGCGCGGCGCTCCGGGTGCGGCGCCGTCGTCAGGAAGCTGAAGATCGAATCGTGGCTGTGGCCCACGTCGGGGTGCTGCAGGCCCGACATCACCGTGAAGTCGGCCCGATGCTCCTTCAGTACTTCCAGGTGTGGCGTGGCCTCGTAGTCCTTGCCGGCCTTCTTCGGGAAGAACGCCTCGGGGTGCAGGCCCAGAGGGGCGCACACACACACGAGCCGTCTTGGTGTTTGGTGTTTAGTGTTTGGTGTTTGGTGTTCCGGAGGGGCGGCGGCAAACGCTTCGAGCCAGGGGAGGGCGAGCGACACGCCGGCGGCGCGGAGGAGGGTGCGGCGGTGGAGGGCCATGGGATCCTCGTTTCTATTGGTCATTCGGCCTGACACGTCGCGTCTGCGGAGGCAGGGCGCGGCTTCCCGATCGCTTTCAGGTAGGCGTTCAACTTGAGGGGCAACAGATCCAGGGTCGCCTGCAACGCCGTGGTCTGGTCGCTGGTGAGCAGCCGTCGCCGGAAGGCCCGGCGGAGCCAGTGTTGCGCCTCCATCAAGGATCCGCGAGCGATCCGGAGGAATCGGCGGGTGTCCCCCTGGCTCCCCCGCCCGCTCCCTTCCGCGATGTTCGCGCCGATACTGTCCGCCGCCCGGACGACTTGCTTCCCGATAGTGTCCCGAGCCAGCGTGTCCCACGTACAAACGATCTCCCAGACGGCGTCCGCCAACGCCTCGGAGAGCTTGTACACTTCGAGGTCCTGGAACCGGACAAACCCCATGACCTGCCCTCCCCCCTCGTCAACTTCCACCTCTCCACACCAAACACCAAACACCAAACACTATTTCGATAGGAACAACTTGCTCTGCACCACCGCATGCACCAGCGAACGCAGCCCCCGCCCGCCCGCCTTGGCCACGGCGTCCACCGCGGCGCGGTCCGTCTCCTCCGGCGCCCCGCCCGTCGCATACGTCAGCAGGCGCTCGGCCATCGCCCGCACGAACCGCGGCTCGTCCTTGAGCAGCAGCTTCTTGAAGTCGTCGATGCCCGCGAACTTCGACCCGTCCGGCAATTCGCCCGACGCATCGACCTTCGGCCCGTCGAGGTAGTGCATCCGCCGCCCGCCGAGGATGACCGGCTTGCCTCGCGCCGTCGCCCGGTAGTTCGTCCGCCAGCCGCCGATCACGTCGTAACTCTCCAGCGCGAAGCCGGGCGGGTCGATGCTCCTGTGGCAGGCGTTGCACGACGCCACCTCGCGGTGCTTCGCGAGCTGCTCGCGGATCGTCGTGCTGCCGCGCGTGTCCGGCTCCACGGCGGGGATGTCCGCCGGCGGCCTCGGCGGCGTCACGCCCAGGATGCGTTCCATCACCCAGGCCCCGCGCGTCACCGGCGACGTGGTCGTCCCGTTGGCCGTCACCTTCAGCACCGCCGCCATCGTCAGCACACCGCCACGGTGGGCGTCCGCCGGCAGCTTCACCTTCTTCATCGGCCAGCCCTCGACGCCGGCGATGCCGTAGTGCTTCGCCAGCCGGCCGTTCAGCATCGAGAAGTCGGAGGCCAGGAAGTTCGACAGCGGCAGGTCGTCCTGGAGCATCTCGGCGAAGAACGCCTCGGGCTCGCGCGCCATCGACTCCTTCAGCTTCTCGTCGAACTCGGGGTACAGGATGTGGCTCGGCGCCGTGGCGTCGATCTCGCGCAGGTTCAGCCACTGGCCCACGAAGCTCTTCACGAACGCCTCGCTGCGCGGCGACTTCAGGAGCCGCTCCGTCTGCCCGCGTAGCACCTTCTCATCGCGCAACTTCCCACCCGACGCGAGGTCCAGCAGCTCGTCGTCCGGCGTGGTGCCCCACAGGAAGTACGACAGCCGCGCCGCGAGGGCGAAGTCATCGAGCGTGCCGGGCCGCTCACGCAGGAACAGGAAGTCCGGCCACACGAGGACCGCCGCGACGCCCACGCGCACCGCCTGCTCGAACGTGTGTTTCTCCTCCAACCTCGTCCGCACCAGGGCGAGGATCGGCGCGAGGTCGGCCTTCGTCACGTCGCGGCGGAATGCCCTGCGGGCGAACGTCAGCAGGATGCGCTCGGCGTCGGCGAGCGGCTCCTTCGACACCACCTCCGACCTCCCGCGCACCGTCACCTGCGGTAGATCGCCGAACAATCGCTTGTGGGCCGTGTGCGGCCAGCCGTCGTGCAGCGGGCCCTCCACGTCGATCCACTGCACCTCCAGGCCGGGGCCGTCGTACTTGTCGGCGCCGACCTTGCTCACCGCCTGCGCCGACGCCAGGCCGTAGGGCAGGATGGCGATGTGGTCCCGCGCCTCCTGATGCAGCAGCAGCTCGATCACCGTCGGCTTCCCTGGCGGGGCGTCGAAGTAGCCGACGAGGCGGTTCTTCGTCGCCATCAGCATCGGCCCGGCGAGGACGCGGAATGGCACCTGCTTGCCGCCACTCTGGTAGGCGTTGACGGAGATGCGGAAGCGGTACAGGCCCCGGTGCGGCGGGTAGTGCTGCCCCACCGTGATCTGGTTCCACGCCGACGAGCTGAACATCACGAGAGAATTGTCGCGCTTCAGGAAGACGCTCTCCGTCGAGACCTTCACGACACGCTCGTCCTTGAGCGACAGGCGGTTCTTGACCAGCGGCGGGCGCGGCGCGTTGGCGACGGCCACGCCGATGGCCTTCTCGCCCGCCTCCAGCAGACGCTCCATCAGGAACGACGAGACGTGCTGCCCCTCGGCCACGTTGTCGAAGCCCTGCGCCGCCATGTCCTCCGGCAGCAGCGCCTGCAGGTCGATCTCCACGCCGAGCAGGTCGCGGACGCTGGCCTCGAACTCCGCGCGGTTGAGCCGGCGCAGCGGCACGCGCCCGTGCGTGGCCCGCCGCGCCTCGGCCTTGGCGTGGACCCAGCCCGCCAGCGTGCGTGTCTCGTCGGCGCTCAGCGGCTTGCGTGTGGCGGGCGGCATCTCGCCGGCGGACACGCGCTTTAACACGGCCTGCCAGTGGCCGCGGCCCGCCGCCGAGGCGAAGTCGCCGGCGAGGGTGTCGAGGCGCAGGCCGCCCTTGGGCTTGTCGGGGCCGTGGCAGGAGACGCAATGCCGGGCGAGGACGGGACGCACGCGGGCGGCGAAGTCGGCGTCGACGGGGCCGGCGGCGCAGGCGAGCAGGAATGCGAGGGGTGGGGTCATGTGGCCATTATCGCCGGTGGGGGGTGAGGGAGCCAGGAGGAACCGGGGAGGGAAGAACTTGAGGAATTCCGAGGCGGCCGCTCAAGTTCGCCGCCGGCCCGGCCGATACAGACGGTACAGCCATATCACGTTCGGTTCATGGCGGGTCGAGCCAGTCCCCTTCGCACGGGGCGGGCCGGCGCATGTCGCACGGTGGGGGATCGAATCATGGGCACGGGATTGTTGGCCTGGGCATGCCTGCTCCTCGGCCCGAGCGCTCCGGGGGATGACGTCGTCCACTTCAACCTACGCGACTTCACCATCCCGATCAACATCCAGCCCGACAAGCTGGGCCAGGTGCGTGAGGTCGTCCTCTACGGCTCCACCGACATGGGCCGCAGCTGGGAGGCCATCGGACGGGCCTCCGCCGACAAGTTCGCGAAGGCGGCGGCGGAGAAGCCCGGCGAGAGGCCGGGGTTCACCTTCCAGGCCAAGAGCGACGGCATGCACTACTTCAGCATCGCCATCGTGGACCAGCGCGGCGTGCAGGACCCGCTCGACGTGTCCAGGGCCCCCGTGGGCCAGAAGATCCTGATCGACACGGTCAAGCCGTCGGCCAAGGTGGTCTCGGCGAACCGCCTGGGCGACGAGATCCAGACGGGCTGGGAGATCCACGAGGAGCGGCCCGACTGGGCGACATTCCGCCTCGAGTACAAGGTCGGCGACGGCCCCGGCCCGTGGACGCCCCTGCCGGTGCCCACGCCCACCGCCCAGGGCAGCCAGCGTTTCAGGCCCGGACAGGCCGGCGCCGTCACGGTCCGCGTCGCCCTCAAGGACCTGGCCGGCAACGAGGCCATCGACTCCAAGGTCGTGCCCGCCGCCCCGGCGACGACCCACCACGAACACGCGCTGACGCGCGTCGTCGGCCCCTCGGACATGCCGCCGCCTTTCGGCACGCAGACCGGCGGCATGACCGCCGTCCCGCCCCCGCCGCCCCCGCCCGGCTTCAACGGCGGGACGGCCCCCGGCAACGCCACGGGCGGGTTGCCCCCCCTCACCGGTGGCGCCGTCGGCAGCTCCCCGGTGGTCGGGACCGCGACGGGCGGCCCCTCCATCGCCGGCACGAACGGGATGGGCGGCATGTCCGGCCCGGCGCGGGGTGGCCCGCTCCCGGAGGTGAAGATCACCAACAAGCCGGACGTGAAGATCGCCTTCAACGTGGAGAAGGTCGGCCCGTCGGGCCTCGGCGGCGTCGAGGTGTTCGTCACCAGCGACGAGGGCGCGACCTGGGAGAAGGTCAAGGAGCCGGTGGGCATCGAGCTGCCGCCTGCAGTCGCCGGCCCCGGCAACCCGGTGCCGGGTAAGGTGACGGTGCGCCTGCCGCGAGAGGGCGTGATCTACGGGTTCGTCGTGGTGGTCAAGAGCCGGCTGGGCCTGGGCCTGCCCGAGCCGAAGGCCAATGACGTGCCGCACGTCCGCGTCGAGCTGGACACGCAGGCGCCCGTGGCCGAGTTGTTCATGCCCTCGCCCGACCCGACCCGGCCCGACTACATGGTCCTGAGCTGGAAGTGCAACGACCGCAACCTGGCCGCCAGCCCCATCTCCCTCGAGTGGGCGGAAGCCCCGAGCGGCCCCTGGCACTTCATCGGCGGGGAGAAGTTGCCCAACACGCCCAACGGCGGCCCGCACCGCCCCGACGCCACGGGCAGCCACGTCTGGCACATGACCCAGACACCGCCCCAGGCGTACCTCCGCCTGACCGTCCGCGACCGGGCCGGCAATGTGTCCAGGGCCGAGACCAAGTCGCCGGTCCCGCTCGACACCCACAAGCCCCAGCCGCGCGACGTGCGCATCGAGGACTGACGAGGAGCCCCGTGCGAGGGGGAGGGCGGCTCCCGAAAGGGGCCGCCCTCTCTCGTTTCCCTCCTGGCTTCCCGTTCCCCCGTGACGTACAATCCTGAAAATGCCCTGATCCCCGTCCGGGCCTTGCCAATGACCGTGGAGAAGACCAGCGAAACGTGGGTGACCGCTCCGGACCGGCTCGTCTCCACGACGAGGCGCGACGCGTGCGTCGTCCACATCTACCCCACCGGCCCCGGCATGGGCACGCGCTACCCGCTGTCCGACGCGCCCATGGTCATCGGCCGCGGCAACGACTGCGACATCCGCATCAACGACCACTCCGTCTCGCGCCGCCACGCCCGCATCCAGCCCGGCGCCGACGGCTACTACGCCGTGGACCTCCAATCGACCAACGGCACCTTCGTCAACGACGTGCCCGCCTCCATCTGCAAGCTCAAGGACGGCGACTACCTGCGTGTCGGCAACTGCATCTACCGCTTCCTGGCGGGCGGGAACGTCGAGGCCGAGTACCACGAGGAGATCTACCGGCTCACGATCATCGACGCCCTGACGGACATCCACAACAAGCGGTACCTGCTGGAGTTCCTCGACCGCGAGCTGTCGCGTTCGGCGCGGTACAACCGGCCGCTGGCGTTGATCCTGTTCGACATCGACCGCTTCAAGTCGATCAACGACGACATGGGGCACCTGGGCGGCGACTTCATCCTCCGCGAGCTGGCGGCGCTGGTGAAGGGCAACGTGCGCAAGGAGGAGCTGTTCGCCCGCTACGGGGGCGAGGAGTTCATCATCGTCCTGCCGGAGACGAAGCCGGACGCCGGCCTGCTGGTGGCCGAGCGTGTGCGTGTGCTGGTGGAGAAGCACCCGTTCCAGTACGAGGGCAAGCTCTACCCCGTGACGATCAGCCTGGGCGTGGCGGCCACGTCCGGCGAGGAGGCGCTGACCCCCGCCGACCTGATCCGCCAGGCCGACGAGAAGCTGTACGCCGCCAAGGCGGCGGGGCGAAATCGGGTCGTGTCGTAAGAAGAGCCGCTCACGCTCCACTCGGGACGCTGACGCTGCACTCGGGGCGCTGACGCGCGAAGAAGAGAGCCGCTGACGCTCCACTCGGGGCGCTGACGCATCCCCGCTCGCCGGGATCTGCTCACGCTCCACCGCCCGTGATCGCCCGGAGCGCCGCCTCCAGCGCCTCGCGCGTCGGCCGGGTCTGCCGCAGACGCAGATGGCGTTTGAGCCACGGCTCGGCGGGCCGGGCCTTCGCCCCCAACGTGGCGAGGAGCCGGGCCGCCTCGTCGCTCTCGTCGAGGCCTGCGATCAGACGGTCCAGGGCGCGGGCGGACTTCGCCGGCGCGTGCCGCACCAGCCACGCGGCGGCCCGCAGGGCGTCGCCCACGCCGGCCCCGCGCGTATCGGCCTCCAGCAGCGGGGTCAGAGCTGCTGCCTGGTCGGGCAACGCCTCGGCGATCTGGAGTCGCGCGGCGGGGGAGGCGTGCGGCGCCAGGGCGAGCAGCTCGGCGGCGGCCTCGTCGCGGGCGGAGGTCTTCAGCAGGCCGAGGGCGGCCTCCAGGCGGACCGCCGGGTCGCCGTCACGCAACAGGGGGCGCATCGCGTCATCACCGGCGAGGGCGTGGGCGGCGGCGGCGCGGACGGCGGCGGAGGGGTCGAACAGGCATTCGTGCAGGGAGGACCTGTCCCGTTCCACCCGCAGGGCGCGTGCCCCTGCGGCCCGTAGCTCCGGCAGATGATGGCCGAGGAGGCCGAGGGCGATCCCGGCGCTGGCGTCGGTGCGTGCGCCGAGGGACGAGAGCACGGAGGCCGCGGCGAGGCGGATGTTCTCGTCGGCGTCGGCGGTGCGGCGGGCGACGGTGTCGAGGTCGGCGTCGGGCAGATTGAGCGCGGGGTCGGCCAGGAGGCCGGCGATCTTCGGGAGCTGCTCGCCCTTGATGAGGGGGCGGAGGAACGGCAGGGCGGCGGGACCCAGCTCGCGTAGGCGGGCGGCGAGGCGTCCCCGCGCCGGACCCGGTGCGGCGGTCACCACACGGACGAGATCGGGCGCGAGGCCCAGACGCTCTTCGCGCGGGTAGTTGCCGAGCAGGGTGAGGAAGCGTCCGAGGTCGTCGCGGATCACGTCGAGCAGCTCGGACGGGGGATTCTCCAGGGTGTCGAGGATGGGCGGCAGGGCGGCGCGGCCCTCCGGCGTCTTGCAGGCCGCCAGCAGCACCGGCAGCGCCCGCTCCTTCTCGCCGGCGGGGTCGATGGACAGAAGCGCGATGGCGGCGTGGACCGGCCAGCGTCCGCCGAGGGCGGCGCGGACCTGGGGCAAGGCGTCTTTCGCCGCGGGGCCGAGGGAGTGCAACGCGGCGAGGCACGCCTCGCCGATGTCGGGCCGGCGGGTGCCGTCGGCCAGCTCGGCGATGGTGTCCCGCGTCGGCGCCGCCGTTCGCAAGGCGTAAGCGATACGGGGGGCGTCGTGGTCGAGCCAGGACGAGATGGCCGCGAGCGGGGTGAGTGCGGCCAGGGGGTCGGGGTGCAGCGCGAG
Organism: uncultured Alcaligenaceae bacterium; assembly: GCA_964630925.1. GTDB lineage: Bacteria > Planctomycetota > Planctomycetia > Gemmatales > Gemmataceae > RGDT01. The sequence continues at coordinate 74,837 of CAZVZK010000016.1, forward strand.
CAGGGCCGCCGAGAGGGTATGCCTGTCGGCGATGGGGTCGGGGGCGATGCGTGCCAGCAGCGATTTGACGGCCTCGGGTGTGCCGTCGGGCGTGACGGCGAGGGCGGCCTCGGCGGCGGCGGGCGTCTTGAGGGAGGGGGCAGCCTCGCGGGCCATCGGGCCGAGCGCCGTGAGCCAGCGCAGGGCCTGCGGGCCGACATCCTTGTCGCCGACGAGGGCCGCGAGGTCGGCGACGAGCGGCTGGCCGAGCTGGCGGCACGCCTGGTCCTGGGCCAGCGACCACGGCCCCGACACGAGCAGGGCGCGGACGCCGGTGCGCGAGGCGTCGCCCATGAGGGCAAGGGCGTTGACGGGTTCGTCGTCCCAGCGGGCGGCTGCGAGGCGGGCCAACTTCGGCGCGGCGGGGGCGATGCGCCAGCGGCCCAGCACGGCGGCGGCGGCCCAGGCGAGATCTTCATCGGGGTCGTCGAGGACGGCGACGAGGGCGGGCGCGGAGGGCCGGGCCGATTCGCCGAGCAGTCCGAGGGCGCGGATGGCGTCCAGGCGGACCAGGCGCGGGCCGGCGCGGGCAGCGGACGCCAGCACGACGCGGGCCGCCTCGTCCGGGCCGAGCAGGCCGAGGGCGAACGCCGCCTCCGCCCGCGCCTTCTCGTCGCGGCTGGCGTCCTGCACCACGCCGATGAGTGTGGAACGCGCCGCCTCGCCGCGTGGCCCGAGCTTGCCGATGGCCCGCGCGGCCGCCGGGGCGGACGTGTCCTTGGCGAGCGCCTCCTCCAGGGCCGGGACCGCCTTGGCGCCGATGGCGAGGAGGATGACCTCGGCGCGGGCGCCGGCACGCGGCAGGGCCTTCACCAGCGCCGGCACCGCCTTCTCGCCGAGCGACGCGAGGGCGCGGGCCGCCCGCCTGTGGACGCGGATGTCGTCGCTCTCGCGTGCGCGGAGCAGCACCTCCAGGCCCACGTCGCCCATCGTCGCCAGCGTGTCGGCGGCGGCGGGCGAGTCGGCGATGCGCTTCATCCACTGGTCCGGCGTGAGGGCGGGCCGGCGGAGCAGCCACCAGGCGCCGGCGGCGAGGCCCGCGGCACCGGCGCCGAGGAGGACGCCGAGCAGCAGGCCCATCCAGTTCTTGCCCATGTCACTTCAGCTCGCGGAGGAAGACGTTGCAGATGTCCACGGGCCCGTCGCTCTCGATGATGATCGGCCCGCTCTTGGCGACGTGCGCCCGGTCCGTCGAGAGCGCCCCGCCCTCGGTGGGGTAGCTGACGTTGGTGCCCTTCACGTTAAAGACGTACCGCACCCACTTCCCGACGGAGCCGGCCTTGTCGAGGCGGACGGGGAAGCCCTTGGGGCCGCGGAGCCGGGCGGTCACGTCCTTCGTGCCCTTGGGGACGCGCACGTCGATGACCAGCTCGAAGTCCTCGAACTCCTTCTCGGTGGTGATGGTGCCCTTCCCCTCTCCGGTGTACTTGAGGACGTTCGGGCCTGCCTCGGCCTTCCACGCCTTGTCGTCGTGCGGCTTCCAGCCCTTGAGGTCGAGGCCGGTGAAGAGGGTCTTGTGGCCCTTGGCCTCGGGGCAGCACTCCTCGGGCCTGGGCTTCGTGGAGGGCAGCTCCTTGATGCGGAGGTTCTTGAAGCGGCACTCGCTGCCCTCGGCCTCCAGGCAGATGTAGCCCATGCGCGGCTTCGACTTGCTGCCGCCGGAGACCTCCTTGCCGTTGACGGCGAGCTTGATGACGCCGTCGTTGCAGGTGATCTTGTAGTGGTTCCACTGGCCGGCGGGCTTGGCGCGTTTCTCGCTGGGCAGGCAGCGCTCCCACTTGCCGGGGTGCGGGCGGTCGGGGGTGAACTTGGCGCCGAGGACGGAGAATACGTCGCCGTGGCTGGTGTAGTTGGGCGTCTCCAGGCCGTCGAGGACCTGCACCTCGATGGCGCGGGTGAAGGGGGAGCCGACGGCGGGGAGGGCGTCGGCCCAGACGAAGATGCCGGAGTTGCCCTTGGGCTTGACGTGCATCCACTCGGCCTCGAGGACGAAGTTCTCGTAGCGTTTGGCGGTGCGGAGGAGGCCGGTGGGCAGGCCGGTGGTGACAAGGCAGCCGTCCTTGACGGAGAAGGTGCCGGGGGCGGCGTTGACGGGGGCCCAGCCGTCGAGGGTCTTGCCGTCGAAGAGGCTCGTCCAGCCCGGCTCGGGGCTGGGCTGAGCCGCCAGCGGGGCGGCGAGCAGCAGGGCGGGGAGGCAAAGGAGGCGGAGCATGGGGTGGGGTCCTTCAAGGGGCCTTGGAGGTGACGGTGGTCCAGCCGTAATGGCCGACCCAGATGTCGGGCCAGTAGCCCGCCTCGGGTGCCAGGTGTGCCGACGGCGCGGCGATGACGGGCAGTCCCCGGACGGGCGCGAGGGCCATCGTCTTCTCAGCGAGCCAGACGATGTCGGCGCCCGTCACCGGGCCTTGGAACCGGGCATGGCCGAGGGCGACGAGAGGCCCGGCGCTGGACACCCTCCCGGCGGAGACGAAGCCGTCGGCGAGGATAAGGACCGTGTCCGGGTCGCGGTTGACGAAGTCGCGGGCGGCCTTGCCGCGATACTCCCCGGTGAGGAGGACCGCCTTGAGTTTCGCCAGCCGGTCGGGGTCAACGCCGCGCATCCGCAGCCGGGCCTTGCCGGCCTCGCTGAGGGCTGCCAATGGGTTCGCCGTGGGCTTGCACGCCTCGGCGGTGTCGTCCCCGCCGGCGGCCAGCACGGTCTTCCGGAGCGCGGCGCGTTTCTTCTCGGCGTCGTCGGCACGCAGCGGAGGTAGTTTCGCCCCCCCACCCCACTTCGGCGTGGCCAACCAGCCCGGCGGGCGGCGCCAGCCGAATTCGCCGATGACCGGCAGGTTGCGCGGGCTGTTGTCGAAGCGTACCCGCAGGGCCGACGGGTCGGGTGCGGACAGGAACGGGGACGCGTCCACGTCGGCCGTGCCGAGGGCCGTCTCCGCAAACCAGACGGGGCCGGCGGCCGCCAGCGGGCCATCGACCCGGGCGTTGCCGACGGCCAGGACCGGCCCGGCCGCGAAGATGGGCGACCGCGTGGAGAAGCCGTGGCCGAGGACGATGATCGTCCGCGGGTCCCGGCTGACGAGCTTCAGCCCCAACACCGACCAGGGGCAGTGCTCGATCATCACGGCCCGCATCTTGAGTAGGCCATTCACATCGACCCCCTCGGCCTCCAGCTCCTTCCGCCCCGAGGGCGTGAGGTGCGTGAACGGATTCGGCACGTCCTCGCCCCATCGGGCGGCGTCGTGCCCGTCCTTCATGGCGAGGATCCGGACAAGCAGCTCCTGCCGTCGCGTCTCCATCTCGTCACGCTTCCACAAGGCCGGGTCGATGGCCCTGGCCACGCGGCCGGTCCGCATCCGGACTTCCAGGTCGGGGTGCCGCCGGCACGCCATGAGCCGCCACATGGCGGACCGGCCCATCGCCCGCAGCCCCTTCTCGGCAGCGTCGCGCGCCTCCTGGCTGTCATCACCCAGGCGCTCGATAAGGCGCAACACCTCGGCATCGCCCGCCGGCGGGGCGGCCGCGGGGCCGATGAGCGTCAGGGCAAGGATCGTCGCGTGCATCGCGTCTCCCTCCGCGTCGTGGTCAGCGTCCGACCTTCGGGGCTGCCTTCCAGCCGTAGTCGCCGTGCCAGGTGTCGAGCCAGCCCTGGCCCATCTGGCTGGTGCTCGCCGTCTTCGTGACGATGACCGGCAGGCCGCGCATCCTGGACCGCGGGAATGACTCGTCGGCGAACCACACCACGTCGGCGCCGGTGACGGGGCCCATGAAGTGGGCGTCGAGGGTGGCGACGACGGGGCCGGCGCTGTAGACGTGCCCCGCCGTCAGGAACTTCCTGCCGATGACGAGGACGGTGTCGGCGTCGCGGTGGACGATGGCGCCCTCCTTCCAGTGATCTCCCGCGAGGAGCACGGCCTTGAGGCCCGCGAGCCTGTCGATGTCCACGCCGCGGCGGCGCAGCCGTGCCTTGCCCTCCTCGCTCAGGGCCTTGAAGGGGTTGTCTGTCGGCTTGCACAGGTCCTTCGTGTCGGCCCCCTTCGCTGCCTTCACCTCCGCGAGCAGGCCCGCCCGTTTCTTCGCCGCGTCATCGACGTAGAGCGGCGGCAGCTTCGCGCCCGCCTTCCACTTCGGGGCGTCGGGCCAGCCGGCGGGCCGCTTCCAGCCGAAGTCCTTGACGATCAGCCGGGCGCGGACGGCCTCGTCTTGCGTGTGGTCGGCCCCCGGCTGGGCGAGGAGCGGTGCGGCCTGGATGCTGCTGCGCGGGAACGACTTCTCGGTGAACAGGGCCGGGCCGGCCACGGTGAGGCTGCCCATGATGTGGGCTTCGCCGACGGCCAGGACAGGGCCGGCGCTGAGTACGCCGCTGTGCGTGATGAAGTCGTCACCGAGGACGACGATGGTGTCCGGGTCGCGGTTGATGAGGGTCTTGCTGCACGCGCCGCAGTAGCTGCCCGTGATGATGACGGCACGCATCTTCAGCAATCTGGCGAAATCGACGCCCTCCTCCTCCAGCCTCTTGCGGCCCTCGGGCGAGACGTTGGTGAAGGGGTTGGGCAGGTCCTCGCCCCAGCGGCGTGCGTCGAAGCCCTTGGCGGCCTCGACCTTCGCGAGGATGGCCCGGCGGCCCTTCTCCAGGTCGTCGCGTTTCATCACGGCGGGGTCGATGGCCCGAGCGGCTCTGCCGGCGCGCGTGCGTATCTCGAGGTCGGCGTGTGCGCGGAACGCCAGCACCAGCCGCCACAGGGCGGGGCGGCCGAGATCGCGGAGCGCCTTCTCGGCGGCCTCGCGGCGCTCCTGGCTGTCGTCGCCGAGCTGCTCGATGAGGCGGGCGATGTCGCCGTCGCCGGACGGCGGCCCCGCCGCCGGGGAGAGGAGGCTCAGGGCGAGGATCGTCGCGTGCATCGCGCCCTCCTTCGGGGGATGGTCACTTCGACAGTGTATCGAGCACGCCCGCCGCGCGTGGGCGGGATCGGAGAGCCGGGCCACCGGGATTCGGTGGCAGGTGTGATCGCATTCGTTCCCATCGCGGGAGGGGGTGTGAGGGGGGTCGGGAAACGAACTTCCACAAGTCGTTTTGCCGCTTGCCCTTGCGTCGCGAAAGTTCGTTTCCCTCGTTCGTTTCCTTCACTGATGGGCGTCCACTCACCTCCATCCGTTTCCCCGGTTCGTTCCTTTCACTGACTGGCGTCCATCTGCCACCATCCCTGGAGGGGAAGACCATTCACTTCGACAGCCTGTCGAGGACGTTCTTGGTGATCCGCTCGACGGCCGCGTCGCCGCCACGCAGGCCGCGCGCCCAGTCGGTCGTGCCCACCGTCACCACCGTGCCGCCCTTCGTGTACGTCCCGACGACGGCGTGGCCGGAATGGCCCTTGGCCCACTTCTCGTACCACTCGCAGTCGTCGGGCGCCCACTTCGCCGGGGCCGTCGCCAGGATGGTGAAGCCCTTCGGCGTGCCGTCCTTGCCCGTGGGCGTCAACGCGCCGGGCTTGCCGGTGAATTCGCAGCCGTCACACTCGTAACCGACGACCTTGTGCAGCGCACCGAACACGCCGCCGGCCTTCAGGGTCGTCCCCGCGAAGAGCCAGTGATCGGGCTTGTCCACGGTGAACGCCCCGCTGCCGGTCATCAGTTGGCCGTGGCTCCGGTGGTAGCCGCCGTGGAGGAAGCCGACGCCGGTGAGGGCGTTCTCGGGCCGCCCGACGAGGTGGTGGCTCCAGAGGGTGGAGAGGAGCTTGCGCTCGCCCTTGGCGAACAGCGGGTCGGCGCGGTACGCCTGCTTGTGGCAGACGAGCGCCTTGCCGTCCTCCTCGGGACGCACCTGCCAGCAGCAGGTGTTACCGCTGAAGAAGGCGACGTTGCCGCCGTCGGCGATGTACTTCTCCAGGGCGTCACGCATGCCCGCGGACCAGTATTCGTCGTGGCCGACGCTGAGGACGAGTTTGTACGCCTTGAGCAGGTCGGGGTGGCGCTCGATGTCGAGGTTGGCGCAATAGTCGATCTTGTACCCGGCGTTCTCGGCCCACTCGACGAAGTGTTGCTCCCAGCGGCCGAACTGGCTGGACAGGGGCCGCTCGAACGAGACGCGGTGGCCCTGGACGCGATTCCTGCCGTTGTAGGCGTACAGCGAGGAGCCGCCGAAGTTGGCGTAGGCGTTGTAGGTGTTGGTCGCCAGCGGCAGGAGGATCTTGGCGTTCTTCCCTGCCACTTCGGGGCGGAGGATGAAGAACGTCTCCGCCGTGTGCTTGCCGGCGGTGAGGCGGACGTGGTAGTAGCCGGACGGCCAGCCCTTGGTCGTCTGCGAGACGCCGGCGGGCCAGCGGCAGCCGTGCGACGAGGCGTCGGCGGGGATCGGATGTTCCTTGCCCTTGTACCCGTCGTTCCTGAGCCTGAAGACTTCCTTACCGGCCCTGGTGATTTCGACGGAGTACTCCGGCAACGAGCACGAGACGTGCAACTTGACCGTCTCGCCGGACTTGTAGCTGACCTGGCCGGCGTAGGCCTCGATGGGGCGACGCGCCGCGGGTGGCGATGGCAGGACATACGAGACCCTGGGGGCGAAGGCGTCGGCCTGGCGCAGGAAACCGAGGTCGGTGGGGTGCGAGGCGTCCACCGTCCCCTCGTCGTCGTCGCCGAGCTGGCCGGGGCCTTCGATGTAGTGCAGGCTCGCCACGCCGTCCCACGTCATCTCGCGGTACGCCTTGTACAGGGCGGCCCGGCTGTCGGCGTTGCGTTTGGCCACGGCGGGCAGGGCGTGGGCGTTCGTGTAGCTGCGGTCCTCGACGAGGATGATCGGCACGTCGGGCCGCGCCTTGCGCAGCTCCTTGACGAACGGCACCGTGCGCTCCTCGACCTCCTTGGCCGTGATGTTGGGCAGGCAGTCGATGACGTAGGCGGCGGCGTCGATCTCGCCGAGGAGGCGGGCCAGCTCGATCTCCATGCGTCCGTTGCCGGAGAAGCCGAGGTTGATCGTCGGCCAGTCGAAGCGGCGCCCGAGGATGGCGGGCGTGGCCATGCCTGGACGCGAGGCGCAGCCGCCCTGCGTGATGCTGGTGCCGTGGAAGACGAGCGGCTTCTTGTGTGTGGGACGCGCCGGTGCCTTCTCGACCTTCGCCCCCTCGGGAACGCCGACCTCGACGGACGCGGCCCCGTTGTAGAGCGGCAGGTAGAGGAGGAATTCACGCGTGCCCCTGATGGCCGGCAGGCCGGAGACGAGGGCGGCGGCGTTCGTCTTCGCCGTGGGCCTGCCGTTGGCGAGCCAGCGCCATTTGCCCTTGTCGTCACGCAGATACAGGTCGAGGCCGCTGACGCCGGTGGCCGGCATGTGCGGCATGTCGAGGCGGGCGTTCGTGAGCGTCCAGCGTGCGTGGATGGCCGTGGCGTCGGAGAGGAAGCGCACGGCGAGGCCGGCGGAGTGGCGCGACAGGTCCCAGACGGGCTTGCGGACGAGCTTCTCGGCCTTGTCGGGGAGGCGGGCGAGGGAGTCGAGCTTCCAGCCCTGGCCCTCGACGCCGAGGGCGCGGGCGTCGTGCCAGGTGATGTCGGCGGCGAAGAGGAGGAGGAGAGGCAGCATGGCGGGCCCTCGGGGGATGGGGTGGTTGTAGGCGGTGAGGGATGTGGTGGCCTTGTCCCGATTCGGCCATGAGGTGATTGCGCAGGCGGGCGATACGCCCAGGTGCCCCAGCGATGGACGGACGCGGCGGGCGTGGTGTGACCTCCGGAACGTGGCGGCCCGGTGGGATGAGATGAAACTCGGCTTCTCGCGTGGCCCGCTCACGCGAGCACGGCCTTGAGGACGTGGCCGTGAACGTCGGTGAGGCGTCTGTCGCTGCCGTTGTGTCGGAACGTCAGGCGCTCGTGGTCGATGCCCAGCAGGTGCAGCACCGTCGCGTGGATGTCGTACGGCGTGACCGGCACCTTGGCGCGCCAGCCCCACTCGTCGCTCTCGCCGTAGGACGCGCCGCCCTTGACGCCGGCCCCGGCGATCCACGCCAGGCCCGCCGAGCCGTTGTGGTCGCGCCCCACGGCCCCCTGGCTGAACGGGTGCCGCCCGAACTCCGTGCTGAAGATCACCAGCGTGTCGTCGAGCAGGCCCCGCGCGCCGAGGTCGTCGAGCAGCGCGGCGATGGGCCGGTCCACCGTGCGGGCGATGGCCGACAGCTCCGTCTGGATGTTGGTGTGGTTGTCCCAGTTGTTGCTCGGCCCCCCTGCCCCGCTCCACACCTGCACGAAGCGCGTCCCGCGCTCGATCAGCCTTCGGGCGGTCAAGCATTGACGCGCGAACGGGCCGGTGATGGGGTCGTCGGCGCCGTAGCGTGCACGCAAGGCGCGCGGCTCGCGCGACACGTCGAGCGCCTCGGGCGCCGCCTTCTGCATCCGGGCCGCCAGCTCATAGCTCGCGATGCGGGCGTCGAGGCGCGAATCGCCGGGCCGCTCCGCGGCATGATCCCTGTTGAGCTTGGCCAGGACGTCGAGGCCGGCGGCGTCTGCGTCGGGCGTGGTGCGTCCGGCGGGGGGGCGGATGGCGAAGATGGGGTCCTTCGCCCCGAGATTCAGGACGGTGCCCTGGTGGACGGCGGGGAGGAAGCCGGCCGAGAAGTTGCCGAGGTTGTTGTACGGCAGGCCACGCGCGTCCGGCAGGACGACGAAGGTGGGCAGGTCGTCGCCGAGGTGGCCGAGGCCGTAGGACAGCCACGCGCCGAGGCAGGGGAAGCCGGGCAGGGTGAAGCCGGTGTTCATCTTGTAGCTGGCGGGGCCGTGGACGTTGGTGCCGGTGACGACGCCGAAGAGGAAGGCGATGTCATCGACCTTGCGGCCGAGGTGCGGGAAGACGCCGGACACCCAGCGTCCGCTCGCGCCGTGCTGCTTCATGGGGAAGGGGCACTTCAGCACCTTGCCGGGGGTGGAGGTGACGGCCTCGACGCGCTCCCCAGGGTCGAACACCTCGCCGTGCTTCTTCGTGAGCGTCGGCTTGTGATCGAAGGTGTCCATGTGGCTGACGCCGCCGTTCATGAACAGTTGGATGACGCGCCGTGCTTTCGGGGCGTGGTGCGTCTTCGCGGCGAGGAGGCCGTCGCGGGCCAGCAGGGAAGCGAGGGCGACGCCGCCGAGGCCGCCGCCGATGTTCCAGAGCATCTCACGTCGGTCCATGCGGTCACCCTTCAGCGGCACACCGGCCGTCGCTCCCGGGCAGTGTCATCGGGTATCATACAGCCCTGGGGCGCATCGGGCCGGACGTGCGTCACCCCACCCCCCAGCCCACTCCCGCTGTGAGGTGAGGCGAGACGCCCCCAGGCCCCCGATGTGCGAGGAGGGGGAGACACATCATCGCCTCTCCGAGCGCGAGGTGTGCGCTTTTCTCCCCAAGCATAGCCGGAGGGGTGCGGGAAGGAGTATCCCTCCGCCACTCTTCTTCCTCTTGCGATCCCCCCTCTCCGCGAGCAGGGGTCCGGGGACGTTTCGTCCCCGGCTCACAAGGGGGAGGGGGTTAGGGGGTGGGGTAGGCCGCCACGCGAAAACCCAGGCGGCTGCCGCGGTCCGTCGGGGCGTCCCCGTCACGGAACGCCGACCGGCAGTACCGAGAGCCGAAGCTCCAGCCACCGCCGCGGAGCACCCGGCTCGAGCCCTCTCCAGGCCCCGTGGGGTCGATTTGGGGATCGGATGGGTAGTCGCCGTACCAGTCGGCGCACCACTCCCACACGTTGCCGTGCATCTCGTGCAGGCCGAACGCATTTGGAGGGTACGACCCCACGGCGCTCGTCCGCCCGAGGCCGCTGTCGTGGAAGTTGGCCTGGTTCTTGTCCAGGGTGTCGCCGAAGTGGAAGGGTTTTGAAGCAAGCCCTCCCCGACAGGAATACTCCCACTCCGCCTCCGTCGGCAAGCGGTACACCCGTCCAAGACCCTCTTTTCTCTCCAACGCCGCGCAGAACGCCGTCGCGTCCTCCCACGACACCTGCTCCACCGGGAGCGATCCTGTGTCCATCTTCTTTACCTTCGCCTTGCCGCCGCCCTTCTTCCTGAAGTAGCTCGGGTTGTCCCCGATGACGGCCTCGTACTGCGCCTGCGTCACCGGATGCACCCCCAGCCAGAACGCCCGAGTCAGCGTCACCAGGTGCCGCACTTCCCAACTACTCCGCCCCTCCTCGTCCTCCGGCGACCCCATCCAGAACGTGCCCGCAGGGATCAGCGCGAACCGCATCCCGACGCTGTTCACCACCTCCGGCACGCACGGACGCACCCCGCCGGCGATCAGCCCGCGGACCCGCGTCTCCATCCGCCAACGCTTGTCCTCCTCGGGCATCCCACGGAGCCGCCGCGAGAGACGTATCAGCTCGGCGCGATCGGCCTGGCCGTCCTCCTCCAGCCTGTCCGCGACGGCCAGCCACAGGAGATCGTCCCCAGGCGTCCGGTGCAGGCAGGACAGCAAGGAGGCGAGGTCGGTCATGGGTCGGTCCACGAAGAAGAGCTGGCTCGCATTCGGTGGCATCCGCGGCGCTGAAAGACTCGGACATTGTAGACAGATCGCCTTGTGGTAGAATGGAGCCGGCGAGCGGGCGCCACATGCGTGTCCCGCCAGGACGGGGCGAATGGAAATCACCACCTCACTCGGCGAGTTGGCCACGGTCCACCCGAATCTGCTCTGGCCCCAGTTGACCGCCGCGTGCGTGGCTGTCCTCGGGCCTGCGGAGGGGGCCGGCCATCGGCTCGAGATCGGCCTTGAAGGCATCCCGACCTTCGACGACGGCCGCATCACCCTCGTGATCCAGACCTCCGGTGTTGATCCGACCCATACCCGAGCGATCACCCGCACCTTCGAGCCCTCACGCCTGGTCGAGATGGCGGCCATCGTGTTGGCCGGCCTCGCGGTCTTTCACGTCGCCCATCTTGAGATCCGTGATGTCGCCCTACGCGGCAGCCGTGCGGACTATCTCGTCGGCGAGCGCGGCTACTTGATGGAGGTCGGGGGCCGCTCACGCCGCCAGGATCTCGCCGCCGCCTGGCGTGAGAAGTGGGGCGGCCTGATCGAGCGGGAGGGGGGCGGGTTCTTCCTCAGCCTGACGGAGTTCGAGACGCCAGCGGGCCGCTTCGCCTTTCACCCACCGGGTTCTCGGACAGGAGGTGCCGCATGAGCGAGCCCACCTCGGGCAAGGTCAGCGACATGCTGATCACGGTGAAGGCACGCGAGATCCAACGCGGCATGCTCGCCGAGTGGCAAGGGCAGAAGGCGTCCGCCGTCCGGCACTTCCTGGCGGCCGCCCATCTGGAGCTGGTCCTGGCGGACGACTACAACGCGGCGGGGGACGGGGATTCCGCCTGCCGCAGCCGCATCAGCGCCGCGTCGTGCCTTTGGCGCGGCGGGAACGGAGCCCGCGCGAGAGAGGAGCTGGCGGCCTTGGTGCGCGACCGCCCCGATCAGGGGCGGGAGGTCGAGGCGGTGCTGGAGGATCTGGCACGAACCTACCCGGAGGCATGACCTCGGCCAGGCTCAATCCACGAACACGAACTCGCTCGCATTCAGCAGCACGCGGCACGCCGCCGCCAGGCCGTGCTTGCCGACGTGTGGCAGCATCAGCTCCAGCTCCGCAGGACGCGGGTCACGCGACAGCACCAGGCGCCACAGGTGCCGCACCTTCGCGGTGTCGTCGGACCCCTCCAGGCGTTTGGCGAGGTGCTCCGACTGGCGCAGCACGAACGCGCCGTTGTACAGCGCGAGCGCCTGTAGCGCCGTCACCGACGCGGCCCGCGTCGGGGCGAACTGCGAGGCGTCCGGGCAGTCCAGGGCGTCGAACAGGGGGTCGGGTAGCGTGCGGAAGTGGAAGCGGTAGACGGCCCGCCGTGTCGGGTCCGCGAACGCCGAATAATCGATGTCCGGCGTGACGTGGATGCCCTTCTTCGACGTGAACTCCTTCACCGACGGGCCGCCCATCGTGCGGACGAGCCTGGCGCTGATGCTCAGGGCGGCGTCGCGCAGCGCCTCCGCCTCCAGCCGCCGACGGTTGAAACGCCACAGGAGCGCGTTGTCGGCGTCGGCCTTCGCGTTCTCGGGGTCGTGGGCCGACGCGCGCCGGTAGGCGTCGCTGGTGAGGATGAGGCGGTGCAGGTGTTTGAGCGATCCGCCGCTGTCACGCAGCTCGCACGCCAGCCAGTCGAGCAGCTCGGGGTGTGACGGAACGGCGCCCATCACGCCGAGGTCGCCGGGCGTGGTGACGAGGCCGCGCCCGAAGTGCCAGTGCCAGACGCGGTTCGCGATGGAACGCCATGTCAGGGCGTTACGATCATCCGCGAGCCAGTGCGCCAGGGCGGCGCGGCGCTGGCCCTCGTCGTCTGACTTCGCGATCTCCAGACGGCCCGAGAAGCCGGGCATGCAGGACAGGGCCGCGGGGGCGATGGCCGGGCCGGGCTTCGTGATGTCGCCGCGTTTGAGCATGTGGACGGGGCGGCACCCCTTCGCCGGGCGGAAGCTGCCCTCGGGCTTGAAGTCCGAGGCGGCGGCGAAGACCATGCCCTGCGCCGGCAGTTGCGCGAGGCGGTCATCGATGTCGGCGAGGAGGACGTGCCGGGCCAGCGCCAGCTCCTGCGCCGGCGTGCGTGTCTTCGCCGCCAGGATGGCGTCGATGGCGGGCGACGCGGAGAGGGTGGAGGCCGTCTCCGTGGCGCTCAGGCGCAGCCGGCCGATGAGGTGCCGGCCGCCGTGCGTCTGCTCCAGGGTGACGCTCACCTTGCCCGACACGGGCCGCCCCAGCACGAAGACGATGTGGTGCGGCCTGCCCACGGCGGGGTGGATGCCCCACGCGGTCGCCGGGTTGCCGTCGATGGCGTGCCCGGCGGTCCATCCGGCCTGGTCGAAGTCGGCGGCGGCGCGGACGACGCGGACGGGCTTGCCGTCGTCGATCTTCACCTCGTTGAGGTGCAGATTGCCGTTGTCCTGGCGGCCCGGCCCCTTCATCGGCAGCGAGGCGTCCGTCAGCACCTCCAGACGCAGCGCCCGGATCGGCGTGGCCGTGGTGAACGTCGCCGTCGTGACCTCCTTCTCCGGCGTCGGCCCCTCGAAGAGGACGGAGCCGTCGTCGAGGTGGCGCGGGCGCGAGCCGTGCTTCGTGGCGATGTCGGGCCGGAGGACGCGCCAGACGGGGCGGCCCTTCTCCCACGCGGCGACGAGGCGGCGTGTCTCCGGCGTGAGCAGATCCTTCGCCGCGAGGAGGCGTCGGCGTTCGGCCTCCAGGGCGGCGCGTCGCGCGGAGACGGAGGGGTCAGGGTCGAAGGGCCGGTTGGCGCGGTCGATGCCGGCGAAGACCGCCTGGAGGGCGTAGTACTCGGCCTGCGGGACGGGGTCGAACTTGTGGTCGTGACAGCGGGCGCAGTGGACGGTGGTGCTGCTGAAGGCGGACATCACCGTCGTCAGCATGTCGTCGCGGTCGAGGTTCTGCGCCTGCTTCTTGTCGAGGGTGTCGTCGCGGATCGACTGCTGCGAGCTCTCGTCCCACGGCCCGGCGGCGAGCAGGCCCGTCGCCGCGGTGTCCCACGGCTCGTCGCGATAGAGGATGTCGCCGGCGATCTGGGCGCGGACGAACCGGCCATACGGCATGTCGGAGTTGAAGGCGCGGATGAGCCAGTCGCGGTACGGCCAGGCGTTCTCGCGCGGCACGTCCTGGTCGTGGCCGTGCGTCTCGGCCCAGTGGACGACATCGAGCCAGTGTCGCGCCCAGCGCTCGCCGTGGCCAGGCGACGCGAGGAGTCGATCCACGAGGCGGCAGTAGGCGTCGGGCCGGGTGTCGGCGAGGAAGGCGTCCACCTCTTCGGGCGTCGGGGGCAGCCCGGTGAGGTTGAAGGACAGGCGGCGGATGAGGGTGCGGCGGTCCGCCTCGGGCACGGGACGCAGCTTGCCGTGGCGCGCGTTGACGAAGGCGTCGAGGGGATTCTTGCCCATCCCGGCCGGGACCGCCGGCCGGACGAGCGGCCGATACGCCCAGTGCGTGGGGGCGGCGCGCTCTTCGGCCCACGGCGCCCCTTGCGCGATCCACCTGCGGAGGAGCGTGACCTGCGCGTCATCGAGCGGCGGGCCGGAGGGGGGCATGCGTTTGCCCTCGCCGGCGATGCGGCGATGCAGCTCGCTCGTGGCGGGCTTGAAGGGGACGACGGCGCCGTCGGCGAGGGCGGAGGCGCGCGAGTCGAGGCGGAGGTTGCCCTTCTGCTTGTCGGGGCCGTGGCAGGAGAGGCAGCGCGCGGCGAGGATCGGCCTCACCTCGCGGGTGAAGTCGACGCGGTCCGGCGGCCCGGCGAGGAACAGGAGGAGGAGCATGGTGGGCCTCCAGGCGGGATGAGTACAGTTTGATGGACGGGCCGCCGGAATGCAAGGGGCGCAGGAGCCGCCGTTGGGCTGAAGAGCCGCCCCTGCACCAACACGGGAGCGTCACGATCCACAAGCACCGACGGCCCGTCCCGGCTCAGGCCCGCGTCTCCTCGTCGCCGAGTGAGCGTTCCGGCAGGTTGGTCGGCATGTCACCGAGCGACCGTTCGATGGCGTCGGGCCGTGGCACGGCCGCCGTGGCCGAGGACGGCGGCAGGCGTTTCACCCTCTCCCGCAGTTTGCCCTCGATCTCGCGGAGGTACTCCTCGCGGAGCTTGCGGCGGGCGAAGTCCGGCAGCGCCCCCAGGACGACGAGCAGGAAGACCGGGTTGCCCAGCAGGCCGGCCAACGTCCACGCCCAGACCGGGTAGCCGCGCCACCCCGCCTGCACGGCGACGATGAGCGCCACCGCGAGCAGCACGAACAGGGCCAGCATCACGACGGCCAGGCCGAAGGCCGCGATCAGCGCCGTCATCGCCGCACCCCCTTCTCGCCGGCGGGCCCCGCCAGCAGCACCCCCGCGAGGATGACGTGGAACAGCGCGACGGCGAAGATCTCGAACTCCCTGCCGGTGAAGGCGCCGGGTGCGGCGAGGGAGGCGGCCACGGGCATCAGGCCGCGGACGAGCAAAGCCGCGGCCGCCAGCAGCCGGGGCGTCCACCCGCGGTAGACGAGGGCGGCGGCGAGCAGGAGGATCGGCAGCCCCTCGACCAGTAGCTCCGCGCCGCGCTGGAGGTAATTGCCCACGCCGAACGCCCGGGAGAACGGCGAGGACCACATGCGGTACCACTCTGCGCCCAGGTAGCCGGCCAGCAGCGCCATCAGCACGACGAGGGGCGTGTCCGCCCCGCGCTCCTCGGGCGTCAGCTCCTCCTGCCTGGCCCTGTCCCGCGAGGCGGCGCGGTTTTTCTCCAGCGTCTCCTCGAACTCGCGCCGCCGCTTCGACGAGCCGATGTGGAAGCAGATGATCGCCTTGCCGCCGTCCGCCTGGCGGTACAGGATCCACGAGCGCGGGGAGAAGACGATCAGGGACAGGACCAGCACCAGCAGCCCCATCGGGAGCACCAGCAGCCCGGCCCCGGCCAGCCCCAGGAGCGCCAGGGGGATGCACAGCACCGATGTCAGCAGGATGCGGGCCAGGAGCCGCGAGTCGTAGCCGTACTGGAGGATGCGCGAGTAGGGGACCGTGACGGCCGTCCACTCGCTCAGGGCCTGCTGGAAGAAGCGGTCGAGGACCGGGAAGAACAGCCGCTGCAAGCACCCCTCGACGACGAGGGCAGTCTCCTGCAGGTGCAGGCTGCTCCCCGACCGCCCGAAGTTCAACCCCCGGCGGGTCGGCCAGGGCATGGACGGCAGGAACGTCACGTTCCGCGAGGCGATCTTCACGGCGCCGCCCTCCTCAGGCCCTGCTCGCGCAGCTCGGCCAGCTCGAAGCAGTAGCCGCTGACCTCCAGATACCGCCCGCACGCCTCGACGCACTCGGGGTGCAGCCCCAGCGCGAGGTAGGCGTTCGCCAGCAGCAGGTTGCCCGCGAAGTTGTACGGGTCCTGCCGCAGCAGCAGGCGGGCCTCGGCCGCGGCCTCCGCGATGCGCCCCCGCGCGTACAGGGCCTCGGCGTACTTCAGGTGCAGCCCCACGTCCTCGAACCGCCCGTCGAGCGCCAGGCGCAGCGCCTGGAGGTACTCCTCCGAGCCGGCGTCGCCCTCGCGGGCCAGGTCGCGCAGCGCCTTCTCGCGCTGCAGCCGCCGCAGGCCGGCGAAGTACGCCCCGGCGATCACCGGCACGAAGAACCACACAACGGTCAGCACCACCCAAAGGATGGTGAGGAAGAGGACGACGGTGTCCGCCCACGCCGGCCCCGCCCATGCCTTCAGCCACCGCTCCAGGGCTTGCAGCCCGGCCGCGAGCCACCCGAACACCGCGCCCAGCCCGACATCCCAGCCGGGGACGTACCGCAGGACGAGCGACATCGCCAGGAGGAGGTAGGCGATGAGGGTCATCAGCAACACGTCGGGGGCGAGCCAGCGGCCCGTCCGCTGCGAGACGAAGAACAGGGACAGCCCGCCGATGACCAGCGCGCCGGCGATGAGCCCCTGCGGCAGGAGGTAGGCGAGGACGAGGAGGGCGATCAGCCAGACGCGGAAGGTGATCCCCGCGCGGAGGTCGCCGTCCAGCGAGGCGCCACCGGCGGGGCCGGCGCGGCGGGGCCGGGCCTCGGGCACCGTGTCCGCCGGGCCGGAGTGCCCGAGCTGCCGCAGCAGCTCCTCCGCCGACGCCGTCCGCTCCGAGAGCGACTTGTCCAGCAGGCCCAGGACGATCCGCTCCAGCCCCGGCGACACGGGCGAGCCGTCCGGCCGGGACATCGGCGGCGGCTGGCCGTACAGGATCTGCTTCGTCAGCTCGCCGGCCGTCGGGCCGGGGAACGGCATCCTGCCCGTCAGCATGCGGTACGCCACCACGCCCAGCGCCCACAGGTCCGACTGCGGGCCCGGGCGGCCACGCAACTGCTCGGGGGCCATGAACAGGTAGGTCCCGCCGCCCTGCTTCTCCGACTGGATGCCCTCGCGCACCTGCCCGATGCCGAAGTCGGTCAGCACGAAACGCCACGCGCCGGACGGGCCCCGCGTCGCCAGCACGTTCGCCGGCTTGAGGTCGCGGTGCAGGATGTTCCTGGCGTGCGCCGCCGCCAACGCCGACGCCATCTGCACTAGCAGCCCGCGCACGTCGTCCTCGTCGAAGGCCTGCCCCTCGTCCAGCAGGCGCTTGAGGTCGACGCCGTCGATGTACTCCAGCGCCAGCACCAGGTCGTCGCCGCTGAGGAAGTAGTCGTCGAGCCCCACGATGCACGGGTGATTCAGCTTCGAGAGCATGGCCGGCTCGAGCAGCAGGCGGTCGGTGTCGCCCCGCCCCTTGACCACCTTGACGGCGAGGGGCACCTCGGGGCGGCCCCTGTGGTGGGCGCGATAGACCACCCCGAACGCCCCCTGCCCGAGCTCACGCTCGATGACGTATTCGCCGACCGTGGATCCGGTGACCTTCTCAGCCATTCGCGTGCCGCCCCTGTCAGCCCATCGTCACCATGTCGCCCAGCGTCGCCTCCAGCACCACGCGGGCGCCGCCGCCCACGGCCGCCGTCTCGACCTCGGTCCTCGAGCTGGAGGCCCCGCCGCTGCCCGCGAGATCGACCTCCAGCGTCAACACCCCTGCCACCACGAGCCGCCCGCCCGCCGGCAGCGGGACCGGCGTGTCCTGCGACAGGGGCACGCCGTCGAGCGTCGTGCCGGCCTTTCCTCGGCTGATGACCACCCAGCCGTCGGGCCGCTCCACGATCTCCAGGTGGCGGCGGCTGATGCGCGCGGACAGGGCGTCGTTGTCGGGGATGCGGAGGACGACATCGTTGCCCACGTCGGCCGGCTCGCCGGGCTTGCGTCGCTGCCGGCCCAGGCTGATCACCTTCTGCCCCGGAAGGGCGCGGTAGGCGAAGGGCGTCCCCGGGACACGCAGCACGAGGCCCGCCCCCGGCAGCGACGCCGCCACGGGGGCGGCGGCGGAGGCGAACGGCCCCAGGGCGGCCGCGAGCGCGGCCATGTCGGCGAAGCGGTCCTCGGGGCGCACCGCCATCGCCCTGAGCGTGATGGCGTCGAGGCGGGGGTCGAGCCCGGGACGCAGGCGCGACGGGGACGGGGGGGCACCTTCGTTGATGAGCGAGACGAGGGCGATCAGGTCGCCCTTGTAGGGCAGGCGGGCGGTGAGTAGCTCGTAGAGGACGACGCCGAGCGAGTACTGGTCGGAGGCGGGGCCGATGCGGGCCGTCTCGCCGTTGATCTGCTCGGGGGGCATGTAGGCGGGGGTACCCATCACGTCGCCCTGCTGCGTCAGGGCGAGGGCGGAGTCGGCGCGGCGGGCGAGGCCGAAGTCCATGATGATCGGCTCGCCCCTGTCGTCGAGCATCACGTTGGCCGGCTTGAGGTCGCGGTGGATGACCCCGCGCGAGTGGGCCTCGGCCAGGGCGAGGGCGGCCTTGCGGACGATCGCCGCGGCGGCTTGCACGCTGATGGGGTCGTCTGGGCGCACCAGCTTCGACAGCGGCTTGCCCTGGATGAAGGCCATCGTGAGGTACGGCGTGCCTTCGATCTCGCCGAGGTCGAAGACGGGGCAGATGTTGGGGTGCGAGAGCAGGGCCGCCGAGCGGGCCTCGGCGAGGAAGCGGGCGCGGATGGAGGCGGCGGCGGGCCCGCTGATGAACGGGATCTTGAGGGCGACGGTGCGGCCGAGCTGGGTGTCCTCCGCCCGGAAGACCGCCCCCATGCCGCCCTTGCCGATGATCTCCTCTAACCGGTAGCGGCCGAATCGGCAGGGGAGGGTCAGCCCCTCGACGCCCTGCGCGAGCGACGTGGCCGCCGTGGCGTTCGGCGGGAGCGTGACGTCTTCCGACATGGGTTCACCGGTTGGGGCGTACCCTCACACTATCCGGGGCCGGCCGTGCGACAATGGGACGACGGCGGGCCGGCACGCCCGTATCCTCAGCATCACGCCTCACGAGGGCCACGCCGATGCTCGCCGTCCTGCTCGCGTTCACCGCCGGACCGCCGGCCGAGCCGTTGCTCGTCGCCGCGCCGGGCCTGTTCCGCGCCCTGGTCAACCCGGCCTGCTCGCACTGCCGCGACGAGGCCAAACGCCGCGCCGGCGAGCTGCGCCGCGATGAGCGCGTCCTGTGCTGGACGCGCGGGTACAGCGACGGCGGCGCCATCCCGTATCGCTTCTTCCTCACCCCGTACCGCGTCATCAGCGACAGCTACGGCGTGTTCGTCCTCGACGCCGAGGCCGGTTACGCCCGCGGCTTCGAGCCGTCGTTCGAGTTCACCTTCCACGGCTGGCGCGACGGCGTCATGGTGATGAGGCACGCCGACGGGACGCTGTACTCGTGCCTGAGCGGGCGGGCGTTCGCCGGGCCACGCAAGGGCGAGCGGCTGACGCCCGTGCCGACGCTGGTGAGCGATTGGGGCGTGTGGATGGACCGCTACCCGGACGCCGTCGCCTACCGGATGTTCGAGAGGTACAAGCCGGTGGATGCGCCGGCGAAGGAGGCGGCCGGCTCAGTACGGTCGCGGGGCAAGCCGGACCCGCGTCTGAAACCCGACGAGGAGGTGCTGGGGGTGTGGCACCGGGGGCAGGCGAGGGCGTTCCGCGTCGCGGACGTGGCCAGGGCGGGGCTGATCGCCGACGAGATGGGCGGCGACGCCGTCGTGGTGCTGTGGGACGCGGCGGGGCGGACGGCGGCGGCGTACCGGCCCGTGGCGTCGCAGGCGCGGAAGTACAGGGGGCCGATGCCGGACAGGCACGGCGTCTCGCCGCCGGACCGGGGCGAGCCGCTGCCGGGCGGGCTCGAGCTGCCACGCCGCGGGGTGCGTCTGAAGGTCGAAAAGGGGCGGGTGATGGACGCCCGGACGGGGTCGGAGTGGGACGTGGCGGGGCGGTGCGTGAGTGGGGGGATGAAGGGCTGGACGCTGGAGTGGGTGGACGGGGTGCAGGTGAGGTGGCGGGCGTGGTCGGCGGAGCATCGCGGGACGACGGTCCACGGCGAGAGGTGAGGGCGGACACCGCCGGTCCGCGGGCGTAGCATGAGCGGGGACAGCCCACCCTTATCAGCGGAGAGAAGCCATGCAGAAGAGGCCGAACGCGGTGACCCTCAAGGGCGGCGGCGTGACGCTCGTCGGGCCCCAGATCAAGGCGGGCGACAAGGCGCCGGACTTCACCTGCGCCACGGGGATGAAGGACACCCTCAACCTGGCGGGCACGCCGGCCAAGGCGCGGCTGTTCAGCGTGGTCCCGTCGCTGGACACCCCGACCTGCTCGATCCAGACCAAGAAGTTCGGCGAGTCCCTGGCCAAACTCGGCGACGCGGTGGCGTGCTACACGGTGAGCACGGACCTCCCGTTCGCGCAGAGCCGCTTCTGCGGGGCGGAGAAGATCACGTCGCTGAAGAACCTGTCGGACACGCACGACCTGAGCTTCGGCAAGGCCTGGGGCGTGCTGATCGAAGGGCTCGCCGTCCCCATCCTGTGTCGGGCGGTGTTCGTCGTCAACGCCGCCGGCGTGGTCACCCACGCCGAGTACGTCGGCGAGATCGCGGACGAGCCGAACTACGACGCGGCCCTCGCGGCGCTGAACGCGGCGAAGTGACTCACCTTCGCGGCTCGGCGCGGCAGGCGGCCTCCCTGGCCGCCTGTAGCTCCGCCTCGGCCCGCTTGCGTTCGAAGACCTGTCCGAGCTGCAGGCCGATCTGCGACATGGCCCGCAGCAGCACCTCGTCGGGCTCCTTCGGCTCGCGAGCGAAGAGCTCGAGGACGGCCACCACCCCCGCGGCCGACCTGACGGGGAAGGCGAAGGCCCCCCTGACGCCGACGTCGGCGGCGGCCTTCGCGCGCGGGAAGTTGTCGTCGCGCGTCACGTCCATGATCCAACACGCCTGGCCCCCGGCCAGCACGCGCCCTGGCAGCCCCACGCCCGACAGCAGGGGGGTCGCGGCCGTCACGCGTGTGAAGGCCGCGAGGTCGTCTGGCCGGTCCAGGTGCCAGATCCCCGAGGGGGCCAGCCCGTCTCCGGCGCGGACGTAGACGTGGCCGGCCGGCCAGCCGGTGGACGCGCACACCAGGTCGAGCCCTGCTTGCAGGGCGGCCTCGAAGGTGGCCGCCTCGTAGGCCGCCACCGTCACCTGATGGAGCAGGCGTACCAGCGTGTTCTCGCGTTCGAGCGACTGGGCGCCGCGCTTCTGGTCCTCGATCTCGGTCAGCATCCCGAACCACCTGATGATGCCCCCCTCCCGCCCGAGCACCGGGCGGGCCTGGGCGAGGAACCAGCGGTAGACGCCGTCGGCGGCCCGGCGGATGCGGTACTCGACCTCGATCGAATCACCCGTGCGGAGGGCCTCGCCCCACAGCCCGGAGACGCGCGGGCGGTCGTCGGGGTGGATCACGGAGGCCCACCCGGACCCCGCGGTCTGTTCCATCGTCAGCCCGGTGAAGCGGAACCAGAACTGGTTGGCGTAGTCGATCCAGCCGTCGGCGCGGGCGGTCCATACGATTCCGGGGATCAGGTCGGCCAGGGAGCGGTACTTCTCCTCGCTGGCGCGGAGGGCCTCCTCCGCGCCCCGGCGCTCCGCCTCCTGCCAGCGCTGGACCGCCGCCGCCAATTCGCCCGCGGCGGCGGGGCGGTCCGCCGGCCGCTTGGCCAGAGCGCGCAGGCACACCGCCTCCAGGCCGGGCGGCACGTCGGGGCGGATGGTTCGGGGCGGCTCGGGCTCCTCCTCCAGCACACGGCGCAACACCTCGCGCGTGCTGCCGCCGGTGAACGGCAGCTGCCCCGTGAGGATCTCGTAGAGGAGCGCGCCGAGGCCGTAAATGTCGGTGCGGCCGTCGATCTCGTGCCCGCGCCCGGCCGCCTGTTCGGGGGCCATCGAGGCCGGCGTCCCCAGCGCCTGCCCCTGCTGCGTCAGGTCGGGGCTGTCGGTGGTGTCACCGGCCTCCGCCTCCGGGCCGTCGGGCGTGTCCATCCGCTTGGCCAACCCCCAGTCGAGGATGACGACCTCGCCGAAGTCGCCGAGGATCACGTTCTGCCCCTTCAGGTCGCGGTGGATGATCCCGCGCGAGTGGGCGTAGGCCATGGTGTGGCACACGGTGACGAAGGCGTGCAGCAGGGCCGAGAAGTCGAGGGAGACGTCCGCGCCGGCGGTGCGTTTGCGGTGGTAGTCCGCCGACGCCTGGGCCAGGGTGCGGCCCTTGACGAAGCGCATGGCGTAGAAGGGGGTCCGCCCGTCCTCGGGGCAGATGAGCTCGTAGACCGGTACGACGCCCGGATGTTCGAGCTGGCCGGTGATGAGGGCCTCGCGGAGGAAGCGGGCGTGGGAGATGGGGTTGGCCCCCAGCTCCGGGCGCAGCTCTTTCAACGCCACCTGGCGGTCCAGGCAGGCGTCGCGTGCCAGCCAGACGCGGCCCATGCCGCCCTGCTCGTGCAGGCGCAGGCGGGTGTAGCGCTCGCCGGGGCGTGGCGGGGCCGGCGCGGGCGGTGCAAGCGGCCTCTGGCTGCCGGCCAGGATGGTGTTCCCGGCCGGCTCTTCAGGGTCCGGGGGCAACGGTTCGGCAGCCATCGCACACCCCTCCGTTGGCCGGGCCGGTCAGTCCCCGGCCGGCTTGCCCTCCTCGTCGAGCCGGACCTCCAGGGTCTTCCCCTTGGTCCTGACCTTCATCTCGTAGGTCGTCTTCTCCTTCTTGCCGTCGATGACGATTCCCTTCTCCGTCTCGACGATCCTGGCGTCGGCGTGCTTCTTCATGAGGCCGTCCTTGACGGCCTTCGGCACCTTGCTCTCCGCGATCGCCTCCTGGATGTTGAGCAGCTTGCCGTCGGGCTTCACACCCGCGCCGAAGGTGCGCTCGCCCTCCTTGAGGGTCATCTCGAAGTCGCCGTTGGCCTCCTTATCGGCCGACTGGATGGGGTGGCCTTGGGGAAGCGGTCCTTGACGGCCTTGACAAGAGACGCCCGCCGCCACGAAGCCCGCCGTGACCTCCACGGTCAGGAACGCCCCCAGGCCCATGCCGGCGGAGAGGCGCGGGCTCATCGTTCAGCCCCTTGTGGTTGGAAGTATCGCTACGCCGGGTATCACACAGGATGGGCCGGCCGCTGTCAAGGACTTTCACCGCCATTCCGCCGAGAGGGACGGCCCGGCCGAGCCCGTGCCGACGTTGCCGCGCGTGTGCCGGGTGTCAGGCCGTTCGTCCCAGGCTGTTCGGAGCACGCCGACGGTGGCGTTGACGAGGACGCAGACTGGCCTGGCCGAGGGTGCTGTCTGCCGCATCTGCTTCCTGTGGGCTGGGGCGTCTCGCCCGGGCGAGACGCCCCGAGGAGGCCGGCCGGCCGGAGCCGTGGATCGTTGCAGGGCGAGCCGTGGGGCGTACCGGATGCGGGGCCTGTCGGCGGAAGCCGGCCCGGAGGGAGCCCAGATCACAGCCGCCCGCGCCGGCGAAGAGCGAGGCCACCGTCGGCTTCCGCCGGGCCAGGGACCGTCTCCAACGTCCGTCGCATGGCCGCGTCCACACTGTACCCACATCGCCCCAGACGAGTGTTGTGCGGGGCGGGCACCCTTCGAGCTGGCGCGAGGACGCCTCCACCCACCGGAGGGGTTCGCGTCAGCCTTTCACCCGATACGTCACCAGCACGCAGCCGTTCTTGAACGGGCGGCACTCGGCCAGCTCGAGGCCGATCTGCCGCGACATCGGCAGGAAGGCCGGCACGCCGGCGCCGAGCAGCACCGGGTGGACGTTGAAGCCGACCTCGTCGATCAGGCCGGCCTCGAAGAATGTCCTCGCCAGGTCGCCCCCGCCCATCAGGCAGATGTCCTTGCCGGGCTGCCCCTTCAGCCGGCGCAAGAAGCCGGCGGCGTCGTCGGAGACGAGGACCGCCCCGGCGGGGGCTTCCTTCATCGTGCGCGAGAAGATGTAGGTGGCGATGCCGCCGGCGTCCCCTCCCCCCTGCCCTGCCCTCGCGGCCACCTCGTAAGTCTTGCGGCCCATCAGGACGGCGTCGATGGTCTTCCACATGCCCATCGTGACGGCGGCCGCCTCGTCGGACCACATGAGCCAGTCCACGCCGCCGTCGGCCCTGGCGAGGAAGCCGTCGAGGCTGACCGCGCCGCCGAATGTCACCTTGCGCATGGCGTGCTCCTCCCTACACGGTTGAGTTGCTCGACCAGCGGCGGGGTGGGGTACAAGAACGGCCTCACCCGCCGCAACAACGCCACCCCCAACCCCGCGTCCATCCCCCCGTGCATCAGCCAGGCCGCGGCCAGGGTCGGGGCGCGGCCCACGCCGGACTGACAATGAACGTACACGCTCCCACGCGCCGCCACGGCCGCAGTCGAGAGTCGAGAGGGCATCGGCATCGCCTCCACCGGCCCGGCGTGGTATCGTACCTCTTTGGATGGGCGCGTCACGGAGGCGGAGCATGCAGCAATCAGCGGCCGAGACCGTCGAGATCCTGCTGGTGGAGGACAACCCCGGGGACGTGCTGCTGACGCAGGAGGCGCTCCGCGACGGCAAGATACACACGCGGCTGAGCGTCGTCCAGGACGGGGAGCAGGCGATGCGGTTCCTGCGGCGGCAGCCGCCGTACGAGGCGGCGCCGCGGCCGGACCTGATCCTGTTGGACCTGAACCTGCCACGGAAGAGCGGGCAGGAGGTCCTGGCGGAGATCAAGGGGGACGACTTTTTCAAACGCATCCCGGTGGTGATCCTCACGTCCTCGCAGGCCGAGCAGGACATCCTCCGCAGTTATGACTTGTGCGCCAACTGCTACGTCACGAAGCCGGTCAGCCTGGACCAGTTCATCCGGGTGGTCCACTCCATCGAGGAGTTCTGGCTGACGGTCGTCAAGCTGCCCCGGAGCAACTAGGCCATGCCCCCCACCGCGCTGCCCGTGCTGCTGGTCGAGGACAACCCCGGCGACGCCCTGCTCATCGCCGAGATGCTGGAGCAGGCGGGCGACTCCCGCTTCACGCTCACGCACGCCACACGCCTCAAGGAGGGCCTCTCGCACGGGCTGGGCGAGTGGGCGGCGGTGTTGCTCGACCTGTCGCTGCCGGACAGCCAGGGGCTGGAGACCTTGCAGCGATTCCGCGAGCGCTGCCGCGCCCCCGTCGTCGTGCTGACGGGGCACGACGACACGGACCTGGCGCTGGAGGCGCTGCGTCACGGGGCGCAGGATTATCTCGTCAAGAACCAGGTGGGGGCGGGGCGGCTGGCGCACGCCCTGCACTTCGCGATCAGCCGGCACCAGGCCCGCGCCCGCATCGAGCGCGAGATGCGCGAGGACAAGGACGAGTTACGCACCGCCGGCAACGTGTACCGGAACCTGCTGCCGAAGCAAGCCCCGGAGATGCCGGGCTTCTCGATCCACGCGGCGAGCCACCCGGTCGTCGAGACGGGGGGCGATTTCTTCGACTACCTCCGCATGGCGGACGGGTCGTGGGCGCTGGTGGTCGGCGACGTGACGAGCCACGGCGTGGGGCCGGCGATCCTGATGGCGTCGGCGCGGGCGTACCTGCGGGCGTTCGCGTCGGCGGGGTGCAACCTGGGCGAGATGCTGGAGCGGACGAACCGGCTGCTGCACGAGGACGTGGGCGAGTGGATGGTGCCGCTGGTCCTCGTCCACCTCGACGCGGGCGGCCGGCGCATGCACTACCTGAACGCCGGGCACCGGCCGGGCTACCTGCTGGGCCGGCACGGGGGCGTGCGTCTGGAGCTGCTGTCCACGGCGAGCGCGCTCGGGATGTACCCGGACGGGCTGTTCCGCTGCTCGGAGGCGGTGGCGCTGGAGCCGGGGGACACGGTCCTCGTGGCGACGGACGGGGTGCACGAGGCGCACGGGGGCGCGGGGATGTTCGGGGTGGCGCGGCTGCTGGAGCTGGCGGCGCGGCACCGGGCGGCGGCGCCGGCGGAGCTGGTGGCGCACGTCCACGCGGCGGTGCGGGCGCACGAGGGCGGCAAGCCGCAGGGCGACGACATCACGGTCCTGGCCGCGCGCGTGCTTGGGTGATGGGGATGAAGAAAATATACCACGAAAGACACGGAAGACACGAAAAAAACAAGACAAAGAAGACATGGATGGATAGAACAAGATAACAGGACGTGAAGACTGCATTCTTCTGCCTGACTGCTTTGTTTCTCTTCTTTTCGTGTCTTCCGTGTTTTTCGTGGTATATCTTCTTCTTGTCTTCAGAACCTACGGGCCGGGGCGGGCGGGGTCCCACAGCTCGCGCGGGCCCGGCAGGCTCACCCCGGGGATCAGCAGGCCCTTCCGCCGCGCCTCCTCGGCCAGGCGCTGCGGGTACTCCGGCCACTGGCCCTCCAGCCGCGTCAGGGCGGCGGCGGCGTCCTTGCCGAGGGCGGGGATCAGGGTCTTCTCGATGTACGCCCGCGTCGCCGGCGGGTAGTCCGCGGGGCGCGACGCGCCCAGCGGCGGCAGCGGCGGCGGCTTGAACGGGCCGAACGGCTTCAGCCTGCGGTACTGCTCGGTGAAGCCCTGCGCCCACTCAGGCCAGCCCTTCTTCCCGCCATCGACCTTGAGGAGCCCCTTGGTCAGCATCCCGCCGACGGACTTGCGGAACTCCGGCGGCAGGTCCTTGAACGCCGTGACCGGCCCCGACGGCAGCGGGCGGAGGACGAGGTAGCGGTCCGTCAGGAGCTTCACCTGACGTGGGTAATCGGGCCACTTGCCCTCGGCGGCCTTCAGGGCGTCCTTGTCCTCACGCGGCAGGATCGGGACCAGGTGGTCGGCGATGAACGCCCGCACCTCCGCCGGCAGGTCGGCGGTCCGCACCATGCCGGTCTTGCTGCGCCGCTCGTCCGCCCGCAGGTCGGCGATCCGGCGGACGCGGGCGTCCGGGGGGAGCCTGTCCAGCTCGGCCCGCACCTTCGCCGGGAGGGTGGCCAGCCACTCCTGCTCGCGCAGGCGGCGGATGAGGGCCAGCCGCCCGTCGCGCGGGGCGTCGAGCACCTCGCGGCGCTTCTCCTCCGGCAGCCGGTCCAGCCACGCGGAGTAGCGTTCGAGGACGCCCCACAGCCGGGCCTGGGTGGCGGCGTCGCCTTCGTGGAGTTTGGCGTCGAGGTGCCGCAACTGCTGCTGGCGCTCGGCGGGCAGGGCGTAGAAGTCGCGCAGGTCACGCATCAGGCGGGCGCCGTGCTCGGGGTCGGCCCGCCAGTCCTGGAGGCGCTTGCGGTTGCGCTCCAGCGCGTCGGAGTCCGACACGCCGGCGCCGCCGGCCGCCACCAGCATGATCAGCACCAGGATCAGCCACCACGGACGCCCGCGCATCGCCTCACTCCCCGAACAGGTCCGGGTCGGATAGCTGGTTCAGGAAATCGAAGTCCTCCACCAGCTCGTATTGGCGTTTGTTTTCGATCAAACGCAGGTCACGCACCAGCTCGCGGTCCCCCGGCTCGTGCGGGACCATGGCCTTGTAGCCGAAATAGCCGCCCAACGCCGACACGACCAGGGCGGCGGCCCACCCGCCGAGGAACGGCAGCCAGCGCGGGCCGGGCGGGGCGTCGGGCTTCTTGCGGATCGGCTCCAGCCTGGAGAGCGTCCTCTCGGTGAAGGCCGGCGACGGCTGGGGGGGCCTGGGCAGGTAGTCGAGCATGTCCCAGGCGCGTTTGAGCGACTCGGCCTCGGCCCGCAGACGCGGGTCGAGGCTGATCCTGGCCTCCATGGCGTGGGCGGCCTCGCCGGCCAGCTCGCCGTCGAGGTAGGCCACCAGGTCGGCCCTCTCTTCCTCGCTCAGGGGCCTGCTCATTCGTCGATCTCCTCCACTTCCACTTTTGGAACCGGCTCCCCCTCCATGTGGACGTACCCCGTCAGGGCCTCACGCAGATTCATCCTGGCCCGGCTCAACAGCGACTTGACCGCCTTGGCCGACAGATCCATCACCTCGGCGATCTCGGCGTAGCCCATGTCCTCGAATTTATTGAGGACGACGGCCATGCGTTGGCGTTCGTTGAGGCCGTCGAGGGCGGCGCGGATGCGCTGGGCCAGCTCATCCTTCTGGACACGCTGCACCGGGCCGGTGCCGGAGTCCTGCACCAACTGTTCCTGCGGGCGGGGGCCGAGGGGGCCGGACTCGCGCGTGTTGAGCGGCACGACGGGCTTGCGCTGGCGTGCGCGGAGGCTGTTGAGGGCGAGGTTGTTGGCGATGGTGAACAGCCAGGTGGAGAACTTGGAGCGGGGGGTGTACTTGTGGCGGGCGCGGTAGACGCGGAGGAAGACCTCCTGGGCGAGGTCCTCCGCCTCCTCGGTGTTGCCGACGAGGTGGTGCATGATGGCGACGAGGCGGTGCTGGTAGCGTCCGACCAGCTCCTCGAAGGCGCCCGGCTCGTCGGCGCGCACCTGCAGCATGACCCGGACGTCCGGGTCGCGGAGGGCCATCTGCGCGCTGGTCTCACCGGTCGCTGCCACGGCTCCCCCACCTTGTCAGGAGGGATGAGGGGTGAGGGATGAGGGATGAAGGAGCAGCCGACAGCCGAATCGTACTTCGTCCCCTCTTCATTTCATCCCTCATCCCTCATCCCTCATCCCTCCTGACCGAATCCCTCTCCCTGAGTAACCCCGGACGGCGCCGCCTGTCCCGACAGGGCGGCCCTCCGGAGCTGCCCGCAGGCCGCGTCGATGTCGGCCCCCTTGCGCTTGCGTGTCTTGACACTCACCCTGTGCTTTTTCAGGATCGCGACGAAATTGTCGAGTGCGGGCTGGCCCAGTCGCCGGAACGGCAGCCCGGGCACGTCGTTGAACGGGATCAGGTTCACGTGCGCATGTCGCCCCTTGAGCAACCGCCCCAGCTTCTCCGCGTGCTCGGGGGCGTCGTTGACCCCGCCGAGGAGGACATACTCATATGTCACCTGGCGGCCCGTCCTTGTCTGGAATTCGTCCGCCGCCTGGAGGATGGCGTCGAGGCCGACCTTGTCATTGGTCGGCACGATCCGTGTACGCAGCTCGTCGTCGGGGGCGTGCAGCGAGACGGCGAGGTGGTACTGCTTGCCCGTGGTGGCGAGGCGGCCGATCATCGCCGGCAGGCCGACCGTGGAGATGTGGATGTGACGCGCGCCGATGCCCAGGCCGTCGGGGGAGGTGGCGGTGTCGAGGGCGGCCAGGAGGTTGTCGAGGTTGGCGAGCGGCTCGCCCATGCCCATGACGACGACGTGCGAGAGGCGCTCGTCGGCGGGGAGGCGGTTGCGGGCGTGCAGGAGCTGCTCGACGATCTCGCCGGGCGTGAGGTTGCGGGTGACGCCTTCCAGGCCGGAGGCGCAGAAGACGCACCCCATCCCGCAGCCGACCTGGGTGGAGACGCAAACGGTCCGCCGGTCCTCTTCCTTCAGCAGGACGCACTCGACGAGGTTGCCGTCGGCGAGGCGGAGGAGGATCTTCTCGGTGCCGTCCGAGGAGGTCAGCAGGCGTGCGACATCGGACGCCAGGGGGGAGAAGGTGGCCGCGAGGTCGTCGCGCAGGCCTTTGGGCAGGTCGGTCATCAGGTCGAAGGACGTGGCCCGGCCTTGCAGGACCCAGCGGAGGATCTGCTTGCGGCGCATGGGCGGCTGGCCGCGCTCGGCCAGCCAGGCGCGGAGGGTGTCGGCCGGCACGTCGAGGAGGCCGGGCCGGGTGGCGGTGAGTGGCAGTGCGAGCATGGCGGTCCGGTGAGGCGGGCGGAGGTCTATTGTACCCGGTGCCGGGGAGTGAAGGGAAGGGGCCGCGCCGTCTGGCGTTGCGTCCGGCGTCGGGGCGGGGCATAATCGGGCGGCCCGGAGGGTGACGCCGTGCCGACAAGGGGACGCCTCGCGGAGGAGATCGCCTTCCACGACCGCCAGGCCGCGGGCCGCGCATCGCGTGACTTCCCTCTCACGTTCACGGATGACGAGTACCTCGATCACGAGACGTGGATCCGCCCGGCGTTCGAGAGGCTCGGCGACGTGCGCGGCCTCGACTGCCTGGATCTGGGGTGCGGGCACGGCATGGCGTCCGTGGTGCTGGCGCGGCGCGGGGCGGGCGTGACGGCGCTGGAGCTGTCGGAAGGCTACATCGCCGAGGCGGCCCGGCGGGCGCGGGCCAACGGCGTGCGGGTCGATTGCGTGCGCGGCGACGCGGAGCGTCTGCCGTTCGCCGACGCGGCGTTCGACAGGATCTGGGGCAACGCCATCCTGCATCATCTCGACATCGCGACGGCCGGGCGCGAGGTGGTGCGGGTGCTGCGGCCCGGCGGGGTCGCGGTGTTCTGCGAGCCGTGGGGCGAGAACCCGCTGCTGGAGATGGCGCGGCGCTGGCTGCCCTACCCCGGCAAGGAGCGGACACGCGACGAGAAGCCCCTGCGGGCGGCGGACCTGGAGACGCTGCGCCGAGTCGTGCCGTCGGTGGAGGCCGAGGGGTATCAGCTCCTGGCGATGGCGCGGCGGGTGCTGGGGGCGGGGGCGTTGAGCCGCGGCCTGGCGTGGTGCGACGCCCGGCTGCTCAAGCGGGTGCCGTCGCTGGGGCACTACTGCCGGTATGTGGTGCTGACGGTGCGGCGCTGACGGCGGCCCGCGTAAGACAATGCGGACAATCACCGATAGGAGTGTGACCTCCGCGTCCTCGTCGTGCCATTCCGTGCCTCCCGCGCCGTCCCAAAAACCCGTTTGGTATCGGTGCCCCGCCGCATCGGCGCTCATCGGCAACGTCACATGCATCCAGATGGCTGACGCACGCCGCCGGTCCAGACGATCACCGATGGATGCCGGACGATGAGGCCGGGTCGGTCCGGGCGAGTGCCACGGCTTCTCCGCTGCTCGCCCTGCCCTGGCTCGGTCCGCGTCGTTCATTGACGTTGATACGAATATCGAGGCGATATGTAGACGAGAGGAGCGTAACACGCCGCGACGCCAGTTTCCAGGGCATTTCGGCCCCGGCCTACGCACGGGCCACCGAGCGGCGCGGAGTGCCCCTGTCGCCCCCGATACGAATCACGCCCCGCCGTCCGCCGCGTCTGGCTGAGCCTGCCGGTCCGACTGTGGCGGCCACGCCCGCCCCGCGGCCGCAACGCCGAAGGCCGCGCCCAACGACGCGCCGATCAGGCCGGCCGGGACGACCAGCGCGGTCGCGCCGACGCCGCCGCCGACACCCGGCGCGGCCACGCACACCAGCACCGCTGCCGCGCACCCGAGCAGGAAGCCGGCCACCGAGCAGACGGCCCCGGCCAGCACAGCAGGGCCGGGCCACCGCCCACGCGCCAGTGCGACGGCCGTGACGATGGCCAGGGCCAGGGCCGCGACGGCCCCATACACCAACGCGGCGATGATGAGTGGCATGAAACCTCCGTGGCCGAACGGACATGGTCAATCCCGGCCGGCAGGGCCGCGCGGAGAGGTCAGCCGCCCCGGCGGCCGCCGACTTCGGTGAGAGCCAACCTGATCCTCGAACGTGGCGCGGCGATCAACGCCTCGCGCCACCCCCAGCGGGCGACCTCGGCACAATCAACGCCGAGCAACCGCACCTCGCCCGCCTCTAGCATAGCCAACAGGGCGCGAGTGAACCGCTCTCCATCTTCGAAGATATACCGTCGCCGGTTGAGAACCGGTGATAAGGATAGCGAGTTTATCAACTGTCGCATTCGGCCTTTCCGGCACGCGGCTTGA
>CAZVZK010000017.1:0-102700 GCA_964630925.1 uncultured Alcaligenaceae bacterium
GATGGCCCGTCTTCCCTCCTCAACCCTCCAGGTAAGTCCGAAACACTAGTCTGTGTCTCTGTGGTGAATCCGTTTCCTATCCCGTCCGAGGCACCACCATGACCGACCCCATCCGCAACCGCATCAAGGCCCACCGCCGCGTCCGCGCCGGCGACCTCGTCCCCCACGAATGGAATTTCCGCCTGCACCCCGACGCACAGCGGTCCGCTCTCCAGGCCCTCTACCGCGAGGTCGGCTTCGCCCGCAGCCTCCTCGCCTACGAGCTGCCCGACGGCCGCCTCAAGCTCATCGACGGCCACCTGCGCCGCGATCTCGACTCCGACATGGAGGTCGATGTCGAGGTCCTCGACGTGACGGACGAGGAGGCCCGCACGCTGCTGCTGAGCATCGACCCGCTGGCGGAGCTGGCCCGCACGCAGGACCAGCTCCACGAACGCCTGCGCCACCTCACCCCCGTCACCGACCCCGGACTGGCCGAACTCTGGGAGGAGACGGCCCGCCGGGGCCGCGAGGCGGCGGGCCGGGGCCGCGTGCCGATCCCAGGAGATCCCCGACCACTTCATGATCCTGGTCACCTGTCGCGACGAGCCGCACCAGCGCGAGCTGCTGGCACGCTTCCACGCGGAGGGCCTGGAGTGCAAGTGCCTCATGTCGTAGCCCGAGGCCCGGTGCAGAATGGGGCGGGCTGGCGGCTGATGTCGGCGGCGGCTACGATGCGAGGTGTAGGCACGGGAGCCACGCCCCATGACTTCGTTCCTGTTCTGGAATCTACAGAAGAAGGACCTGCGGCACGTACTGGCGGACGCGGTGAAGGAACGCGCCGTGGACATCCTCGTCCTCGCTGAAAGCGTGGTCCCCGATCACGAGATCGCCACGGCCCTGAACGCCAGCACGGGCGGCGGCTACCTCGCGCTCCCAGACGCCATGCCCGATGACAAGGTGCGGGTCGTGACGCGCATCCCCGCCAACCGCTGGACACGCCGCTACAGCGACAGCACGCGGCTGATGATCTGGAGCGTGGAGGTGGGAAGGCACCCCGGCATCCTCCTCGCAGGCGTCCATTTGCGCAGCAAGCTCCGCAGCAGCCCGGACGATCAGCGCTTCCACGCCCGCCCGGTGGCCGAAGAGATCGGCCGCACCGAGGACGCCGTCGGGCACCAGCGGACCGTCCTCGTGGGCGACCTGAACATGGACACGTTTGAGGCGGGGGTGACCGCCGTGGACGCCCTCCACGCCGTCATGACACGCACGATCGCTGGTCGGGCGACCAGGACGCTCGCGGATAAGCAATACCGCTTCTTCTACAACCCCATGTGGTCGCTGCACGGCGACCGCACGGCCGGCCCGCCCGGCACCCATTTCCACTACGACGCGGATTCTTCCGACCTGCTATACTGGCACATGCTGGACCAGGTCTTGCTCCGCCCCGAGCTGATGGACGCCTTGCACGGCCTGGAGATCGTGGATCGTGTCGCCGGACGATCACTCCTCACGCCACGGGCCGGTCACCCGGACAGCAGCTTGTACTCGGATCACCTGCCGCTGGCGTTCCGCCTGCATCTGGACTGAGGTGCCCCATGCCCGATCTGCTCACGAGCCTCTGGCCGACCGGGTTCGACCCCAAGGTTCTGCCGCCCCTCGTGATCCTCAAGGCGCAGGCGGGCTTCCTGCCGAGCGTCACGGCGGGCATCCTCAAGGCGACGGTGGAGACGACAGAGGGGAAGACCGAGACCGAACACCGGCTCACCCTCGTCGCCCCGGCGGCGGGAGGCTACCGGCATGTGCTTGTGACGGTGAGCCATCATCCTGCCTTCGTCTACCCGGCAGAGGTCCGCGCCGAGCCACTCGCGGTGGCGGAGGAGCGCCAACGACCGACGGACCCGCTAGGCCCCACGTTGGTATTCTCGCGCACCGAAACCTACACCCACGTTGTCTATCCGAGCGCGGGGAGCGACAAGGAGCTGACAAGCCTTCTCTCGAAGGTCTTCAACAGCACCTACGCGCGCGGGATCATCAACGGCCTCATCGCGAAGAGCAACGAGGCGTCCGCCACCGCGGCCCCGGCTCCCGCACCGGCAGACAACGGGGACGCTGGCACCCCTTGACGATCTGCCCAGACCGATCCGCCAGGGGTTCCCCGACCAGTTCATGATCCTGGTCACCTGCCGCGACGAGGCCCACCAGCGCGAGCTGCTCGCACGCTTCCAGGCCGATGGCCTGGAGTGCAAGTGCCTCATGTCGTAGCCCGAGGCGAGCGCTGCAACCGTGGGCAGAGCGTCCACCACCGCCGGATTCGGTCGATTGACAGCCTGAGACGAGGGGTTACGCGCCTTCAAGCTTTCCGATAATCTCCGTCACGGATTTGCCGACCGTGATCAATTCCTCGCAGCGTCTAAACCAGATTTCTTTGGGAAAACGCCCTTGCGCGGTGTGAAGGCCCTTCACTCTCGCCACTAGATCCGTCGGGAAGGTGACAACAACGACCACCTTATGGGTTTCCTTTTTTTTGGTTCCCGCCGCGTTTACACCACCCGTGTACGGGTTTGAATGCCAGAGAACGTTACCCGATAGGTCTTCTAACAAGAAGACTGATCCGCCCGTAAATCCTTCTAGTGCTTG
Organism: uncultured Alcaligenaceae bacterium; assembly: GCA_964630925.1. Taxonomy (GTDB): domain Bacteria; phylum Planctomycetota; class Planctomycetia; order Gemmatales; family Gemmataceae; genus RGDT01. The sequence goes on from CAZVZK010000017.1 coordinate 2,620, forward strand.
AAAAGTGGTTAGAAGCATTTCGCCATCAATTCGCCCGGTATTTGAAACCTTCACCGATGTCTCAATGAACATTCCCGTCCCGACTTTGCTCTTCTTCGAGACTGTGAATGGAAAGGTTGCAGGGGGGCCGGGAGGAGAGGGTTGGGGGGGAGGCCCTGCCGGACGAATCTCATCCGCGTCGAGAGTGTATTTTCCGCTGGGGGTCGCCTGATGCTGACCCCCCTTCGGGCAGACCCCCAGTTCGCCGCCAGCCCACCAGTGCAGGGCCTTACAGTTGTCGCAGTACCGCCAGTCTGGCTGCCCCAGGGCGCTGGGGTCATCCATCGTCAAGGTATACTTGCTGCTCACTGTGCTAAGGTGCGGGCCGCCAGGTGGGGTGCTCCCTGGACAGATCCCAGGCTTGCCGCCGATCCAGTGCAAGACTTTGCACTTCTCGCAGAAGCGCCAATCCGGTTGGCCAGGGGCGCTCGGGTCGTCCATCGTCACGTTGTAATGATAACTGGGCGTCGCCTGATGCTGCCCCCCCCTCGGGCAGACCCCCAGTTCGCCGCCAGCCCAGTGCAGAGCCTTACATTTGTCGCAGTACCGCCAGCCTGGCTGTTTGGGCATCAAGGTGGACCTCTCTTAGTAGGAACCCTCAACCCCGGTGGCAAGTGATCCACGCACCCCACCGGCTGTTGATGTGCGTTCTATCTGAGGTAGGACCGTGTCGGTCGTGGGGCATCCTATTCCTCGGTGACAGGACGGCAAGCTGCTATCATCCGTACTTGTTTAGCGCCCCTTGCCGGTTGAAGTCCCTCTCCGCAGAGTCCTGGGCGAGCCGAGCCCGTCCAGCCGAGGCCACGATGGCCGCCGACCGACCCCAGACCAGGCACACGCGCTGGCCCCGGTCCTCGCGGAGCTCGCCGCCCTCCGCGCCTCCTTCGGCCTGCTCCGCCTGGAGAACGAGCGTCTCTGCCTGGATAACGAACGCCTTCAATGGTAGCTCTCCGAGGCACGCAGCCCGCGTCCTGCCCCGCTGCGCGGGCCATTCCTCGCGGGCGGCTCCTGGCGGGGCCTGCCTCCGTGCCTTCCTTTTCATGCCCAGCGGCGTTCTCGGGTCGGATTTCTCCGTAGAACAGCCTCCACCGCCGCCGCGCCAGGGATTCCGAGGCCACGCTGGGCTACGGCCTGTGCGGCCTGCGCCGCCTGTGGGCCGAGGCCCTGCCTCCAGCCCCGGACTCGTCCTTGCTGGCTGGACGGTTGCTGTGGTCTTCTTGCGACGCAAGGGAGATAGCAGATGGCGACGATCACCGTGAAGCCTGGAGACAACATCCAAGAGGCAGCCAACCGGATTCAAGACGGGGACACGCTGTACTTTACCAATGGCGAATACGCGCTGAACACGCAGATCTACATTGGGAACAGCCGGTCTTGCACCGTGCTGGGAGAGAGTAGGGCCAAGACGGTCTTGCGGTGGACCACGCACGACGAGACGGGCAGGTCCTGGCAGGGGGGGATCAAGTTCGACGGGATCGAGCGGGCGAAACATCGCTTTGAGATATCGAACGTCACGCTTGAGACGGCCACGAAGTACGGAGGGGCCGCGCTCGAACTCGCCTGGGGGGCTGGCCCGAAGATGCCCACCGGGTTTGTCCGGAACGTCACGATCATTCGGTCGCCAGCGAACTCGGAGGCAATGTGGAAGTGGGGCATCCGACTAAGGAACGCGACGGAATTCACTATCGACGACGTGAAGATCGAGGGATGCGTGCCGGGGGCCAGGCAGCAGCAGGACGAGAACTTCGGCATCCACATCAGCGGGGACAACGTGAAGGTCAATGCTTCACAGATTCATATGAACAATTTATCCGTGGAGAATTACAGGACTGGCCTTGCGGCACGCGAGTCGTGCGAGGGCATCTACGCGTCGAGGTTCGAACTGCGGGCCTGCGTCATTGGCATCGACCTGCACCGCTTCAGCACGGCCATCTTCACCAACGGGCACATCGACTACCTAGTTCACGGGCTGATCGCCACGCAATCGAACACGGTGACCGTGAACGCGGTGTACATCAAAACCCACGACGGGGTGAGGGGCACCGGCCTGAGGAACAGCGACGCAGTCCGGTTCATGCACACGAAAGACGAAGAAAGGAATCGGTTTCCGGAAGCGCTACCAAGGGACCCGGCTTTCGAGGGTAGCCAGACGCTCCACGTCGTTGGCGGGACCACGCTCCACTTCTCTGGTGTCGCGGGACATTCTGACCCCAACGCCTCCGGAGTGGTCCTCTCGAAGAGGGACGAGTCGAAGAGGGACGAGGGCAACCGGCACAGTGAGGGGGCTATTATCGGGAACTGCACGCTACTCGGTTTCCCCGGCAAAGGGGTGCTGTTTGGCGCGGGCACCAGGCGCAACAGGGCAGTCGGGAACCAGTTCGTGAGTTGCGGTCGCAACTGCGTGGACGAGTCACAGAGTAACGAATGCGGCGCCTGACACCTCTGGAGGGCACGTTTGCCGTCGGGGCGCCATTGACCCCTTCCTCCCCCACTCAGCACTTGGGCCGTTGACGAGCTGTGCCCCTTCTTCCGGCCTCCTCTACGGCTCTCAACCTTTCAGGCCCCCAGGCCGGAAGAAGGGGCTGGCAGACAACACCCCACATGGCAACCATCAGCCCATCGCCTGCTGGACCGCAATCGCTGACTGAGTAACGCCCATTCCTTCCCGACAGCCCACATCATTGACCCCGTGAGCATCCAACGTCCACGCTCTCCCCCGCCTTGCGCGGCCCCACGCTCGCTGCGCTCGCTCGGCCCCGGCCGCAAAGCCGGCCTGGCCGGGGCCGCTCGGCGTCCTTACACCCCACAAAACAGCCAACAGCCGGCCGCCTTCGGCGGCCGGCCCCACCCTCCACGCACCACATCCACGCCCTCCGCGCCCCGCCTTCCTGGCCTGCCCCCACTGACAACGCCCACACCTCCCCTCCGCCACTCTTCTGACTCTTGCGATCCCCCCTCTCCGTTTCGGAGAGGGGGTTAGGGGGTGAGGTAGGAGAATCTGAACCCCCTCCCGCCATACTCTGTCCTCACACCATCCCCCAACCCGGAGGCCGCCCCCATGTCCGCCGTCCTCAACCTCTCCGTCTTCGCCGTCCGCTCCCTCTTCGAGGGCTTCTGCTCCTCCATCGGCTTCCCCGCCGGCCAGGCCGCCGCCGACGCCGCCGTCAAGTTCCTCGGCGCACGCTTCACCGACCACAGCGCCAAACTCACCGACGCCCTGAGCCGCGCCACCGACGGCGCCTGGCGCGCCCTCGAGCTGTCCCTCGCCGGTGACTCCTGGTGGGACCGCATCAAGGCCACACTCGCCCGCCGCGAGGACCAGGTCTTCCGCGAGCAGGTCGGCGCGTTCCTGCGCACCACCCCGCTCGCCAACCTCCCCTCCCACCCCCCGGAGTTCCGCGCCTCGGCCCTCCGCGAGCTGCGCGCCGCCCGCAAGGCCGGCGCCCTCGCCGGCGCCGTCGACCCCAAGACCCTCGCCGAGAAGGCCGGCCCGTTCGCGCGCTTCGCCGAGCCGCAGGCCCTCCTCGACGCCGAGTGGCACGCCCTCGAAGCCCTGCTGACCGGCCTGCGTGACGCCGGCTACCCCGCCCTCGCCCACTTCCTCTCCCTGCGCCCGCACGGCGACTCCCCGATGCTCGCGGTGGCCGTCCGCTACTTCTTCCAGCGTGAGCTGGAGGGCGATCAGGCGTTGCAGTCGGCCTTATCGTTCGCGCGGATGGAGCGTCTCGCCGCCCAGCAGGAGGCGGGGTACGACGCCCTCGCGTCCCTCCTGGCGAAGAACACGGGCCGGCTCGACGACCTCATGGAGACGGCGGCCCAGACCCTCGCGGTGGTCACCGAGACGCACGCCGACGTGAAGGACATCAAGTCGGCCCTCGACACGATGGGCCAGGCGGTCTTCCGCGCCCTCGCCGCCCCCGCCGCGGCCCCCGGCGACCCCGTGCGCAAGGAGGAGGACGTCCGCCTTGAGATGCTCAACGGCCTGCTCACGACGCCGCACCGCGACCTCATGCCCCTCTGGCCGGTGCATCAGGAGCTGTGCGCCAAGGACCCGCGCTTCTACGTCCGCCTGGCGGCGTGGTACGCGGAGAAGGGCGAGGTCCGCGACCACAAGGAGGCATTCGTCGTCGCCCTGTGCCTGTCGCCGTTCGAAGGCCACCGCGACGTGGGCCTCGCCCTCCTCCGCAAGATGCCGCCGCACCAGGTCGCCCGCGTGGTGGACTTCATCCACGGCCGCAAGGTCACCCGCCGCCGCCCCAGGCAGAAGGGCCAGAAGAAGGCCACCCGCGAGGTGGTCGGCGACTTCGGCCTCTTCCGCACCGTCCCGCGCTCCATGCGCACCGAGGTCGAACGCTACCTGCGCGAGCGCGAGGCCGCCCCCGCCTGGTTCGACAGCTCCGTGCTCCAGGCCCGCAAGTCGCTCAAGCGCCTCTACACGGTCCTGCACGTGAAGCCCTCCCCGCGCGCCCAGGCCGTCCTTTTCGACGACCGCCCGCCGCCCGACAGCCGGCTGGCGGCCCTGAAGACGATCAAGGACGCCGCCACGCCGGAGATCGCGGCCCAGGCGATGCTGAAGGCCAAGCTGCCGTTCCGCGTGGCCGTCTCTGTCATGCCGGAGATCACACCGCCGGTGCTGAAGGCGCTCATCGGCGTGATGACCCCGCAGGAGGTCATCAACAACCTGGCGCTGCTCCAGCGCCACGGGGCGATGGCCGACACCGAGCTGCGCCTGCTGATCGATGGCAAGCTGGAGGCCGCGAAGGCGGACAAGCGCGTCAGCACGTTCAAGGCGGAGACGGCCCTGGCCGCCGTCGGCCTGGGCGACGAGCTGCGGAGCAAACTCGAAGAAGTGACCGACCTGCGCATCAAAGCGCGGGGCCGCCTACGCCGCTCCACGGGGTTGCTGGTGGACAAGAGCGGCAGCATGGAGGTGGCCATCGACGCCGGCAAGCGCATCGCCGCCATGCTCTCGGCGGCGTGCGAGCAGGACCTGTACGTCTACGCCTTCGACACGATGGCATACCCCATCGTGGCCGCCGGCCGCGACTGGGCCGACTGGAAGCGTGCGTTCGACGGCATCAACGCCACGGGGGCGACGAGCGTCGGCGTGGCCCTGGAGGTCATGCGCCGCAAGAAGCAGAAGGTGGAGCAGCTCATCATCGTGACCGACGAGGAGGAGTACGACCCGCCGTTCTTCATCGAGAGCTACTTGAAGTACCGCCAGGAGCTGGCCTGCTCCCCGACGATCACCTTCGTGAAGGTGCCCGACAGCAGCACGAAGCTGGAGGACCAGTGCCGGCGTGCAGGCCTGACGTTCAGCGTGTTCGAGTTCACGGGCGACTACTACGCCCTGCCGAACCTCGTCTCGCTGGTCGAGCCGCCGAGCCAGCTCGACCTGCTCATGGAGATCATGGACACCCCGCTGCCGGAGCGCAAGGGGGCGTGAGGGCGGTTGCCCTTGCCCGGCCGGGGGGGGCGCGGCGATAATCCGTCCACCCGGACGGAGGCCGCTCTCATGCCGCGTGCCGCGAGGAAGGTGCCGAAGTACATGGGCGATCTGCTGCACGACCTGGGCGATATCCCGCCGGCCCGCGTCCGCCTCACCCCACCGCCGGGCGGGGCGACCGAGACGCATCTCCTGGCCGTCGAAAAACGCGAGGGCGTCACCTGCGAGCTGGTCGATGGCACCCTGGTGGAGAAGCCCGTGGGCCTACTCGAATCGAGCCTCTCCTCCCGCCTCAGCCGGCTCCTCGACGAGTACCTCGACACCAACCCCATCGGCTTCATCGCCGGCGAACAGGGGCTGTACCGTCTGATGAAGGGCCTCATCCGCGTGCCGGACGTCTCCTTCGTGCGATACTCGAAGCTCCCCGGCGGGCGAATCCCGGCGAAGCTCACGGACCTCGCCCCGTGCCTGGCCGTCGAGATCCTCAGCCCGTCGAACACCTCCAGGGAGATGAAACGCAAGCTCAAGGAGTACTTCCTGGCGGGGACGGAGCTGGTGTGGATCATCGACCCCGACACGCGCGAGGTGCGTGTCCACGCGTCCCCCGACACCTCCACGGCCATCGGCCCCCCCGGCACGCTCGACGGCGGCGCCGTCCTGCCGGGCCTCGCGTTGCCCGTCGCGGCGATCTTCGCGCGGCTGCCGGCCTGATGCTCCCGCTCTCGGGCGCATGGTGTCGCTGATGGACACGCCGCTGCCGGAGCGCGAGGGGGGCGAGGTTGCGCCTGGAGCGTGAGCGGCTCTCGGCGAGCAGGGCCGCGTCAGCGCCCCGAGTGATCCGCCAGCCACGGGCCGCCGCGCACTTGCTCCGCCGTGCCTCAGCACCTCCCGCCGTGCGCCCCTACCGCCGCACCGGCGGCGGGGGGGGCGCGGTGCCGCCGATGCGGATCGGCGTCTTGCACAGCAGGCACGGGAGCACCTTGCCGCGGTCGTGCTCCTCGACCAGCATGTACTTCTTGCACTTCGGGTTGGGGCACTGGACGGCGAAAACGCCGCCGGGGGCCGATCCGTCCATCCGTCACCTCACTGGATACGCAGGCCACGCACGAAGTCGGCCTCGCGCGCGACCTCCTCGTCCGACAGGCCGCTGGCGCGGTGGATCACCGTGTGGGCCATCCGCCCGCTCGTCATGTCCAGGGCCATCACGTCGATCAGGCCGTTGCTCGCCACCCCGTAACGCACCTGGATGGGGGCGCCCTTGGGCATGCCCGGCGGCAGGCCGTCGATCCAGCACTCGCCGATGGGGATGCAGTGGCTGGCGTCGCGGGCGTCGCCCTGGAGGACGCGGACACGCACGCGCTCCATGCCCTCGCGGCTGGTGTAGAAGACGCGGCTGTTGGCCGTCGGCAGCATGGTGTTCTTGGGCACCAGCACCTCGTTGACGAGGCCCTCGCCCTGACGGGCCTCCGTCCCCAGGCTGTGGGCGTTCACGTTGATCTCCACCACCTCGCCGAGCAGGCGGGCCGCCTCGTCGCCGAGCAGGCCGACATCCTCGGGGGAGTGGGCGGCGACGATGCCGGCGTGGATGGCGGCGCCGCGGGCGACCACCTCACTGACGGCCAGGGAGCTGTCGGGGGACTTGCCGGTCAGCTCGGCGAGCATGCGGCCCGTCATGGGCATGTGCGTCGAGCCGCCCACCATGAGCACGCGGTCCACGCGGTCCCACGTCAGGCCGGCCTGACGCAACACCTGCTGGCACGTCAGCCGCGTGCGGATGAGCAGGTCGCTGGTCATGGACTCGAAGTCGGAGCGGGAGAGGGGCAGGGTCATGACCTTGCCGCCGTGGGTGGCGGTGATGTTGGCCTGGGGCAGGCGGCTGAGGGTGCGTTTGGCGCGTTCGGCGCTGGCCCGCAGGGCGATGTGGGAGAGCGGGTCGGTGCGCGGGTCCACGCCGTGCTTGTCGAGGAACATTTTGGAGACGTGATCGACGATGCGGTCGTCCCAGTCCTTGCCGCCGAGGCGTACGTCGCCCTCGATGGCGAGGGTCTGGAAATGGTTCTTCTCGAGGCGGACGAGGGTGACGTCGAAGGTGCCGCCGCCGAGGTCGTACACGAGGACGGTGCGCCCCTCGCCGGGGAGCTGGGGGACGGGTGGCGACGAGCCGGAGAGGTCGCGCGGGGGGGTGAAGGAGTAGGCGAGGGCGGCGGCGGTGGGCTCGTCGAGGATGTCGAGGACGTCGAGGCCGGCGATGCGGCCCGCGTCCTTGGTGGCCTTGCGGCGTGTGTCGTCGAAGTAGGCGGGGACGGTGATGACGGCCTTGGAGATGGGGCCGATGCGCTGCTCGGCGTCCTGGACGAGCTTGCGGAGGATGATGGCGGAGAGGGTCTCGGGGCGGAAGTCGCGGCCGGCGACGGCCTGCCCGAAGGAGGGCTCGCCCATGCGGCGTTTGACCAGGGTGGCGGCGCGTGCGGGGGAGGAGAGGGCCTCGTCGAGGGCGGGCTGGCCGACGACGGCGGCGCCGTCGTCGAGGAGGACGACCGCGCTGGGCGTCAGCATGTCGTTGTCCGAGTTGGGTATGGTGACGGGGTGGCCGCGGCCGTCGAGGGTGGCGATGGCGGAGAACGTGGTGCCGAGGTCGATGCCGACCAGGTTAGCGGCCATGCCGGGCCTCACTGCCAGGGGCGGGGGGCGCATGGTTGATTGTAGCAGGACGCGGCGGGTGGGGCCTGGGGTGGGGCGTTGGCGTGGGCGCGGGGGGGGCGAGCCCGGGGTGTGCGCGGCGTGGTGGGGAGCGCCCCGCTGTGCGTCGCGACGACCTCGTGGGGGCGATGGTGGCCGATGGGTGACGCGGGGGGCACGCGGGGGGCTTGCCCTACGGGAAAACCGCGCCCTGTCGCTCACTGTCTGTTGAAACTTCATCGTTCGTTTGGCAGGATGCGCGGTGGTGGATTCTGTCCGGCATCATCAGGGCGATCGGACACAGGACAGGTGCGAGGATGGCAGGCAAGAACAACGGCGTGGCGGACAACGCCCACGCCAACTGCGCGGCGGCCAACGGTCACGCGAACGGCGTGGCGGGTGGCGGGCGGCCCGCCTTTCCGCCCGCCACCCCCTCCCCTACCATCTCTCTTGTGCGCATCGACAAGACCCACAAGTGGTGGATCATCATCACCGCGGCCATCGCCGCCGCGGCCGTCCTGCTCCACCTCTTCCTCGGCTGGAACACGCCCAACGGCCTCTCCGGCGGCACCCGCGTCGGCCTCTGGTTCGGCGTCGCCGGCTCCCTCCTCATGCTCTTCGTCGGCTCCCTCTCCGCCCACCGCAGGCTCGCCGCCGTCCGGTGGATCCCACGCCGGTGGCTGGGCCGCCGACAGGACTGGCTCCGCGCCCACCTCTGGCTCGGCCTGCTCAGCGTCGTCCTCGTCCTCGTCCACTCCAACTACCGCGTCGGCGGCCCCCTCACCCTCGCCCTCTGGGTCGTCCTCGCGATCACCACCCTCTCGGGCATCGTCGGCGCCGCCCTCCAGCACGCCCTCCCACGCGCCCTCACCACCACCGTCCCCGACGAGGCCCCCTACGAGCAGATCCCCCACCTCTGCCGCCGCATGCGCGAGGACGCCGACGAGGCCCACGCCTGTGTCACCAGCCTGCCGCCACGCGCCGCCAAGGAGTTCACCGCCGTCTACGAGCAGGCCCGCGAATTCCTGGGCGAGAAGTACCTCCCCCGCTCCCCCTTCGCCGACCCCCTCGGCGCCGAGACACGCTTCGGCCGCGTCCGCACCGTGCCGGGCATCGACCCCGCCCTCGACGCCCTCGCCCGCCTCGAGCTGCTGTGCCGCGAACGCCGCTCCCTCGGCGAGCAGGAGCGGATGCACGCCTGGCTGCACTACTGGCTCCTCGCCCACGTCCCCATCACCCTGGCCCTGCTCATCCTAGGCGTCGCCCACGCCGTCCTCGCGGTCTACTGGTAGAGGCCCACCATGCCCTCGGAAGTCCGCTCCCCCCGCACCCTCGCCAGCTGGCTCGAGCTGGACTACTTCCGCCGCCGCCGCCTCTTCTCCGCCTGGTGGTGGTGGATCCTCGGGGGCGCCGCCGCCGGCGCCCTCGCCCTCGTGGGCGTCTACGCCGCCTCCGGCAAACGGGCCTTCCAGGCCGGCCCCGTCTCCCACCCCCACGCCCTGTTCAACGACGACTGCGGCAAGTGCCACGAGAAGGCCTTCACCACCGTCACACGCCTCTGGGCCGGCGACTCCGTCGGGACCGTCACCGACAACGCCTGCGTCAAGTGCCACGCCGGCCCGCCCCACCACGGCGCCGTCGGACGCTGCGTGGACTGTCACAAGGAGCACCGCGGCCACGAGACCCTGATGCGCCACGGCGAGGGGAAGTGCGTCCAGTGCCACAGGGACCTCGGGCCCCCCGGCGAGAAGCGCACCGACATCGAGCGTTCGGTAACGGCGTTCACGAAAGGCGGCCACCCCGAGTTCCGCACCCCCACCCCGCGTGTCCGCCGCTTCCCCCACGACACGCACCTCCCCCAGCTGACCGACCCAAAGAGCCGCGGGGTCCTCATGCCGGCACGCGACCCCGACGGCAAGGGCGTCTTCAAGAAGCTCGAATGCGCCGACTGCCACGAGCCCGACGCCGGCGGCAAGTTCATGAAGCCCATCTCCTTCGACCGCCATTGCCAGGAGTGCCACCCGCTGGGAGCGCAGCTGAAGGGCGAGTGGAAGGGGGCGGAGATGCTCGCCCAGGCCCGCGCCTTCGCCCGCGAGCGCATCGCCCACCCGCGGCGCGGGCAGGGGGCCTCCGTGACCCGCGGCTCCCTGCGCGACGCCCTCACCCGCTTCATCACCACGGACGGCCACAAGGCGTTCCTCGGCCCCGGCGGCGAGGCGCCGCGCCCCCTGCCGGACCGCGACCCGCCGCCGGGGGAGGGCGTGACGAAGGAGCAGTTCTCCTGGGTGAACGGCCAGATGAAGGAAATGGACCGCACCGTCTTCTACGGCAAGGGCGGCTGCGCCTACTGCCATCAGATGGGCGAGGACAAGGCCGGCCTGCCGCAGGTGATCAAGCCCGACATCCCGTCGCGGTGGTGGGACCGTGCCGTCTTCCGCCACGACGCCCACCTGAAGCTCGACAACCTGAGCTGCATCGACTGCCACGACGCCAGGGCGAGCACGAAGACCAGCGCCGTGATGCTCCCCACGATGGACAAGTGCCTGGAGTGCCACGACACCGCCAAGCGCGCCAGCGCACGCTCCGGGTGCGTGCAGTGCCACATCTACCACGAGCGCGCCCCGGGCAAGTAGGCCGATTGAGCCTCCCGGATATCGGCACGGGGCGGTCAGTCCTTCCACAGAGCGGGCGGCCTGCCGTTGATCTTCTTCAGCGTCGTGATCGCCTTGAGCCGCGACAGGCCGGGCGCCTGGGCCGGTTCGAACCACACGTCCACGAGCGGCATGGCCAGGAGGCGGCCGACGTCGAGGCGTGCGCCCGGCCGGGTGGAGCTGACGTGGAGGCGTTCGAGCAGGCCCAGCCCGTAGACGGGCGTGAAGTCGTCGGCGTCGATGTCGCTCAGCCACAGCTTGCGGAGGGGCATGCCCTCGAGGGGCGACAGGTCGCGGATCGGGTTGTAGCTGAAACCCGCCTGTGTGAGCTTGAGGCCGCGGAGGGGCTCCAGCGAGACGAGCCTGCCGTGGCGTGCGAAGGTGCCGTAGCACCCCACGTGTGTCAGGCCGGGGAGGGCCGCCACGGGCGTCAGGTCGGCGATGTCGGGCGAGGTGATCTGGATCATCAGGAACTCGTTGGCCGGGCCCCAGGTGTCGTGGGAGATGGTGCCGTCGAAGCCGGGGTTGCGATGCATCATCTCCAGGCGTACGGCCGCCATCTGTGCGAGGCGTCCCTTGCCACGTAGGGCGTCGGCCCACCCCTCCGGGAGGGGCGGGAAGCCTGTTGGCCTGACAGGCGGGCCCTTGTCAGGCGGCCCCTGTTCCGGCGTGCCGCCGCGCGGCCACAGGAAGAAGGCCAGCACCGCCAGGGCGGCCAGGGCGAGGCCGGCCAGGGGCCAGAGCATCCGCCGGGGCGCGGCGAGGGTGCCCTCCAGGCGGCGCAGCTCGTCGGCGACGGCGGCGCTGGCAGGGCGGCGTGCGGGGTCCTCGGCGAGGAGCGCCGCCGTGAGGGGGGCGAGGGCGGGGTCCGGCGACACGGCCTTCAGGACGAGGCCGAAGGAGTACAGGTCGGCGCCCGCGTCCACACGCTCGCCGCGCGCCTGCTCCGGGGCCATGAAGGCCGGCGTGCCCAGGACCGCGCCGGAGGCGGTCTCTTCCGCGCCCCCGACCTCGCGGGCGAGGCCGAAGTCCATGAGTCGGACGCGGCCGTCCTCGTCGAGCCACAGGTTAGACGGCTTGATGTCCCGGTGGATCAGCCCGGCGGCGTGGGCGGCGGCGATGGCCTCGGCCGCCTGCCGGGCGATGCGGAGCGCCTCGGGCAGGGGCGGCTTGCCCGCCGCCAGCCTCTGCGCCAGGGTCTGGCCGCGGAGCAGCGGCATGACGAGGAACGGGACACCGTCCTGCTCGTCGGCGGCCAGGACGGGCACGATGTGCTGGTGCTCGACCTTCGCCAGCGCCTTGCCCTCGCGCAGGAAGCGACGGCGGGCCTCGGGGCGGGCGGCCATCTCGGGGCGCATGACCTTGACGGCCACCAGTCGCCCCAGACGCGTGTCCTCGGCGCGGTAGACGACGCCCATGCCGCCCTCGCCGATGGGCTCGAGGAGGAGGTATCCGCCCAGCGACGGCGGCGCCGGGGCCGGTGCCGGCCCCGGCCCCGGCGGGGTCGTCTCCCAGGTGGCCCCGGCGGGCCTCGGCTCCGGCACGATGCGCGTCGGGCCGGGGTGAGGAAGTTCGGGCATGTCCACCCCGTGGTTCAAGCTCCCATCCCATGCTACCGCGCCGGGGCCCGTAGGGGAACCGGGCCGCCGCTCACAGCGGCAGCGGGCGGAACGGACGCGGGGCCGGGCGCGAAGCCTCCCAGCGCACGATCTCAGTGCGAACCTCGTCGTAGGTCTCCGTCGCCGCGATGCGCTCCAGGTACCGCACGCGCCCGGCCACGGGCACCAGGTGGAAGGTCCAGTACAGGGCCATCAGCGGGTTGATGAACAGCTCGCTGCCCCAGGTGCGGTCCGTCGCGTGGTGGTCGCCGAAGTGGCCGGCGAGGGCGGAGAGGATCGAGCTGTTCACGATGCTGACGTATCGCGGCATCTGCGTGAAGACGTATTCGGACGCGCGGCGGAAGAGTCTGGCGCACGGCATCTCGTCCTGGAGGGAGAACGCGCCGAGGTAGGCGCCGGCGCGGGTGAGCTGGGCGACGGCCTCCAGGAAGTGGTGGTGGCAGACGCCGTGGTAGTGATCCACGCCGAAGCCGAGGCAGGCGAGGAGCTTGCGCGGGATGGGCAAGTCGTATGTCGCGGCGAGGCTGGCCACGTCCTCGTGGGGCGTGCCGAGGCCCTCCTCGTCGCCGCACATCAGGCTGTCGGTGCCGCCGTCGATGAGGATCAGGGTGTCGATGTTCAGGGTCGAGATGAGCGTCTCGTAGGCGCCGCGCAGGGGTGCGGCCCCGGTGCGCGGGAAGGCGTAGATAGGCACCTCCTCGCCCTGGAGGCGGAACCACCGGGAGAGGTAGCCCTCGGGGAAGTAGTTGATGTAGGCGGGGCCGCCGGAGTCGGCGGTGATCTCCCACAACGCGGGGCCGAGGCGGCTGGCCTGGCAGTGGTCGAGGGTGGTGAACGACAGGTTGGCGAGGAAGGGCGACTTGCCGGCGTCGCGGAGGGCGAAGTAGAGCGGCAGGCCGCAGAACACGTCGAAGCCCCCGCCGGCGCCGGCGACGAGGACGCGGCGGGCCGGCTCGAGGGCGGCGAGGAAGGGGAGGGTGATCATGGGGGGGATTGTAGCAGGCCGACGCCGCCCGCGCTCCGGGGGAGGGGGTCAGGACATGAGCTCCTGGCTGTCGGGGGCGTGATCAGGCGAGAGGGCCTGGGACGCGTCGGCGGTGGCGACGGGGAAGATGGTGACGCGGACGATACAGAAGAGGAGGCCGAGGAAGGCGTGGCTGACGTCGGTGCGGTAGGATGGGTGCGGTAGGTTGTGATCGGAGGGGCCGATGTCCGAGATCCTGTGCTGGGAGGGCCTCGACCCGGCGGCCGCGGAGGTGGAGGACGCACGCCGGCTCTACGAGGCCACGCAGCCCGCCGACGAACGCATCCCGTGGGAGTGGATCGTCGGCGGCGTGGCGCGGCGCGTCTCGTGGCGGCCCGGCGTGTGGTCGCCGCATCTGCTCTTGGCGTCGGGCGGTGGAGGGATCGCGGGGTTCTGCTGCGGGATGTCGCATCCGGGGTGGGGCGGGTATCTGTCTTACATCGGCACCCATGAGGGCCACCGGGGGCGGGGGATCGCGTCACGGCTCATCGAGCTGCTGGTGCGTGTTCTGCGCGTCGACGCGGCGGGGACGGGGGAGGACCTGCCGTTCGTCGTGTGGGAGAGCCGGCCCCCGCGCGACGGCGAGGACGCGGCGGCGTGGGTCGCCAGGCTGCGTCTGTTCGCGAAGGCGGGGGCGATGTGGATGCGCGGCGTGACGTTCCAGGCCGAGCGCTACGACGGCGGCGCGGGGGCGGTGCCCTTGCAGCTCTTCGTATTGCCCGTCGGGTCGTCGGCCATCGACCCGGCGGAGGTCGTGCGCGGCCTGGCGCGGCTGGTGTACCGGATGGAGGAGGGCCACCCGTTCCTGCTCGCGAGCACGCCGGGGCCGGGGGTGGAATTGGTGCCGGCCGGCGAGGCGGAAGGATTCCGCGGCTGAGGCGGTCACAGACGCCTCCGGGGTGCGTCCTGGGGTGGGGCTGCTGCCCTTGCCGGCCCACGACGGCGGGGGTATGCTGCCCCCGCGAAAGGTCGCCTCACCATCCCCAGGAGGCACGCGGATGATCCGCGTCACCTGTCCGCATTGCGCCCGGCTGTTCGACACCGCGGACGCCAACGCCGGCAAGGCGGCACGCTGCTCCGGCTGCCGCGGCGTCATCCGCATCCCGGAGGCGGAGCCGGAGGTCTTCGAGGACTTCGAGGTCGTCGAGGACGACCCGCCGGCCCGTAAGCCGGCGAAGCCGGTCAAGGAGATCAAGCCCGCCAAGCCCCGCGAGATTACCCGGCCCGAATCGAAGCCGCAACCGCCAGCCCGGCGGACGCGGGACGAGGAGGTCAAACCACGGCGCGTCCGGTCACGCGAGATCGAGGAAGACATCGCGGCCGACGAAGACGCGATGCGGAAGGAGGCCCTCGCGGCCGGCATCATGCCGCCGACGGACGCCTCGGAGGATCTCTCGGAACATCTCTCGGAGGGCCTGTCCGCGGGGCTGAGTGCGTCGGGGTGGATCGAGGAGGAGGACGATGACGACGGGCTGGACGACCTGCCCCGCCGTCGGCCGCGACGCGGCGACTCCGCCGTGCCGAAGAAGAAAAAGAAGAAGAAGGGGGACAGCACCGAGAGCAAGTTGTTCATGGCCCTGGCCATCGGGCTGTCGGTCCTGTTCATCGCGATGGGCGTGCCGGCGTACTTCTTCAAGGGCGGGGCGATCATGATGCTGGTGGTCGGCGTGGTGCCGGTGATCATCGGCACGCGGTGGATCCTGTACATCGCGGCGGAGGAGAGCCCCCTCGAGTACTACGCCTGCCTCTACGTGCCGCTGTACGACTCGTGGTTCGCCCTGAGCCGCTGGGGCGAGACCTGGCCGGCGTGCGTGATGTGCTGGATCGGCCGCGTGTTCTCGATCACCGCGGGTCTGCTGCTGGCCATGCACTTCATGTACGACAAGGGCGGCGACTGGCCGCGCCCGGGCCCCGGCCCGGCGGCGACGGCGTCGGAGATCGACGCGGAGGCGGAGCGGCTGCTCAAGGGGGCGGGCTCGATGGAGGCGCGGGCGTGGATGGACACGCCGGGCCGCCGGTTCGCGGGGGTGACGGTGGGCGGGCTGGGGCTGCGCAACGCCGTCACCGGGATGTATGAGTGCGGCGCGGTGCGGGTGACGGCCTGCGAGGTGACCTCCGACGAGGACGGGGATGACCCAACTCAGCTCGTGGTGGAGTTGCCGGCGGCGAAGGAGAAACGCGAGGCGGTGTTCGCGTATCTGAACCGACGGCTACGCGGGGAGGACGACGGCCGGCGGACGGACAGGGGGCAGAAGTACGAGGTCGTGCCGACGGATTGAGGGCCTCCCGAGAGGGCCGGCGGCGCGGTATCCTGAAGGCTGACACGAGTCGGTTCTCGGGAGCCTGCCATGCCGCGACCCCTCGCCTACCTCCTGATCGCCCTGTGCCTCGGCGCCGGCCCCCTGCCACGCACCGCGGCCGAGCGGGATGCGTTCTTCCTGGAGCGCGATGGCCCGTGGCGGAAATCCCTGCGCGACTGGGCGGTGGGGAAGCGCGACGAGGCCGTGGCCGGCATGCGGAAGGCGCTGGCCGCCGCCGAGCGGGCGGTGGGGCACGGGTTCGAGTCGCTGCACGTCCGCGAGCGTCTCGCGGTCATGCTGGAGGCGCGGGGCGAATGGGCGGACGCCGCCGCGGAACGTGCGGCGGCTTGGCGGACGGCGGAGCTGATGTACGGTCCCGGCTCGTGGCAGGCGGTCAGCGCCCGCGTGCGGGCCGGCCGCCTGCGCGACATGGCGGCCCTGGGCCCGGAGGCCCTGGCCCGGGCGGTGCGGGCGGAGGGGAAGTTCGCCCAGGCGGCGGCGCTGATCCTGGGCAACAAGTTCCGCGAGGCCCTGCGGCCGGCCGGCGAGGCGCTCACCGAGCTGGAGGCGGTCCTCGGCCGAGGGCATTCGCGGGTGGGGGATGCGTTGCTCAACCTGAGCCATGCCCACCTGGGGGCGGGCGACTACCGGGCGGCCCTGCCCCACGCGCGGCGGGGGGCGGAGATCGCCCGCGAGACGCACGGGGCAGGGCACCCGCACCACGCCGACGCCCTGAACCTCATCGCCCAGCTCCTGCGGCAGATGGGCGACCTGGACGGGGCGGCGCCGCTGTTGACGCGGGCCGTGGCGATCCAACGGGCCGTCACGGCGCGCTACGCGCCGGCCTACGCGCGCAGCCTGAGCAACCTGGCCGTACTGCACGACGAGCGGGGGGACCGGCGGGCGGCCAATCCCCTGCATCGGGAGGCGGCCGCGACGGCCCGCGAGTGGCTCCAGGCCCGCGACCCGGCGCGTGCCGGCGCCCTGACGGGGTTGGCCAACCACCTGGAGCGCCTGGGGGACACTCGGGCGGCGTTGCCCCTGCTGAAGGAGGCGCTCGAGATCCACCAGGCGGGCGAGGGCAGGGCCGGGCTGATGGCCCTGCAGGCGAGAAAGTACCTCGCCGAGGCCCTCGGGCGTCTGGGGGGGCGACGCGCGGGCCGGGCCACGCTGGAGGAGGCGGTCCGGGATTGCAAGGCGGCACACGGCGAGCGCCACCCGATGTACGCCCGCCTGCTCCAGTCCCTCGCCCTGGCCGTCGCCGCCGACGACGGCCCCGCCGCCCTGGCCCTGCACGAGAAGGCGCTCGGCATCATCGCGGCGGCGCACGGGGAAAGGAGCCCAGCCCTGTGTGGGGCTCTGTTGGAGATCGCCGACCTGCGCCGCGGCCTGGGTGACACGGCGGGCGCCCGTGCGGCGGCGTCGCGCGCGGTGCGTGTGGCGCGGGAGGGCCTCGGGGAGTGGCACCCCGCCCACGGGGCCGCGATCAAGTCCCTGGCGCACGTCGAGCTGGCGGCGGGCGAGCCGGCGGAGGCCCGTCGGCTCCTGGACGCGGCCCTGGAGATCGCGGCGCGGGGCCTGCGCCGCGACGCGGCGGTGCAGTCGGAGAGGCTGCAACTGTCCGCGGCGGAGGCGCACCGGGGCCTCCTCGGCCTGCGCCTGTCGCTCGACGACGGCGGGGCGTATGAAAACGCCCTGGCGTGGAAGGGCGCCGTGCTGTCCCGCGAGCGGCAGCGCCGGCTGTACGCCCGGCTGTCGGGCGGCCCGGAAACCAGGGCGGCCGCGGAGAAGCTCCAGCAGACGACGCGGATGCTGGCGGCGCTGGCCCAGGACCCGGAGGCGCGCCGCGAGCGTTTCGAGGCGCTGGTCGCCGAGCAGGAGGCGTTGCAGGCGGAGCTGTCGCGTCTGTCGGCGGACGCCCGCGCGGGGGAGGCGCAGGCCACCCCAAAGGGGATTGGGGAGGCGCTGCCGGATGGCGTGGCGCTGGTCGATTATTACACGTTCATCCATCGGGGGGTGGTGGACCGCGAGGGCAGGCCGAAGGCGGTCCCGCACCTGACGGCGTTCGTGGTCCGGCGGGGCCGGCCGGCGGCGCGGGTGGATCTGGGGCCGCTGGCGGCGACGGAGGAGCTGGCCCGCGAGTGGCGGGCGCTGCTGGCCCGGGGCCGCCAGGGGGGCGAGGCGGGCCGCGACCTGCGGCGGCGGATCTGGGCCCCGGTGGAGGGGCACCTCGGCGGCGCCAGGGTGGTGCTGTTGTCGCCGGACGGGCCCCTGGCGGCGGTGCCCTTCGCCGCCCTGCCGGGCAGGAAGGAGGGGTCGTATCTGCTGGAGGAGCTGACGCTGGCGTCCGTCCCGGTGCCGCAGGCGCTGGCGGGGGCCGGCGGCCCGGCGCCGGGGCGGCACGGGCCGTCGCTGCTGGCGGTGGGCGACGTGGATTACAACGAGGCACGGGCGCCGGCGGCGCGGGCGGCGCTGATCGGCGGGCGCGGGGCGCCGGCGGCGACGCGGCGGGCCTGGGAGCGTCTGCCCGCGACGTTCACGGAGGTGGCGGCGGTGTCCAAATCGTTCGCCGGCCTGTTCGAGGGCGGGACGGTGACGGACCTGAGCAAGGGCCGCGCGACGAAGGCGGCCGTACGCGAGGCGCTGCCGCGGGTGCGGTACGCGCACCTGGCGACGCACGGCTTCTTCGCCCCGGAGGACGCGGCGGGCGAGTGGCATCCGCTGTTGATGGCGGGGATCGCGCTGGCCGGCGCGAATAGGACGCCGGGGGAGGGCGAGGAGGACGGCATCCTGACGGCGCTGGAGGTCAGCGAGATGGACCTCACGCGGCTGGAATTGGCGGTGCTGTCGGCGTGCGAGACGGGCCTGGGCAAGGAGTCGAAGGGGGAGGGGCTGTTGAGCCTGCAGCGTGCCTTCCAGGCGGCGGGGGCCAGGAGCGTGGTGGCCTCGCTGTGGAGCGTGGACGACCGGGCGACGCAGTCGCTGATGAGCGACTTCTACCGCGTGGCCTGGGACCCGGAGAAGATCGTCAGCCGCGCCGAGGCCTTGCGGCAGGCGCAGTTGTCCATGCTGCGCGACGGGGTGCGCCGCGGCTCGGTGAAGGAGCTGGTGGCGGAGAAGGGCACGCGGCGCGTGCCCCCGTTCTACTGGGCGGGCTTCGTCCTGAGCGGCGACTGGCGCTGAGGCGCCCCGCGCACCGGAAGCCGGGTCGTAGGATAGGGGGCGGGCACCGGGAGGATGCGTCCATGAGGCTCGTCGCGCTGACGGCGGTGTTGGTGGGGGTCGCGGCTGCCCCCGTGCCGAAGCTCACGCCGGGGCAGGCGGATTTGATGCGTCGGCACGACGCAATCATGGGGGAGGCGGCGCGGCTGGGTAAGGAGAAGAAAAACGCGGCGGCGTGGGAGGCGGGGCTGCGGGCCGTCACGCTGCTGGAGGAGGTGGACGGGCCGTTAACGCTGCGCGTCGCCGGGCGCAAGGCGGCCCTTGCCGGCGGTTCGGCCCCCGCCGAGCAGACGCGCAGGGCGGACGCCCTCCGCGTCGAGGCCATCCGTGCCCTGGCGCGGCTGCTGGGGCCGAGGCACCACCGGACCGTCGACCTGGAGTGGGAGGGGCGGACGGCCCGCCTGGTGGAGGTGATGGACGCGGCGGGGCGGAAGCGCCTGGCGGAGGGCCAGCGGATGAACGCGGAGGCGTTGGCGCTGTCCCGCCGGGGCGACCACGCGGCCGCCCTGCCCATGTCCCGCCGGTCGGTGGACGCCGCCAGGGAGTTACTCGGCGAGAGGCACCCGTCGTACGCCACGGCCCTGGACAACCTCGCCACGCTGCTCCAAAGCATGGGCGACCACGCGGCGGCCCTCCCCCTGCACAGGCAGGCTCTGGCGATCAGGAAGGAGGCGTTGGGTGAGGGCCATCCCTCCTACGCCCTCGGCCTGAACAACCTCGCCCTGCTGCACAAGACGATGGGGGACCATGCGGCGGCGCTCCCCCTGTACAAGGAGGCCCTGGCCGTCCGCAAGGCGGCGCTGGGGGGACGGCACCCCGACTACGCCCAGAGCCTCGACAACCTCGCCATGCTCCTCAAGGCGATGGGCGACCTGAAGGGGGCTTTGCCCCCGTGCCGGCGGGCGCTCGAGATCCGCAAGGAGACGCTGGGCGAGCGGCACCCCACTTATGCCCTCAGCCTCAACAACCTCGCCATGCTGCTCGCAGGCCTGGGCGACCTCAAGGGGGCATTGCCCCTGATGGAGCGATCGGTGTCCGTCCTCCGGGCCACCCTGGGCAAGAACCACCCTGGCCACGCAACGGGCCTGAACAACCTCGCCACGCTGCTCATGGACATGGGCGAGCTGAAGGCCGCGCTGCTCCCGTGCCGGCAGGCGTTGGCCATCCGCAAGGCGGCGCTGGGGGTGCGACACCCCGACTACGCCCAAAGCCTGAACAACCTCGGCCTTCTGCTACAAGAGGCGGGGGACCTGAGGGCGGCCCTGCCGCTCCTGCGGGAGGCGCTGGCCGTCCACAAGGCCGCCCTCGGGGAGAAACACCCCTCCTACGCGGCCGGCCTGAACAACCTCGCCTTCCTGCTCGAGGCGATGGGCGACCGCAAGGCCGCGTTGCCGTTGATGGAGCAGGCGGCGGCCGCCCACAAGGCCGCCCTCGGAGAGAAACACCCCGGATACGCGGCCGGCCTGAACAACCTCGCCTTCCTGCTCATGGTCATGGGCGACCTGAAGGGGGCCTTGCCCCTGATGGAGCAGGCGGCCGCCGTGTACAAGGAGGCGTTGGGGGAGCGGCACCCCTCCTACGCCGCCTGCCTGGGCAACATGGCCGGCCTGCTCCAAAGCATGGGCGACCCGAAGGCGGCCCTCCCCCTTCGGCGGCGGGCGCTCGCCATCGAGAAGGCCGCCCTGGGCGAGCGGCACCCCCATCATGCCCGCGGCCTGAACAACCTCGCCATGCTGCTCAAGGCCACGGGGGACCACACGATGGCCCTGCCCCTCCTCCGGCAGGCGCTGGCCATTCGGAAGGAGGCGCTGGGCGAGCGGCACCCCGACCACGCCGTCAGCCTGAGCAACCTCGCCATGTTGCTCCGGGAGGCGGGGGACCTCGAGGGGGCACTCGAGCACATGGAGCGCGCCCTCGCCGTCGCGACGGACCAGCTCCGCGATCTCGCCGCCGTTCAGTCCGACCGCCAGCAGCTCGCCGCCGCCCACGCCGCACGCCACTTCCTGCACAACCGCCTCTTGCTGCCCGACTCGGGCAAACACCCCGCCGCCGCCGCGCACGTCCTGGCCTGGAAGGGGCAGGTCCTGTTGCGGCAGCAGCAGCGCCGCCTCTTCCTCCGCCTCTCCGGCGACGCCGAGGCCGGGGCCGCCGCAGAGCGCCTGGGGTCGGTGACGCGGCAGCTCGTGGCGCTGCGTCAGTCCCCCGACGCCACGCGCGAGCGCCTCGCCGCCCTGGAGCAGGAGCAGGACGAGGCGCAGGCGAGGCTCTCCAAGCTGTCCACCGCCTACCGCGAGGCGCGCGAGACGGAGCGGAAGCCGGAGGCGCTCGCCAAAACCCTGCCGGATGGGGCCGTCCTCGTCGACTACCTCTTCCACCACGAGGGCCTCGCCGCCTTCGTCCACCGGCCGGGCAAGGCGGCGGCGCGCTTCGACCTGGGCAAGGCCGACGCCGTCGTGGCGGCCGTCCGCGGGTGGCGGGCGGATCTCGTGCGCGGACGGCAGGCCACGGCCTCCGGGACGAAGGTGAAGAGGCTCCTGCTCGACCCGTTGGCGAAGCACCTGGATGGGGCCAAGACGCTCCTCGTCTCCCCCGACGGCGTCCTGGGGACGGCCCCCTTCGCGGCGCTGCCGGGCGGCAAGGCGGGGACGTTCCTGATCGAGGACGTGGCCGTCGCCGTCGTACCGGCGCCGGCGCAGGTGCCCGACCTGATGAAGCCACGCGACAGGAAGGAGCGGTTGGGGCCGACATTACTCGTGCTTGGCGACCTCCGCTATGACCCCAGCGCGGGGGCGAGGCCGGCGCCCGCCGCCGAGGACGAG
The DNA here is from genome assembly GCA_964630925.1 of uncultured Alcaligenaceae bacterium. Lineage (GTDB taxonomy): Bacteria > Planctomycetota > Planctomycetia > Gemmatales > Gemmataceae > RGDT01. Next base: position 24,419 of record CAZVZK010000017.1, read on the forward strand.
CGCTCCGCCGCCCGCACGGGCCGCGAGCGTTTCACGCCCCTGGCCGCCACCAGGGCCGAGGCGCAGGCCGTCAAGGCGTCGTTCTCCGAGCTGTTCCGCGGGGGGACGGTCACGGACCTGCGTGGCGGCGAGGCGACCAAGAAGGCGGTCCGCGAGCACCTTCCCAAGGTCCGATACGCCCACTTCGCCACGCACGGCTTCTTTGCCCCAGAGACGGCCCGCGCCGCCGAGGCGAGAGGGCGCCCCGACGGGCGGCGCGAGGTGGTCGGGTGGCACCCGCTGCTGCTGAGCGGGCTGGCCCTGTCTGACGCCAACCGCGAACCGCAGGCAGGCGGGGAGGATGGCATCCTCACGGCCCTGGAGGTCTCCGAGATGGACCTGACCAGGCTGGAGTTAGCGGTGCTTTCGGCGTGCGAGACGGGCCTGGGACAGGAGGCCGGCGGAGAGGGGTTGCTCGGCATGCAGCGAGCATTCGCCGCCGCCGGGGCCCGCACCGTCGTCGCCAGCCTGTGGAAGGTGGACGACCGTGCCACGGGGCAGATCATGCAGGAATTCTACGCCGCCGCCTGGGATACCGGGAAGATCGTCAGCCGCGCCGAGGCACTGCGCCACGCCCAGCTTTCAATGCTCAAGGAGGGCCGGCGGCGCGGGGTGGGGAAGGACGCGGAGAAGACGCCGGGGGGAGAGACCCGGCTGCCGCCGTTCTACTGGGCGGGCTTCGTCCTGAGCGGCGACTGGCGCTGAGACGCCCCACCCTCCGCACCTACCAAACGGGCCTTCCGGTGGGCATAATACCCCACACGCACCCGGAGGCCGACCCGTGTCCGAAACCGTCCCGACCACCCTCTCCGCCGAAGACATCGACAAGCCGGCCTGCTTCTTCCTCGGCCGGGAGTACGACCTCGACAAGAAGGCCGTCCTCCCCGACAGGCCCGTCATGTATGACGCCAAGAACCTGTGCACGCACGGCGTCGTCGTCGGCATGACCGGGTCGGGCAAGACGGGCCTGTCCATCTCCCTGCTCGAGGAGGCGGCCATCGACGGCATCCCGGCCGTCATCATCGACCCCAAGGGCGACCTCACCAACCTGCTGTTGCAGTTCCCGGACCTCGACCCGAAGGACTTCCTCAAGTGGCTCAACCCCGAGGAGGCCCGCCAGAAGAACCTGACGAACGAGCAGTACGCCGAGCAGCTCGCGGAGCGCTGGCGCAAGGGGCTGATCGAGAGCGGCCAGGAGCCGGGACGCATCCGCGAGCTGGCCCACACCGACTTCCGCATCTACACCCCCGGCAGCGAGGCGGGCCTGCCGCTGTCGATCCTCCGCAACTTCTCGGCGCCCAGGGGGCTGACGCTGGAGGACAAGACCCACAAGGTCAACGCCACCGTGACGGCCCTGCTCGGCCTGGGCGGCATCACCGGCGACCCCATCCAGTCGCGCGAGCATGTTCTGTTGGCGCAGATCATCCTCGACGCCTGGGAGAAGGGCCGCGACCTCGACCTGCCGGCGATCATCCGCGAGATCCCCAAGCCGGCGATCACGACCGTGGGCGCGTACAACCTCGAGACGTTCTTCCCGGCCAAGGACCGCGTCAAGTTCGCGTCGCAGCTCAACAACATGGTGGCGTCGCCGATGTTCGCCATCTGGTCGCGCGGCGAGACGCTCGACCTGGGCGTCATGATGACGCGCAACGGCAGGCCGCAGCACAACATCTTCTACCTCGCCCACCTCGACGACAGCCAGCGCATGTTCTTCGTGACGCTCCTCCTGGAGGAGATGCTCGCGTGGACGCGGCGGCAGACGGGGACGACGACGCTGCGGGCGATGCTGTACTTCGACGAGGTATTCGGCTACCTGCCGCCGCACCCGGCCAACCCGCCGAGCAAGCAGCCCATGCTGACGCTGCTCAAGCAGGCGCGGGCGTTCGGCGTCGGCATCTTGCTGGCGACGCAGAACCCGGTGGACCTCGATTACAAGGCGCTGTCGAACGCCGGGACGTGGTTCGTCGGCAAGCTGCAGACCGAGCGCGACAAGGCGCGGCTCCTGGACGGCCTGGAGAGCGTGGCGGCGGAGTACGGGACGCTGACGGACCGCGGATATCTGGAGAAGGTCATCGCGTCGCTGGGGAACCGGGTGTTCCTCCTGCACAACATCAACGAGGGGAAGCCACGGCTGTTCCAGACGCGATTCGCGCTGACGTACCTGCGCGGGCCGATGTCGCGCGACGAGATCAAGCGCCTCACGGACCCGATCAAGGCACGCGACCAGGCCGACGGGGCGGCGGTGGCCCTGTGCAACCACTGCAAGGCCGAGGTGCCGCCCGGCGTGGGCCGCAAGTGCCCGTCGTGCGGCAAGGACCCGCGTTCGAAGCCGGACACGCTGGCCGCCCCGGAGGCGAAGCTGGTCGTCGGCGGGCAGGCGGCGGCCGCGGCGGCAGTCGTCGCGCCGCCCGTCGGCAAGCCGCCGGTGCTGCCGTCGGACGTGACGCAGTTCTACGTCCCGGTGACGGGCGGGGCGAAGCCGGGGCACGTGCTGGAGTACCAGCCGTGGCTGCTGGGGTTCGCGGAGGTGGTGTACCAGTACGACAAGCGCAGCGGGGCGGAGCATCGGGAGCCGGTGCGGCTGCTGGCGCGTGCCCCGTCGGGCGGGGCGCCGGCGGACTGGGAGAAGGCGTACCCGCTGCCCATCGACCCCGTGGCGGCGTTTGAGGCGAACGCGCGGTGGGCGGCGGTGCCGGACACCATCGACACGGGCCGGAAGCTGAAGGCGTTGGAGAAGGTGTTCGCGGAGCACCTGGCCGGGGCGAGGAAGCTGGTGCTGTGGGAGAACCGCGACCTGGAGCTGATCAGCAGGCCGGGCGAGACACGCGACGCGTTCGTGGCGCGGTGCCGGGCGGAGGCGGTGCGCCAGCGCGACGAGGCGATCCACCTGGAGGAGGTGAAGTTCGCGCCCAAGATGGAGGCGGCCAAGGCATCGGCCGGCAAGGGCCGCGAGGACAAGATCGCCCGGATGGAGGGCGATCTGCAGGCGAAGAAGGACGAGCTGACGGAGAAGTACCGGCGGATGGGTGAGCTGGCCGTCGAGGTGCAATTGAAGCCGAAGAAGGCGGACATCCGGGTGACGCACTTCGGCCTGGCGTGGGCGCCGTTCTGGAGGCAGGAGGTGGCGCGGTAATGGCCGCGTGGTTCGGAGGGAGGGGGTGGGCCCAACGCCGGTGATCCCGCTCGCCGCGATCCTCGCCTGCCTCGGGGCGGCATGCCGGACGTTCTGGTGTGGTAGGACGGGCGGCATTTCTCCCTACGCGGCGGGCAGTGGGGGCGTGTGCCTTCCGTCGGAGGGATCCGCAGCGTCTACTCCGCTTTGTTGGCCCTCGTGTTCGGCACGCCTGCCGGCCTGACAGGCATCGCCGCGTCGCAGCCCCTCTTCCCGCCGGGCGGCGTCCGAGGATCTCGAGACGCCGGCCTGGGAGGCGGGGAAGTCCATTGGCTGGGAAGACATGGACGATTACGACGCCTTGCCGGAGAAGCCAGGAGGAGGGGGCAGGTGGTGTTGGTGTTCTTCCCACACCCGGCATTCGTGGGAAGAAGCGGCCCACGGCGTGATCCGGTCCGACTCATACGACGGCGTCATCCCCGTCTCATCCACCCGACCTGCCGGGCGTTCGACGAGGCGTGCAGGCGGGGTTTCGGCGGCCGAGGCCATGCGGCGCGGGGGAGGGCGGGCGGCCCCGGCGGCTCCCTGGCTGGAGGTGTGTGTCAGCCAGAGGCAGCCGGGCGCCCGGCCCTCCCGCACGCCGGCGGGCGGTCAGCCGTCGAGGCCGGCGAGGAACGACCGCGCCTCCGCCGCGATCCGGTCGGGGTGCGTCACGCCGGCCAGGTGGCCGGCCCCGCCCAGCGTCAAGGCGCGGGCGTCGGGCAATTCGTCCGCCAGGGCCGCCAGCCCACGCTGGCTCACGAGGATGTCCTTCGACCCGGCCAGGAGGAGGGTCGGCACGCGCACGCCGCCCAGCCGGCCGCGGAAGTCCGCCTGCTCGACGAGGCGGAAGCGGTGGGCCATCACCGCCTGGTCGGTGGACCAGCACGTCCGGACCACGAAGTCGGCCAGAGGCCCCGCCTCCTGCTTGCCCCCGAAGAAGAGGTTGAAGAACTGGTTGAAGAAGGGACTGTCCGCCGGGAGCTGGTAGCGCGACAGGACCATCCCGGCGAGGCGCTGTAGCAGCCCCGTCTCCAGGCGCGGGCCGACCCCTTGCAGGAGCAGGGCGCCCAGCCGCCACGGCCGGCGTCGGGCCAGCTCCAGGGCGACCACGCCGCCGAACGACGCGCCCAGGACCGCCGGCTGCTCCAGGCCGAGCCACGACAGCATCTCATCGAGGTCGTCGGCCAGGTCGCCCAGGCCGAAGCGTCGGCGCATGGCGAAGGCGTCGTCCTCGCCGCGGAGCTGGACGCAGATCACCTGATGGTGCCGCGCCAGGACACGCGCCAGGGGGCCGAGGAGGTCCATGCCCCCCGCAAGGCCCGGTAACAGGACGACGGGGCGGCCACGCCCCCACACGCGGAACCGTGCGGAGTAATGGCTCAGATGCGCCCAGCCGTCCTCGAACGGCGCGGCCACGGACGGCCCGCCGAAGGTCAACCACTCCCCTGCCGCCTTCACTTCGCCTCTCCTCTGCCCGTCCATCCTGATGCCGTGCCTGAGATGGAGGCTGCGACAGACGCATCTCCCATGCCACGCGGCCGCCGGGTGCGCGCGATCCCCGACCCGTGCGGATTCCCTCGCGAATCCGCAGGTGACGAAAGCGCCGACGGGGCGCCGAAATCTCGGCGCTCGCCGATCTCGGCGCTGTTCGGCGCTGAATGACGAACCCTCGTTAGTGATTGGGGGGTATGGAGAAGGTGGGTCATCTGATGGCGGGAAGGCGTGCGGGCTGGGGGGGAGGGGTGGTTGACGGGCAGGCCCGATCAGGTACAGTGAGTGGAGGGGCGTGGCAGAAGGAGGGCAAGAGGGTGAGGGCAAGAAGCCCGCGCCCGAGGCGCCGAGAGTTCGTCACCGGTATTCGGCGGAGAAGCGATGGCAGACCAGCAGGGTGGTTGGCTGGGTGCGGCCTTCGGCTGGCCGACCCAGCTCATGTCGGCGCTCGCGCGAAACGCGGACGCCCGCTGGCGGGCCGTCATCGTGGCGGCCGCCGTGCTGGCGTGCGGCTACGCCCTCGCGGTCATGGGCTACGTGGTGGGGACGCCGGAGATCGGCGTCCGATGCGCGTTCACCCGCGTCGTGAATCACTTCTACCCGGAGTACCTCGCGCCCGGCGAGAAGGGGAGGTTGGCCGAGGGAGACGTGATCCTCGCGGTGGGCGGGCAGGAGGTCACGTCCTGGGGCCGGCTGTTGCGGCGGCTGGCGGCGTTGCCCGCGATGGAGGCGGCGGACGGGGCCGGCCTGTCGGCGGCGGACGTGCTGGCGGGCAAGGCGGGGTCAGCCGGCGTGGTGGACGCGGAGGGCCGACGGTTCGTCCGCGTGGAATACGAGCGGAAGGGGGAGCGTGGGGCGGTGTGGTGCGTGCTGGGGCCGGCGCTCCTGGAGACCATCATCCCCTCGGTGCTGTGGTTCGTTCTGAAGATCGGCCTGCTGGTGTTCGGGGCCGTGGTGTTCTGGAAGCGGCCCGACGACGTGCCGGCGGCGCGGTTCTTCCTCCTGTGCTTCGTCTCCTACGGGGCGTTCCTGGGTGGGTATCACTGGGCGCGGATCGCGTCGCAGCCTTCGCTCCTGCTCGTGTTCATCGTCTGCGCCCTGCTGCTGCCGGCGGTCACGCTGCACTTCTACCTCGTGTTCCCGCGGCCGAAGCCCTTCCCGGAGCGTTGGTGGGGCGTGGTGCTGTGCGTCCTCTACGGGCTGTCGCTGGCGTTCCTGGGGGTGGTGCTTTACGACTACTGGAAGGCGCGGCTGGACGCCGCGTCCGACATCAGCCCCGAGCTGGCGCAGGCGCGTCTGCTGGAGATGCTCGGCAGGATCTACGTGTTCTTCGGCGTGGCGGCGCTGTTCTACCTGGGGAGTGTGGCGGCGCTGGTCCATAGTTACCGTACGGCGGCGGGGCCGGTTGAGCGCGACCAGGTGAAGGCGATCCTCTTCGGGTCGGCGGCGGCCACGGTGCCCATCGGCTACTCGCTCTACCTGGCGGTCTGGGAGCCGGCGAAGTTCGGCGGCGGGGCGGCGACGTGGCCGATGTTCACCGCGTCGGCGTTCGTGTCGCTGGCATACATCGTGAGCATCACACGCTACCGCCTGATGCGGTTGGACCAGCTCCTCAGCTCGGGCGCCGGCTACTTCCTCGTCAGCACCCTGGCGGGCGGCCTGTACTACGCGGTGGTGTTCCTCGGCCTGTTCGCCGTCGGCCGGAGTGCCGAGGGCCCGTCGCTCCTCCAGGGCGTGCTGGTGGCGTCCACGGCCCTGCTCGTGATGATCGGGCTCGACCTGCTGCGCGGGCGGGTGATGCGCCATCTGGACCGGCACTTCCGCCGCGAGAAGTCGCAGCTCGACCTGACCATGCAGCGGATGACCGAGGCCGTCGAGCAGCTCGTCGATCCGCCGGCGCTGGCGCGGCGGTTCCTGCACTCGTCGGCGGAATTGCTGGCGGCGGGCGGGGGGGCGGTGTACCTGCGGCAGGGCGAGCCGGCGGTGTACCGCCTCGCGGACTCGCTGGGGGCGGCGCCTCCGTTGACGGAGCTGGCGTTCGGGTGCCCGCTGGTGGAGGCGGTGCGGGCGCGGGGGACGTTCGCGGTCAGCGAGCCGCCGGGGCCGGCGCTGCGTCAGCTCGGCTTCCTGGGCGGGGCCATGGCGCAGGGGCTCCTGCACGAGGGGCAGCTCCTGGGGCTCCTGGTGCTGGGGCCGCGTGAGGTCGGGCCGTACACGGAGGAGGACGTGTCGCTGCTGGCGGCGTTCGCCCAGGTGACGGCCCTGGCCCTGGTCAGCGCCGAGGGCCACCAGACCATCGAGGCGCTGAACCAGGAGCTGAAGGCCAAGGTGGAGAAGATCGCCGAGCAGCAGAGACGCATCCTGGCGTTGCAGAGCCAGCTGACGAAGCGCGAGGCGAGGCCTGCGGAGGGGCCGGCGGCGGCCGAGGAGGCGCCCGCGTCGGGGATGATCGGCAGCGGCGCGGCGATGGCGACGATGCAGGCGCTGGCGCGGCGTGTGGCCGGGAGCGGGTCGGCTGTGTTGCTCCGCGGGGAGAGCGGGACGGGCAAGGAGGTGATGGCGCGGCTCCTGCACGAGGCCAGCCCCCGTGCGGGGAAGGCGTTCGTGAAGGTGCATTGCGCCGCCCTGTCGCCGACGCTGCTGGAGTCGGAGCTGTTCGGGCACGTGAAGGGGGCGTTCACCGGGGCGATCCGCGACAAGCTGGGGCGGTTCGAGGCGGCCGACGGGGGGACGCTGTTCCTCGACGAGATCGGCGACATCAGCCTCGACGTGCAGACGAAGCTCCTGCGCGTGCTGGAGGAGATGAGCTTCGAGCGTGTGGGCAGCATCGAGCCGGTGGAGGTCGACGTGCGGATCATCGCGGCGACGCACCGCGACCTGGAGGCGATGATCCGCGAGGGCCGCTTCCGCGAGGACCTGTACTTCCGCCTGAACGTCATCAGCCTGCGTCTGCCGCCGTTGAGGGAGAGACGCGAAGACATCCCCGAGCTGGCGGCGCACTTCCTGGCGCTGTACGGCGGGAAGATGGGCAAGAAGGACCTCGGCATCGACGACGACGCCCTGGCGGCGCTCAAGGGGCACGCGTGGCCGGGGAACATCCGGCAGTTGGAGAACGTGATCGAGGGGGCGGCGGTGGTGTGCGTCGGCTCCGTGGTGACGCTGGCGGATCTGCCGGAGGAGCTGCGTCCGCCGGCGGAGGCGTGGGAGGAGGAGGGGCTGCCGGAGGTGGCGGCGAGCATCCGCGCGGAGCGCGAGGGGCGCGACCGGCGCGAGAAGGAGAAGCTGGTGCGGGCCCTGGCGGCGGCGGGCGGCAACAAGGCGGAGGCGGCGCGGGCGCTGGGGTGGGCGCGGAGCACGCTGGTGAGTCGGCTGAAGAAGTACGGGCTGAGCTGACGCACGGACGTACTCCAACGGGCGCTGCTCGAGGACATCGTCGCCGATGTGGACGAAGACACGCCGCGCCTGGTGTACGCCGATCTGCTGGATGGGCGAGGGCAGCAGGACGGGGCGAGGGAGGGCCGGGTTGCCGAAGTCGCGCAGGTCTGGCTGACGAAGTCGAGGGCGGGGCGTCCGCCTGCCAGCAGGTCCGCGGCACCGCGATGATCACGCCCCGCGCCCCGCTCCGGCTCCCTCCCACACCTTCCGGCTCACCACCGCTGGCCTGAGGCGCCCGCCGCCCGCAACACGATCTGGGTGCCGTCCGTGATGGAGCGCATCTCCTGAATGCAGACCGCTGCGGAGCTGTCACCCCTTGATGTGTTCGAGCCCGATACAGATGATGCTATCCGGGTACTCCCTGCTCATGTCGGTGATCTCATCGAGGAGACGGCCGGCTTGCACCATTTTGGGGTGCAGGTCCGCCAGCCCCGACACGCGGGCCAGGCACGCGGGGACCAGCGGGACGGCGTAGAGCGTGCCCTCGAACCGACCCGAGGGCACGCCGCCAACGAACTCCTGCACCTTGCTGACGAAGCCCGCACGCCGGGCATCGAACTCCGCCTTCTCGTCCCCATAGAAGAAGGGGACGCTCGTCACCAGCGTGAGCCGCTTCGTGCCGGACAGCAGCCGGGGGAAGTTGGCGCTGGGGCGCAAGCGGATGCCATCCTCCCAGATGCCGAACTTCTTCGGGTTGAGGACGACGATCACCCATTGGGCCTTGCGGATCATCGCCGCCTTGATCGGGCCCTCCTCCCCGGTGTGGGTGACCAGCTGGAGGGGCCACAGCGCATTTTGGCGCTGCTTCTTCTTCCGGAGGGCGTTGATGCCGATCACCGTGGCGGACAGCTCGGCGCCGCGGGAGATGGCGGTGGCCACGTTCTCCGTGATCGCGTTGGTCCGGCGCTCGATCTTCCCCCCGTAGGCGAACCAGGCGGTCAGCAAGGGGAGGTTCTTCGTCTCGCTCAGCGCGATCAGGTTGTTGGAGTGGATCTCATCGCCGCGGGTGTGCCCGCAGAGCTCATGGAAGTACAGCGCCCGGAGCACCCAGAGCGTGGTGGACCCGGCGTCCACGCTCACCGTCCTGTTCGCCCCGCCCGCGAGGAGGAATGTCGTGAGGTGGCCCATCGCCAGCTTCTCCACCCACTCCTCGCCGTTCCGCGTGGAGAAGGTGCGTGCCTCACCCCGCGCCAGGTGAGGCAGCCTGAACCCGTCCGCCTCCATCCGCAGCAGCCCGTACTGCACCAGGCGGTACAGGTCCAGCCACTTGCCCCCGGCAACCTTGCTCCCGTAGGGGATGGCCCCACGCTTACTCAGGCCCTCCGTCATGCCGTCCAGGAGCAGGTCGTGGAGCGACCCCAGCGCCTCCGCCAGCGGGGGCTCGCCCCCCGGCGAACGGAGCCAGGCCTGGATCGCCTCGTGCATCGACTCCGCGTTCGCGTATCGGCCCTCCGGGCTGTCCGCCATCGCCGCCGCCACCACCCGGGCGATGCCCGGATCCAGCGTCGTGTTGATCCCATCCACGGCAACGCCCCCGTCGCGCTTGACCATGAAGTCGTGGCCCGAGCGGACGTCCACACCCGAGTTGGGCGGGAGCAGACAGAGGATGTGGTGCAGTGTCGCACCCAGGGCGTAGATGTCGCTCCTCGCGTCGAGCACCTCATTCCGGTACTGCTCCGGCGAGCAGTACTGGTGCGACTTGGCCCGGCTCAGCCCGTTCGTCGCCTGCCCCTTGGGGGAGAGGTTGCGGGCCAGCCCGCAGTCGAGGAGGTACAGCCGCCCTTGCTCGTCCGCGCGGATGTTCCGCGGGGTGATGTCGAGGTGGACGATGCCCCGCTTGTGCAGCTCCCCCGCCGTCCGAACCACCCCGGCGAACGCCCTCACCAGCTCCACCATCTCCCTCCGGTACGCCGCGTGATCGATGTCCTTATCCGCCGTCGCCCACTCCGCCTGGCCCTCGGACAGCCGCCGGCGCAGGGCCTCGTCGCCGCACCTGCAATGCTCTTTCAGCAGGTCGCGCAGCCGGTCCTGAAGGCTCGGGCCGCCGAGATGCTGCATCACCAGGGCCCACCCGTAGGCGTCCCCGGCCAGGCCGGCCGCGCACGGGAAGAAGTCGTGGACACGCGGCACGTCGAGCGTCTCCGGCAGCCGTGCGTGCAGCGTGGCCTCCTTGCGTGCCATCTCCTCCAGCAGCGCGGGCGAGTGGCCCTCGACCTTCCTCTTGAACAGCTTCACCGCGACGAGGCGGCCGAGGGGGATGTGCTGGGCCGACCACACCTGCGCGAAGCCCCCCTCCCCGAGCAGATCCCTCAACTGATAGCCGTTGATTTCGAGGCCGGCGGCCTCGCTGGCGTTGAGGCCGCTTATGGCCGGACTTGGCGCGGTGGGGGCCACGGCCGGGACATCCGGGATGTGCAGTTCCATGACGGAGCGCCTTCGAGTGGTGAGGGATGCGTCCGTGACCGCGACGGGGGCGGGGTGTCAGGGGGGCAAGTGGGGGAGAGGGCCGCCTGCGAGCAGGCCGGGGACGGCCGTCGAGTGGCGATCCCCGTCCCTCCCGCCGAGCCGCGCCTGCCAAGGGGCAAGTGGGCCTGTTCCGTGCCTCCTTCGCGCCTTGCCTCATCCTCCCGCCTCGCACGGCCTGATACTCCCATCAGACCACGCCCCCGGCTCCGTGTCAACAGCCCGCCTCCCTCGGCGCCGGCGCCCCGTTCCTCCGGCGACGGCGACGCCCGGTCATTCTCGCTCATCTGCCGCCTGGACGTGCTGACCAACGCCCAGCCGCAGGGGCTGTCCGTGATCGATCGTATCTCATGACGCCCGCCTGCCGACACATCGGTAGAATGGCCGACGTGGCCCCCGGAGTGTCGCCGATGTCGCGTCTCGTGCCGTGCGTCCTGCTGCTGGCGGCCGGCATCGCCCTCGCCGCCGGGCCGAGGCCGTCCCTCTCACCCGAGCAGATGAAGCTGTCCAAAGAGGGCGGCAGCCTGTGGGACCAGGGCCGCAAGTTCTGGAAGGCCGGCAAGCACGGCCCCGCCATCGCCGCCCTGGAGAAGCTGCTCGCCATCGACCTCCGCCTTTCCGGCCCCTGGCACGGCGACGTGGAATCGACGGCGGAGCGCCTCGCCGAGTGGCGCGAGGAGCGCGGCGAGTGGGCCGAGGCCGCCGTCGCCCGCCGGCAGGTGCTGGAGGCCCGCCGCATGCTGTACGGCGAAGGTCACTGGCAGACCACGGACGCCCGGTGGTCCCTGACCGAGGCGCTCGCCCAGCCGATGCGGACGGCGGCACAGCGGGCCAAACTCCGCCGTGCCGAGGCGCTCAACGCCAGGATGCAGGCCCTGCACGGCGACGGGGAGCCGGCCAGGGCGCTGCCCCTGGCCCGCGAGGCCCTGACGCTGCGCAAGGAGGTCCTGGGCGAGAAGCACCCGCATTACGCCGAGAGCCTGGGCAACCTCGCCCGGCTGCATCAGGGGCTGTCGCGGCACCGCGACGCCCTGCCCCTCTTCAAGCAGGCCGCCGCCATCGAGAAGGAGGCGCTCGGCCCCAGGCACCCCGCCTACTCGAACACCCTGGGCGGCCTCGCGAGCGTGTACTCGGCCATCGGCGACCACCGGTCGGCCTTGCCGCTGTCGCGCGAGGCCCTGGCCGTCGAATACGAGGTGCTGGGCCCGCGGCACTCTGCGACGCTCGTCGGCATGAACAACCACGCCCACCTCCTCCACGAGATGGGCGACCTGCACGGCTCGTTGAAGCTCTACCGCCGGGTGCTGGCCACACGCAAGGAGACGGCCGGCGAGAAGCACCCCGACTACGGCATCAGCCTGCACAACCTCGCCTCGCTCCTGCACAAGATGGGCGACCACAAGGGCGCCCTCCCCCTCTTCCGCCAGGCGCTGGAGCTGCGCAAGGAGGTGCTGGGCGACAAGCACCCCGACTACGCCTCCACGCTCAACAGCCTCGGCGCGCTCCATGCGTCGATGGGCGACGACAGGGCCGCGCTCCCGCTGCTGCGCCGGGCGCTGGAGATCCGCAAGGAGGTGCTGGGCGAGAGCCACCCCGCCTACGCCTCCAGCCTCAATAACCTCGCCGTGACCCACAAGGACCTGGGCGACTACAAGGCGGCCCTCCCCCTCTACAAGAAGGCGCTGACGCTCATCGCGGAGGCCCACGGCGAGAAGCACCCCGACTACGCTTCCAGCCTGAAGAACCTCGCCTCCCTGTACGCGACGATGGCGGAGCACGCCACCGCCCGGCCACTCCTCGAAAAGGCATTGGCCATCCGCAAGGCCACGGTGGGCGAGGGGCACCCCGACTACGCCGCCGCGCTCGAAGCCCTGGCGAACAACCGCAAGGAGCTGGGAGATTTCGACGGCGCGCTGCCCCTCTACGAGCAGGCCCTGAAGATCACCCGCGCGGCCTTGGGTGAGAAGCACCCGGACACGGCTACCAGCCTCAACAACCTCGCCGTCCACCTCCGCGAGCTGGGCGAGTACGACGCGGCCCGGAAGCTGCACGAGCAGGCCCTGGCGATCCGCAAGTCCGTGCTGGGCGAGCAGCACCCGAGCTACGCCGGCGGCCTCGCCAACTTCGCCGTGCTGCTCGGCGACCTGGGCGAGTACAGAACGGCCCTGGCCCACGCGGGCAAGGCCAGGGAGCTGCGCAAGGCCGTGCTGGGCGAGTGGCACCCCTCGTACGCCCACAGCCTCCACGACCTGGCCGTCCTCCACCGCAATCTGGGCGACCCCCGCGCCGCCATCCCGCTCCTCAGACAGGCCCTCGCCATCCGCAAGGCCGCGTTCGGGGAGAGCCACCCACTCTATGCCGACACCCTCGGCGAGCTGGGCCGCATGCTGGAGGAGACGGGCCTCGACGTGTCCATGCCGATGCTCGTCAGGGCGGCGAGGATCATGCGCGACGCCCTGGGCGAGAAGAGCGCCGTCCACGGGCAGGCCCTGCACCACCTCGCCGAGGCACACCGGTCCAGGGGCGAGTACCCGGAGGCCCTCGCCCTGTTCGGCAAGGCCCTGGCCATCAAGAAGGCAGCCCTCGGCGCGAAGCACCCGGCCTGCGCCAACACCCTGTCACAAACCGCCCTCACCTACCGGAACATGGGCGACAACAAGACGGCCATCGCCCTGTTCGGCGAGGCCGCCGAGGCCATCAGGAAGGCCAGGGGCGAGTCACACCCGGAGTACGCGACGGCCATCGACAACCTGGCGCAGTCGCTGGTGAAGGCGCACGACAAGGCCGCCCTCCCACTGTTGAAACAGGCGCTGGCCATCCGCCGCAAGGCATTCGGGGCGAGGCACCCGCAATTCGCCACCAGCCTGCACAGCCTCGCCTGTTACCACCACGAGAGGGACGAGCATTCCGCCGCCCTGCCGCTCTACGGGCAGGCGCTGTCCGTGATCGGGCAGACGCTCGGCGAGCAACACCCCAAGTACGCCATCTGCCTCAACAACCTCGCCGCACTCCACCAGGACATGGGCGAACACAAGGCGGCCCTCCCCCTGTACCAGCAGGCCCTCGCCATCGAATCCGAAGTGCTCGGCAGGCGTCACCCGGGCTATGCCCGCACGCTCGTCAACCTCGCCGGCCTGTACCAGGCGCTGGGCCGCCCCTCCGCCGCACTCCTCCTCAGCGAGCAGGCCCTGCACGCCATGCGCGGCAGCCTCGCCGGCGGCGCCGGCGCCCTGTCCGAATGGCAGCTCATCTCCACCCTCGCCTCCGCCCGGCCCCACCTCGACCTCCGCCTCTCGTTGCCGGACGACCCCGCCGTCGCGGCCTACCGCCACGTCCTGTGGTGGAAGGGCGCCGCCTTCGCCGCGTCGCTTGAGCGCCGCCTCTTCACGACCCTCCTCGCCGACAAATCACCCGAAGCGCGGCAGGCGGCCGCCCGTCTCCGGGAGGCGGTGCGGCGGTTGGCCGGCCTCTCGGCCGCCGAGGCGACCCGGCGCGACGAGCTGGAGCGCCTGCTGGCGGAGAAGGAGGCGTTGGAGGCCGAGCTGGCGTCGCTGTCCGCCGACTACCGCGCCGGACTGGGCCGCGCCCGCCTCACCCCCGAGGCCCTCGCCGCCGCCCTGCCCGACGGGGCCGTCCTCATCGACTACCTGAACTACTCGCGCCACGACCACGCCGCCGCCCACCCCGAGAAATGGTACACCGACTCCCTGGCCGCCTTCGTCGTCCGCAAGGACGCCCCGGCGGCCTTCCTCGATCTGGGGCCGGCACGCCCCGTCGAGGAGGCGGTCTCGGCCTGGCGCCGCGCCGCCGAGGAGGGCCGCGACCCCGCCGCGCCCGGCGCCCGCCTGCGCAAGCTCCTGTGGGATCCCCTGGCGAAACACGTCGAGGGGGCGAAGGTCGTCCTCGTCTCGCCCGACGGCGCGCTGGGCAAACTGCCCTTCGCCGCCCTGCCGGGCGCGAAGGCGGGGTCATTCCTGCTGGAGGAGGTGCCCCTCGCCGTCCTGCCCATCCCGCAAGCGCTGCCGGGCCTGCTCGCGCCGGCCGCCGCGGGCAAGCCGTCGCTGCTGGCGGTGGGCGGCGTGGACTTCGGCGGTGACGGCCCGTGGCAGTCCTTGCCGGCCACCGGCCCCGAGGCCCGCGCCGTCGCGGCCAGGTTCTCCGGGGCCGTCACGAGCATCACCGGCGGCAAGGCGGGCCGCGAGGCCGTCCGCCAGGCGCTGCCGAAATCGCGGTACGCCCACCTCGCGACGCACGGCTTCTTCGCCCCGGAGAGGATGCGTTCCGCCCTGGAGCCGAAGGGCGGCAGGCCGTTCAGCCTCCTGGCACGCGAGGGGGCCGCCGGCGTCAACCCCGGCCTGCTCTCCGGCCTCGTCCTCGCCGGCGCCAACAGGCCCGGCGGCGAGGCCGATTCCGTCCTGACCGCGGCGGAGATCGCGGAGCTGGACCTGTCTCGGCTGGAGCTGGCGGTGCTGAGTGCCTGCCAGACGGGCCTCGGCAAGGAGGCGGCCGGAGAGGGCATGTTGGGGCTGCAACGCGCGTTCGCGGCCGCGGGGTGCAAGTCCGTTGTGTCATCCCTGTGGAGCGTGGATGATGCGGCGACGGCGGTCCTCATGGAACGCTTTTACCTCCACCTGTGGGAGAAGAAGCTCTCGAAGCTCGAATCCCTGCGTCAGGCGCAGCTCGACGTGATGCGCAACCCCGCGT
This sequence comes from uncultured Alcaligenaceae bacterium, assembly GCA_964630925.1. GTDB lineage: Bacteria > Planctomycetota > Planctomycetia > Gemmatales > Gemmataceae > RGDT01. The sequence goes on from CAZVZK010000017.1 coordinate 39,705, forward strand.
TGGTCGAGACGAAGGCCAGGGATCTCGCCTCGCTGCGTGGCGTCCGCGGCGTCGGCAAGGCGGGCGAGCGGATCGTGTCCGGCAAGCCCGAGAGGCGCAGCCCGCCGGCGTGGTGGGCCGCATTCGTCCTCAGCGGCGATTGGCGATGAGGGCCCATCGATGCGAGAACATTTCACCCGCCTGATCCGCGCGATGGCCTGGGCCGACGAACGGGCCCTCGCCGCCATCCGCGCCGCGGACAACCCCGAGGCCTTGCGTCTGTTCGCCCACGCCCTGGGCGCCGAGGAGGTGTGGCTCTCGCGCGTCGAGGGCCGCCCGGCGACGCTCGCCGTCTGGCCCGACCTCACCATCGAGCAGGCCGCCGAGGCGTCCGCACGCAACGCCGCCGGCTGGCTTGCCCTGGTCGAACGCCAGCCCGACGACGCCTGGGGGCGGCCCATCACCTACCGCACTACGGCGGGCGACGAGCTCCAGACCGCCCTGTCGGACATCGTGACGCACGTCGTCATCCACGGGGCGTACCATCGCGGCCAGGTCGCGCGCGTCCTCGGGCCGGCCAGCGTCGGCACGGATTTCATCATCTTCACCCGCGAGGCCGGGTGACGGCCAGGAGGAACACCATGCGGCGCATCCGGGTCGGCAACGGCGGCGGCTTTTGGGGCGACAATTCCGACGCGCCGGTGCTGCTCGCCGACGCCGGCGATCTCGATTACCTCACCGTCGAGTACCTCGCCGAGCTGACCATGTCCATCCTCGCGCTCCAGAAGCAGCGCGACCCCGAGGCCGGCTTCGCGACGGACTTCATCGAACTGCTCCCGCGGCTCAAAGGCCACCCCACGCTCAAGATCGTCACCAACGCCGGCGGCATGAACCCCGCCGCCTGCGCCCGCCGCGCCAGGGCGATCCTCCCCGACGCCGCCATCGCCACGGTCAGCGGCGACGACCTTCTGCCGCGCCTCGACGATCTGCTCGCCGCCGGACATCCGTTCCTGAACATGGACACGGGCGCCCCGCTGTCGAGCGTCCGCGAGAAGGTGGTCAGTGCGAACGCCTACGTCGGCAGCGCCCCCATCGCCGAGGCGCTGGGGATGGGGGCGCGCATCGTCATCACGGGCCGCGTCGCCGACGCCTGCCTCACCGTCGGCCCGGCGCTGTACGAATTCGGCTGGCGCGCCGACGACTGGGACAGGGCCGCGTCGGCCACCGTGGCGGGCCATCTGATCGAGTGCGGCGCCCAGGCGACGGGCGGGCTGTGGTGCAACTGGCGGGAGGCGGACCTCGCCGAGGTGGGATACCCCATCGCCGATCTGGCGGAGGACGGCTCCTTCGTCCTGACGAAGCCGCCCGGCTCGGGCGGCGCGGTCAACGTCGAGACTGCCGCGGAGCAGCTCCTCTACGAGGTCGGCGACCCGGCGGCCTACCTCACCCCGGACGTGGTGGCCGACTTCACCAGCGTGAAGTTGACGCGGGCCGGCCCGGACGCGGTGGCCGTGACGCCGGCGCGGGGCCGGCCCGCGCCGGACACGCTCAAGGTGTCCATCGCCTACCGGGACGGCTGGGCGTCGTCGGGGACGCTGGTGATCGCCGGGCCGAGGGCCGCCGACAAGGCGCGGGCGTGCGCCGAGATGGTGCGCCGCCGGCTGATCCGCGCCGGCGCCTTGCCGCAGGCATTCCACGTCGAGTGCCTGGGCGCCGGCGACAGCCTGCCGGGCGTGTTACCTGCCGTGGACGCGCCGGAGGTGGTGCTGCGGATCGCGGTGCGCGACCCGCGCAAGGCCGTGGTGGAGCGATTCGGCCGCGAGCTGGCCCCTCTGGTGACGAGCGGCCCGCCCGGCGTCACGGGCTACACGACGGGACGCCCGTCGCCGCGCGAGGTGTTCGCGTACTGGCCGGCGCTGGTGGCGCGCGAGGTGGTGAGCCCGGAAGTGCGGATGGCGTAAGGCGTTCTCGGCGTGTGCCGGCATGAGCACGATCGTCCCCGGACCGGACAGCGGGCATGGGCCTCACCTTTCACGACACGATGACCTTGGGACAACGGCATCTTGATTCGGGGTACAAACTCGATGTCCAGGGAAACAGCACGACCCCGGCCTCCGCGGCCGATGCCGTGATCCGGTACGAGATGGCGGCGGCGTCGACGCACGCAGTTGTCTACCGGGGGATGTGTCGGCAGATCGGGGTCACGTCACACCGCTGACGCCGCGGGCCCTCATCGGGAGGGCGCGGTGTCTCGCCCTCCCGTTGGGTCACCGCTTGGGGCCGGCGGTGAACTCCTTGACCTTCTTGTCCTTGAGCAGCGCGTCCAACGCCTCCTTGGCGAGGGCGGCGGCGGCCTTGTTCGTCGAGAGGTCGGCGACCTCCCCCGGCAGGTCGAGCTTGCGCTGCTCGAACTTCGGCGGGTCGGCGGTCATGTCAACCAGGAGGACGCGCCCCTTGGAGAGATCAACCGCCTTGCCCCCCACCGTGAACGTCTCGGCCTTCGGCTTCTTCGACTTGGCGTCGAGGGTGATGGTGTAGACGAGCGGCAGGGCCTTCCCGTCGATGGTGAGGGCGTGCTTGGCGGTGCCCGTGAGGGCCTCGGCGGTCACGTCCTCGTTGGACTCGGTCTTGCCCTCGCCGGGCCAGCGGTGCTTGAGGACGAGGAAGTAGGCGAGCTGGCGCTTGCCGGCGCCGGCCTGGACGGTGGCGAAGGCCGAGCCGGGCTCGCCCTCGCGGAGGACGATGGCCCCCGCCTGCAGGCTGAGGTCGTCCGACTTCGAGCCGGCGGTGCCCTGGATCAGCTCGTTCTTGTCGGCGAGCAGGAGGAGGAAGAGCGCGAGCATGCGGGAGCCCTCCGATGTGTGGGAACTACCTCACCCCCTAACCCCCTCTCCGAAGCGGAGAGGGGGGATCGTCAGAGCATCGATTTCAGCGGTGTGGTACTTTGAGCCGCCCCTGTTGGGCCGAGCGAATCAAGAGGGCCGCACACCTCGCCTCCGCCCAGGCGATGATCTTGCGATCCCCCCTCTCCGCTTCGGAGAGGGGGTTAGGGGGTGAGGTAGCGTCACCCTCATCCTATCAAGTAGCGTCACCATTACCGCCGGCGTGCCCGCTCACTCGCCGCGTGAAGGATGTCCCACTCCGCCCGCGTCAGGCTGTCCTTGCCCTCGCGGGCCATCTTCGCCAGCACGGCATCGACACGCGGGTCCTCCGGCGCACTCGCCGCAGGCCGGTACGGGCGCGGGCCGGGCCGGCCCTCGGGGCCGCTCTCCCCCAGCGCCTGCCACAGGCCCCTGAGCCGCCAGCGGTTCACGACGTACAGCGCGGCGAACGCCGCCCCGCCGGCGAGCATCGCGGGATGTTCGCCCGTGCGCAGCCCGAGGAGGAACAGGCCGAGGGACAGCACGGCGTAGACGGCCGCGATGCCCCACGTCGGCACGCGCATCCGCCCGATGTAGGTCACCGGATATCGCATGGCCGCCGCGACGAGGAACGCGAAGATCACGCCCGAGGGGCTGGCGTAGACCGCCGCCGGCGGGCCGAAGTTCGGCAGCAGCAGGACCGCCGCGACGGCGAAGGCGTTGCCGGCCACGCCGGCGGCGCAGCCGAAGAGGAACGCCTCGCCGCCGCCGGAATCCCGTTCCATCGCCCGCCCGACGAGCCAGTAGACGGCCACGTTCCAGATCACCAGGAAGTACATGCCCCAGGCCACGTCGGGCAGCGGCGGGTGGTGCAGCACCGACGACGTGAGGAGCCGCCACACCTGGCCGCGCAGGGCCGAGGCCGGCTCCAGAGACAGGTCGCGCGTGAACGGGCCGACGAGCCACGCACGGATCTTGGGGTCGGCGAGGGCCTCGGCCGGCGTCTCGCGCAGAGCGATGAGGCCGCCGCCGTGGCTGCACGCCTGGAGGATGAACACCAGTACCAGCGCGAACGCCATCAGGTTCGTCAGCGGGTTGGGGCTGTATCCCGTGAAGGCCGGGCCGTCATCGTCATCACAGCCGCGCCCGAACATCGACATCGGCACCTCCCGCTTCTGGCCTTGGCCCGATGGAGATGCTATCAAGGCGGCATCGGGCGGGCACCTCGCCGCCCGTGAACCTCTTCCGGGGATCACCGCATGCCCGCCGTCCGCTCGGCACTCGCCGCCCTCGCCACGCTCGCCGCCGTCGCCGCCCTCGCCTGGGTCGGGCCGTCCGCCCCCGACGACGGCACCGGCAAGCACCCGGCCCTGGCCGACCCGCCGAGGTGGTACAAGGGCAACCTGCACACGCACTCGCTGTGGAGCGACGGCGACGACTTCCCCGAGATGATCGCCGACTGGTACCGCCGCCAGGGCCACCACTTCCTGGCCCTCACCGAGCACAACGTCCTCGCCGAGGGCCAGAAGTGGGTGCCGGCGGCCAACAAGGGCAACCGCGCCGAGGCTGTCCGCAAGTACGCCGCACGCTTCGGCACCGACTGGGTGCAGACGCGCAAGGGGGCCAAGGGCGGCGAGGAGGTGCGCCTCAAGCCGCTGTCGGAATTCCGCAGCCTGCTGGAGCAGCCGGGCCGGTTCCTGCTCATCCCCGCCGAGGAGGTCACGGGCGCCCACGGCAAGCTGCCGGTCCACATGAACGCCCTCAACATCCGCGAAGTCATCAAGCCGGCGAAGGCCGACAGCGTCGGCGAGATGGTGCGTGTCAACCTGCGCGTCAGCGCCGAGCAGTCGAAGAAGGCGGGGCGGCCCCTGCTGACGTTCCTCAACCACCCGAACTTCGGCTGGGGCGTCAACGCCGCCGACCTCAAGTCCGTGGACGAGCTGTCGTTCTTCGAGGTGTACAACGGCCATCCCGGCGTCCGCAACGCCGGCGACAAGGACCACCTCTCGACGGAGGCCATCTGGGACGCCGTGCTGACGCACCGGCTCTCGCGCAAGGAAGGGAAGCCCCTGTACGGCCTCGCCACGGACGACGCCCATCATTACCACAACATGGCCTTCGGGCAGTCGAACCCGGGCCGCGGCTGGGTCATGGTGCGGGCGCCGCACCTGACCGCCGAGGCCATCCTCGCCGCCCTGGAGGCCGGGCGATTCTACTCCACCTCCGGGGTCATCCTCGATGACGTGATCGCGGACAAGGATGGGCTGAAACTCAAGATCAGGCCGGCGGCCGGCGTGACGTTCAAGACCGAGTTCATCACGGCGGAGCGCGGCGAGGCCGCCGGCGTGGCGGCCACGGCCGACGGCCTGGAGCCGGCCTACAAGCTGACCGGCAAGGAGCTGTACGTGCGGGCGCGGGTGACCGGCTCGCGGCGGCACCCGAACCCGTCCGCGAAGGGCGAGTATGAGATGGCGTGGACGCAGCCGGTCACTCCTTCGCCGACTCCTTGATCGTCCACAGGTAGAGCGTGTGGTCCGACTCGCGCTTGTGGTCGTTGAAGGCCTTGTGGGTCTTCTTGTCGTCGTGCTTCCACGATCCGATGCCGAAGTCGAGGGAGACGACACGCGCGCCGGGCTTGAGCGTCTTGCGGAAAAGCGGCTCGAGGCGGGCGCTGAGGTCCTCGCCGAGGTAGATGAACACGACATCGGCGTGCGACACGTCCTTCATCTTGAGGGCGTCCTCGACCTTGAACTCGGCCCTGTCGGCGACGCCCTCCTTCAGGGCGTTCTCCTGGCACAGCTTGACGAGGTCGGGGTTGATGTCCAGCCCGATGCCCTTCTTGGCCTTGAACTCCTTGAGGGCGGTGATGATGAGGCGGCCGTCGCCGCAGCCGATGTCCATCACCGTGTCCTTCTCGGTGACCTTGGCCAGCAGGCAGGCCTCGCGCATGAGGGATCGGGGGGACGGGTAGAAGATGGGCTCGTACCAGTCGGGCGTCTCCTTGTCCTCGACGTTGAAATCGACGGTCACCTTCTTGCCGGGCGGCAGTTTGACGAGCTTCTTCCGCACGGTCTTGGAGTAGGGGACGGGGTAGAAGGTCATGACGACCTCCACGGTGTCCTTTCCGGGGGCGGGGGTCACGGTGAGCGTGATCTTCTCCTTCGGCTTGGGCTTGGGCTCGGTGAAGTCCTTGCCGTCGATCTTCAGCGAGTACAGGCGCGGCGGGCTGGAATCGGGACGCTCCACGTACTCCGGGACGAGGACGGTGAGGTCGGCCTTCTCCGGCTCGCCGGGGCCGGGCGGGGGCGGGGTGTCCCGGCACCCCGCCGACAGGGCGAGCAGGGCGGCGAGAGACACGGCGGTCAAGCGGTCCACGAGGGTGCATCTCCAGTTGTCCGGGCGTGGCGTTGCCATCGGGGCAATTTAGCGGCGCCGTCCCGCCACGGCCAATCGGGGATCGCCCCCTCCCGGGGTGGTCGATAGCTTGATGGTGAACCGCCCCACACCGGAAGTGGCCCCAGGAACGCCCCGAAGTGCCCGAATTGCAGCGCCAGCCTGTCCGCAAATGAGCGGCGGGACGGCTGGGGATCGCCCAGCTCGTCCTGCTGTCGTCACGAGGGCAGCCGCTGGGCAAGGTGGCGGCGGGGACGCGCATCATCAACCTCGATGGCTCCACCCCAGGCCTCGTCGGGGCCATCCTCCTGCGCGGGCTCGTGCCGGTTCTGACCGCCATCGTCCCGTGCGTCGGCGCCATCTTCGGCCTCGCCGACCAGATCTACATCTTCAACGCCGGCCGCCGACGCCTCGCCGATCACATCGCCGGCACGCGCGTCGTCGAAGTGTGAGGCGGGCGTCGTGCGGGGGGCTCAGGCTCGGGGTGACGGTGATGCCGCCGTACGAGCTCCGGGCCATCGACGCGCTGGTAACGAGCTACGGTGACGCGATGCCGATCATCTGAGCGGCGTTCTCCGTAGTTGGGTAGCCGTTCACCCGACCTGTGGGGTTAGACAAAATGAGACGTGGAGGGCGGCCACGGCACGGGAGTGGGTGGCCTGACCACCGGCCCTGCAATGCAAATTCCGCCAGGAATTTGCATTTCAGGGGGTGCCTGGGGGGGTGCAATGCAATGCAATCCGCACCACCCGGCCATCCCACCTGTCTACTCCCGTCTCATTCCCAACCCCGCCTGGTCGGTTACCTCCGTGGTAACGGTGACCGGCGTCCGGCTGAAGGCCGCGGTGCCGCTCAGGACGTCCACCGCCTGCTCGTCGGTGAGGTCGTTCAGGCTCACGCCGGGGGCCTCGCGCGCCAGTCGCTGCCCCGTCCCCGGGCGCGTGTGGCCCCAGCCGTGCGGCAGGCTGACCACCCCCGGCATGATGTCCTCGGTCAGCTCCGCCTCGACGACGACACTCCCGACGCGCGAGGCCACCCGCACGCGGCCGCCGGGGGCGATGCCGCGCCGCAGCGCGTCGTCGGGGTGCATGAGCAGCTTGCAGCGCGGAGGGCCGCGCATCAGCCGCTCGCTGTTGTGCATCCAGGAATTGTTGCTCCTCAGGTCGCGCCGGCCGATCAGCAGCAGAGTCCCCGGCTCGGCCTGCGCCGACCGGCCGGGGAAGAAGTGCTCGCGGAGCCGCCCCAGGTCGGCGAGCATCCGCGGCGGTGCGAGGTGGATTCGCTTGTCGGGCGTACAGAGCCGGCCGGGCAGACACGGCTCCAGCGGGCCGAAATCCATCCCGTGCGGGTGCCGCTCCAGCTCGCGCAGCGTCAGGCCGTCCCGCCAGAAGCGCCAGCCCGAGCCGTGCGGGCCGAAACGGAGCCCCAGGTCAAGCAGGCCACGGGGGCCGACCCGGCGCAGCAGGCCGCGGCGCAGCCCGGCGAAAAAGCCACTGAACGGCCCGCGCGAGCGGAGCCGCGTCTCCAGCTCCAGCAGGATCTCCCAGTCGTGCAGAGAGCCCGGCGGCGGCTTGAAGACCGCGGGCGAAAGGCGGGCCGTGTTGCGGATGGACAGCAGGTGAAACACCAGGTCGTAGTTCTCGTGCTCGAGGCCGTCGGCCGGCGGGAGGATCAGATGCGCGTGACGCGTCGTCTCGTTGATGTACGGGTCAATCGACACCATGAAGTCCAGTCCGGGCAGGGCGGCCTCCAGGCGCGGGCCGTTGGGGGCGGACAGGGCGGGGTTGCCGGCCACCGTGATCAGCGCCCGCATCTGCCCCGGCCCCGGCGTCGTCATCTCCTCGGCCATGGCCGAGGCCGGGAGCTCGCCGTCGAATTCCGGCAGCCCGCGCACCCGGCTCTTCCAGCGCCCGAAGCCGCCGAAGTGGGCCATGCCCAGGGCGATCGGGTCGAAGGCGGGGCGCGGGAACATCGCGCCGCCCTCGTGGTCCATCCGGCCGGTCACGACGTTGAGCGCGTAGATCAGCCAGAGCGTCAGCCCCCCGAATGCCTGGGTGCAGACGCCGAACCGCCCGTACCAGACCGCGCGCCTCGCGGCGGCGAATTCCCGCGCCAGTCGGCGGATCGTGTCGGGGGCGAGGCCGGTGATCGGGGCGGCCTGTTCCGGCGTGACGCCGACTACGGCCCCCCAGAAGTCGTCGTGCCCCTCGAGCAGCGGCAGCAGCCTCCCCGGCCGGGCGAGCCGCTCGGCGTGGATCTGATGCAGGACGGCCAGGAGCAACACCGGGTCGCTGCCCGGCCTCAGGAAATCATGTCGGCCGGCGAGGCGGGCCGTCTCGGTGCGGCGCGGGTCGAGGACCACCACCTGCCCGCCCCGGGCGCGGATCTCGCGCAGCCGGTTCTTGATGTCCGGCGCGGTCATCAGGCTGCCGTTGGAGGCCGCCGGGTTGCCGCCCATGATCACCATGTAGTCGGTACGGTCGACGTCCGGCACCGGGAAGAGCAGCGGATGGCCGAGCATCAGCGCCGAGGCCAGCATGTGCGGCAGCTGGTCGAGCGAGCTGGCCGAGAACCGGTTGCGCGTGCCGAGCGCCTTCAGGAACGAGCCCAGGTACAGCAAGGTGGCGTAGTTGTGGCCATTCGGGTTGCCGATGTAGAGGCCGACGGCGTCGTTGCCGTGTTGCCGCTGGATCCCTCTCAGGCGCGAGCCCGCCTCGTCGAGGGCCGAGCGCCAACTGACGCGCTCCCAACCGGCGGCCGTGCGGCGCAGGGGGTGGCGCAGGCGATCGGGGTCCTTGTAAAGGTCCTGCAGGGCGACGCCCTTGGGGCAGATGTGCCCACGCCCGAGCGGGTCGCTCGGGTCGCCACGGATCGACCGGATGGCCTCCCCCTCGAGCGTGATCTCGACGCCGCAGATGGCCTCGCAGAGATGACAGGCGCGGTACACGGTGCGACGGGGCGGGGCCGCGGACATGGGAGGCCTCCGGGACATCAGGCCGTGGGCCGGGCCGGCTCGGGACGACGCGGGAACCAGGGGAAGAAGAAGCTGACCTCCTCCTGATAACGGCGGTAGGGCTCGCCGCGCCGCTCGAGCGAGGCCCGCTCGGTCAGCGGCACGCCGGTGAAGTAGACCAGGAAACCGTAGGCCGTCGCGACCGCCGCCAGCAAGAAGGCGTGATCGGCCCAGCCGCCGGCGGACGGCCAGGCGTAGAGGGCGTAGGCCACCCAGAGCAGCCACTCGAAGAAGTAGTTGGGATGGCGCGAGTAGGCCCACAGGCCGACGCGGCAAACGCCCGAGCCGCCTTCGGGGCTCCGACGGAAAGAGTCGAGCTGGTAATCGGCGACGTTCTCCAGGGAGAAGCTCGTCAGCCACAGGAGGATGGCGGCCCACTCGAGGAGGTGAAAGTAGGGCGTGGGGTTTGTCGAACCGAGGCCCAGGGGCGCGGCCAGCACCAGCAGGGTGGCGAACGTCTGGGCGTGGTAGAAGACCAGGAAGTTGAAATCAATCGAGCGGACGCCGAGGAAGCCCTTGCCCTCCTGCCACGAGCGGCGCCAGTATCCGTAGCGGCGGTCCTCGCCGTCGCGCGCGGTGCGTGCGGCCCAGCCGAGAATAAACCGCAGGCCACAGAAGGTGTACATGCCGCCCAGGACGACCCGCCGCCACAACCAACCGTCCCCGGCGAGGAAGAAGTAGGCCGCGACGAGGACCAGCCCACAGGGCCAACCGAAGTCCACCAGGCCCGCGTTCCGCATTGGCCGGCGTAGCCACCACAGGGCCGTCATGAACGCGGCGTACGCGGCGACGACCACAAGGTAATTCGGGCTGAGAAGCACGGCGAGCCAGCGGGAGCTGTCCAAACGCATTCCCTTCGATGCGGGCCACAACGAGGCGGCCGGCGGCCCACATCACCGTGTAGGGTAGGTGCCCGGGACCGGAAAACCACAACAAACCGAAGGCGGTGGCTCAGGTTCTATGTGGCCGGGGTCGGGCTCTGGCGACCCCGGAATCGGCCCCTCGACAGAGCGCCATTTTCATCCACGCGCCTGCGCCGGGGTCGCCAGAGTTTGACCCCGGCCACCCACACAATCAGGGGGTCACTCCTTCCCCTTCGTCTCCTTGATGTTCCACAGGTAGAGCGTGTAGGTGTGCTCCGTCCCGCGGTCGTTCTTCGCCACGATCTTCTTCGTGGAGTCGGGCTTCCACTTGCCGATGGGGAAGTCCAGGGAGACGACGCGCGAGCCGGGCTTGAGCTTCTTCAGCAGCGGCTCGAGGCGGGCGCTGAGGTCCTCGCCCAGGTAGATGAACACCACCGAGGCGTGCGAGGCGTCCTTCATCTTCAGGGCGTCCTCGACCTTGAACTCGGCCTTCTCCGCGACGCCCTCCTTCTTGGCGTTGGCCTGGCACAGCTTGATGAGGTCGGCGTTGATGTCGAGGCCGAACCCCTTCCTGGCCTTGAAGTCCTTCACGGCGGTGATGACCAGCCGGCCGTCGCCGCAGCCGATGTCCATCACCGTGTCCTTCTCGGTCACCTTGGCGAACTTGCAGATAGCCGTCATCAGCGTCCGCGGCGACGGGTAGAAGATGGGCTCGTACCAGTCGGGGGTGGCCTTGTCCTCGACGTTGAAATCGACCACCACCTTCTCGCCGGCCTTCATCTTCACCTTCTTCGTCCGCACCGTCTTGGAGTAGACGACGGGGTAGTAGGTCATGACGAATTCGACCGTGTCCTTGCCGGCGGCCGGGGCCACCTTGAGCTTGAACTCGGACATCGGCTTGGGCTTGGGGTTGGTGAAGTCCTTGCCGTCGATCTTCAGCGAGTACAGGCGCGGCGGGTCGCGGTCGGGGTACTCGTCGTAGTCGGGGACCTTGATCGTCACGTTCTTGTCGTCATCGTCGGCGGCCCGGCCCTCCGGCCCGCCGGCGGTGAAGGCGAGCAGGGCGGCCAGGGACATGGCGGTGAGGCGGCTCACGGTTCGGATTCTCCACGTTGTGCATGCGTGCCGGTTCCCCGATCAGGCTATCGGCGGCCGGGCACGCCGGCCATCGGCCTGCTATACTGGAGGGCATGAACACCCGACGCGAATTCCTGCGTGCCGGCGCCGTCCCGCTCCTCGGCCTCGGCCTGCCGCGCCTGCTCGCATCCCCGGCCCGGCCCGCCAAGGCGAAGGCGTGCATCCTGCTGTTCATGTGGGGCGGGCCGGCGCATCAGGACACCTGGGACCCCAAGCCCGACGCACCGGAGCAGTACCGCGGCGAGTTCAAGACGATCCCCACCGCCGTCCCCGGCCTGCGTGTGTGCGAGCATCTGCCCCGGCTGGCCCGCCTGGCCGACAAGCTCGCCGTCATCCGCTCCATGACGCACGGCGACGTGGACCACACCGTCTCGACGAGTTATCTGCTCACGGGCAAGGGGCTGCCGCGGCCGGGCGCGCCGCTGTCGGAGGACTGGCCGAACTACGGGGCGGCCCTGTCGAAGCTGGGGCGGGGCAAGGGGCCGCTGCCGCCGTTCGTGTCCATGATGCCGAAGGTGCCTGACGGGGCGCCGCGTTTCGTGGAGCAGTCGCACGGGCAGGGGGCGGGCTGGCTCGGCCCGCTGCACGACCCGCTCCGGATCGACGCCGACGCCAGCCTGCCGACGTACAAGGTCGGCGAATTCGCGTTGTCGGCGGAGGTGCCGATGTCGCGTACGGAGCGGCGTAAGGACCTGCTGTCGCGCCTCGACGCCCAGCGGCGTGGGATGGAGCGGTCGCTTGAGGCGTCGGCGGGCAAGGCCCTGCACCAGCGTGCCTTCTCGCTGCTCGCGGACCGTAAGGCGGTGCAGGCGTTCGACCTCACGAAGGAGCCCATGCGCGTCCGCGAGCGCTACGGCATGAACATCCACGGGCAGGCGGTCCTGCAGGCGCGGCGTCTCGTCGAGGCCGGAGTGCCGCTGGTGCAGGTGTTCTGGCAGAACGACGGGATCACCAACGTCTCGGTCTACTGGGACACCCACAGCAGGAATTTCATCGACCTGAAGACGCGGCTGTGCCCGGTGACGGACCGGGCGACGACGGCGCTGCTGGAGGACCTGGAGGCGCGGGGCATGCTGGACGAGACGCTCGTCGTGTGGACGGGCGAGATGGGCCGCACGCCGCGGGTCGGGCAGTCGGTGCCGGGCGGGGCGGGGGCGGGCCGCGACGGGCGCGATCACTGGGGCAAGGTGTTCACGTCGGTGCTCGCGGGCGGCGGGATCAAGGGAGGCGTTGTCCACGGGTCGAGTGACCGCTTCGCTGCGTATCCGGCGACGAATCCCACGTCGCCGGCGGACCTGGCGGCGACGGTGTACCACTGTCTGGGGGTCGACCCCCACACCCAGGTGACGGACCGGCTGGGACGCCCGATGGCGTTGTGCGAGGGCAGGGCGGTGGAGGCGGTGCTGCGGTAGGTCAGCTGGCGCCGCGTCCGGCGGAGCCCGACGACGCGCCACGCCCCCGTCGGGCTTCGCTCGGCCGGCGTCTCGGCCAACCCGACCTGCCCGACTGGCGAAGCCAGCGGACGACAAGTCACGCGCGAAAAGACGCGGGCCGGGGCTTGACCCCGCCCGCGCACGCACTCCGGATCTCCCATCGTCAGACGGCCGTGGCGGTGCCGCGGACGGCATCCATCACCTCGCTCACGTCGGGCAGGCTGTCCCCCTTGCCGGTGACCTCCCGCCCGTCCACGAGGACGGTGAATTCGCCCTTGCCGCCGTTCACCAGCGACACGTTCATCCCGTTCTTCCTCAGCTCCGCCGCCACACGGGCGGCGTGGTCCTTGATGCCCCCTCACGACGGGCAGTGTCGGATCGTGACGTTCTTCATCGCGCACGCTCCTTCTCGTTTCGGGCCGCCCGGTGCGGGCCGCCCTCGGCGTTTGATGTGCATTCCGCGTGCCACTCGGCCGCGTCACCTCCCCGCCGGCATCCACCGGAACGGCGACGCCGGCAGGCCCTCCTTGTTGAACAGCGTCCCCTCCGCCAGGCTGCTGTACGCATACCGCACGCCCGCCGGCTTCGACAGCCCTTTCGCCGTCAGCACCACCTTGTCGCCCTCGATGGCCGCCTCCGCCGCGAACGCCTTGCCGGACTCGTCCAGCAGCTCGAAGCCGACGGGCTTGCCGTCCTTCGCCGCCAGCCCGCCGCCGACGTGCTTGAACGTCAACGTCGCCTTGCCGCCGTCCGCCTTGAACGACTCGAACAGCGGCCCGCTGTACACGACCTTCTCGCCGTAGGCCAACGCCCGCGCCGCCAGCGCCAGCCGCGTCCCCGGCAGGTGCTTCTTCAGCGGGTGGATGCTCGCGTCGCCGTCGTTGATGACCGCCATCGCCGTGTTCTTGACGCTCAGGGCGTCCGTCTGCGCCTGGCGGATCGGGCCCCAGCCGGGCGAGCCTCCCTTGACCGGCGCGAGCTGCACGTACAGGAACGGGAAGTCGCCCTGCCCCCACGCGCCCCGCCACGACCGGATCAACGCCGGGAACAGCACCGTGTACTCGGGGGCGCGGCCCGCATCATTCTCACCCTGATACCAGATCACACCCTTCATCGCGTAGCCGCTCACCGGCTTGATGAGGTTGTCATACAGCGATCCCGTCTTGCGCACCGCCGCCTTGTCCTTGCCGGCCTGCCCCTCCATGATCGCCTTGCGGAACGGCGTCAGCGTCTCGTCCCCGGCGACGGCGTCCGCGGGCGTCCACAGCCGCGCCGACGTGCCGCCCACGCAGCGCACGATCAGCCCCACCGGCACCTTGAGGTGCTTCTGTAGGTCGCGTCCGAAGTAGTAGGCGCACGCCGAGAAGCCCGGCGCCGCCTTCGGCGAGCAGGTCACCCACGCGCCGCCGGCCTGGTTGACGCGCAGGAGCGGGAGGTCGGCTTTGTCGGCCTCCTTGTCGCCGTCCTCGGACTGCTTGAGCGTCCAGCGCATGTTCGACTGCCCGGAGCAGACCCACACCTCGCCGACGTACACGTCCTCGATCTTCACCTCCGTCTTGCCCTTCGCCGTCAACACGTAGGGCCCGCCGGCCTCCAACTTGTCCAGGCCGACACGCCACACGCCGTCGGCGTCCGCCGTGGCGGTCTTCGACTGCTTGAGGAAGGTGACGGTGACCTCCTCGCCGGGCGCCGCCTTGCCCCAGACGGGCACGGCCATGCCGCGTTGCAAAACCATGCCCTTGCCGAACACCGGCGCGAACGTCGGGGCCGCGTGCACCACGGCGGCGGCGAGGGGGATTGCGATCAGGGAGAGGAAGAGGCGCATGCGAGGACCCTCGGGGATGACGGGTGTCACGGATTGTCATAGCGGCCGCAGCGGCTCTCAGGCGATCGGCGTCGCGTCAGCGGGCCGCGTCAGCGCCCCGAGTGGTGTCAGCGGCACTGGGTTTCTAGCTTGTGGATGCGCCACGTCAGTGAGGCGATGAGGCTGTGTGACTCAGGGCGCTGACACGCGATCGCTGCCGCTCCACTCGCGGCGGGCTCGATAGAATCCCGTCACGATTCTACAGAATCCCCTTGCCGGCCCCATCGTCGGGCTGATACCCTGAATCTATCGCCTCCCCACCGACGATCCCACCCATGACCGGCCCCACCGAGGCGGCGCACGGGCTGCGCCGCCAGGCCATCACCGAATCCCTGCTCGCCGACGTGGTCCACGGCCGACTCCGCGCCGGTGAGCACCTCGTCACGCAGCGGCTCGCCGACCGCTACGGCGTCAGCCACACCCCCATCCGCGAGGCGCTCATCTCGCTGGCCGGCCTCGGGCTCGTGCAGCTCCTGCCCAACCGCGGGGCCGTCGTCAAGGCGGTCACGCCGCGCGACGTGCGCGAGGTGTTGCAGGTGCGGCGGCTGCTGGAGTGCCAGGCGGCACGCAGCGCCTGCGGACGTATCCCGCTCGATGAATTGCACGCCCTCGCCGCCGAGCTGCGAGAGCTGATGGCGGGGCGCCCGACGCGGATGCAGGCGTTCCTCGCCGTGGCGCGGCGGGTCGATTCGCGGCTACACGACCTGATCGCGTCGTGCTGCGGGAACGCATTCCTTGTCCAGGAGCTGGGGCGGCTGACGATGCTGTTCCGGTCGTTCCGCGATCTGTCCTACGTCCACCACGAGGCGCACAATGAGGTGGAGCGCCTGCGTGAGGAGGCGTCCGAGCACCTCGCCATCGTCGAGGCGTTGCTCGCCAATTCGCCGAAAGAAGCCGGCCGGGCGATGGCCCGGCACATCCGCTCCGGCATCCGCACCTGGAGCCGGGCCGCCCTCGCCACACTGACGACCCCCGGAGGCGCCGCATGACCGCAAGACTCCTTCTCCTCGCGTTGATCGCGGCCCCCGCCGTCCAGGCCGCGCCGAAGCTGGCGTTCAACCGCGACATCCGCCCGATCCTGGCGGAGAACTGCTTCGCCTGCCACGGCCCCGACAAGGCGGCACGAAAGGCGAACCTGCGTCTCGACATCCGCGAGGACGCCCTGAAGGCGAAGGCGTTCGTCCCCGGCAAGCCGTCCGAGAGCGACATCATCGACCGCATCAACCGCAAGGAGAAGGGCAAGATCATGCCCCCGCCGCGGTCGCACAAGGTGCTGACCGACAAGCAGAAGCAGACGCTCGCCCGGTGGGTGGCCGAGGGCGCGGAATACGAGGCGCACTGGGCGTTCATCACCCCCAGGCGTCCGGCGCAGCCGGACGTGAAGGACAACGCCTGGGTGCGCAACCCCATCGACCGCTTCATCCTGGCCGAGCTGGAGAAGAACGGGTTCACGCCCGCCGTCGAGGCGGACAGACGCACGCTGGCGCGGCGTGTGGCGCTCGACCTGACCGGCCTGCCCCCGTCGGCGGACCTGGTGGAGGCGTTCGTGAACGACACGCGGGCCGACGCCTACGAGCGTCTGGTCGATACGCTGCTGGCGTCGCCCTTGTGGGGAGAGCACCGCGGGCGCTACTGGCTGGACGCGGCGCGGTTCGCGGACACACACGGCATCCACTTCGACAATTACCGCGAGATCTGGGCCTACCGCGACTGGGTCATCCGCGCGTTCAACCGGAACCAGCGTTTCGACCAGTTCACCATCGAGCAGCTCGCGGGCGACCTGCTGCCGAAGCCCTCGTTGGAGCAGCTCGTGGCGACGGGGTTCAACCGCTGCAACATCACGACGAACGAGGGCGGGGTGATCCCGGAGGAGTACGAGGTCCTGTACACGCGCGACCGGACGGAGACGGCGTCGCAGGTGTTCATGGGCCTGACGACGGGCTGCGCCGTGTGCCACGACCACAAGTTCGACCCGCTGACGCAGCGCGAGTTCTACCGGATGGCGGCGTTCTTCAACAACACGACGCAGAGGGCGATGGACGGCAACGTCCACAACACCCCGCCGATCATCACTGTGCCGCAGGCCGAGGACCTCGCCCGCGCGGACGTGATCAAGGCCGAGCTGGCCGGAGTGCGCAAGCTGATGGAGGGCCGCAAGGCGGCGGCGCGGGCCGGCTTCGCCAAGTGGGAGGCGGGCCTGAAGCCGGAGATGGTGGGCGGTAAGCCGACGGCGGAGGGGCTGGTGTTCCACGCCCCGTTCGACGAGGGCAAGGACGCGCGGGTCAAGATCAGCGTGGGCGGCAAGACGCGCACGGTGGGCGTGACGGCGGCCAACTGGACGGACGGCAAGACGGGCAAGGCGCTGGACATCGGCCCGACGACGAACCTGGCGGTCAAGGACGCCGGCGACCTCAACCACCCCAATGGGTTCTCGTACGGCGCCTGGGTGAAGTTGGGGCCGGGGGCGACGGGCGGGGCGCTGTTCTCGCGGATGGACGACGCCAACGACTACCGGGGCTGGGACCTGTGGCTGGAGGGCGGCAAGGTCGGCGCCCACATCGTCAACAAGTGGCCGACGGACGCCGTCAAGGTGGTCGCCACCACACCCCTGAAGCAGGGCAAGTGGCACCACGTCTTCGTGACGTATGACGGCTCGGGCAAGGCGGACGGGTTGCAGATCTACATCGACGGCGAGAGGCAGAAGGGGCGCGACGTCCAGGCCGACAATCTCAAGGGGACGACGCGGACGACGGTGCCGTTCAAGCTGGCGCAGCGGAACAACACGGGGCGTGTGAACAGCTTCGCCCTGCAGGACCTGCGGATCTACGGGCGGGCGCTCTCCGGGCTGGAGGTGAACCAGCTGGCGGGAGGCGGGCGGATCGGGACGATCGCGGCGAAGCCGGCGGCGAAGCGCACGCCTGGGGAGAAGGACGAGCTGTTCAGCTACTACCTGGGGACGCAGGACGAGGAGTACCGCAAGGCCGCGGCGCGTGCGGCCGAGCTGTCGGCGGAGGAGTCGGGGCTGAGGAGCCGTGGCACCATCGCCCACATCAGCGTCGAGAAGGCCGAGAAGGCGATGGCGTACATCCTGTTCCGGGGCGACTACGACAAGAAGCGCGACAAGGTCGATCCGGGGACGCCGGCGGTGCTGCCGCCGATGTCCAGGGAGCTGCCGACGAACCGGCTGGGCTTCGCGACGTGGCTGGTGAGCGACGAGCACCCGCTGACGGCGCGTGTGACGGTGAACCGGTTCTGGCAGGAGCTGTTCGGGACGGGCATCGTGCGGACGGCGGAGGACTTCGGGATCTCGGGCGAGTCGCCCTCACACCCGGACCTGCTGGACTGGCTGGCCGTCGAATTCCGCGAGTCGGGCTGGGACGTGAAGCGGATGTACAAGCTGATGGTCATGTCGTCGGCGTACCGGCAGGCGGCGTACCAGGACGCGTTCAAGCGTGAGAAGGACCCGGCGAACCGGCTCATCTCCCGTGGGCCCCGGTTCCGCATGGACGCCGAGATGGTGCGTGACCACGCCCTGGCGTCGAGCGGGCTGCTGATCCACCGGTTCGGGGGTGCGAGCGTGAAGCCGTACCAGCCGGACGGCGTGTGGGAGGCGGTGGCGATGATCGGGTCGAACACGCGGGACTACCGGCGTGACACGGGGGAGAAGCTGTACCGGCGGAGCATGTACACGTTCTGGAAGCGGAGCGCGCCCCCGGCATCGATGGAGATCTTCAACGCGCCCAACCGGGAGACGTGCGCGGTGCGGCGCGAGCGCACCAACACGCCGACCCAGGCGCTGGTGACGCTGAACGACCCGCAATTCGTGGAGGCGGCCCGCGTGCTCGCCGAGAAGACTCTCACCGACGGCGGGAAGACGGACGACGAGCGGATCGACTACATCACGTTGCGGCTGATCGCGCGGACGCTGAACGCCGAGGAGCGGCCGGTGGTGCGTGAGATGCTGTCCGAGCTGGTGGCGGACTTCAAGGGCCAGGCGGACCGGGCGAAGAAGCTGATCATGACGGGCGAGTCGCGTCCGTCCCCGGCGATGGAGCCGACGACGCTGGCGGCGTGGACGATGCTGGCGAACGCGCTGATGAACCTGGACGAGGTCCTGAACAAGTAAAGCCAAGCAGAGTTATACCACGAAATACACGGAAGACACGAAAGGAAGACAAAGAAGCAAAACAGGTATCAAGCAAGAAGGCGGCACCCGTCCTCTCCTGCCTCCCTTGCCTGTCTTTGTCTTCCTTTCGTGTCTTCCGTGTATTTCGTGGTATGCTCTGTTCTTCGAGGTATCCCACGATGAACGACTTCCTGACGAACCTGACGCGGCGGCAGTTCTTCGGCGCGGGCGTGTCCAGCGCCGTCGGGTGGGCGGCGCTGCAGTCGCTCCAGGCCGCCGACGCCACCAAGGTGAAACTCCCCGGCATCGCCCACTTCGCGCCCAAGGCGGAGCATGTGATCTACCTGCACATGGTCGGCGGGCCGCCGCAGATGGACCTGTTCGATTACAAGCCCCAGATGGCGAAGGAGTACGGCAAGGAGCTGCCGGAGACCATCCGCAAGGGTCAGCGTCTGACGACGATGACCAGCGGGCAGGGGAAGTTCCCCGTCGCGCCGTCGATGTACAAGTTCTCGCAGGCCGGCAAGTGCGGCATGTGGATGAGCGAGCTGTGGAAGTACCTGCCGAAGGTGGCCGACGAGATGTGCTTCGTGCGGTCGATGCACACCGAGGCGATCAACCACGAGCCGGCCATCACCAACATCCAGACCGGCAACCAGGTGACGGGCAGGCCGTGCCTGGGGGCGTGGATGAGCTACGGGCTCGGTGCGCTCAACAAGAACCTGCCGACGTTCGTCGTGATGGTGGCGAAGCCGACGAATACGGAGCAGGTGCAGGCCATCTCGGCGCGGCTCTGGCAGTCGGGGTATCTGCCCGGCGAGCACGCGGCGGTGCCGTTCAGGGCGGCGGGCGACCCGATCCTGTACATCAACAACCCGGACGGGGTGACGCAGGCGACACGGCGTAAGACGCTCGACGGGCTGAAGAAGCTGAACGAGATCAACTTCAAGCTGGTGGGCGACCCGGAGACGCACACGCGCATCGCGCAGTACGAGATGGCGTACCGCATGCAGACGGCGGTGCCCGAGCTGGTCGATCTGTCGAAGGAGCCGAAATCGACGTTCGACCTGTACGGCGACGCGGCCAAGAGGCCGGGCACGTTCACGAACGTGGCGCTGACGGCGCGGCGTCTGGTGGAGAAGGGCGTGCGCTTCGTGCAGGTGTACCTGAACAACTGGGACACGCACGGCAACGTGGCGGGCCGGCTGCCGTCGCAGGTGAAGGACGTGGACCAGGCGTGCTACGGGCTGATCACGGACCTGAAGCGCAAGGGGATGCTGGACAAGACGCTCATCATCTGGGGCGGCGAGTTCGGGCGGACGATCTACTCGCAGGGCGGGCTGTCGAAGGCGAACTACGGGCGTGACCACCACCCACGCTGCTTCACGATGTGGATGTGCGGCGGCGGGATGAAGGGCGGGACGATCTACGGCGAGACGGACGATTACAGCTACAACATCGTGAAGGACCCGGTCCACATCCGCGACTGGCACGCGACGATCCTGCACCTGATGGGCTTCGACCACACGCGGTTCAGCTACCGGTACCAGGGGCTGGACCAGCGTCTGACGGGCGTGGAGAAGGCGGAGGTCATCAAGGAGCTGCTGGCTTGACAGGGCTTCGAGCGGGCGGGTAGTCTGAACAGGCCCGGCCGGGGGACGCCGCCATGCAGGTCACGATGAAGGGTCTCGGCATCGATCGATTGAGCGTGAGCGAGCGTCTCGCCCTGCTGGGCGAGATCTGGGACAGCGTATCGGCGGACGTGCAGGCGTCGGCGATCTCCGACGAGCTGAAGGCGGAGCTGGAGCGGCGTCTGGCGAAGGCCGATGCCTACCCCGAGACTTTGGTGCCCTGGGAGGAGGTCGAGGCCAGGGCGTTGGCGAGGGTGAGGGTCGGATGATCTGCTCTCTCCAGCAGGCCCGGCAGGCGTTCGCCTCTGCCGGGCTATTCGTCCGTCGCTCGCCAGGCGGCCTGATGGTCGGCTCGGGGACCGAACGGGTCGAGCACGACATCGTAATAGTCCACGACCCGGTGACACTCGGCCGTGACGGCGAAGACTGGGCCGCCGTGTTCCCCGATCAGTGCCGTCGGATGGTTGTCAGGAGGCCATCTTTGGGGGAGCTATCGCGGCTCGTCCTCGCGGCATATGAACGCCGCCGTACGACGGGGCAGGGACTGGCGGAGGCGGTGCGTGGGCTACAGGCCGCCGCTTGACGGGCGTGGAGAAGGCGGAGGTCATCAAGGAGTTGCTGGCGTGAGGCGGCCTGGTGAGTATCGAAGTCAAGCACGCCGAACGAAGACCGCACCGAGTGGCATGAATGTCGCGTCGAACACGTCCACGAACTGGCCGTGTTCTACACGGAACGCGCCACCGTGTTCCCATATCTCGATCCAGGGCTCGTAGGGGTTCAGCAACCCGGCCGTGGTGGGGCATCGCTCCCACTTCAGAAACGAGATCAAGATCCCACTGTTCACGCACCACATTCTCGGCCACTTTGCCGACAGGGCAGCCGTCTCTTCGTCGGCGGGCAACCGGAAGGCGGGGTCAAGCACGGCCACGGCGTCTGCGAACATCGGCCACTGGAGTTCAAATAGGCCTTCAAGCTCCTGCCAGCGGCGTTTGCCCTCTCGACCCGCATCGAAGAATTGTGGGCCGTTCCAATGCTCCCCCGGTGCGATGAGGCCGATGCCTTTGATCCGCTCAAGCGCGTCCATGAGTATCTCGCCGTCCACGGTGGGAAGCCGCTTCACCTTCGTGCCCCTCTCTGATAGTGTACCGGCGATGAAGAAGCAGTGGCACCCGCTGTTCGTCCACCTCATGCGCCTGCTCGTCGGCGAGTGGTACGCCATCGACCCCGAGGTGCCCGTCAGCGACCTGCCGCGCCGCGGAGACATGCTCATCGTACGCCGCGAGGGCACCGCCGAGCCGCCGTTCCGCGGGCTGTGGTCGCACCTCCGTGAGCTGAATGTCATCGAGTTCAAGGGGCCGACGGATCACCCGGATGTCGATGACCTCGAATTGCTCATGGCGGTGGGCGCTGGGTTGACGGCGAAGATCACGGAGGAACGGAAGGAGGCAGGGCGGCCCGGCCTGAAGGCGCGGGAGGTGGCGTTCTGGTATCTCGCCCCGAGTCTGGGCGACACCTTTCTCTACAACGCCAAGTTGCGCGGGCCGGTACAATACGAGAGTGCCGGCCTGTGGCTCGGCACCGGGTACGGCCACCCGCTGAGGTTCGTGGCGTATCGCGAGCTGCCCGCCGAGGAGGACGGCCTGCCGCTGTTCCTGCTCGACCGACAGCGGCCCGTGCCGGCGGGGCTGGGCGCGGTGATCCTGTCGCGGCAGGAGCTGGTGCGGCAGTTCGGGTGGCTGGTGAGGAGCTTGCAGCCCATTCTGTGGGGATCAAGAACATGGCCGCATCACCCGAAGCCATCTTCGACTGGGAAGAGGTCGCCAAGTACAACGACCTGTCTTCGGTCGTCAACCACCTGCCCCCCGACAAGGTGATCGAGGTGGTGGGGGTGGAGAACGCCATCCGCGTCATCGGGCCGGAACAAATCATGGCGACGCTGCTCAAGTCGATGACGGCCGAACAGATCCAGGAGCTGGTGCGGGCTCAGCAGGAGAAGAAGGCCAAGCCCTGACCGGCCTCGTCGTCACGGCGGGAGCGACCACAGGCGCACCGTGCGGTCGAGGCCGCCCGACGCCGCACGCCGGCCGCCGGGGGAGTACGCCACGCTCAGCACCGCATCGGTGTGCTGCGTGAATCGGTGCAGCTCCTTCGCGTCGGCCACGTTCCACAGGCGGACCGTGCCGTCACGGCTGCCGGACAGCACGCGGCGGCCGTCGGGCGAGAACGCCACGCCCGTCACCTCCTTCGTGTGGCCTCGGAAGGTCTGCACCCGCGCGCCGGTGGAGGCGTCCCACAGGCGGGCGGTGGTGTCGCCGCCGGTGAGGACGTGCCGTCCGTCCGGGGCCAAGGCGATGGCGCGGATCGCGTCGTCATGGCCCTCGAATTCACGCAGCTCGCGCGGCGCCTCGCCCAGGAGCCAGAGCTTCGCCTTCTTCTGACGCGCGGTGACCACACGGTCCGCCGTGGGCGAGAAGGCGGCCAGGCTGCCCTCGAGCTGGAAGAGCTGGCGGCCCTTGGCGGCGTCCCAGCCCCGCGTGACGCCGGCCTCGTCGGCGGACAGGGCCATCTTGCCGTCGGAGGAGAGGGCGACGGACAGGATGCGGCGGGAGTGGTCGGCGGACTCCCAGAAGCGGGTGCCGCTCTCCACGCCGACGCTCAGCATCCAGGGCTTGACGTGGGCGGACTTGTAGGAGTGGCGTCCGCCGATGAGGGCGGTGTGCCCGTCGAACGACAGCGCGGCGCAGGACGGGTGCCCGCGGATGAGGCGCGGGGGCTTGGCGCCGGTGTAGTGGTGCAGGCCCTTGCCCCTGGCGGCGTCCCAGATGAACAGGCCGTCGGCGGCGGCGGGGCCGACGGAGACGAGGCGCAGGCCGTCGCCGGAGTAGGCGACGCAGCTCACCTCCTGCTGGTGGCCGGTGAGTGTGGTGATCGGCCCTGGCGGCAGGCCGGCCTCGGGGACGACGATCCGCTGGGCGGCGGCGCCGGCCGGCACCTCGAACTCGCGGCGCTCGATGACCTCGGCGCCCTGGCGCACCTCGAGGACGTGGGTGCCGGCGGCGAGCTTGATGTCCTGGCGGAGGTCGTCGAAGGGGATGGGGTTGCCGTCGAGCGTGATGACGGCCTTGCCGTCGGCGGGCCGGGCGATGCCGGACAGGCGGACGACGACCTCGACACGCGGCGTCCCGATCCCCGGGACGCGGCCCTGCATCAGCCAGTACCCGGCAACGCACGCGGCCACGAGGAGGAGGATCAGGCCGGCCACGGGCCAGAGACGCCGGGGGCCTGTTGGCGGGGCGGGGGCGTGGGTCTTCGTGGTAGGGAGGGCGGTGGGCGGGGGGGTGCCGGGCGCGCCGGGGCAGAACGGGGCGAGGGCGGCGGCGGCCTCGGCGGGGGTGGCGAAGCGTTCGGCGGGCTTCTTGGCCATCATGCGGCGGACGACGGCGGCCAGCTCGGGCGGCACGTCGCGGCGGACGCTCTCGACGGCGGCGGGCTCGTCCTGCTGGTGCCACTGGAGCTTCTGGGCGAGGGTGCCTCCGGGGAAGGGGACGCGGCCCGTGAGGAGGTGGTAGAGGGTGCAGCCGAGGGAGTAGATGTCGGCGCGGATGTCCACGCCGCGGGCGTCGTTGGCCTGCTCCGGGGCGAGGTAGTCCGGGGTGCCCATGACGCTGCCCTCGGGCGTCAGGTCGGTGACGCCGTCGAGGGCCGTGGCGCGGGCGAGGCCGAGGTCGAGGACCTTGACCTGCCCGGCGGGCTTGAGGCAGACGAGGAGGTTGGCGGGCTTGATGTCGCGGTGGATGAGGCCGGCCTCGTGGGCGTGCTGCAGCCCGAGGGCGGCCTGGCGCACGTAGTCGCAGGCCTCGGGGACGGGCAGGGGCCCGCGGTCCTTCAGGGTGCGGGCGAGGTCGGCGCCCTCGATGTACTCCATGACGAAATAATGGATGTCGCCCTCCTGGGCGGCGTCGTAGGCGTGGATGACGTTGGGGTGGGAGAGCTTGGCGACGACCTCGATCTCGCGGCGGAAGCGGGCGACGGCGCCGGGGTCGGCGAAGCGCTCGGGGCGGATGACCTTGAGGGCGACGATCCGGTTCATGACCGTGTGCCGGGCCTTGAAGACCTGGCCCATGCCGCCCTCGCCGAGGACGTCGATCAGCACGTAGGGGCCGAGGCGTAGGTCGGGGGCGCGGCCCTGGAGGGCCTTCTTGGCCTGGAAGAGGGTGAGGCGTCCGCGTTTGACCAGCTCGCCGGCGAGGGCCTTGGGGTCGGCGGTGCGCCGCGCCAGGGCCGACGCCTCATCGTGCTGCGCCGGCGGGAGCAGGCCGTGGACGGAGTCCAGGAACGCGCGGACGGGGTCGGCGGACATGGGGCACGCTGGGGTGATGGGCGTGGCGGGGCCGCGGCCGGGCAAGGGAAGTGTAACCGACTCGCTGACAGCCAGCAACAGCCAGCGAAAACCAGAACAGCCGGCCACCCCATCAGGAAGAGGCCGGCTGTTGTCTTCTTCTCGCTGGCTGTTGCTGGCTGTCAGCTGGCTGTTGCTGGCTGTCAGCTACGAGATCATCGCCCGCGCTTCTTCGGGGCGGGGGCGGGCTCCTCGGCGGCCAGGGGGTCCTCGCCGGGGTCCTCGTCGTAGCCCTCGGCGGGCACCAGGGCCGCGACGCCGACGCCGCGCTTCTCCAGCACCTTGGCGGTCAGCTCCTCCATCAGGGCGGGGTTGTCGCGGAGGTACTCCTTGGCCTTCTCGCTGCCGTTGCCCAGGCCGATGTCCTTGTAGTAGAGCCAGTTGCCCTTCTTCTCGACGATCTTGTCCTCGAGCGCCATGCCGATCACGTCGCCCTCGCGGCTGATGCCGCCCTCGTACATCAGCTCGAAGCGGGCGTTGCGGAAGGGCGGGGCGACCTTGTTCTTGACGACCTTCACCTGCACCTCGGACCCGATGGTCTCGTCGCCCTTCTTGACCTGGCCGACGCGGGTGACGGACATGCGGACGGAGGCGTAGAACTTGAGGGCCAGGCCGCCCGACGTGGTCTCGGGGCTGCCGAAGAAGACGCCGACCTTCTGGCGGACCTGGTTGATGAAGATCATGCAGGCGTTGGTGCGGGCGATGGTCGGGTTGAGGATGCGCAGGGCCTGGCTCATGAGGCGGGCCTGCAGGCCGACGTGCGTGTCGCCGATCTCGCCCTCGACCTCCGCCTTGGGCACCAGGGCGGCGACGGAGTCGATGACGACGATGTCCACGGCGTTGGACTTGATGAGCATCTCTGCGATGCGGAGGGCCTCCTCGGCGTTGCCGGGCTGGCTGACCAGCAGGTTCTCGATGTCCACGCCGAGGCGCTTGGCCCAGGACGGGTCGAGGGAGTGCTCGGCGTCGATGTAGGCGGCGACGCCGCCGGCCTTCTGGGCGTTGGCGACGGCGGTGAGCGCGATGGTGGTCTTGCCGCTGGACTCGGCCCCGTAGATCTCGACGATGCGTCCGCGCGGGAGGCCCTTGCCGCCCAGCGCGATGTCCAGCGCGAGCGAGCCGGTGGAGATGCCGGTGATCTCCTCGCCGAGCTTCTCGCCGAGGCGCATGATGGCGCCCTTGCCCCAGTCCTTCTCGATCTGGCCCAGCGCGGAGGTCAGGCTCCGCTCCTTGTCCTTCGACAGATCCGCCATGTGTATCGGCCTCGCGTTCGGGGTTTTCGGCTCACTGCTATACGGGAGTATACACGAAGCGGGCGGAGGCTCAAGCTCGGTAGTTGTCAATGAGCGACAGGATTCCCATCGGGGTTGCGTCGCCGCGGCGGGGCGCGTTACAACCATCACCACCCACCTGACCCGGAGAGGCCGCGCCATGGACCGGCGACGCTCGTTGACCCTCGCCTACGCCGTGTACCTGATCGTGCGCGTGCTGGTCTGCATGGCGCAGATGGTGCCGTTGCGGGCGGCGCTCGCGCTGGCGGGGCCGCTGGGCTGGCTGGTCTACGCGGTGAATCGGCGGCACCGGCTGGTGGCGCTGGAGAACGTGCGTCATGCGTTCCCGGAGATGACGGCGGCCGAGGCGGATGCCCTGGTGCGGGCGACGTATCGGCACTTCGTGGAGGTGATGATCGAGGTGGCGCTGCTGCCGCGCGTGATCCGCCGCGACACGGTGGGGCGGCATGTGGAGTGTACCGGGCGGGTGCGGGACGTGATCGAGGCGGCGAAGGTGAGCGGGCGTCCGATGCTGGTGCTGACGGGGCACTTCGGCAACTGGGAGGTGATGAACTTCGGGCTGGGGCTGATGGGGATGTACGCGCACGCGGTGGCCCGGCCCCTGGACAACCCGTACCTGGATGCGTTCTTCCGCCGGCTGCGGTGCATGACCGGGCAGAAGGTGATCGACAAGGCCGGGGCCTACTTCGAGATGCGCGACGTGCTGGACCGGAGGGAGCGCGTGGCCATCGTGTGCGACCAGGACGCGGGGCCGAAGGGGTTCTTCGTGGAGTTCTTCGGCAGGCCGGCCTCGACGTTCAAGCCGCCGGCGCTGCTGGCGCTGGAGCACGACGCGCCGATCGTGGTGGGGGCGGCGGTGCGTGTGGGGCCGATGCGTTTCGAGCTGCGGGTGTCGGACCTGATCGACCCGCGTGAGTACGCGGGCCGTCCGGACGCGGCGCTGGAGGTGACGCGGCGGTACACGCGGGCGCTGGAGGCGCTGGTGCGGGAGGCGCCGGAGCAGTACTTCTGGCTGCACCGGCGCTGGAAGCACCAGCCGAGGGCGCGGGCGGCGGCGTGAGGTCAGAAGTGGAAGTTGCCAAAACTCGCCCAGCAACGTGACCGCGCCATGTGGTCCTTCCACCTCCTCTGATAGTCGATGAAGTCATCGATGGACGAGTAGACCGGGAGGGTGGTCGGATCGATCACGGGCGAAACCGGGGCAGCCGCCTGTCGGGGCGTGGACAATTTGCGGCCGGGGCCGACCTCGCCGGTGAAGGCGAAGTGGATGTGCCCCGCCTTCTCCTTCGCGGGGCGCACCCACTCGGAGAAGGCGTTGGCCGGCGCGATCACGGCCCAACTGACGCCGAGGAGCGGCGGCAGGTCCGACGGCCAGCGGCGGAGGAGCCGGTGTCGCTCGGGACGTGGCGGTGGGTCATCCCACGGGCTGACCCGCGCCCCACCTGGGTAGCGCCAGTAGTCAGGGCCATTCTGAAGGATGACCAGCGGGCCATCCGGGTAGCGCCAGTAGTAAGGCCCCTCCTCGGGATTCTCGCCAGCGTCGTCATCCGGGAATACCGGCAACGGGACGACCTCGGCCCCAGAGCCGACACCGCCGAGGCCCTCGCCGAGGTGTTCGGCGACGGGTGACACGTCGGGCGGGTAGATGAGGAAGTCGGCGTCGCCGGCCAGCAGCGCACCCGTTGGCAGCGGGACGGCGAAGACGTGGTTGATCATCACCGTCCGACGCTCCTTGGCCGGGAGGGGCTGCACGACCCTGACCGGAGGCGAACGCGGCTCGTCGGAATCCCACGCGCCGCAGACAGCCTTCGTGCTCTCGAATCGCTTCGAGGGCAGGCGCAGCCCGCCCCCGCCGATCATGCGCCTGGCCGATTCGGACATGAGCCCCGTGTCCGTCGCGATGTCCGAGCTCACCGCGTCGGCCGGCGGCCCGCCACCCATCAACAACGCGGCCAGCAACAGCACGAGGCAACGGCGGACGCGAGTGAAAGCGGGCATGGTGGAATCCCTCCCTGGACGTGGGGCATCCGGTCAACGATGGAAGCCGCTGAACCGGTGGTTTTTCCACCACTCCGCTTGCTCCTCTTCTCTCGCCTTGCTCTCAGCCCTCGCTCGCTCTTGGTCGGCCAACAACTCGTCCAGGGTCATCACCAAATACAACGCTGCCCGCTTGCCATCGCCGCTCACACCCTCCGGCACGGCCTTCAACGCGGGAGCCGCCTTCGGCGAGGCCATCAGTTTGCACCCCGGCCCGACCTCGCCCGTGTATAGGAACACCACGCCGTCCGGCACGGGCCTCAACTCGCTCAGCGGGTTGCCCGGCGCGATCACGTCCCAGAACTTGCCGGCGGGCAACGACGTGCAGCGGTGCTTCGACCACTCGCCGCCGAGCATCCACCTGTGCATGGGGCCAGAGAACCCCCACCAAAAGCCTCCAAGCTCATACGGTGGGTCGAACAAATCAACGACGCTGAACAAATCCGCCTGAACATGCTCGCGCCGTTCACCGTCCTCGACCTGCGGCCCGCGATGCTCGCACGCCGCCGACACATTCGGCGGGTAGACGAGGAGGTCACCCACCAGCAGTGAATTCCCGGCACGCGGCGCGACGAAGACATGGTTACTCAGCATCGTCTCCCGCTTCGGGGCGAACACGTCACATCGGGTCACCGCCGGGGCCGGCACCTCCGCCGCCGGCTCCTCCGCCATCGGCGGAGCGGCGCCCATCAACACCACAGCCAGCAACACGACGCCGGCCCGGCGCGTATCCTTCCACTGGGGCATGCGCGGCCCTCCCTTCGCGCCCGCCCATAGCGTCGGCCGCCGCGCGATTCAACCGCGAACCGTCGCGGCGCGTGCCCGCTCTCTGAAGAGAGCCGCTGACGCTCCACTCGGGGCGCTGACGCGGCCCCGCTCGCCCGATCCAGAGCCGCTGACGCTCCAGAAATCAAGAGCCGCTGACGCTCCACTCGGGACGCTGACGCATCCCCGCTCGCCAAGATCCGCTTACGCCCCACGCCACCGGTGAACCATGCAGCTCCGCATCGACGCCCTCCTCCACGATCTCCGCACCCGCGAGGCCGACATCCTCGCCGCCATCGACGCCGACCCCCTCCTCCTCAAGCGCACCAGCGGCGGCCTCGTCCTCGCCAACGCCAGCGCCAAACTCTACACGCCCACCGAGCCGCACCACCTCTACGCCAAGGGCATCGTCTACCGCCGCGACCCGTACCGCCTCGTGTCGCTGCCGCTGCTCAAGATCTACAACGTGGGCGAGCGCGGCATGACCGCCGTCGAGCTGGCCGACATCGCCGCCGAGCCGGGCATGCACATGCGCTTCCTCCGCAAGCTCGACGGCTCGCTCCTCCAGGCGTTCCGCGCCGACGGCCGCGTCTGGCTCACCACGCGCGGCATGATCGAGGGGGCGCGCATCCGTGAGGAGGACGACTCGCGCGTCCCCGGCTTCGACTTCCTCGCCGGCGCCCGCCAGATCGCCACGGAGAAGTACCCGGCGCTCCTCGACGACCCGGCGTGCCTGGAGGGACGCACGCTGCTCTTCGAGCTGATCCACCCGCTGGCCCCGCACGTCACCAACTACGGCGGGCGGGCCGACCTGGTCCTGCACGCCTGCTTCGACCACGCGCGGTTCCAGTACATCGGCTACCCGGAGCTGACCGAGCTGGCGGCGCGGTTCGGGCTGCACGCCGTGGACGCCTTCTCACCCGCCGGCGCGACGTTCGCGGAGCAGATCGACGCGCTCCTGGCGTCGCTGGCCGGCACCGACGAGGAGGGCAGCGTCGTCTGTTTCGAGCGTGACGGGCACGTCACCTACCGCGTGAAGATCAAGACGCCCGAGTACCTGAACCTGATGCGGCTGATGGCGTTCTGCACCTACGCGCGCACCGTCGAGGTCATCGACGCGGCGAAGGCGGAGACCTGGGACCAACTGAAGGCGGCGTTGCAGGAGCAGGGGCGGGGGCTGGTGCCGGAGGAGGTGCTGGTCTTCTACAAGGAGCACTGGGACGCCTGGGAGGCGTACCTGGCGGACCTGTCGCGGCTGGCGGCCTGGGCGGCGGCGCGGAGGGCCGACATCGAGGCGATCACGGGCGGCGGTGACCGCAAGGCGTACGCGGCGGAGGCGATGCGCCGGCGGCATCCGGGCCTGCTGTTCGCGGCGCTGGACGGCAGGCTGGACCGGGCGCGGATGCGGAAGATGATCCCGACGCCGGAGGACGCCCGTGCGGCCCTGGCGGGTCTGTGAAGAAGGAAGAAGGCATACCACGAAATACACGGAAGACACGAAAGGAAGACAAAGAAGCAAAGCAGGTATCAAGCAGGAAGCCGGGCTGCTGTCCTCTTCTGCCTCTCTGCCTTGCTTTG
This sequence comes from uncultured Alcaligenaceae bacterium, assembly GCA_964630925.1. Classification (GTDB taxonomy): domain Bacteria; phylum Planctomycetota; class Planctomycetia; order Gemmatales; family Gemmataceae; genus RGDT01. The sequence continues at coordinate 70,076 of CAZVZK010000017.1, forward strand.
TCTTCCTTTCGTGTCTTCCGTGTCTTTCGTGGTATGCCTTCTTCTCCTTCCACATCGCCGCCGTGTGGGTTACGATGAAGGTAGCTCGCGGAGGCAGGCGATGCGCACCGCACGACAACTCTCCCGCCCTGGCAGGCAGCCGTTGGAGCCCGTCCTGCTGCTCGCCCTCCTCGTCTTCCTCTCCCTCGTCTTCGTCCGCACCTTCTTCCGCGACTCACGCCCCTTCGGCCAGCAGGTCCTGTCCGCCTTCTTCGCCGCCGCGCAATGTTTCGGCGTCTTCGTCGGCCTGCTCGTGCTGCTCGCCTCCGCCGAGATGCTCAAGCAGGCGGCGGCTCGTTCCCGCGCCCGCCGGCTCGCCCAGCACCTCGCCTGGCTCGCCCCGTGGCGCGCCGACGGACGCCTCCCCGCCACCGAGGCCGACGTGTCGCGCATGCGCGGCCTCCTCGCCGACGGCGACGAGAACGTCCGCCGCCACGCCCTCGACGCCCTCTTCGCCGTCCTCCGCGCGGCGCCCCCCCTCGCCGCCACGCCGCGCCTCAAGGCCGCGATCATGGCCGCCCTGGCACGCGAGCCGGGGTTCGCCCAACTGCTCATCACGCGCCCCGGCGAGCCGCCCCTGCACTCGGTCACGCTCGGGGCGAAGCTGGGTGCCGGCACCGCCGAGAAACTCCTGGCCCCGCCAACCGGCGATCCGGCCGAGCTGGCGCGGTGGGTCAACGCCCACCGTGACCCCGAGCAGGTCGAGGAGGTGCAGGTGTCCGTCGGCTTCGACACCGGCACCCTCCCGGGGTTGGAGGGGAGGGCGCGGTTCATCGGCCTGTGGCTCTTCCTCGCCACGACGGAATTACACCGCTTCCAGGCCCTCGACCGCCGGCCACGCCGCGACCCCAACGCCGCCTACGGCCTGATCATCCGCGGCGACCTCGTCGAGGTGCGCTGCCCGGGGCAGGCACGCGGGCACCGGCTCGATTACGTCTTCCCGCTGCCGGCGGAGGACGAGGCCGCCCTCGCCGCCCTGTTCGCGACGATCCAGCGGCTCAACCTCGGCCTGCTGGCGGCCTGCACCGAGGACGCCTGCCGCGTGTACTCCCCCGGCGAGCCGCCGGCCTGGCTGAGCCAGTGCCGCGAGGCCGCCGCGGCGTACCGCAGGTTCGAACGCCGACTGGTGGCGCTGTTGCGGCGGTTCGACGCCCACCGCGACCCCGGCGCGATCCACCCCACGGAGCCGTGCGACGACGCCGAGCGCCGGCGGGCGGTGCGGATGTTTCGGCTGGAGGAGTGCCTGTACCCTTACCACCGGTGGATCGTGCCGCTGTACGACCCCGACACGAGCTGGGAGCGTCTGCTCATGCCGCTGCGTGCGGTGGAGGGGATGCTGCTGCACCAGGGTGAGGGGGCCAGCGGATTGACACGCGGGGCGGAGCTGATCGCCGAGGCGCGGAAGTTGGTGGAGGAGGACGGCGGCGGGCCGACGCCGCCGGACCCGTTCCTTGATGTGGGCTTCGAGGAGGCGTCACGGGATTACCTGCTGCGCGTGCGGCGGGCGATGGGGCGCGGCGAGATGACGTTGGAGCATCTGCCGGACCCGGCGGTCTTCTTGCGGGCGGAGGCGTACTACGCGCCCGCGATCACCACGGAGAGTGAGCCATGACGACACGGTCGCATCGACGCGAGACGACGCCGCGGCGCGAGCCGGTCCGCGTGCCGGAGCGTGTGCCGGCCCGGCCCGCGCCCAAGCCGGCGCCGAAGCCGGCCCCGGCGCGGCCCAAGCCGGCCCCGGCGGGGTGAGCTGTGATCACGCCCGCTCGACCAGCATCGCCACGGCGTTGCCGCCGCCCAGGCACAGCGCCGCGACGCCGCGTTTCTCGTCCCGTGCCTTCATGGCGTGCAGGAGCGTCACCAGCACACGCGCGCCCGAAGCCCCGATGGGGTGGCCCAGCGCGATGGCCCCGCCGTTAACGTTCACCCTGTCCTCGTCCAGCCCCAGCTCGCGGACGTTGGCCAGGGACTGCGCGGCGAACGCCTCGTTCAGCTCGTACAGCCCCACGTCGGACGACTTCAGCCCCGCCATCTCCAGGAGCCTGCGCACGGCGAAGATCGGGGCGAGGAAGATGTCGCGAGGGGCCACGCCCGCCGTCGTGTAGGCGACGATGCGTGCCAGGGGCCGCACCCCCAGATTCTCCGCCGCCCTGCCCGAGCCGACGACCAGCGCCGCCGCCCCGTCGCTCAGCGTCGAGGCGTTGCCGGCGGTCACCGTGCCGCCCTCCTTGAACGCCGGCTTCAACTTGGCCAGCCCCTCCGCCGTCGTGTCGCCGCGGACTCCCTCGTCCTGGCTGACCGTCTTCGCCTTCGGGCCCTGGCCCACGGTGACAGGGACGACCTCCTCGGCGTAGGCCCCCCCGGCGAGGGCCGCCGCGGCGAGCCGCTGGCTGCGGGCGGCGAAGGCGTCCTGCCCCTCGCGCGTCACGCCGCACTTGCCGGCGGTGTACTCCGCCGACTCGCCCATGTGCCGCGACTCGAACGCGCACCACAGCCCGTCGTGGATCATGGCATCGACGGCCTTCTGATCGCCGTACTTCCAGCCGGCGCGTGTGCCGAACAGCAGGTGCGGCGCCCGACTCATGCTCTCCATGCCGCCGGCGGCGACCAGGTCGGCGTCCCCGGCGCGGATGGCCCGCGCCGCCTGCATGACCGCCTCCAGCCCGGAGCCGCACACCTTGTTCACCGTCACGGCGGTGATGGTGTCGGGCAGCCCCGCCCGCAGGGCCGCCTGCCGGGCGGGGTTCTGGCCGGCCCCGGCCTGCAACACCATGCCCATGACCACCTCGTCGACGTCGGCGGGCTTCGCCCCGGCGCGGCGGACGGCCTCGGCGAGGGCGACGCCGCCGAGCGCGACGGCGGGCATCTCGGCGAAGGCCCCGAGGAACTTGCCGATGGGTGTGCGTGCGGCGGACAGGATGAAGGCGTCGGCCATCGGTGCGGCCTCCAGGAGGGTGGGGCGGTGTTGTCATTCTATCGTCCCGCGCCCCGCCCGGATCTCCCTCGACGGGGATCAGCCCCGCCTCCGGGGGCGCTCGCTCCGAGGCGTACTCGGGGGCTCACCGCTTCCCCCCCGCCAATTCCGCCAAGGTCTTGATCAGCCGCGCCGGGTCGTCGCTCGACAGGGACTCTGGGGTGTACGTCAGGAGGGGCTGGACCTCCGCCGGCGTCCCGTTGCCGGTGCCCAGATGCAGCCCCAGCCCCCGCCGGCGCACGCGCGGCACCAGCGACGTGTCGGTCAGCCACCGAGGCCACAGGCGGATCACCTTGACCCCGGCGTCCGCGAACGCCTCGATGTCGCCCTGCCTGGGGATCAGCCCGATCTGCCGCGCCTCCGGCAGGAGCCGCGCGAACGTCCTGGCGTGCTCGACGGAGCGCACGCCGAGGACGGTGCGTTTCGGCTCGCCGTGCTTGCGGACCTCCTCGGCGATCCTCCTCATGTAGCCCTCGCCGCCCTCCTTGAGGTCGATCATCACGCCGATCTTGCCTTTCGCCAGCGAGAACAACTCGCGCAGCGTCGGCACGCGCTCGCCCTTGAACCTCGGCGAGAACCTGACGCCGGCGTCCAGCCGCTTGACCTCGGCCAGCGTCATGCCGGACACCGGGCCCTTGCCGTCGGTGGTGCGGTCCACGGTGTCGTCGTGCAGGCAGACGAGGACGCCGTCCTTCGTCGTGCGGACGTCCACCTCGGCGGCGTGCGCCCGCGCCTCGATAGCCCGGCGCACCCCGGCCAGGGTGTTCCCCGGCCGGTCGGCGCACGAGCCCATGTGGCCGATGACCTCCTTCACCCCGGCGGCCGCCCTGGCCGCGTCGAACGGCGTCGGCGGGCCGACGCCGTGCATGAGCAGGGCGAACGTCAGGCAGGGGAGCATGACCGGTCTCCGGCGTGGCGGGCGGATACGATGAGGGTGGCGGCACCCCCATCTTACCACCGCACGCGAGGGCGACATGAGCAAGACGCTGAACGACGAGGGGCAGGACATCATCTTCCGCGAGGCCCGGATGCACGGCGCCTGGATCGACAGGCCCGTGGACGACGACCTGCTGCGCCGCGTCCACGACCTCGCGAAGATGGGGCCGACCTCCGCCAACATGTGCCCGATGCGGGTCGTCTTCGTCAAATCGCGCGACGCCAAGGAGAAGTTGCGGCCCTGCCTCGACGCAGGCAACATCGACAAGACGATGGCCGCCCCGGTCACCGCGATCATCGGAATGGATGTGAAGTTCTACGAGCTGCTGCCGAAGCTCTTCCCGCACGCCGACGCGAAGGCATGGTTCAAGGATCTGCCGGCGGACGTGCTGGAGCGGATCGCCCTGCGCAACTCGTCGCTCCAGGGGGCGTACTTCATGCTGGCCGCCCGCTCGCTCGGCCTGGACTGCGGGCCGATGTCCGGCTTCGACAACGCGAAGGTTGACGCGGCCTTCTTCGCCGGCACGACGGTGAAGTCGAACTTCCTGTGCAACCTCGGGTACGGCGACGCGGCCAGGCTGTACCCCCGCTCGCCGCGGCTGACGTTCGAGGAGGTTTGCAAAATCGCGTGATCGGCGGAGTGAACGGCCAGGGGCCGCGAGAGAAATCCCTCGCGGCCCCTGGCCATTGGACACGCGCTCCGCCGCGCGTCGCGGCTAACCGGGCGGTGTTACTTCTTGAGCGCCTTCTTGACCTCGTCCTCGACGGTGCCGACCTGGGCGGCCTTGTTCACCACCTTGCCGTCCTTGCCGACCAGGAACACGCTCGGCAGCACCATCACGCCGTACTGCGACGCCAGCTTGCTGTCCAGCCCGCCCGGCGTGTACAGGTGCGTCCCCGGCAGCGAGTGCTTCTCCAGGAACGCCTTGCCCTCCGACGGCGTGTTGTCCAGGTTCACACACAACAGGGCGGCCTGGCCCTCGGACTTGTCCACGGCGCTCTTCAACTTGGCGAAGTCGTCCTTGGCCGTGCCGTTCCAGCTCGCCCAGTAGTACACGATCACCATCTTGCCGCGCATCTGGTCGATGTCGTAGGGCGTGCCGGAGTCGGTGAGAAGCGGGGCCGCCAGCCGCATCGTCTGGCCCTCCAGGCCCAGACGCCGGGCCGCGCCCTCGCCCTTGGCCGCCTGCGGCTTGCCGGAGAAGTTCTTGGCCAGGGTGAGGTACCAGTTCTTGGCGTCCACCTCCTTGCCGAGGAACTCGCACACCATGCCGAGCTGGAGCATGGCGTCGGGGGCGTCCTCGGACTTGGGGTAGGCCTTCACGAAGGCGGTGAGCTGCTCCAGCCACGCCTTCTGGATCTCGTCGAACTTCTTCTCGCCGCCGGTGCTGAGGGCGATGGAGTACGCCGACTGGAGCTTGCGGAAGGTGACGTAGGCGGCGAGGTCGCTGCCGGGCATGTACTTGACGAGCTGGGCCTCCAGCACGCCGAGGCGCGACAGGCCGGTGCCGTCCGCCTTGGCCTGCGCCTGGGCGGCGCTCGACAGGCTGTCGGCCACCTGCCGGATCCACGGGTCACGCTGTGTCGGCTTGACCGCCGCGATGATCCGCTCCAGCACGTCGGCCCGCGCGATGTGGTGCGCCGCCGCGTCCGCGCCGGGGCCCTTCTTGTCCAGATCGGTGAGCGCCTCGACCAGTTTCTGGACCGCCGGGTCCACCGTCACCGCCGAGTCGGCGCCGCCGGACATGCCGCGGTCGTCCACGGTCGGGGCGGCCCCCGGCACCGGGCCCTCGATCAGCTTCCAGGCGTTGCCGACCTTGATCATCGGGCCGGTCTGGAACCAGTCGCTGGCCCCGCCGGACTCGAACAGCACCGTGCCGCGCGAGTAGCGCAGGACGTCGGCCTTGGCGCCGGTGGCGTCCGCGGGCAGGCACTCCGGAGCCGGCGTCTCGACGTGCAGCCAGTTGGCCTTGCCGTCGAGCTTGGTGAGCTTGGCGGTGCAGGAGTCGAAGCGTGTCTTGATGTCCTTGCGCTTCGATTTGATCGATTCGGCCATCTCGCCGGTGATGCCGAGGTGGGCGAGGTCGGCGTCGGTGACGAGGAGGGCCTGGAGGCGGTACAGGTCCTTGGTGGCGAGGGCCTTCATCAGCTCCTGGCTGACCTCCTCGACGCTGATCGACTGCCAGGTGTCGATCTTGCCGTCCTTGTCCACGTCGACGCCGTGCTTGCTGCCGGCGGTGTTGATCCAGCGGAAGCCGTCGGGCTTGGTGGCGCCGGGGGACACCGTCTCGCGGTAGACCTCGACCCCGTCCTTGTAGTAGGAGTAGAGGTCGACGTTCTTGCCGCTGGAGCTGTAGTAGCGGCGGAGCATGCGGCCGTCCGGCCCCTTGAGGACCCAGGCGGAGCCGACGCCGCTCTTGGTCTTCTCCATCTCGACGGTGCAGCGGGCGAGGTCGGCGGCGGCGGGCGTGCTGACCGCCGCGTCCTGCTTGGGCGTGTATTCGAGCATCTTGTCGGCGGTGGGCGGGGCGGCCACGGCCACGGAGGCCCCCAGGACCACGCAGCCGCCGACGAACAGCCGGGCCATCGCGCGCCGCCAGCACGCCGCGGAGCCCCAGACGGAGAACGCCGTCATCCCCTCACCCTCCTGCATGAACGGGGCGCAGACACCCCGAGGATCGCGGATACGCCGTATTCATCGGCTCAGGGACGCCCCCCGGTCCAGCACAATCGGCGGATGCGTCTCATACGCCAGGGCCGGCGCCGCCGCGCAAGAACGCCCGCACGGCGCCCCCCGCAAAGAGAGCCCTTTGAGCGACAATCCGTAACTCTGGATGACGATGGATGTTACGACGACGGCCCGCCCCGGCCTGCGGGGCTTACCTAGCTTGACTGGGTTTCGCCAGGCGGTTATAATTGCGCGAACACGCGGGCGACCAACGGGCGGCCTCGGCCACCCATTGCCAAGGAAAGCGGGTTCGATCAGGGCTGCCGGCTGTAACGGCCTGGCAAGCCCCCTGGCGGGACTCGCGGGCGGCACGCGCACCTGGATGAGGCGGGAGGATCAGCACTCCCCTCTTTCCCCACTCCCCTGGCCAGGAGGAACGGGGCCCATGGACGGGTTCGGGTATCCGGCTGGCTCCTGAATGTCAGGTGGCCCCTTTGTCAGACGACCGGGTCAAGCTGGTCAAGCAGGCCAACGACATCGTCGATGTCGTCGGCTCCTACCTGACGCTCCGCCCCGTGGGCGGCACGTACAAGGGCCTGTGCCCCTTCCACGACGACTCGCGCCCCTCCTTCGATGTCTGCCAAAAACGCCAACGCTACCGCTGCTGGTCCTGCGGCAAGTTCGGCGACGTGATATCGTTCGTCCAGGAGTTCGAGAAGACCAGTTTCCGCGACGCCCTGGAGACGCTCGCCCGCCGGGCCAACATCGACCTCGGCCCCCACGTCGCCGCCGACAATCAGGGCCGGGCCAGGCTCCTCGATGTCATGCGCTGGGCCGCCAAGCAGTTCTCCGACTGCCTCCTCGACGACGGCCTCGCGGACGGGGCTCGCCGCTACCTGGGCGAACGCAAACTGCTCGGCGAGACGGTGCGTCAGTGGGGCCTCGGCTTCGCCCCCGCCGCGGGCAACTGGCTCCTCGCCAGGGCCGAGGCCGACCGCGTCCCGCTCGACCTTCTGGAGACGGTGGGCCTCATCGCCCAGCGCTCGGAGGGGGTCGGCTGGTACGACCGCTTCCGCGACCGCATCCAGTTCCCCATCCGGGATCTGCGCGGCCAGGTGGTCGGCTTCGGCGGACGCATCCTGCCCGGCTCGCCCCTCGCGGCCAAGGTGCCGAAGTACTACAACTCCGCCGAGACGGTGCTGTTCAGCAAGAGCGAGAACCTGTACGGCATCGACATGGCCCGCGACGCCGGCATCAAGGCCGGGTATCTGGCGATCATGGAGGGGTACACCGACGTGCTGATGGCCCACCAGCACGGCATCGCCCAGGTGGTGGCGACGATGGGGACGGCGCTCAACGAGCGTCACGTCCGCCAGCTCAAGCGCCTCGTCCCGCGTGTGGTCCTCGTCTTCGACGCGGACGAGGGCGGCGACAAGGGCGTTGACAGGGCGCTCGAGCTGTTCGCCTCGCAGGAGATGGAACTGGCGGTGGCCACGCTGCCGGCGGGCCTCGACCCCTGCGACCTGCTGGTGAAGGAGGGCCCTGGCCCGCTGCGGCGGGCGCTCGAAGGGGCCGTGGACGCGCTGGAATTCAAACTCAGCCGCGCCATCGCCCGCGAGAGCACGTCTGAGACGGATGGGCAGCCTCGCCTCGCGGGCGTGGACGCCCAGCGCCGGATCATCGACTCGGTCCTCGGCGTGATCGCGCTGGCGCCGGCGGCGCCGGGCGGGGCGGGGGCGGTGAAGCTGCAGCTCATGGTCGGGCGGATCTCGCGGCGGCTGGGCGTCAGCGAGCAGGCGCTGTGGGCACGCATGGACGAGCTGCGGCGTAACAGGCGGCGGCACGACGAGCGGCATGCGCCGGAAGCCCCCCGCTCAGCCCCGGCGGCGCCGGAGGAGCGTGATCTGTTGCAGGTCCTCCTGGCCGAGGCGGCGCTGGTGGCGCGGGCGGCGGAGGAGGTGTTGCCCGAGGAGATCGGCCACGCCGGGCTGCGTCGGCTGCTGGAGGGGCTGTACACGCTGCTGGCGGCGGGGCGCGAGCCCTCGCTGGACGGGCTGCGTGACCGGCTTGATAGCCCGGCGCTGTTGGCGAAGGCGTTCGAGATGCAGGAGGTTGGGTTGGCGCACGGCGGCCGGGCGGAGTGGCTGTCCGGTCTGCTGGCCCACTTCCGTTCAAAGCGTGAGAGGGATGCACGCGTGCAGTTGCGTGACCGTCTGCGTGCGGCGGACGGCTACGAGGAATCCCTGGAGGTGCTGCGGCAGCTTCAGGGGGGGGCGGGGGGGGAACGGGGCGAAGCCCTCCCCCCCTCGCTGAAAGCGCGGACCGCGGATTCGGCACCGGACGCGGCCCCCCCCCCGGGGGAGCCGGCCGTCCGCTCTTGAGGCGACGGAGGGGACCATGGAGAAGATCGAGGATAGCCTGAAGACCCTGATCGAAGAGGGTCAGAAGAAGGGCTACCTGACCTACAGTCAGGTCAACGACTACCTGCCCGACGACGACGCCTCGCCGGACAAGATCGACCAGCTGTTGTTGATGCTGGAGAACGCCGACATCCAGCTCATCGACGAGTCGGAGGTCGAGGAGCGCGAGGCACGCAGCGGGGGCCGGGCCGCCGACGAGGAGTCGGGGGAGATCGACCTGTCGTTCCTGGACGACGAGGAGTCGCGGCGCATCGACGACCCGGTGCGCATGTACCTGACGCAGATGGGGAACATCCCGCTGCTGCGGCGCGACCAGGAGATCGCGCTGGCCAAGAAGATCGAGGTGACGCGCAAGCGGTTCCGCCGCAAGGTGCTGGAGTGCGACGGGGCGCTGTACCAGGTCGTCGAGACGTTGAAGAAGGTGCACGGCGGCGAGCTGCCGTTCGACCGGACGATCAAGGTCTCGCTGACGGAGAACCTGGAGAAGGACAAGATCATGGCCAGGATGCCGCACAACCTGCGGACCCTGGAGCACCTGATGGTGCAGAACGAGACGGACTTCGAGAGGGTGGCGGACCCGCAGGTGGACGAGGAGGAGAAGAACCGGCTGCGGAGGCTGCTGCGGATCCGGCGGAGGAAGTGCGTGACGCTGGTCGAGGAGCTTTCGATCCGGACGCAGAAGATCCAGCCGCTGATGAAGAAGCTGGAGCAGGTCTCCCACAAGATGGACGGGCTGGAGCGGCAGATCGAGGACCTGGCGGGGAACCGGCACGCGCGTGAGGACCGTGAGGCGCACAAGAAGGAGCTGCGCGACTACATGTTCCACACGCTGGAGGAGCCGGCCTCCCTGCGGAAGCGGGTGGACATCGTCAAGAAGCGCTACATCGAGTACGAGGCCGCCAAGCGCGAGCTGTCGGGGGGCAACCTGCGGCTCGTGGTGAGCATCGCGAAGAAGTACCGCAACCGCGGGCTGAGCTTCCTGGACCTGATCCAGGAGGGCAACACCGGCCTGATGCGGGCGGTGGACAAGTACGAGTACCGGCGCGGCTACAAGTTCAGCACGTATGCGACGTGGTGGATCAGGCAGGCCATCACGCGGGCCATCGCCGACCAGGCGCGGACCATCCGCATCCCGGTCCACATGATCGAGACGATGTCGAAGATCCGCAACGTCTCGAAGAAGCTGCTGCAGGCGCTGGGGCGCGAGCCGACGATCGAGGAGATGTCGCAGGAGGCGGGGATCACGCCGGAGGAGACGCGGCGTGTGCTGAAGATCAGCCGCCACCCCATCTCGCTGGACAGGCCGGTGGGCGAGAGCGAGGACAGCTACTTCGGCGACTTCATCGAGGACGACAGCGCCGAGTCGCCGGTCTCCGCCGCGACCAACGAGATGCTCAAGGACAAGATCGACCACGTCCTGAAGACGCTGACGTACCGCGAGCGCGAGATCATCAAGCTGCGGTACGGCCTGGGCGACGGCTACACCTACACGCTCGAAGAGGTGGGCCGCATCTTCAAGGTGACGCGCGAGCGTGTGCGGCAGATCGAGGCGAAGGCGGTGAAGAAGCTGCAACACCCCGTGCGCAGCCGGCAGTTGGAGGGGTTCCTCGACAGCATGCTCCGCCGCGGTTAGGATGGAGGGGGAGAGGGCATACCACGGAAGACACGGAAGACACGAAAGGGAAGACAAAGCAAGCAGGCAAGGAGGCAGAAGAGAGGTTGATCACCGGCTGCCTTCTTGATGCCTGTTTTACTTCGTTGTCTTCTTTTCGTGTCGTCCGTGTCTTTCGTGGTATGCCTTCTTCTCGGAGAGACATCATGGCTGGCCCCGCGCCGCTGTTCCGCGAGATCCACCGCCTGCGCACGCTCATCCACGAGCTGGACGAGCAGCTCGGGCGGCTCCCGCGCACGTTCAAGGCCCGACAGGCGGCGTTGGCGAAGGCCACCGAGGCCCTCGCCGCCGCCGTCGATGGCGTCAAGTCGTGCAAGGTCATGACCATCGCCAAGGAGAAGGCGCTCAAGGACAAGCACGCCCTCATCGCGAAGTACGAGGAGCAGCTCGGCACCACCACGTCGAAGAAGGAATACGACGCCAAGCAGATGGAGATCGCCTTCGCGAAGGCCGAATGCACGAAGCTGGAGGAGGAGGCGTACGCCGCCATCGAGCAGGGCGAGACGCTGGCGGCGACGGTCCCCGGGCTGGAGAAGGCGGCGGCGGCGGCGCGTGACGAGGTGAAGAAGTTCGACGCCGACATGGAGGCCAAGGTCGCCCTGTGGAAGGCCGAGCGCGAGCAGGCGGCGGCGAAGCTGGCGGGGATCGAGCCGAACGTGCCGCGCGACCTGCGGCAGACCTACGAGAAGACGGTCGATTCGATGGGCCACGACGGCTTCGCGGAGGTGGTGGACCTCAGCTGTGGCGGCTGCCAGGGCAACGTGACGATGCAGGACCAGCACGCGCTGCAGAACGAGCAGTTCGTCATGTGCCCGATGTGCGGGCGCATCCTCTACTTGCCGTGAGTGATGGGGGCTCGGCGCCAGGAGGGCTTCGGGGTGGTGAAGTCACTGCTTGACCGCTTGGAGCGCTGGGTCGCGGCCAACCGGCCCGACTACTTCGCCCGCCTCCAGCCCGGCGTCACGGACGCCCGACTGGATGCCTTCGAGGCCAGGTTCGCGCTCAAACTACCAGCCGGTTTCCGCGCGCTGTACCGCTGGCGTAACGGGCAGGAGGACGGGTGCTACAAGTCGTTCCAGATGAATCGCCTGTTCTCCCCGTTGGAGAGCGTCGCGGACACCAAGGAGCTGTTCGACGGCATGATCGGCCATGACTTCGGCCGGCAAGGGTGGTGGCGGCGGGGCTGGGTGCCGTTCCTGTCCAACGGCGGCGGCAGCCATCTCTGTGTTGATGTGGCCGCCGAGGACGGCGGGCAGGTCGGCCAGCTCGTCGCGTTCTGGAAGGCCGATGCGGATCGCCCCATCGAATACGCGAGCGTCGAGGCCTGGCTGACCGATCTGGTCGGGTCCATGGAGGCGGGCGAGCTGGAGCTGGCGTAACGGCGCAAAGGAAGTCCACCGTGCCGGGGCCGCTACGGGATCGGCCTGCCGTGCGGGTCCTGCCTGGGGCCGGCGAGGGCCTCGCTCAGCCTCGTCTGCATGGCCTCGTCGAGGAAGTGCTCCATCGCCTCCGCCGGGTCGTGCAGGTGGTCCGCCGGCAGGCCCAGCTCGTCGTGCAGGTACGCCTCCCACAGCCGGTGCGCCCGCACCAGCGAGGCCGCCCGCGAACGCCCCGCCTCCGTCAAGACCTCCCCCGCCAGCTCGCCGCGTGAACGCAGCTCGCGCCGCGCCATCCAGCCGACAACGCCGCCCGGCAGCGCCCCTGCGGGGGTGCCCTGCTCGGCTCGGTATAGTCGGGCCAGCACGTCCTCGGCGGCGATGCGTACCGCCAGCGCCCAGGAGCGCCACGCCTGGGCCAGCAGGCCGCGCGGAGCGAGCAGCCACGCCAGCCCGAGCTGCGTCCCGGCGACGGCGGCGATCACCCCCGGCGTCTGCGTGTCCCACCACGCCGCCAGCAGCACCCCGACGACGGCGGAGAGGACGGCCGACAATGCCGCCAGGACGTACATCCGGTGCAGACGCTCCGTGAGCATCTGCGCCGTCACCGGCGGGACGATGAGCATGGCCACGACCAGGATCGAGCCGACGGCCTCGAACGACGCCACCGTAACGCCCGAGACCAACGCCAGCATGCCCTGGTGGATCAGGACGGCGGGCAGGCCCAGAGCCGCCGCCAGCTCCGGGTCGAAGGCCATCAGCTTGATCTCCTTCCACGCCACGGCCAGCACCGTCACGACAACGGCCAGGACCGGCAGCAGGGTGAACGCCGAGCGCGGGACCTCGATCCCGAGGAAGGGGACGCCGTCAGCCGCCGCCAGGTCGAGGAGGCCGTACAGGACGCAGCCGGGGTCGAGGTCGGCCTTCGGGACGAGGGCGCTGAGCATGACCACGCCCAGGGAGAATAGCGAGGTGAAGACGATGCCCAGGCCGGCGTCCTCGCCGACCCCCGTGACCCGGTGGGCGGCCGACATGAGCCAGGAAGTGAGGAGGCCCATCACCGCGGCGCCGACGAGCATGGCCGGCCCGCTCAGCCGTCCCGTCAGGAGGAACGCCATCACCAGCCCGGGCAGCACGGCGTGGCTGATGGCGTCGCCGAGGAGGCTGAGGCGGCGCAGCACGAGGTAGCAGCCGACCAGGGCGCAGGCGGCCCCGGCCATCGCGGCCAGCGCCACCGTCCACAGACGCAGCTCCAGGGGGCTCATTCGGGGGGCGCCTCCAGGGGGCGGCGCGTCTCCAGCCAGCGGGCGATGACCCCGCGCCCCGGGGCGAGCAGAGCCGACGCCAGGAATAACGCCGCCCCGACGAGGACGATCACCGGCCCCGCCGGCAGGGCGGCATGGCTGGCGCTCAACGCCGCCCCGAGGACGCCCGTGATCAGGCCGAAGGCCGACGACAGCGGCAGCAGGACGCCCAGGCGGTCTGTCCAGAAGCGTGCCGCCGCCGCCGGCACGATGAGCAGCGCCGCCATCAGGACGACGCCGACCGTCGGCAGGCCGGCCACGACGACGACGGCCACCAGGGCGAGCGACAGGAAGTCGAGGGCCGCCGTCGGCCAGCCCTGCGTCGCGGCGAAATCGCGGTCGAAGCTGACCAGCTTCAGTTCCTTGTAGAAGAGCGCGAGCGCCGCGAGGCACCCGGCCGCCAGGCCGGCCAGGACGTACACGTCGGACAGGAGGAGGCCGGCGGTCTTGCCGAGGATGTACGACTCCAGGCCGGCGTGCGCCCCGCCGCGCTTCTGGATGACGCCGAGCATGGCGATCCCGACCCCGAAGAAGACGCTCAGCACGACGCCGATGGCGGCGTCCTCCTTGATGCGGCTGTACCGGGCCATGAGGGCCAGCAGGCCGACGCCGGCCAGCCCGCTGACGAACGCGCCGGTGAGGAGCCAGAAGAGGTCGCGCTCGCCGGCGAGGACGAAAGCGATGCAGAGGCCCGGCAGGGTGGCGTGGGCGAGGGCGTCGCCGACGAGGGCGCGGCGGCGCAGCACGGTGAAGGCCCCGACCGGCCCGGCGGCGGCGCCGAGGAGCCCCACGCCGAGCAGGACGATCAGCGTGTTGTAGCGGATCATGGCCGCACCGCGGCCGCCAACGCCTCGGCGGCCTCGTCGAGGAGCTGGAGCCGGCCTCCGTAGGCCTTGCGGAGGTTGGCGTCGGTGAACGCCTCCGCCGTCGGGCCGGACGCGACGAGGCGGCGGTTGAGGAGGACGACGTGGTCGAAGGTCTTCGGCACCCCGCGCAGGTCGTGATGCACCACGAACACCGTCTTGCCCTGCTCGCGCATCTCCTGCAAGAGGGCGAAGACGACGGCCTCGGTGGCGGCGTCCACGCCGGCCATCGGCTCGTCCATGAAGTAGACGTCGGCCTCCTGGGCGAGGGCGCGGGCGAGGAATGTGCGCTGCTGCTGCCCGCCGGAGAGCTGGCCGATCTGCCTGTCGGCGAGGTCAACGAGGCCGACGCGCTTCAGGCAGTCCAGGGCGAGGGCTCGTTCGCGCTGGCCGGGGCGGCGGAACCAGCCGAGCTTGCCGTACGTGCCCATGAGGGCGACGTCGAGGACGCTGACGGGGAAGTCCCAATCGACGCTCTCGCGCTGAGGGACGTAGCCGATGCGCTGGCGGACGCGGGCGACGGGCTGGCCGAGGACCGTGGCCCCGCCGGTGGCGACGGGGACGAGGCCGAGGATGGCCTTGATGAGGGTGGACTTGCCGGCGCCGTTGGGCCCGATGATGCCGACGAGTGCCGGCCCGTGGACGGCGAGGTCCACGTCCCACAGCACGGGCCGCCGCTGGTAGGCGACGGTCAGGTCATGCACGTCGAGGACGGGTGGGGTCATTTGAGGGCACCGGCGATGGCCTTCACGTTGTGCCGCACCATGCCTTCATACGTCCCCTCGGGCGTGCCGTCCTTGCCCATCGCGTCGGAGAACAGCTCGCCTCCGACCGTCACCGTGTGGCCCCGCGCCTTGCAGCCCTCGATCAGCGACTTCACGTTCCGCTGCGACACGCTGCTCTCCACGAAGATCGCCTTGATCTTCCTCTCCGCGATGAAGTCCACCAGCTCGTTGACGTGCCTCACCCCCGCCTCGCTCTCCGTGCTGACCCCCTGGATGCCGCGCACCTCGATGCCGTAGGCCCGCCCGAAGTAGCGGAATGCGTCGTGCGCCGTCACCAGCACCCGCCGCTCCTTCGGCACCTCGGCCAGCTCCTTCTTCGTCCACTCGTGGAGCTTCGCCAGGTTGCCCCGGTATGTCTTCTCCCGCTCGCGGTAGCCGGCCTCGCCCTCCGGGTCGAACAGCACGAGGGCGTCGGCCACCACCCCCGCCGCCTTCGACCACAGGGACACGTCGAACCAGACGTGCGGGTCGTACGCCCCGTCGTCCTCGATGATGAGGTCGGGCGGCAGATGCTCGCAGATGCCGAACGACGGCTTCCGCCGGCCCTGCCGGGCCAGCATCTCCGCCATCTTCCCTTCGAGGTGCAGGCCGGAGTAGAAGACGATGTCGGCGCCGCTGATCGCCTGCACGTCGCCGGGCGACGCCTTGTAGGTGTGCGGATCGACGCCCTCGCCCATGAGCTGCCTGACCTCCGCCCTGTCGCCGGCGATGGCGCGGACGATGTCGGCCACCATGCCGACGGTGCAGACCGCCTTGTATGGCCCCGCGCCGGCGTAGGGCCGCGCCACCGCCGGCGGCCTGCCGTGCGGCTTGCCGTGCGTCTCCTCGGCGGGGCCGCACCCGGCCAACACCAGGAGCAGGACCGGTAGTGCCCTCATCGCTTCTCCCTCTTCGACGGGGTGGCGGGCCCCTCACGGCGCTGGCCCTGGATGAAGGAGTACAACGCACTCGCCGCCTGCTCCCACGCGCCGCCGCGTGCCTGGGCGATGATGCCCTCAAGCCGCCTCGCCGCCGACGCCGGCAGGCGGCCCTCGGCCTCGTAGGCCCGCAGCCGCGCCTCGGTGCGCGAGAGGCGATCCTCACTCTGCGACGTGACCGCCGTGAACAAGGCGTCCACCGATTTCAACACGTCCTCGTCGGCGCCGAGCTGCGCCACCGGCCAGAAGACGTAGACGAGGATCGCCGCCGCGATCAGGCCGACGATTGCGAGAGCCCCGAGGGCGACCTTCTGGCGGTCCGGATCAGAAGTCTCCATTGACGGCATCCCCCGAGTCGCGGGTCGAGAGGGCGACGAACAGGTCCGGCTTCATGAAGGCCGACATGAAGCGGACCGCGCCGTCGCCCATGAGACAGTTGGCGCCGCCGAAGTGGTCCGAGTGCATCTGGTCGGTGTGCCCGAACGGGTTGTTCGGGGCGTGGATGATGACCTCCGGGTGGTCGTGCGTGTCCGGGCCGCTGTGCACCCCCACCAGGCAGCCCGCCCCGTTGTTCTCCGATGGCCACGGCCGGAGATCGAGGCGCGGGGGCGTCACCGCGCCGGGCACCACACCCACCCACGTCTTGTTGCTCAACGTCGAGGTGTGTTCGCCGAGGAAGATGGTGTTCGACAGTCCGTCGCTGACCATCGCCACGCTGACGCGCGAGTTGCGGTAGAATGGCCCGTCGATGCGGGCCAGTTGGTTGCCGTTCTCCGGGATCGGCTCCGGCACGTCGTAGTCGTAGCAGTACGGCGTCGTCCGGCCCCAGGGCTGATGGATGCCGGCGTTGGTGACGTAGTGCGAGTGGGCGAAGAAGATGTTCGGGCTGAACGGCTGGCCGTGGCGGTGATCGACGCCGGCCCGCTGCACGTCGAACCCGTTCGACCCACCGGCCGCGGCGGGGCACAGGAAGAGACCGACGCGCGCCCGCGCCGGGGTGGCGTTGACCGGCGCCCAACACGGCTGGCTGAGGTCGAAACTTTTGTAGAGCGGCTCCTGCTCGAGGAACGGCAGCAGCAGCGTCCCCCACGCCCATCCCGGCGGGCCGTTGCGGTACTCATCGCCGTAGGAGACGCCGAACGCCGACCCATCCGCCGCCGGGTTGGCCGTGACATAGGCCGGCGGGAACACCTTGTGAATGCCCTCGTAGTTGTGCAGGGCCAGGCCCATCTGCTTCAGGTTGTTCGCGCACTGAAGACGTGCCGCCGCCGCCCGGACCTTCTGGACGGCTGGGAGGAGCAGCCCGATGAGGATGGCGATGATCGCGATGACCACGAGTAGCTCGATCAGCGTGAACGCGCGACGACGTGCGATCATGGCGGGCCTCATTCCTTGACATAGCGTCGGCTTCAGACGGTTGTTCGTCTCAACTAATATATCACTGTAGGGCCGGCTGACAAGTGGGAATCGTGGAGAATCCGACGCGGGAGGAAAACTGCTCAGAATCGTTGCCCCCTAAGCCGAAGACAGATCGAGTAAATCCGTCGGGCGGAGGGACTCGCCATGTCGAAGCGTTGGGGGCGGCCCTGTCTCGAATACCTCGAGGGGCGTGACCTGCTGGCGACCCTGATGTGGGTGGCGCCGTCGGACGCGGCCAACAAGGGCTGGACGGCCGGCACCAACTGGGTGGACCTGGCCAACGGCGCCCGCGTCGCCCCGATGAACGCCGACTCGGTGATCTTCGAGACGGGCCGAACGGTGAACATCAACGGCACCGACTTCACCGGGACGAACACCAGTTCCAACCAGGACATCGAGAACCTGAAGCTCAAGGACCTGACCATCGAACGCAAGTACACGGGGACGCTGAACCTCAACGAGACGCTCAAGGTCACCGATACGCTGGCGGTGCGTGGCGGGATCATCGCCTCGGTGGGCGGGACCTACCTCAAGCTGGAGCCGGCCGGCGCCTTCACCTGGGGCGGCGGCACGCTCAACGCGGACGTCACCGTCAGCGAGGCGGGCAAGGCCAAGGCCACGGTCTCGCTCACGGGCCGGGGCAACCGGCGCATCGGCGCCGACAGGACCCTGTCATTGCACGCCGACACGACCTGGTCCTCGGGCGACGTGTTGCTGGGCGACGGGGCGAAGATCATCAACGAGGCGGGGTCGATCTTCGCCGTCGGCGGCGACTTCGACGGCACCATCGGCTACGCCTCGCCGCCGGGCGTGATCCCCGGGACTCCGGCGACGCCCCCCGCCTTCACGAACAAGGGGACGTTCACGCGCACCAACGGCGGCGGGATCGCCAGGGTCGCGGTCAATTACACCACCGAGGGGACGACCTCGGTGACCGCCGGGGACGTGGAGTTCGCGCGGACCTTCACCCAGACCGCCGGGACGACCTACACCGGCGGCACCGGGGCGTTCCGGCTGCCGCGCTACCCGATGGTCATCACCGGCGGCACGCTGAATGGCACGAACACGCTCTTCGGGGGCGTGATCAACACTGGCGGCACGGTGGCGCCCGGCACCGTCGCGGCCCCCGGGACGCTGCTCATCAAGGGCGATTACATCCAGGGGGCGGGCGGCAGGCTGCTCGCGCGGATCAGCGCGGCGGGCGTCGTCGGCCTGCTCGACGTGCAGTCCGACGGGAAGAAGGGCGGGCGGGTGTCGGCCGGCGGCACGTTGGAGGTTGACCGCAACGTCGGGTACACCCCGGCGCAGGGCACCACGCTCGACGTCCTGAAGGCCGTGCGGAGGCAGAACGCCTTCGGGAACGTGGTCATCAACAACAACAACTGGGCGAACGGCGGGATGGCGGGCATCAACTTCGGGTCCGTCCCGCGCGGCACCGGCCATCAGGTGATGGCCAAGGGCCCCGAGCTGCTCGTGCAGGCCCCGGTGGGCATCAACGTCGTGGCCAACACCACCAACCCGAAGGTGGGCGAGGCCGTCACGTACACCGTCACGGTCACGACGCCACCGGGGGCGGCGACGCCGGCATCGGCGAAGCTCTTCGCCGGCGACCTGTTCCTGGGTGACGTGGCCCTGTCCGCGGCCGGCCCCTACCTCTACGTCGGCTACTTCGTCGCGGTGGATCTGCCGGCGGGGCAGTACCCCGTGGCCGCCGTGTTCGACGGCACGCCCACGCTGGCGCCGGCGTCCTCCCCCGACCTCGCGATGACGGTCACGCCGCTGTCGCCGCTGGCCACGTCCATCGCCCTGGCGCTGGATCAGGCGGAGGCGTACCCCGGCGAGCCCGTGGAGCTGAAGGCGACGGTGTCGGCGCCGGGCTACGCCGGAGGCACCGTGACCTTCTACGACGGCGAGACGGTGTTGGCGACGGTGGCGGTGGACGTCAACGGCGTGGCGGCGATCTCGCTGCTCGACCTGGCCCTCGGGTCACACTCGCTGACGGCGGTGTACAGCGGCGACGCGATGTTCCAGGGGAGCCTGTCGTCTGCGGTCACGCTGCAGGCGTCGCTGCACCCGGACGTGTGAGCGCGGCGGCCAGCCACGCCTCGCCCTCGGCGCGGACGGCCCGCAGCTCGTCCGCCCAGGCGGCGAGGGCCTCCTCGTCCGCGTCCAGCTCGCGGGCGGCGGCCTCGGCCTCGGCCTCCAACCGGGACAGGCCGTCGCCCCAGCGTCCCAGGCGTCCCGCCAGCCGTTCCACGGGGGACGGGCCGGCGGGGGGGGCGCGGGCGGGCTCGGGCGGGTCGGCGGCGCGCGCCAGCGACTGCCGCACGGCCTCCTCGATGCGGTCAAGCACCGCCATCCACGCCTGCACGGGCCTGTCGTTCATCTCCTGGCCTCCTCGCCGACGGCATGATACCGAATCCTGGCGTGTGGAATCCACCACGGATTGTCCCCCTTGGGCGTCGCGGCGCGTTATCCTGACGGGATGATGTGGGCCGTGACACGAAGGGGATTCCATGCGCGTGTCGCTGCTGGCCTTGGTGACGGCGGGTGTGGCCTGGGGGGCCGCACCGCGGGCGGCGTTGACGCCAACACAGATGCGCCTCCTGGACGTGCGGGACGCCGTGGGGGTCGCGGGCATGAAGGCGTGGGAGGAGGGCAAAAAGGCGGAGGCCATCGCCGCCCTGGAGAAGGTGCTGGCCCACGACCTCCGGTTATTCGGGTCCTGGCACCGCCGGACGGAGGAGACGGCGGGGGCGCTGGGGAACGTATACGAGGCCCAGGAAGAGTGGGCCAAGGCCGCGGACCGTCGCCGCATGGTGATCGAGGCGCGGCGGCGCCTGAACGGCGAGGACGACTGGCGGACGGCCGACGCCCGGCTGGAGTTGTCGGAGGCGCTGGCCCAGGCGAGACGCACGCCGGCGCAACGGCAGGCCCTGACGCGGGCGCGGATGTTGAACGGGGAGGCGGCCGCCCTGCACAAGAAAGGGCGGGCCGCCGAGGCACTGTCCCTGGCCAAGGAGGCGTTCGGGGTGTGCGAGAAGGTGGGGCGCCGCAACCCCGAATACGCCGCCTGCCTCCACAACCTCGCCTCCCTCCACATCGAGATCGGGGAGCACAAGGCGGCGATCCCGCTGCTGCGCCAGGCCTTGGAGTTACTCGAGGAGTTTTTGGGCAAGCGGCACCCCGGCTACGCGGTCGGCCTCCACAACCTGGCCACGGTGTACATGCACCTGGGGGACTTCGACGCCGCCCTACCCCTGGCCCGGCAGGCACTGAAGGTGCGCGAGGAGGCGCTCGGGCGCCGGCACCCCGAGTACGCAGTCGGCCTGCGCGCCCTGGCGGCACTCGACATGGTGAGGGGCGATCGCAGGGGTGCCCTGGCGCGGTTCCGGCAGGCACTCGCGCTGACCGAGGAGGTGCTGGGGCGGCGGCACCCGGCGTACGCGGCCACCTTGAACAGCCTGGCCTTCCTGCACCAGTCCGCCGGGGATTATGAGGCCGCACTGGCGATGGTCCGGGAGGCGCACGCGCTCAACGAGGAGGTGCTCGGGCGGCGACACCCCGCCTACGCCGACACCCTCAACAGCCTGGCCTTCCTTCACGACACGATGGGTGACCACAGGGTCGCCCTGCCCCTGTACCGACAGGCGCTGAAGGTGCGCGAGGCGGTGCTCGGGCGTCGGCATCCCGATTACGCCACGAGCCTGCACAACCTGGCGACGATGCTGATGATCATGGGCGATCGCCGCGCCGCCCTGCCCCTGATCCAGCAGGCGCTCAAGGTCTACGAGGGGGCACTGGGACGCGGACACCCGTCCCACATCTTGAGCCTGCACCACCTGGGCGTGCTGTACTCGTACCTCGGGGAGCACGAGGCCGCCCTGGCTCAATTCCGCGAGGCCCTCAAGTTGAGCGAAGACCGGCTGGGACGCCGGCACCCCGAGTACGCCACCGCCCTCCACAACCTGGCGACACAGCACACGAGGATGGGGGACCACCGGCTCGCCCTGCCCCTGGCCCGGGAAGCCCTGAAGCTCCGCGGGGATGTGTTGGGGCGGCACCCCTCCTTCGCCGCCAGCCTCCGCAGCCTGGCGTCCATCCACCTGGTCGTGGGTGACTACGAGGACGCCCTCCCCCTGCTGAGGCGGTCCCTCGACGTAGACGAGGAGGCCCACGGACGCCGGCACCCCTCCTACGCGGCCGCCCTCGACGGCCTCGCAGTGACCTATCTGGCGATGGGCCGGCCTGGCGCCGCGCTGCCGCTCTCCGAGCAGGCGCTCTCCCTGACGCGGCGGCAACTCGCCCTGGACGCCTCCGTCCAGTCTGAACGCCAGCAGAGGGCCGCGGCGGCGGCCCTCCGTCACCGCCTGGACAACCGGCTGTCGATCCCCGACGAGGCGCCGCTGACCGGCCACGATCACGTGCTGGCGTGGAAGGGGGCGGCCTTCGCGGCGCAGCAGGCGCGGCGCCGCTTCCTCCTGGCCGAGGCTGACCCCGCCACGCGCGCCCTCGCACTCGAGCTGCGCGAGGCCACGCGCTCGCTGGCCCTCCTGGCATCGCGCGAGGCCGGCGCCTCGCGGAAGCGGGCCGTGGAGCTGGCCCAGGCCAAGGAGGATCTGGAGGCGCGTCTCGCCCTGGCAAGCGAGGCCTTCCGACTGGCCGTGCGGCCCCCATCCAGCGCGGTGTTCCGCGCCGGCCTCCCGAAGGGCGTCGCCCTCATTGACTTCCTCGTCCACACGGGGCTCGACCCCGACAGGCCCGCCGGCGGTCAGGTGGTCGAGCACCGCCTCGTCGCCTGGGTCGTGCGTGCCGACGGCGGCGCAGTCCGTGTCGGCCTGGGGCCGATGGGGCCCGTCGAGAAGGACACCGAGGCCTGGCGCGGCGCCATCGAGGCGGGGCGCGATTCCCCCGCCGCCGCCCGTCTCCGCGAGAAGGTGTGGGCGCCCCTGGAGAGGCACCTCGTCGGGGCGAAGGTGGCGCTGATCTCACCGGACGGGGCGCTGGGCCGGCTGCCCTTCGTGGCGCTGCCGGGCCGCGAGAAAGGCAAGTACCTGCTGGAGGAGGTGCCGTTGGCCGTCCTGCCAGTGCCGCAGACGCTCCCCCGGCAGCTGGAACGCCCCGAGGGCTTGCCCTCGCTGCTCGCGGTGGGCGGCGTGGACTTCGGCGTCGGCGCCCCGTGGGCGGCCCTCCCCGCCACCGGCCCGGAGGCGGCCGCCTCCGTCTCCCGCTTCCGCGAGCTGGTCATGGGGCCGGCGGCCACCCTGTCGGGGGCGAAGGCGAACAAGGCCGCCTTGCGCGACGCCCTGCCGAGGCACCGCTTCGCCCACCTGGCCACCCACGGTTTCTTCGCGCCGCCTTCCATGCGGCCCTACCTCGGCCGCGACAACAAGGAGAAGGCGGCTCGCTTCGAGCGCGAGGAGGTCGCCGGCTGGGATCCGGCCCTTCTCTCAGGCCTCGTTCTCGCGGGTGCCAACAGGCCGACGCCGGAGGATGATGGCGTCCTTAAGGCCAGCGAGGTGGCGGAGATGGATCTGTCGAAGTTGGAGCTGGCGGTCCTCAGCGCCTGCCAGACGGGCCTCGGCATGGAGGCCGGCGGTGAGGGCATCCTCGGCCTGCAACGCGCCTTCGCGATGGCAGGCTGCAAGAGTGTCGTCTCCTCCCTGTGGAGTGTGGACGACGCCGCCACGAGCGTGCTGATGGAGCGCTTCTATCTCCACCTCTGGGGGAAGAAGCTCTCCAAACTGGAGTCTTTGAGGCAGGCCCAACTTGACGTGATGAAGCACCCCGAATGGGTCGAGGCGCGGGCGAAGGAGCAGCGTGGCACGCCGGGCCTGCGTGCCGCCGGCAAGGCCGGCGAAGCCGTCGGAGGGGGCAAGCGAGAGCGGCGATCGCCGGCGGCGTGGTGGGCTGCGTGGCAGCTCTCCGGCGACTGGCGGTGACCGTCATCCCGCCGCCGCCTCCAGCACCAGCAGCGAGTAGCCCGGCAGGGGGTACGCCTCCCCGGGGCGGTGCCGCGGGCCCTCGTCCGGGCCGACGATGTCCTCCGGCGACGGCAGCGACGTGTCGATGACGCGGCGCCAGGCCCTGCCACGCGGCGAGCGCGGCAGCACGAACGCCACCTCCTCGGCCCAGGCGTTCATCGCCACGTACAGGTCGCTCCCCGATTCGCGGCTCGTGCGCCGGCCGTCGAGGGTGTACGCCAGGGTCCGCACCGAGCCGGAGAAGTCCGGCTTGTTGGGGAGGGTGCCGTGCCAGATCACGTCGCCGTCCTTGAGGAACTCGCGCCGGCGGAGGGCCGGCTGCCTCTTGCGGAAGGCGATCATCTCGCGGCAGAAACGCAGGAAGTCGGCGTGCTGCTCGGCCAGGGACCAGTCCACCCAGCCGATGGCGTTGTCCTGGCACCAGGCGTTGTTGTTGCCGTTCTGGGTGCGGAGGAACTCGTCGCCGCCCAGCATCATGGGCACGCCCTGCGACAGCATGAGGGTGGCGAACAGGTTGCGGGCCTGCCGACGCCGCAGCGTCAGGACGTGCGGGTCGTTGGTGCGGCCCTCGACGCCGCAGTTCCACGAGTGGTTGTCGTTACTGCCGTCGCGGTCGTCCTCGCCGTTGGCCTTGTTCCACTTGTGGTTGTAGCTGATGAGGTCGTTGAGGGTGAAGCCGTCGTGGCAGGTGACGAAGTTGATGGAGTGGAAGGGGCGGCGGCCGCCGTGCCCGTAGAGGTCCGACGAGCCGCACAGGCGGGTGGCCAGCTCGCCGGCGAGGCCGGCCTCGCCCTTCCAGAACTGGCGGACGTGGTCGCGGTACTTGCCGTTCCACTCGGTCCAGCGGTGCCCGTAGGGGAAGGCGCCCACCTGGTACAGGCCGGCGGCGTCCCACGGCTCGGCGATGAGCTTGGTCCCGGCGAGGACGCCGTCCACGGCGATCATCTCGAGGACGGGGGGGCTGGGGATGGGCTTGCCGTCCACGCCGCGGCCGAGGATGCTGGCGAGGTCGAAGCGCAGCCCGTCCACGTGCATGTCGGCGACCCAGTAGCGGAGGCACGACATGATCAGGTCGCGGACCAGGGGTTGGTTGCAGTTGACCGTGTTGCCGCAGCCGGTGA
Source organism: uncultured Alcaligenaceae bacterium (assembly GCA_964630925.1). Classification (GTDB taxonomy): domain Bacteria; phylum Planctomycetota; class Planctomycetia; order Gemmatales; family Gemmataceae; genus RGDT01. The sequence continues at coordinate 94,554 of CAZVZK010000017.1, forward strand.
AGTTCAGGTAGCGGCCTTGCTCGTCGAGGAGGTAGTAGAGCTGGTTGTCGATGCCGCGGAAGCAGGAGGTGCGTCCGCGGTCGTCGCCCTCGCCGGTGTGGTTGAAGACGACGTCGAGGATGACCTCGATGCCGGCGGCGTGGAACGCCCGGACCATCTCGCGGAACTCGGCGATCTGCCCCTGCTGCGCCCCGGTGGCGGCGTAGGCGGCCTTGGGGGCGGCGAAGGCGAGGGAGTTGTAGCCCCAGAAGTTGCGGAGGCGTTCGCCGGTGGCGGGGTTGGTGAAGGGGCAGTCGTTCTCGTCGAACTCGTGGATGGGGAGCAGCTCGACGGCGGTGACGCCGAGGGCTTTCAGGTAGGGGATCTTCTCGATGAGGCCGGCGAAGGTGCCGGGGTGGCGGACGCCGGAGGAGGGGTGGCAGGTGAAGCCGCGGACGTGCAGCTCGTAGATGATGGAGTCTTCGAGGGGGGTGTGGGGCGGGGCGTCCTCGTGCCAGTTGTAGGTGCGGCGGATGAACAGGCTGCGGCGGGCCTCGTCGGTGGGGCGGCCCCAGTGGGCGGCCCCGGAGACCGCGGAGGCGGACGGGTCGAGGAGGACGCGGCGTTTGTCGAAGCGGTGGCCGCCGCCCCTGGGGCCGTCCATCTTCCAGCCGTAGGAGAAGGCGGCGGGCAGGCCGCCGACGAGGACGTGCCAGTGGTGGCCGGTGCGGTTCTTGACGGGGTCGAGGGGGATCTCGGCGAGGGGCTCGTTGCCCTCGGGGGGGTAGAGGGCGAGGGAGGCCGCCGTGGCGTGGGTGGAGAGGACGGCGAAGTTGACGCCGTCGGGGACGGTGGTGGCACCGAGGGGGAGGCAGCGTCCGCGGGCGATGCGTAGGTCGAGCATGGGGGCCAGCCGGGTGCGGGACGATCAGGCGAGAGGATACCGCCGGGGGCGGCGGGCCGCAAGGGGGACCGAGGGTGCACGACGATTCGCGTCAATCCCGTCTGGAAATCGCCGGGTGGGCGTGTACAATGTCGGTGTTGACGTATTTCCTCCGTGCCGCAAGGCTTCCACTTTCAGCGACCCTTCCCCACCGGCCCAAGGACGAGAGAGCCACCTGTGGGGGGTGAATCGCATCCCCATTCCGATGTCCAACCTTGATGACCCGTCGGCAGAGCCGGCCCGCCGGCCCGCCCGTCCCGCCCCTGCCGCAGCCACCTCCCTGGAGAATCAACGCATGACCGTCGCTCGCGGCGACGAAGGCGCTGGCAATACCATGCGCCGCCGCCCCCCTCTCCGTCGCCCCCCCACCCCGATGCCGGCCGACGGCCCCGCCCAGCCCCCGGCGCAGCAGGCCCCCGCCCAGGTCATCACGCCGCGCACCCCCGGCCTGCGTCTGGATGACCTGTACCGGCTGGCCATGCCCAAGCTCTTCGCGCTGGCCGAGAAGGAGGGCATCAACGAGCACGCCGGCATGAGCCGCGTGCAGCTCATCATCGCCATCGTCCGCAAGCAGATCGAGCGCAACGAGGTCGTGCGCGGCTGCGGCACCCTGGAGGTGCTGCCCGACGGGTACGGGTTCTTGCGCAGCGCCGCCCACAACTACCTGGCGTCGCCGGAGGACATCTACGTCTCGCCGTCGCAGATCCGCCGCCTGGGCCTGCGCACGGGCCTGGTGGTGGAGGGGCCGATCCGCCTGCCCATCGAGGGGCAGGAGAACTTCGCGCTGATGCAGGTGGAGTCGGTCAACGGGCACTCGCCCGAGGAGAAGACGCGGCCGACGATCTTCGAGGACCTCACCCCCCTGCACCCCAACAAGCGGCTGCTGCTCGAACACGGCGAGGAGGTCTCGACGCGCGTCTTCGACCTGTTCACGCCCATCGGCAAGGGGCAGCGTGGCCTGATCGTGTCGCCGCCGCGTGCCGGCAAGACGGTGATGCTGGCCAAGATCGCCCAGGCGATCAAGAAGAACCACCCGGAGTGCTACCTCATCGTGCTGCTCATCGACGAGCGGCCCGAGGAGGTGACGGAGATGGTGCGGAGCGTGGCCGGCCCCGGCGCCGAGGTGGTCGCCAGCACGTTCGACGAGCCGTCGGCGCAGCACTGCCACGTCAGCGAGATCGCGCTGGAGAAGGCCAAGCGCATGGTCGAGGACGGCAAGGACGTGGTGATCCTGCTGGACTCCATCACCCGCCTGGCCCGCGCCCACAACACCGAGGCGCCCTCCGGCGGCCGCCTCCTCTCCGGCGGCCTGGACTCGAACGCGATGCAGAAGCCGAAGCGGTTCTTCGGGGCCGCCCGCAACATCGAGGAGGGCGGGAGCCTGACGATCCTGGCGACGGCGCTGGTGGACACGGGGTCGCGGATGGATGAGGTGATCTTCGAGGAGTTCAAGGGCACGGGCAACATGGAGGTCCACCTCGACCGCCGCATGGTCGAGAAGCGGATCTGGCCGGCGATCGACATCAACCGCTCCGGGACGCGCAAGGAGGAGCTGCTGATGCACCCGGACGAGGTGGAGCGTGTGCGTGCGTTGCGGCGCGTGCTGGCGGACATGCACCCGAACGAGGCGATGGAGCTGGTGCTGAACCGGATGCGGAAGACGCGGCTCAACGCGGAGTTCCTGCTGAGCATGAACGTCGGGTGACGTGAATCCAAGAAGGAAGCGAGCCACGGATCAACACGGATCAACACGGATAACAGCCAGGAACAGAAGCAAAGAAGCAGGCAGAAGGCCTTCGGGCCTTCTGCCTGCTTTCTTCTGTCTTCTGCTTTGATCCGTACTACAAACGTTCCGTTCGTGCGCGGCCCGCGCGAATTTCTCAACGACCCGATAAACGGCTAAGATCAGGCGGAGGTCGGCCTCCGCCAACCTGTGCCTGACAGGGGCAGCCGGAGGCGTTCAACCGCCACGATATCCGCAGGGGCCTGCCTTGTCTTCTACCTTTGGTTGCGGCGACGCAGCCCCAGGTTGATCCGTGGCTCGCCTTCCTCTTCCGTGGCCCGTCACCGCCGGGCGGCGCGGTCGTCGAAGACGATGTGGACGTCCGAGTCGCTCGGCACGGCGACGTGGACGGCAAGCGGGTGCTTGCAGCGCGGGCAGGGGCGCTTGCTGCCGAGGAGCTGGCGCGGGGCGCGGATCCGCGCGTCGCAGGCCGGGCACTTCAGGGCAATCGTGGCGACGGGGTCAGCCGTCTGCATGGCAGGAGCCTCCGGAGAGGGAAGTGGGGCCGTTACGGCCCGTGGGGTAGGTACCTCATAGACGATTGAACCCCGGCTTTTATTCCACGATCCCGCGGCTCATGAGGAATTCATCCCCTCGGCGCCCGCCCCACGCCCTCACCCCTTCTTGCCGATGCAGAACAGCCACTCCTGGCGCCTGCCCTTCTCGCTCGTGGCGACGCGCATGTGGATGCGCCCGCCGCAGATGGACGGCGTCGCGTACACCTGATCGCCGAGCTGATTCTTGCCGGCCAGCTCGAACCTGTCGGGGCTCGCCTTGAAGAGGAACGTCAGCCCCGCCTCGTTTGTCGCGAAGATCGTATCGCCCACCAGCACCGGCGACGAGCTGAACGTCCCGGCGAGCCGGCCACGCCACCTCTCCTTGCCCGAGGCGCTGTCCCAGCAGATGGCCACGCCCGCGTCCTGCACGGCGTACAGGTGCCCACGGTGGCACAGCATCGACGGGACGTAGACGCGCGTGGCGTTCTTCCACACCTCCTTGCCCGTGGCCGCGTCCACCGCCGCGACGTGGTTCTTCGGGTAGCCGCCGCTGGTGAAGATCCGCTCGCCGTCGGTGACCGTGGAGGTGACGCACTCCTCGGTGGAGCCGGACACCTCCCAGTGCTTCTTCCCCGTCAGCGGGTCGAGGGCGGTGATCAGGTCGGTGCCGGTGAGGAAGAGGCGTTCGCGGCCACCGGCCTTCAGGATGATCGGCGAGGCGTAGTTGGGCAGCTTGGGCCGGGCGTTCTTCCAGGCGACCTCGCCGGTGGCGCGGCTGAGGCCGGCGACGGCCCCGCCGGCCTTGGTGTCGGCGGTGACGAGGACGAGCGGGCCGAACACCGCCGGCGACGAGCCGAAGCCCTGATGCAGGACGTAGTCGCTCACCTTCGTCTGCCAGAGCTTCTTGCCGTCGAGGCCGAGGGCGGTGGCGTGGATGGCGCCGTCGTTGGGGAAGTTGACGAAAAGACGTTCGCCGTCGCAGCAGACGGTGCAGGAGGCGTCCGACTTCTTGGCGTTGCCGCCCTTGACGAAGTTGCCCTTGTGGACGACGGTCTCCCATTCGAGCTTGCCGTCGTCGCGGCGGAAGCACACGACGGACTGGGTCTGCTCCTTCTCGTCCGCCGTGGCGAGGTAGATGAACTTGCCGGCGACGCAGGGCGAGCCGTGCCCCCTGCCGGGGACGGCGGCCTTCCACAGGACGTTCTTCTCGGCGGACCATTCGAGTGGAGGGGACTGCCTGGGTTCGGCGATGCCGTCGCGGGTGGGGCCGCGCCACCACGGCCAGTCGTCGGCGGCGAACGTGATGGGCCTGGGGTCGGCGTGGAGGAGCATGCAGGCGGCGAGGGGGAGGAGCATGGCGGTGAACCTGGGTATGGCGGGAGGGGTCAATGGGGGATGGGGTTACTTTATCGAAGGGGGCAGGGCTTGGGTCGCGACGAGGAGAGGTTGTATCCGGAGATCGAGGACCGCCTCGGCCCCCTGGCGGAGCCGATGGCCGAGCCGCGCGCGGGCGACTGGCTGGCCGAACACCCGGAGAAGGGCCAGACGTTCCGCCAGTACCTGTCGGCGTCGCCCGTGCGGCGGGGCGGCGGGCTCGATACGATCCACCTGTGCCTGATCGGTGAATTCGACGAGCATCAGACGCGCATCATCGAGCTGACGCGCGAGTATCTGTGCCTGTTCTTCGACGTGCCGGTGAGCATCCATCGGCGGGTGCCGCTGTCCGACATCCCGGCGCGGGCCAGGCGGACGCACCCGGGGTGGGGCGTCAAGCAGATCCTCACGGGGTACATCCTGCGCGAGGTGCTGGAGCCCGATGTGCCCGACGGCGCTCTGGCGTACCTGGCGCTGACGGCCCGCGACCTGTGGCCGGGCCGGGGGTGGAACTTCGTCTTCGGCGAGGCGAACCTACGGCGGCGTGTCGGCGTGTGGTCCATCGCCCGCAACGGCTGGCCGGGCAAGGACGCGAGGGCGTTCCGCCTGTGCCTGCGGCGGACGCTGATGATCGCCGCCCACGAGACGGGCCACGTCCTGACGATGCAGCATTGCATCGCCGGCCGCTGCCTGATGAACGGCTGCAATCACCAGGCCGAGGCGGACCGCGCGCCCCTTTACCCGTGCCCGGTGTGCATGCGGAAGCTACTGTGGAACTTGCAGATCGACCCGGCGGCCTGGCTGCGTCGGCTGGCGGCGTTCTGCTCGACGCACGGGCTGGCGGACGGGCGCCAGTTCGGGCAGGCGGCGGAGATGCTCGCTCCGGCTGCCGGTGGACACAACGGGAGGGTGTTATGACCGCACCGCGCATCGAGGCACTCGGCCTGTTCGACGAGGTTAACGGCCATCTGTTCTCCCTGCTGCGCTCGCTGGACGCGGACGCATGGCACCGGCCGACGATGTGTTCGGCGTGGGACGTGAAGGACATCGCCGCCCACCTGCTCGACACCGCCCTACGCCGGCTGTCACTGCACCGCGACGGCTACGCCTCGCCGCACCTGCGGCCCGGCGCCGACGGCCTCCTGCCGTTCCTCAACCGCCTCAACGCCGAGTGGACCTGTGCCTCGCGCCGCCTCAGCCCGCCGGTGCTGATCGCGCTCCTGGAGTGGTCGAGCCGGGAGTGCGTGGCGTTCTTCCGCACCCTCGACCCGGACGGGCCGGCGGCGTTCCCCGTGGCGTGGGCGGGCGAGGCGGAGTCGCGCAACTGGTTCGACATCGCCCGCGAGTACACCGAGCGCTGGCACCACTCGCAGCAGATCTTCGAGGCCGTGGGCAGGCCCAGCCCGCTGTTGGCGCCGCCGCTCTATCTGCCGGTGCTGGAGACGTTCCTGCGTGCATTGCCGTTCACCTTCCGCGACGTGGAGCGGCCCGACGGCACGTCGGTGCGTGTCGGCGTCGAGGGCGTCGCCGAGTGGTGCCTCGTGCGGCGTGGCGGCGCGTGGCTGCTGGCCGATGCCCTGGGGACGCCGGCCGCCTCCGTCACGCTGCCTGCCGAGAGCGCGTGGAAGGTGTGGACGAAGCGACGCACGCCCGAGGAGAAGTTGCAGGCGTGGGCCGGCATCCGCATCGAGGGCGATGCGGAGCTGGGCCGGCTGGTCGTCGGCATGGTGAGCGTGATGGCCTGACGGTCACCCATCGCGCATCCGCGAGACGAGGTCCGCCATCTGCCGGCGCATGCCGGCACGCGGCAGTTGCACGCGCTGGCCGTGGCCGGGCAACACCCACTCAAAATCGAAGGATGCGAGCCGCGCCATCGACTCCGTCTGCCGCCCCCAGTCGTACCAGCAGTAGTCGCGGTGCGCCGTCAGTTGCCCCGCGTGGCGGTCCCAGGCGAGGTGGTCGCCGGTGAACAGGAACCGCCCGTCGAACAGGAGGACGCAATGGCCCTTCGTGTGCCCCGGCGTCGGGATGGCGACGAAGCCGGGCGCCAGCTCGACGGGGGCGTCGCCGTCGAGGACCACCTCGGCGTCGGGCTGCGAACGCAGCTCGTCGCGGTGGATGACACGGCGGGCGCCGAAGTGTTTGGCGTAGAGGGCGGCGTCGGCCACGTCGTCGCGGTGCGTCAGGAAGATGTGGGCGACGCCGCCCAGCTCCTCCAGCCGGCGGGCGAGCCGGGGCAGGAACTTGGGGCTGTCGATGAGCCAGTTGCCGTCGGGGTGGCGGACGAAGTACGAGCTGCCGCCGTAGGACTTCGGCGAGTTGAAGCCGGTGTAGAAGACCGCTCCGTCGATGGGCAGCGGGAAGTCATCGAGGGCGGTGGACGCGCCTCCGCCTTTCGTGCCGATGGAGCCGGTGGGGCAGCACACGAGGGCGCGGAGGGCCTGGCGGCGGGCGTTGGCGTCATCGGGCTGATCGTGGACGAAGGCGTGGCCGTCGCCCTCGCCGAAGACGGCGGGGGCGACCTGACGGCAGGTGTCGCAGTCGATGCAGGTGGTATCGACGAAGAAGTCGCCGGGGGCGTCCTCGGGGACACGCTTCAGGATGTTCGCCATTCGCCGCCCCTCGCTCCGCGGGCGTCCAGGGGCATTCTACGCGGGGTCTGCCCAGACTCGCATGCTGGGAGGTGGCGCTGTATCCTTGGGATTACTGGTCCGGCCAACAACTGGGCGGGGCTACGTGAGAGTAAACCTCTGTCTGTTGAAGGTCGAGATGGCCGCAGACAATCAATCCGCCATCGACGCTGTATTTCGTGATCTCGCGGCCATGATGACGGACGGGTTCCGTCGATTTGTGGCCGAGGAGTGGCCGACGACCACGGATGTTCGCTTGATGGTCCGTCGCCTCGACGGATTCCCTCGCAACCTGAGCGAGCGGAAGTTACGTCTGTTTGCCGTCGGCTGCTGCCGTCGTATCTGGGGCATACTGCCAGACGCCGCCACGCGGAGCTTGGTGGAGACGGGCGAGAAGTATGCCGATGGGCAGGCGCGGCAGAAGGAGTTGGATGCCGCGCTGGGGCGGGCGACCCCACCTGGCTCGGCTACCAGGGAGACGCCTCGGAATCTCGCCCGCCTCGCGGTGCGGGCAGCCGTCGAAGCTTTTGAACTGTCCGCGTCATCGGCCAAGTCGGGCATGGCGCTCGGCGCTGCGGGATATTCAAGGGATGCGGTTGCCATGTTGAGGCGTGGTGGAGATGAACGCGAGCGGCGGGCACAGGCCGACCTACTCCGCGAGATCGTCGGCGATCCGTTGCAACGGTCAAAGATGGCATCGTCGCTGCTTGAATGGAATGGCGGGCTGGTGCCCAGGCTCGCGGAGATAGCCTACCAGGAGCGGCTGTTGCCGTCTGGACACCTCGACCCCGCCCGTCTCGCCGTCCTCTCCGACGCCCTCGAAGAGGCCGGCTGCACCGACGCCGAGATCCTCTCCCATCTGCGCTCGCGCGGCCCGCATGTGCGTGGGTGCTGGGCGTTGGACCTCGTCCTTGCAGACTGCCGCTGAAGCGGAAGCCTGT
>CAZVZK010000018.1:0-101314 GCA_964630925.1 uncultured Alcaligenaceae bacterium
ATCGAGTGCCCGATGATGCACACCTTCTTCAGGTCGAGCGGGTGGATCTTCGCCAGTGCGTCGAGGACGGCGGGGACGTCCGGCCCGCCGCCGAAAGCCAGCACCGGTGAGCGCGTCGTGACGACGAACCAGCCACGCTCGGAGGCGAGTTTGGCGACGAGGCCGTTGCCGTAGCCGTCGAAGAACATGTTCTCGCTGCCGCCGGCGCCGTGCATCGCCACGACGACGGGCAGCGGCTTGCCCTTCGCCGCCTCCTTCGGGACGGAGACCCGCACCGGCGACCCGCCGACGCCGGGCAGGGCGAGCCAGTACTGGCCGGGCTTCTTGTTGTCCCACTTCCCGGCGGCGATGGCCTCGGCCTCGACGAGCAGTCGGTGGGCGGGGTAGTCGGTCTCCAGCGGGTCGCCCTTGGCGAGCGTCTTGAGGATGCCGAGGTGGTGGGCGAGGGTGGCCGACTCGACGGTCTTCTTGCCGAGGGCGTCGGACGTCTCGAGTTTCTTCAGCCGGGCGTCGAGGTCGTCGATGACGGACAGGGTCGCGCTCGACTCGAAGAGGACCTGGCCCTTCTCCCCCGAGATGCTCATCGAGAGGGGGAAGTCGCCCTCCTTGTGGGCCCGCCATTTGATGGACGGCTTGCCCCACCCCTTCTCCTCGCCCCACCAGGCGACGGTCCCGTGATGAGGGCCCAGGTCGAAGCCGGCCATGCCCGAATCGAAGGCGTACTTCGACTTCCACGGATAGAGGCGTTCCAGCCGCGCGGAGACCTCGCCGTCCCTGGCCGCCGCGACCCGCCGCGGCAACACGAACCGCCAGGCCGACGCCCAGAGGCGGGCGTGTTCTGGCTTCTCGTCGGCCAACGTCAATCGCGCTCGGTCGAGGATGGACGCCGCCTCGCCGAGCCGCCCGGCGAAGAATGCCGGCGTCGCCGCCGCCACGGGCGGGATGGCGCGGGCGATGGCCTTCTTGTCGTCCTTGTGCCTGTCGAGCGCGGCCTCGAACATGCGGAGGCGCTGGCCCAGCTCGTAGCGCACGCCCACGTCGAAGATCTGCGCCTGGGCCGACGACGCGAGGAGGGCAACAACGAGCAGGCTACGCATGACTGACTCCGTTCTGCGGCCCCAGGGTCCCGCGTCCTGGGGTTCGAAGACTCACCCCAGGCTTTATTCTGGTCGCCGAAGCGGCTCCAAAACCAAGGCCCTGGTTGTTGACGGCTCCGTGGGCCGCGGCGTTCACTTGTCCCTGACCGGCAGGCCGGCGCGGCGTGGCCGTTTCCACAGGCCCACCGCCGACTTCGCCGGGAAGCCGTTGACCGTCAGCTCGCCGCCGGCGAGGCGGATCTCGAGCGTGTTCCGCTTCCGCCAGCGGTCATCGAAATGATAGCGATCCGTCAGGAAGTGGATGCGCTGGTTCGTCGAGCCGATCCACCGCCGCTCGGTGTCCGGCCGTTCGCGCACGTACGGCCCATCGACCAGGATGTCGGTGAGCGAGAGCAGCTCGTTCACCGGGTCGGGCATCAGACGCGCCTCTTCGATCAGGTGCCCGGAGAAGATCATCACGCTCATGCCGCGCTCGCGCAGCGCCCGCGCGAGCACCACGGCCCCGGCGGCGTGCGACAGGGGCTCGCCGCCCAGGAACGTGACCCCCTCGACGCCGTGGGCGCGGGCCGCGTCGATCTCTGCCAGCACGTCGGCGGCGGTGCGCTTCGTGCCGCCCTCGAAGGGGAGCATCTCCGGGTTGCAGCAGCCGGGGCAGCGCAGCGGGCAGCCCTGGAACCACAGCGCGAAGCGCACGCCGGGGCCCTCGGCCTCGGTGACGGGCACGGTCTGCGCGACGCTCAGGACGGTGGTGTCGATGCTCACGGGGTATCTCCAGGCGCGCCGGAGTCAGCACACCCCATTATACGGCCGCGCCCGCCGCGACTTTCACCACGCCCGGCCCCCCCTCCGCGCCCTCGATGGTGATGCCGCGTTCGATGAAACGTCGGATCGTGGCGACGTTCGTCGTCAGGTGCCGCGTCACCTCCGCGACGGCGTACTCCGACGCCCCCTCCGCCAGCGCCAGCGGCAAGAGCAACTGGTCGCCGGAATGGAGGTCCACGGGGGCGCCGGCGTCGATGTGCGCCAACAGATCGGCCGCCGCCTCGCCGGCCACCGTCTCGGCGGGCTTGCCACGCTCGCCGACGCTGACGGCGGTGTAGCCCGCGCCCTGCAGCGCCACGGCGGCGCCGGGGCCGCCCTCCCACTTCTCCTCGGTGATGGTGGCGGTCAGGCCGCGCGCCTCCAACTGCCGCCGCGCCTCGCGGGCCATGCGGCGGGCGATGCCGATGTCCAGCCCCGCCACCCCGGCCACGCCGGTGATCGGCCCGGCGTCGGCGCGCTCGGTGAGGGTCAGCCCGTGCAAGGTCGCCGCCGGGATGACCGCCCGCAGGACGCCGCCGCCGCGCGGGTAGAAGCCGGGGCGCTCCAGCGTGAGGCGGATGCGCAGCCCGAGGCGATCCAGGTGCGGACGCCAGGTCCGGTCGAGGAAGGGGTAGGCCGGGCTGTTGCGGACGTGCGTGCCGCCGGTGATGGTGACCTCGCTGGCCGCCCCGCCACGCAGCGCCAGCGGCAGGTAGATCGTGTGCAGGACGAGGCCCGTCGCCCCGGCGGTGCCGATTTCGAATCGATACGTCCCGGCACGCACCGTTCCCGGTTCGAAGGAGAGGTCCGAACTGCCGACGGACGCGCCTTTGATCCTGGCACCCCCGATCTCGGACGCGGCCTTGACGCTCATGAGGTGCTGGGCGGCGAGGCCGGGCTTGGGCCGGCCGGCGCGGACGTTGAACAGGCGGAAGGGCCGGCCGGTGATCAGCGACAGCGCCAGCGCCGAGCGCAGGATCTGCCCGCCGCCCTCGCCCTCGCTGCCGTCGATCTCGATACGCTCACTCATGTCGGGATGATGCCACGCACGCCGCAGAGGTTCACGTCTATCCACCCTCCGCCAGGATAACAGAGGCGCGGCGTCCCGTCTGCGAGATGTTTCCTCCTGGCATCCCGCCGCCCGCCGGAGTACCATCTCACCATCACGCCTCGGAGCGCAGCATGGCCATCCACCCCGCCTGGGATCACCTCGTCAGCCGCCGCGACCTCCTCGCCTGCGCCGCCGTCGGCGTCGCGGGCGGCGTCCTCCCCGCCTCCGCCGGCACCCCGGCCCCGCGCGGCAGGGCGAAGTCCGTGGTCGTCCTGTGGATGGGCGGCGGCCTGACCCACATCGACTCCTTCGACCCCAAGCCCGCCGCCCCGTCGGAGATCCGCGGCAACCTGTCGGCCATCGACACCACCGTCCCCGGCGTCCGCTTCTGCGAGACCATGCCCCACCTGGCGCGGCAGGCCCACCGCCTCGCCGTCATCCGCTCCTTCGTCGCCGGCACCGACGACCACCTCATCGGCCAGTCCTACGGCCTGTCGGGCCGCAAGATCACCGCCGGCACCATCCTCACCGAGCCGAACGTCGGCTCGATCATCTCCAAGCTCCACGGCGGACGCGCCGGCCTGCCCGGCTACATCGCCGTCCCCGGCACCACGCGCCCCGGCCCGCCGCCGCACAACCTCTTTACCGGCGGCTGGCTCGGCCGCGAGTACGCCCCCTTCTGCTCCGGAGGACAGCCGCGTAACGCTGATTTCACCGCGTTCGTGAAAGAGGCCCCCGAGGAGGACTTCAACCGTCAGGGCCTGTCTCTCCCCGACGACCTCACCCCGCCGCGCCTCGACGGCCGCCACGGCCTCCGCGGCAAACTCGACCGCGGCCTCGGCGCCCTGGAGCGGGCCGGCCTGGGCGGCATGCTCTCGCGCCAGTACCGCACGGCGTTCGAGATGCTCCTGTCGCCGAGCGTGCGTCGGGCCTTCGACCTGACGCGCGAGCCGGGCCGCCTGCGCGAGAAGTACGGCCGCACCAAGATCGGCCAGCGCTGCCTCCTGGCCCGGCGGCTGGTCGAGGGCGGCGCCCGCTTCGTCCTCGTCGATTACGGCTACGACCCCGAGTTCGGCAACCTGTGGGACAACCACAACGCCGCCGTCCAGAAGCACCCGCCCATCATGAAAATGGTCCGTGAGCCGTACCACCTCGCCGGCACCGACCGCGCCTTTGCCGCCCTCATCGAAGACCTCGCCACCCGCGGCCTGCTCGATGACACCCTCGTCCTGTTCCTCACCGAATTCGGGCGGACGCCGAAGATCAACCGCGACGGCGGACGCGACCACTGGGGCAAGTCCGGCTCCCTCTTCTTCGCCGGCGCCGGGGTGCGTGGCGGCCAGGTCATCGGCGCCACCGACGGCCACGCCGGCGACGTGCGCGGCCCGGCGGTCACGCCTGGCGACGTGGCCGCCACGGTGTACCAGGCCCTGGGCGTCCCACTCGACACAGAGCTGCACGACAGGCAGGGCCGCCCGTACCCGCTGTGCGAGGGCAAGCCCGTCGAGGCGGTCTTCGCGTGACGGCCGTCATCGGCGCGTTCCGAAGGGAGGGCGGTGGCCTTCCCCTCGCCCCTCCGCCGGAGAGCCGCCGGAAAAAGAGGAAGCCGCCGGCCCTTTCGGGTCGGCGGCTTTCGGGGATGAGCAGGGGGAAGGGCTGTGGGGTATGAGGATGAACCCGGGGGAGTGGGTTCGACTGGTTGTCTCGTCAGCACAACATAGCATGGCCCGTGCCGCGTGCGCCGCCCGTCCGTGGAATTGTCCGCAACCGCCCTGACGCCTTCAGGTTGCGCCGGATTGGCCGCGCCCCGACCTGCCTGGGCCCCCCGCCGGGGTGTGTAACGGCTACACGCCGCCGTACAATCCTGGTAACCGACCAGGCGGGTGGGGGAATGAGACGGAAGCAGACGGGGGGGATGGCCGGGGTGGGGCGAATTGCATTGCATTGCACCCCCCCAGGCACCCCTTGAAATGCAAATTCCCGGCGGAATTTGCATTTCACGGCGAGTGGTCAGGCCACCCACGCCCGTGCCGTGGCCGCCCTCCACGTCTCATTTTGTCTAACCCCACATGTCGGGTGAACGGCTACTCCGCCTTCTATCCTGCTCCTACCGCCGGGTCTCGTCTTCCCCGTATCCGCCCCCACGGAGGCCCGTGCCGCCGGACGCCCCTCGGCCCGCGGCCTCACACCCGCGCCGGGGCGGCCTGAACCGTCTCTTTCTGCGTGATCGCCTGGCGGTCGGACGCCGACCAGCACCGGGCCCACCACGGGAGGTCCACGCGGGCCCTCACTCCCGCAGCTTCCTCCGCAGCACCTTGCCCAGGAAGTTGCGCGGCAGCTCGGTGACGACCTCGACCGTCTTCGGCCTCTTGTGCTTGCCCAGGTGCAGCCGACAGTAGGCGTCGACCGCGGCCGCGTCGATCTTCTGGCCGGCCCGCGGCACCACCAGCGCACGCACCACCTCGCCCTTCTCCGCGTCCGGCACGCCGATCACGGCGGCCTCCGCCACCGCCGGGTGGGCCAACAGCACCTCCTCCACCTCCGCCGGGTAGACGAGGTAGCCCGAGGTCTTGATGATGTCACGCTTGCGGTCCACGAGCGTGTAGCGGCCCTCCCCGTCGATCCGCGCCAGGTCGCCCGTGTGTAGCCAGCCGCCCTCGAGCGCCTCCTGCGTCGCCAGCGGGTTGTTGAAGTAGCCCTTCATCACCTGCGGCCCACGCACCAGCAGCTCGCCCACGCCGTCCACCACATCGACGAGCCGCGCCTCCGTCTCCGGCAGCGGCACGCCGATCCTCCCCGGCCGTGAGTCCCCCAGGTAGTTGACGTGCGTCACCGGGCCGGCCTCCGTCAGGCCGTAGCCCTCGACGATCTCACGCACCCCGGTGCGCGCGAACGACTCGCGGACCTCCTGCGATAGGGCCGAGGCCCCGCTGATCACGGCCCGCACGAACGACAGGTCGGCGGGCGTCGATCCCATGACGTTGTTCAGCGCGTGCAGCATGGCCGGGACCGCCGGGACCAGCGTCGGGCGCCGCGTCGTCATCACGTCGAGGACCGCCCGCGCCTCGAAGCGCGGGTGCAGGTGCATCGTCGCGGCGGCGGCCCACGAGGAGAGCAGCGACACCGTCAGCCCGTAGGCGTGGAAGAACGGCAGGACCGCCAGGATGCCGTCGGAGGCGTCCGGCCCGCCCATCCAGTGCCGCAACTGCATCGCGTTGGCGATCAGGTTGGCATGTGTCAGCTCGACCGCCTTGGGCGAGGACGTGGTCCCGCCCGTCGGCGCCAGCACCGCCACCGACTCCTTCGGGTCGATGTCCACGGCCTCGGCGAGGGGGTCGGCGGACACCAGGGCGTCGAACCGGTGCCGCCTCTCGTCGTCGGGCAGCAGCAGGAAGCCGTTGCGGCGCAGGCGCTCGAAGCGGTACAGCAGGCCGCGCCACATCGTCATGCGGCGGGCCAGCGAGGCCAGGACGAGGTGCTCCACCGGGCCGCGCGTCATCGACGGCGACACCAGCGGCGCGAGGAGGTCCAGCGTGATGACGATCTTGCAGCCGGCGGACTCCAGCCAGTGGCCGGCCTCCTCCGCCACCATCAGCGGGCTGAGCTGCAGCGCCGTCGCGCCGGTCAGCCACACCGCCTGCAGCGCGACGAGGTACTCGGGGATGTTGGGCAGCAAGAGGCCCACGGGCCGGCCCGGCTCCGCGCCCAGCTTGACGAGCGACGAGGCCAGCCTGTGGGCCTGCTCGTCCAGCTCGCGGAACGTGGTGGCGCCGTCGTACAGCGTGCAGCCGGCCCGCCCGGGGTGGCGCCGGGCGGCCCGCGTCAGCAGCTCGTGCAGCGGCACGGGCGGGTACGGCACCACGCTCGGCATGTCGCAGGGGTATTCATCGAGCCACGGCTGCCGCCAGTCGCTGGGGTGGGCGCGCATGGGCACTCCCTCCGGGCTCTGGCCCGGATCGTTGACATCGGTCTCGCGATGGCCTGATGGTGCGGGGGTGGGCCTGATGTGGGTGTGGCCGCACCGTCTGTTCCTCCCTTCATTTTACCCGTCGCGTCCGCCTCGGACAAGCGGCAAGCCCGGCGGGCTGCGTCGGCGGGCGCGGCGGTGACGGTCCTGACGGTTATTCCGCTTGACAGGCCATAGACGGGATGACTAAGATGCCCCTTAGTCGCCCTGTCTATGGGGGCCGGCGATGACGAGACAGCCTGACGTGCCGGAGGCCGAGCTGGCGGTGCTCCGTGTCCTGTGGGAGGACGGCGAATCGACGCGCCGCCACCTCACGGACCGGCTGTACCCCGGCGGCGGGCCCGCCCACTACACCACCGTCCAGAAGTTGCTGGAGCGCCTGCAGGAGCGCGAGCTGGTCGTCCAGGGCGGCACGCCGCAGCTCCGCACCTTCACCGCCGCCGTCGGCCGCGACGAGCTGATCGGCCTGCAGCTCCGCGGCATGGCCGACCGCCTGTGCGAGGGGTCGCTGTCGCCCCTGCTGATGAACCTCGTCAAGGCGCAGCCCCTCAGCGAGGCGGACCTCGAGGAGCTGCGCCGCTTCGTCCGCGAGCAGTCACGCAAGCCGCGCAGGGAGGGCTGACGATGGACGCGCTGATGCGGATCGGCCTGACCAACGCGGCCCTCGCCGGCCTCCTCGCCGTGCCGGCCCTGCTGGCGTCGTGGCTGCTGCCCAAACGCCCCGCCGTCGCCCACGCCCTGTGGCTCCTGGTGCTGCTCAAGCTGCTCACCCCGCCGCTGATCGGCCTGCCGGTGTGGTCGGCCCCCGCCGCGCCGCCCGAGCCGGAGCCGCCCGCGTTCGAGTGCGGCAAGGGCCTGCCCGCCGTCGAGCCGGCCGAGCCGGCCGCCGACGCCCCGGAGCCGCCCCCGGAGACGCCGGCGCCCTGGCCCGTCGGGGGGATGCTCGTCGTCATCTGGCTGGGCGGCAGCGCCGCCTACCTGCTGATCGCCGTGATCCGCCTGCGCCGGCTGAACGCCCTGCTGTCCGAGCTGCCGGACGCCGGCATCGACATCGCGCCCCTGGCGGCGCGGCTGGGGCTTCGCCGCGTGCCGCGTGTGCTGCTCGCGCCGGGGCGCGTGCCGCCGATGCTGGCGGCGGCGTGGCCGCCTCCGTGGATCGTCCTGCCGCGCGAGCTGTGGGCCACGCTCGACCCGGCCCAGCACGAGGCCCTGCTGCTGCACGAGCTGGCGCACCTGGCGCGGGGCGACCACTGGGTCCGCCGCCTGGAGCTGCTGGTGCTGGCCCTGTACTGGTGGTGCCCGGTGGCCTGGCTCGCCTGCCGCGAGATCCGCCGGGCCGAGGAGGAGTGTTGCGACGCCTGGGTGACGTGGGCCAGCCCCGAGTCGGGGCCGGCCTACGCCGGGGCGCTGGTCGAGACGGCCGCGTTCCTGTCGGGCGGGCCGCGCGTGCCCATCGGGGCCTGCGGGGCCGCCCCCATTCTCACGCTGAAGAGGAGGTTGGCCATGATCCTGCTGGGTAGCACGCCGCGCGGCCTGTCGTGGGCCGGGCTGGCGCTGGTCGCCGCGCTGGCGTTGGGCTTGCCGCTGGTGCCCGTCGCCGCCGACCCGCCGAAGCCGGCGGAGAGGCCGGCGCCGGACATCAACGCCGTCATCGCCGCGAACAAGAGCTGCGTGGCGTGCCATCAGGCGTCGGCGGCGCACGACGCCGAGGCGCTGGCGCGCTGGCTGGGCAGGGCGCTCGCCGATGACCCCAAGGCGAAGCCGGCGCAGATGCTGGCATTGCGTTACCGCCACCTGGGCGAGAAGGCCAAGGAGCTGCCCGCCGACCTGCACGCCCTGATCGTCAAACTCCTCCAGGAACTGGAGAAGCAGAAGGCCGACATGGCCGCCACCGAGCGGAGGCTCAAGGACGCGCTGGCCGCGTTCGAGAAGAAGGCGGCGGAGAAGAAGGCCACGCCGAAGGCCACCCCCCCCAGGGACCGCATGGAGTCGCTGGAGCGGCAGTTGAACAAGATCGAGGAGGAGCTGAAGGCGCTGCGCGAGTCGCTGCAGCCCAAGCTCCCGCCGAAGGCGAAGGACAAGGAGAAGACTGCCGCCGAGGCCGACGCCCTGCGGAAGCTGGAGGCGGCGAGGAAGGCCCTGCGTGACCAACAGGCGGCCATCGAGGCGGCGAGGGCCTTGCGTGATAAGGCGGAGAAGGAGAAGGCGGACCGCGAGCATCTGGACAGGGCGAAGCAGCGTCTGCTCGAGCTGCTCAAGGAGCGCGAGAAGGCCAAGCCGAAGCGTCCCCCGGCGGAGGGGTCGAACGGCTCCATGCACATCAACCTCCGCACGTTCGCCCTGCCGGTGCGTTGGGACGATAAGGCCCCGGAGGCGCGGACGGCGATGGCCTACGTCACCTCCGACGGCGGACGGAGCTGGCGGCACATCCACAGCATGGGGCGGGGGGATGGCAGTCCGGGCCATTTCAGCCACACCGCCCCCGCCGACGGGCGGTACGGCTTCTTCCTGCGCACCGGCCGCGAGACGGCGCCCTCGACGGGCACACGCCCTAACGTCGAGGTCGTCGTGGACACCGTGCCACCGACCGTGGCCTTCACGGCGAAGCAGAAAGGCCGCGTCGCGTCGCTGTACTGGGACGCCGTGGACGACCACCTCGACCTGTCGCGTCTGGTGGTGGAGTACCGGGCCGACGGCGGGTGGAAGCCGTACCCGCTCTCGGAGGCGCAGCGGATGAGCAAGGGGACGCTGGACGTGGAGGTCCCCGGCGTGGCGCCGGCGGCCTGGCGTGTCCGCGTGTACGACCGCGCCGGGAATGTCACGGTGCGCGAGGCGGAGGTAGCGTGAGCCGCCTCCCGGCGAGCGGCACGGCGTGAGCGTGCCGTGCCGACGCCCCTCACCTCGCGGCTCACACGCGCACGACGCTCAGCATCGGTTGGCCCTTGCCGAAGCCAGACAGCAGCAGCACGTACTGCCCCTCCGTCGCGACCCCCAACGCCTGCGCCTCCTCGCGGGCGGCCTGGCGCGGGTCGGCCAGCACGTCCGCCGGCAGCACCCGCGCCACCACCCCCCATTCCAGCGCCATCCGCCGGGCCACGGCGTCGTCGCGCGTCATCGCCACGATGGGCGCCGAGGGCCGCGTCGCGCTCACCACGCCCGCCGACGCCCCCTTGGTCGTGATGACGAACACCGCCCGCACCCCGAGGTCACGGCAGAGCTGCGCCGTCGATCGCGCCATCGCCTCGTACAGCGACAGCTTGCCACTGACCACGCCGTCCGCCGCCGCCAGCGAGTGGAAGGCGTCGTCCAGCCACTGGTAGCCCTCCACCTGGCGGGCCACCCGGTCCATCATCTCCACCGCCGCCACGGGGTACGCCCCCGACGCCGTCTCGGCGGACAGCATCACCGCGTCGGCCCCGGCGAACACCGCCGTCGAGACGTCGGACACCTCGGCCCGCGTCGGACGCGGGTTGGTCACCATCGACTCCAGCATCTGCGTGGCGACGATGACCGGCTTGCACGCCCGCCGCGCCCGGATCACCATCTCCCGCTGCACGATGGGCACCACCTCCGGGGGCATCTCCACCCCCAGGTCGCCGCGGGCCACCATCAGGCCGTCGGCCTCGGCCAGGATCTCGTCGAGGCAGTCCATGGCCTCGGGCTTCTCGATCTTGGCGATCACCGGCGTACGCTTCCCCTGCTCGGCGATCAGCCCCTTGAGCTGCTGCACGTCCGCCGGGCGGCGGACGAACGACAGGGCCAGGAAGTCCACCCCCAGCCCGAGGGCGAAGGCGGCGTCGGCGCGGTCCTGCTCGGTCAGGGCGGGGGCGGACACGGCCACCCCCGGCAGGTTCATGCCCTTGCGGTCCTTCAGCACGCCGCCGTTGACGACGTTGCAGGCGATCTCGGTGCCCTGCACGCCCGTGACGCGCATTTCGAGCAGGCCGTCGTCCAGGAGGATGCGGTCGCCGGGGCGCACGTCCCCGGCCAGGGCCTCGTACCGCGACGGGATCAGGCCGGGGCCGCCCTCCACGTCGCGCGTCGTCACCGTCACCTGGCTGCCCGGCTCCAGGGTGATCTTCCCGCCGGCGAAGCGTCCGACGCGGATCTTGGGGCCGCACAGGTCGGCGAGGACGGCGACGGGCTCGGCCCCCGCCGCGGCCCGGATGCGTCCGAACACCTCACGGTGCTCCTCGTGCGTGCCGTGCGAGAAGTTGAGGCGGAAGACGTTGACGCCCGCCTTGATGAGGCGCTGGAGGACGTCGGGCGCGCGCGAGGCGGGCCCGACGGTGGCGACGATCTTGGTGCGGCGGCGGAGCAGGCTGGGGGAGGTCAGGACCATGACGGGCCTCGCGTCAGGGGCGGAGCATCTCGGAGCGGTTGCGGCCCGCCGCCTTGGCCCTGTACAACGCCGTGTCGGCGGCGCGGACCAGGTCAGCCGGATTCCCCCAGTGGGCGGAGATGGCCGCCCCGAGGGACACGGTGGCGGCGATGGCGTCCTCGAAGGGGCGTTCGGCGGTACGCTGGCGGACGCGCTCGCACACGCGGAGCGTGGCCTCCTCGCCGCAGCCGGGCAGCACGAGCAGGAACTCCTCGCCGCCGTAGCGGCCGACGAGGTCGCTGGGCCGGATGACGCCGCCCACACGCGACGCGAAGCCACGCAGCACGGCGTCGCCGGCCTGGTGCCCGTGCGTGTCGTTGATCCTCTTGAAGTGGTCGATGTCGGCGAGGACGACCCCGACGGGGCGGCCCTCCCGCCTCCCCCGCGCCAGCTCGCGATCCAGCGTGTCGAGGATCGCGCCGCGGTTGTACACGCCGGTCAGGCTGTCGCGTGTGGCCTGGAGGCGCATCGCCTCGCGGGCGGTGATCAGCTCGGCCTGCAGGCGCAGGATGCGCCGCCCCGTGTTGAGCCGGGCCTTCAGCTCCGCCGGGTCGAACGGCTTGATCAGGTAGTCGTCGGCGCCGGCCTCCAGCCCCTGCACCATGTCCTGACGCCCGTCGCGGGACGTGAGCAGCAGCAGGTACGTGTAGCGCTCCCGGCCCAGGGCGCGGACGCGGCGGCACACCTCGGCGCCGTCCAGCCCCGGCATCTCCCAGTCCAGGATGGCGATCTCCGGCGCGTCGTCGCCCTTCAGGGCCGCCCACGCGTCCTCGCCGTCGGCCACCACAGCCGCCTCATAGCCCCACTCGGCCAGGCAGTGCTGGAGTAGCAGTCGCTGGATGGCCTCGTCCTCGGCGACAAGGGCCTTCATCAACACCCCCAGGGGAGTCGAGACGGGTGAAAGCGGTCCGCCCGGGCCGCCTTCCATCCGCGACCC
The DNA here is from genome assembly GCA_964630925.1 of uncultured Alcaligenaceae bacterium. Taxonomy (GTDB): domain Bacteria; phylum Planctomycetota; class Planctomycetia; order Gemmatales; family Gemmataceae; genus RGDT01. The sequence continues at coordinate 12,235 of CAZVZK010000018.1, forward strand.
GCGCACTGTCCTCTGCAATACGCAAACTCGCGACTTCGGCGAGGGCCGCCTGCACCGCCCGCCACAGAGCCGACCACGCCTGACGCTCGTGGGCGGGCAGCCCGTCGAACGCCGCCCCGCCCCGGACGGCGGCGAACGCCGGCGCGTCGAGGAGGCGGCGGAGGGCGTCGCGGGCCACCCCGTCGCCGGCCCGCGCCCTGCCCGCGTGGTGCCGCACCTCGAGGCGGGCCCAGGCGTGCGCCTGCCCGCGCCAGCGGGCCGACGCCTCCGGGGTCAGGGTGGGCACGCCGGCGGCGTCGAGCGCCGCCGCCGCCGCCACGGACGGGGCGACCCAGCGGGCGCCCTCGGCGTAGGACATCTGGATGATGACGGCCCGGCCCACGCGGTCGCCCTTGATGAGGCACACGTCGGCGGCGGCCATGCGGTCCTCGCGCGACGCCGGGGCCCCGGCCAGCAGGGCGGGGAGGCGCTTCTCGGCGGAGGCGAGGCGTTCCGCCCACGCCGCCCACACGTCGGACGGGTAACGCCAGTCCTTGCGCTTCTTGCCCGCGTCGTGCCCCTGGCGCAGGGCCTCGGCGGCCTCGGCGAAGCGCCCGATGCGGCGCAGGGATTGCCCCTTGTTGCACAGGGCCTCGGCGTAGCCCGGCGCCCTCTTGAGCGCCTCGTCGAACCGGGCGACGGCGTCGGCGTGGCGGCCGAGCAGGGCGAGGGCGTTGCCGGCGTTGTAGGGGCCGCCGGGGTCCTTGGGGGACAGAGCCGACGACCGCTCGAAGACCGGGAGGGCCTCGGCGAATCGCCCGAGCGCCACCAGCGCGGAGCCGAGCCCGTTGAGGACGCCGGCGTTGGTGCCGTCGAGGTCGATGGAGGCCTTGTACTCGGCGGCGGCGTCGGCGTGGCGTCCCAGGTTGGCGTAGGCGTTGCCGAGCAGCTTGCGGATGGTGGGGTCGGACGGGCGGCCGGCGGCCGCCTTCTGGAGGTGGGGCAGGCCCTCGGCCCGCCTGCCCGACTCCGAGAGGGCCGCGCCCATGTTGGCCCGCGCCTCATGGTTGTCGGGGTCGTGCTGGAGGACGATGCGGTATTCGGTGATGGCGGCGGTACGCAAGCCGCGCTCATCCAGCAGGTGGGCGACGTGGAAGCGCGACTCGACGTCACGCGGGTCGATCTCCAGGGCCCTGCGGAAGCAGTCCTCGGCCTTGCGCCATTGCTTGAGCGCCTGCCAGGTGTGCCCCAGGGACCGCCAAGGCCCCGTCTCGCCCCGTGCCAGGGCGGCGGCCCTCTCCAGCAGGGGGATGGCGGCGTGGTGGTCCTTCTTCGCCATCGCGATGCGGCCCAGGCCGAAGTGCCCCTGGTGCATGTCCGGGGCCAGACGCCGCGCCTCCTCGTACTGCGCCTTCGCCTCATCGAGCCGGCCCTTGGCGAGGAGGGCCGTCCCGAGGCAGGCGCGGTGGGCCGCGACCGCCGGCCGGAGGCGGACCATCTCCCGCAGCATCTCCTCCGATTCGTCATGGCGGCCCAGACGCCCGAGGACGTGGGCCATCCCGTGCCCCACCTCGGGGCGCACGGAGCGGGCGGCGGTGTAGAAGCGCAGGGCCTCCGCCGGCGAGCGCCTCTCCAGCAGGACGGCGAGGTCGTAGTTGAGCCACACGTCACCGGGGTGCCTGTGCTGGGCCAGACGCAGCACCTTCGTGGCGTCGTCCGTCAGCCCCTCCTCGCGCAGGTGGGCCGCCAGCATCTGCGCCCCCGCCGGGCCGTGCCCGGCGGCCTCCCCCGCCAGGGCGCGCAGGCCGGCGCGGCGGTAGGTCGCCTCCAGGCCGGCCAACGCCAGGCCGACGCCCGGCACGGCGGGCAGCGTCGCCGCCAGCAGCGACAGGGAGCGCGAGGACGACGGCGGCGCGTCCAGCGCCAGGCCGCGCAGCCGGCCGCGCCAGATGTCGTCGTCGATGAGGGCGGCCAGACGCATCGGCTTCTGCCACTCCGCCGGCGGCCTGCCGGCGCGGCGGCGCTCGCGCGCCCAGTCGTCCAGGGCCGCCACGGCCGCCGCCAGGGCCGCCGGGCGGTGCCCGCGTGCCTTGTCGGCCAGGGCCGCCAGGTCGTCGTCGATGTCCAGGCCGTGGGCGGCGAACACACGCTTGTACGCCCCATCGACATCGGACTTGATGAAGTCGTCCTCCTTCTTCAGGCGCACCTCGATGAGCCTCTCGGCGAGGTGCCTGCCGTCCTCGCGCCGGGTGATCTCGCGGCCCAGACGCGACCGGGCCTCGGACGCCTGCCGCCGCGCCTCGCCGTCGGCGCCGTGGGCCGCCTCCAGGGCCTGGTCGGCCAGGGCGAGCGCCTCACGCAGGCGGTCGAGGGCGGCCTCCTCGTCGGCCAGGCCGCCGGCCTGGGCGGCGATGAAGTCGCCGCGGGCCAGCAGGGCGGCGGAGCGCTCGCGGGCGTGCCACAGCTGGGCACGGTGCCGCCAGCCGGCGAAGGCCAGCAGCCCGGCCACGAGGAGGATGGCGGCGGTGAGGCCCAGGCCCATGCGGCGGGCGCGGCGCTCGGCGGCGGCCTTGGCCTTGGCCTCGTCGGAGCGCGCCTCGGCCGCGGCGCGTTCGATCTCGGCCCGGTGCAGGCGGTCCCGCACGCCGGCGCGGTACGCCTCCATGCGCGACGAGACCACGCCGGCGTTGGCGGGGCGGGCACGCGGGTCATCGGCCAGGCACGCCCGCGCCAGCGCCACCAGCTCGGCGTCGGCCGGACAGCCGTCCAGCCGCGCCAGGGCCTCGGCCAGGTCGCGGTCCTGGTTGAGCAGGAACACCGACGAGCCGCGCACCGCCCCGTAGGGCGGCCTGCCCGTGAGGATCTCGCACAGGATCGCGCCCAGCCCGAACACGTCCGCGCGCTCGTCGATGGCCTCCCCGCGGGCCTGCTCGGGGGCCATGTACGCCGGCGTCCCCACGACGGCGCCGACGAGGGTGCGGTCGAGGAGGGAGGGGGTGATGGGCGGCAGGACGGAGGTGTCGCCGGCGTGGTCGCGGTTGTCGTCGGGGCGGATGACCTTGGCGACGCCCCAGTCCATGACCTGCACCTCGCCGTACTCCCCCACCATGACGTTGGACGGCTTGATGTCGCGGTGGATCACGCCGCGCGAGTGCGCGTAGGCGATCGCCCGGCAGACGGCCTCGAAGATGTCGAGCATGCGCTGCTGGCCGTCGCCCGGCGAGACGCGGGCGGCGAGGTGGGCGGCGAAGGTGCGGCCCTCCACCAGCTTCATGGTGAAGAAGGGGCGGTCGTCGGCGAAGCGTCCGATGTCGTGGATGGGGACGATGCCGGGGTGCTGCAGCCGGCTCGTGATGCGTGCCTCCTCCAGGAAGCGCGACACCATCTCGGGGTCGGCGGCGTGCTCCTCGAGGAGCACCTTGAGGGCGAGGACGCGGCCCAATTCGGGGTCGTGGGCGCGGAGGACGGCGCCCATGCCGCCGCGGGCGATCTCGGTGAGGACGCGGTAGCGGACGGCGCCGCGTGGGGAGCCGTGGGCGGACGCGCGGCGCCCGTGGAGGGGGAGCGGGAGCGTATTGTCTTCGCGTGGGCCGTGCATGGGGGGGGCCCCGAGGAGGGGGTTTTGTATAACGTAGCCCGCGATTCGGGGCCCGGTCAAGCGGGTTGGGCAGGGTGGGTGGGTTGGCCCGACGCCAACGAAGTGCCCCCGCGCGGGTTTTTGCCCTTTGCATTACCCCCCGTCGGCCCGCTAGGATAGGAGGATCAGCCCGATCCTATCTCTCCACGTCCGTCCGGGCCGCGGAGCCCATCCGCCTCGCGCCAGGGAGTGAAACGATGGCAGCCAGCACCAGCTTCAAGCAACAGTGCCCCAGTTGTGAGGCGATGGTCCCGATCCGCGACTCCAACCTCATCGGCAAGAAGATCGACTGCCCCAAGTGCAAGTACCGCTTCCTCGTCGAGGCCCCCGAGGACGAGGACGGCGACGAGGACGCCAAGCCCTCCAAGCCCGCCGCCAAGGCCGACAAGAAGGACGCCAAGGCCGACAAGTCCGACAAGAAGGCCGACAAGGGCGGCCCGAAGAAGAAGGACAAGGACGCCGACGAGAAGCCCAAGAAGAAGGGCGCCGCCGGCGGCAACAGCAAGATGCTCCTGCTGGGCGGCGGCCTGGCCGCCATCGCCGTGCTGGCCATCGTCCTGTGCATCATGCTCTGGCCCTCCACGCCCAAGCCCAAGCCCCCCGGCCCCGGCCCCATCACCCCACCCGCGGGCGACGGCTCCGCCAAGGACAAGGACGGCAAGGACAAGGACGGCAAGGACAAGGACGGAAAGAAGGACGACAAGAAGGACCCGCCGTCGGACGGCCCCGGCTCGCCGCTGGAGGCCACCAACCTGCTGCCGCGCGAGACGCAGACGGTCATCTCGTACCCCATGGGCCGGACGCTGGCCTCCTCCCTGCGGAGCCTGACGCTGGACGCCGAGGGCGGCTACAAGCGCGAACGATTCCAGGCCCTGATGGGCTTCCCGCTCGACGACATCGCCCACCTCATCAACGCGGTCAACGTGCGCGACGGCTGGGTGTTCACCATCGTGCAGACACGCAGGCCGGTCAAGCAGGACCACATCAAGACGCAGCTCCGCCTCGACGCCCCCGTCCGCGTGACGGCCAAGAAGACGAGCAAGCCGCACGAGATGTACCCGATCCGCGGTGACATGGACAGCCTTGGGAACCTGCTGCTGAAGGCCAACTCGGTACGGAGCGACTTCGCCGTCACCTTCGTCGATTCGCACACGCTGGCTTTCGGCGACACGAAAATCCTCAAGGAGTTCCTCGAGGACGACGCCCGGCCCGAGCCACGCCCCGAGAACCTGGACCGCCCCACGCCGCCCGTCGGCGGTATGACGGGCGGAGCGCCGATGACGGGCGGAGCCCCGATGGTCGGTGGCGCCCCGATGGTCGGTGGCGCCCCGATGGTCGGCGGCGCTCCCATGGCCGGCGGCCCGCCGATGATGGGCGGGCCTCCCATGATGGGTGGGCCTCCCATGATGGGTGGCGCCCCGATGGACGGGCGCGTCGGTGGGCGCGTGGGCGGCCCTCCGATGATGGGCGGCCCGCCGATGATGGGCGCGCCGATGGTCGGCGGCGCCCCGATGACGGGCGGCGCGCCCATGACGGGCGGCACGCCCCGGCCGCCGGACGAGCCGTCGGGCGGATACCTGACGCTCCAGCCCGGCCTCAAGGAGATGCTCGACAAGCTCGAGAAGCGGGTGGAGCACCCCGTCTCCAAGAAAAAGGAGCCGTCCAGCGCCATCACCCTCGTCAGCGAGGTCAAGCCGCTGTGGGACTTCGTCCAGAAATCCGCCCGCGAGCAGATGGGCCGCGACCCCAATACCCTGTTCGCCGACGCCAAGATCACCGAGGCCGATCAGGCGTACAAGGAGCTTCGGGCGGTCGGCCTCAGCATCCAGGCCTTCGACCAGAACAAGCTCAGTGTGGCCGTGGCCGCCGACTTCCTCGCCCTGCGCAAGGCCCAGGAGGCCGAGCTGGGGCTGCGCCTGATGGCCGCCCTCTTCGTCCCCACCTACTTCCAGACGAACTTCGGCCTCAAGGTGGGCGTGGAAGGCCTCGGCGGAGGCCCCCCGATGGGCGGCGGGGACATCGGAGGATTCCCCATGATCGGAGGGATGCCGATGATCGGCGGCCCGCCGATGATGGGCGGCGTGAACATCGGCGGCCCCCCGATGGGCGGCGGCCGGTTCGGCATGGCCCCGATGGCCGGCGGCTTCCCCATGACCGGCGGCCCGCCCATGGGAGGCGGACGCTTCGGCATGGCGCCCATGGCCGGCGGGGCCCCGATGATCGGCGGCCCGCCGATGATGGGCGGCGGCATGATGGGCGGCGACCCCGGCCCCGGCGGCATGGACAAGGACGACGGCACCTTCCGCATGGAGCGGAACAACAGCACCGTCTTCGCCTTCCTGGAGACCGCCCTCAACGAGCAGGCCTACTCCGTCGCCTCCAAGGGCGCCGGCGCCCTCGTCCCCGTCCTCAAGGGCATGTCCGACCTGGCCACGTCGCGCCTGCGCGTCCATGACCTGGCGGCGGCCTTGCAGGCCTTCGTCAAGGACAAGGGCGAGTACCCGCGCGGCACGATCAACCGGCCCATGCCCGCCGACCGCGCCGTCCCCTTCCGGCCCGACCAGAAGCTCGGCTGGACGGTGTCGCTCCTGCCCTACCTCGGCCCGGACTACAAGGGGTGGTACGCCAACCCCGCCGAGGGCTGGTCCGACGGCCACAACCTCACCCTCGCCCGCCGCGTCGTGCCCCACTACGTCGCCACCGGCCTGCCCGGCGTCGGCGAGCCGATGGTCGCCTACCCCGGCGGCCCCGAGATCCCCCTCGGCGCGACGCACTACGTCGGCGTCGCCGGCGTCGGCCTCGACGCCCCGGCCTACGCCCCCGGCGACAAGAGGGCGGGCGTCTTCGGCTACGACCGGGCGACGAAGCCCGCCGACATCACCGACGAGCCCGGGCAGACCATCGTCCTCCTCCTGGTGCCGGGCGACCACAAGGCCCCTTGGCTCGCCGGCGGCGGCAGCACCGTCCGCGGCATCCCCGAGGACGACGACAAGGTGGCCACCTCCTTCGCCTGCATCACCTTCCCGACGCGGGGCGGCGACAAGCCCAAGGTGCCCGGCAAGGGCACCCTGGCGGTGATGGCGGACGGCAAGGTGCGTTTCATCCCGGCGGACCTGCCGGCGGCGACGTTCCGCGCCCTTTGCACCATCGCCGGCGGCGAGAAGATCGAGGGCCTGGACGAGAAGTGCCCGGTCGTCGAGGACGACACGCGCGGCCTGAAGACCGAGGTGCCGCCGATCCCGGTGCCGCCGGTCCTGCCGATGCCGAAGGACAACCCGCCGGCGAAGGACGGCCCGCCGAAGGACTTGCCGCCGGTGACGAAGGACGGGCCGGCGAAGGACGGCAAGTCCCCGCCGTTCGTGCCTCCGGGCAAGGATGGCAAGGCGCCTCCCTTCGTGCCGCCCGCGAAGGACGGCAAGGCGCCCCCGTTCGTGCCGCCCATCAAGGGCGGCCCCGTCCCGCCGGCGCCGCCGGCGAAGGGCGGCCCGGCGGTCCTGCCGCTGCCGATGCCCAAGGAGACGGCGCCGCCCTTTCGCGGATGAGCCGGCGGAGCGCCGGCCCCTCGCGAAGACGGCAACGGAGGTGCGGGCGCGCCTGGGGCGGTACTCGGACCACGACGAGTACAGCGTCCTCAGGCCGCTGAAGGATGTCCTCGCCGATATCGGGAGGTGGAACGGCGTGAAGGTCGAGATCGACGAGGCGGCCCTGAAGGCCGCCGAGGTCGATCCCGCCTTGCGCTGGGGCAAGATCATGGCCCGGAAGGGCATCACCTTCGACCGATACCTGCGGTGCGTGTTGAGGGAGCTGCCGGCCACGTCGCCTGTGGTTCATCAGGTCGTTGGTGACACGGTGCGTGTGACATCGCTCGACGCCCTCAAGGCGAAGCGCCTGAAGCCGGAGCCGCCGCCGGAGACCGCCGAGACGAAGAAGCGGTACGCGGCCGCGCAGGTCAAGTTGAAGACGGCGGTGAAGTACGCCGGCATGGAGGCCGACCCGAAAGTCGGGCTGATCGAGGTGTTCTGGGAGCTGACGAAGGAGCATGGCCTGGTCTTCGACTTCCACGACGCGGCATTTCAAGCGTTGGGATCGATGGGCGCGTGGACGCCCGTGGTGGAGATGCCCCTGCCGGCAATGAACGCGCCGATCTCCAGGGTGATCGAGACCGCCCTCGCGCGTTTGAAACTGGAGGGCGACAGGCCGATCTGGATGCTCCAGAACGACGGGGTGATCCTCATCACGACGGCGAGGGTGCGGGACGGCTTCGTCACGCCCGCCGGCGGCTGATCAGAGCTGCCCGCCGGTCAGGCCGAGGATCTGCCCCGAGACGAAGGCCCCCCCCGGCGACAGCAGGTATTCCGCCGCCGCGCACACGTCCTCGGGGGTGCACACGCGGCCCAGGGGTACACGCGCCGCCTCGATCTTCTGCTGACGCTCGTCGGCCCTGCCGTTGATGCCCACCGCCAGGAACGACGGGCACACGGCGTTCACCGTCACCTGCTTGCGCGCCATCTCCGGCGCCAGGAGGCGCACCGTGTTCTCCAGCACGCCCTTGCCCAGCGAGTACGCGGCCAGGCTGAGGGCGGGCTTCGCGCTGCCGACGATAGACCCCAGGGCGACCAGCCGGCCCCCGCCCTCGCCCACGCAGGAGAACAGCAGCCGCGCCAGGCGGATCAGGTGCGCCCCGCCGAAGGCGAGCTGCTGACGCAGCACATCGTCCGGACACTGCAACAGCCCGCCGTGCGGCGCGCCGGGCCACGCCGCGTGCACCACGCCGTAGAGCGGCCTGCCACCCAGGGCCGCCCGCACGTCCTCCTCCAGCGTGAGGCCGGCGAGGTCCGACCGCACGGCCACGACGTTGGGCGACGCGAGCAGGCCGTCGTCCAGCGGCCGGCGGTGGCTCAGGGCCAGGACGAGGTGGCGCGCCGAGAGGGCCCGCGCCAGCACCGCCCCGATGCCGCCCGACGCCCCGGTCAGCAGGACCGCCGGCGCCGAGGCGCCCAGGTCCGCGGCGGCGCGGGCGGACGGCTCCTGCCGGGCGCGCGGCTCGTGCAGGGTGAAGCCCATGACAATCTCGGCGGTCGGGGCCTTGCTCGACGCCTCCGAGACGGTCACGCGGAGCTGGCCGGCGTTCAGGCCGAGGTCCCAGGCCGTCACCTCGCCGCGGACGGACACGCGGCAGGGGAAGAACAGTGGGGCGGGGAAGCGGGCGTTGACCGAGCCGAGCAGGACGAGGCGGCCCGGCAGATGCATCCCCACCAGGGCCGACGCGAGGCCCACCTGGAACGCGCCGTGGGCGATGCGCGCGCCGTAGTTGCTCGCCGCCGCGTAGGCAGCGTCGACGTGCAGCGGGTTGTGGTCGCCGCTGTTGCGGGCGAAGTCGAGGATGTCCGCCTCGGTCACATCGCGCTCGAATTCGGCGATCAGCCCGACACGCAGGTCCTCGCCACGCCAGGTGGTCGGCTCAGGGGGCATGGCAGTGCTGCTGCTGGAGGTAACCGAGGATCAGCTCGAACGAGACGAACAAGGGCAGGTCGTCCAGGGGCACCTGGATGCCGAACTCCTCCTGGATCACCGTCAGCAGCGTGATCGTGCCCAGCGAGTCCCAGGAGCCGAGCGAGGTCATCGAGGCGAGCGGCACCTCCTGCTCGGTCAGCTCGGGGAACACGGTGCGGAAGCACGAGGTCAAACGCAGTCGCACGTCATCCATGGGCCGGCTCCTTGATCCGGTGGTACAGGCTGGGGCGGCGCTCGGCGAACGAGGCCCGGTCGAGGGCGAGGCCCGGCTCGGGCGTCCCCCCGGTCAGGGCGGCGAACAGGTCGCGCGTCGGGCCGTTGCGCGGCGTGGGCAGGTAGTCGAAGGAGATCCGCCCGACGCCGAGCGTCTCGTACAGGTACTCCAGGCAGGCGTGCTCGATGCGCCGCGAGAAGGCCCGGCAGCTCATCACCCACACGTCGATGTGCAGCGTGTCGCCGTCCAGCCGCCCGCCGACCACGGCGATCTTGCCCAGCGGGCCGAACTTGTCCTTGTAGGAGAACGAGTAGAGGACACCGTCGGGCCGGCCGAGGTGCTCGCGCCACTCGGCCTCGGTGAAGCGGCGTCCGTTGAGATTGAACTGGTTCGTCTTGTTGATCAGCTCCAGCTCGCGCGTCGCCGGGGCGTCGCACGCCTCGATGACCAGCTCCGCCTCGACGCCACGCAAGAATTCGCCGTCGTCGCCGGCGGCGGCCTCGGCGAAGTCCGCGGAACGCCGCAGGCTGTCGAGGCGCAGGCGGTCCTCGTCGCCCACCGCGGGCTTGCCGAACAGGTCGCGCAGCCGGCCGAGGAGAGTGTACACGTCCTGGTCGCGGCCCTTCGGGAACGGGATGGTGGTGATGCCGGGGTGGGCCGCCCGCACCTCCTCCAGCTCCAGCGGGCTGTCGTCGATGAACGCCACACTGTCGGCGGCGACGTTCCAGGCGCGGAGGATGCGTGTCACGGAGGCAGACTTCGGCCCCCAGTTGGCCTCGACGGGGAAGACCGACTCGGGCCGCAACAGCAGGCCGCCACGCCGGAACGCCTCGGCCACGCGGGCGGGGTCGTTCTTGCTGGCGACGGCGAGGAGGGCGCCGGCGTCGGCGAGGGATTGCAAGAGCTGCTGGTACAGGGCGTGGGCGTGGGTGCGGCGGTCGAGGTCCCACGAAACGCCGTCGGGCCCCGCCTCGCCGAGGATGCCGCCCCAGAGGGTGTCGTCCAGGTCGGTGATCAGCCCCTTGAGGGGGGCGGGCGGGGCGAGGGGCCGGGCCAGGAGGTCGGCGACGGCGGAGGCGTGGGCCGTGCCGTAGGGGCAGCCGGACATCAGCTCGCCGCGCACATCGAGGCGCTCCGCCGCCGGGGACTCCAGGGCGAGGCGGGCGGCGCCGGCGACACGCACGCCGGGCAGGGCCGCGAGGTCCGCCGCGAGGGCGGCGGCGCTGGCGGCGAGGCGGGCCTCGAACGCCGAGCAGGCCCAGCCGGGGGTGAAGGCGACGGGCGGCAGGGGGAGCGTCGGCATGCAGACGGCGAGGGGGGCGTGGCCGGCGGCGCGGGCGGCGGCGCGGCGGAAGTGCCCGGCGCGGGCGTCCACCGTGGCCAGGATGTCGGGCAGGGCGTTCGGGGACCAGCCGCCCGTCTGACGGATGCCCAGGCGCGGGTCGAGGTCGGGCCACTCGATGACCAGGGCCGTGGCGTCGGCGTCGGGGGCGAGGCGGTCCAGGTTGCCGAGGCAGTCGCCGTAGACGCCGGCCCGCACGTCGATGCGGCGGTCTGGGGCCAGGAGGCGCAGGTGGGCGGCGAGGAACGTCTGCAAGGGGTGGGGGGTGAAGCCGCAGGCCAGCGCGACGCGGAGGGGGCGGGCGTCGGGGGGCGGGGGCGCCTGCGTGATCTTCAAGGCTTCTGTCAGCTTCATGCCGGTGTCACTTCCTGTTGACGGGCGGCGCTCGGCGGTCAGGCGTAGCGCCCGAGGAAGGCGCACTGCACGCTCCACTTGAAGGCGTCCATGTGCTCGGGGGCGGGGAAGCGCGGCAGCGACAACGCCGCGCCCTTCGCCAGCACCGGGCCGGGGGTCGTCGTGACGGCGGTCTCGTAGCCGGCCTCGGCGCAGGCCGCCACGGTCTCCTCCGTCCAGTGCGGCTGCAGACGCGGCGACGGGTAGGAGAAGTGCCGGACCTCGGCGCCCAGGACCTCCTCCAGCCGGCGTTTCGACTCTTGCAGCTCGCGGGGCCGGTCTGCGGGGGCGGCCTGGGCGACGTTGGGGTGGCTCAGGGTGTGCGAGCCGACCGTGTGCCCCCGGCGGTGCAGGTCGCGCACCTCGTCCCACGTCATCATCAGACGGTCGGCGGGGGCGAACGGCGGGGCGCCCAGGGCGCGCTCGGTGTCGGCGAGGAACGCCTCCTGGGCCGCGCCGGCCAGCGTGGCGCAGCGGGCGGCGGCCGCGACGTACTCCGGCTCCGGACGCCCGGCGAAGGCGTGGCGGAGGCGGCAGAACCAGGGGAGCTTCTGTTGCTCGACGCAGTCCACGGTGATGTAGAACACGCCCTTCATGCCGTGGCGTTCGAGGATGGGGGCGGCGACGGCGTGGTTGTCCCTGTAGCCGTCGTCGAAGGTGATGAGGACGCCGTCGTCGGGGGGCGGCTGCCCCTCGCGCAGGGCGGCGGCGACCTGGTCGAGCGTCACGGGGCGGTAGTTGGCGGCGAGCCACTCCATCTGGCGGGCGAAGTCCTCGGCGGGATGGACGATGCCGCGGCCGACGGGCGTGTCGGGCCGGGGGTCGTGCTGGACGGAGTGGTAGCGGAGGATGACGACGCGTGCGGGCAGGAGGCGGTGCCACAGGCGCATGACGCGGCTGGCGACGAGGCCCTTCTTGACCCACCTCTTGCATTCCGCCAGCATGCCCGCCTCCTGCGTGGTGCCGATCAACGTCCGCGTGTCCGATCAGGAGGGGACATTGTGCGCCAGGCGGTTCGGCGGTGTCAAGTTGTCCCCGGCGCGGGCGTCGGGGAAGGGGGCGCGCAGGTCGTTGTCGCCCCAGGCGAAATTGACGAGCCACGAGGAGGCGTCGGAAGGCACATCGACATGCCCGCCGATGGCGCCGACGGCGAGGGGGCGCTCGGCCCCCTCGGGGCGGAAGCCGAAACGCTGGTAGATGTCGGCCATGCGCGGATGGCTGCACGCCAGCAACACCTCGCGCCTCGGGGCCGCGCGGGCGGCCTCGGCGACGGCGAGTAGCACGCCGTAGGCCAACGCGGAGGCGTCGTCGCCGTCGCAGTGGGCGACGATCAGCCGGCCGGGGGTGTCGTGGAGGACGACGTGTCCGAAGGTGCGGCCCAGCTCGCGCAGGCGGAAGACGCGGTAGCGTGCGAAGGGCAGGCCGGTGTTGTATCGCCAGTTGGCGTGGTCGGCGGGCGGGGCGAAGCGGAAGGTGAAGGGGGAGTGGTCCGGCGTCATGTCCTCGGTGACGTGGCTTTCCTCGTGGACGGCGAGGCCCTGGCGGACGGCGCGGGGGATGAGGCGGAGGCGGCTATTGATGCCCGGCACCGGCACGCAGGCGAGGAGGCGTTTGGCCCAGCGTTTCCATAGGGGGTCGCCGGGGGCGACGCGGGGGCGGCGGTTGAGGGAGTACGTCCTCGCGCCGGGGAGGTAGGTCCACCGCTGGCGGCGGAGGATCTCGTGCGTGTCGTGGCTGCCGCCGAAGACGAGGCCGAGCGGGCAGGTCCTGAGCCAGCGGAGGTAGAGGAGGCCGCCGACGCCGGGCCGGGCGGCGTGGAAGTTGGTGGCGAAGGCGAGGTCACGCGGGCCGTCGGCGGCGAGGAAGCGCATCCGCTCGACGCCGATCATGCCGATGACGGCGTCGGAGTCGTCGCGGAGGAGGTGGAGCCGCGACCAGGGGTTGGCGGCGTAGTAGTGATCGACGAAGGGGCGGTGGCACAGGCTCGCGACGCCGAGGGCGTGTGCGGCGGCGTGGAGGGCGTCGAAGTCGGCGGGGGTGTACTCTGCCGCGCGCATGGGGACATTCCGGGGTGTCGGCGATGTCGTGGAGGGGGAGGGTACCACCGGGGGGCGGGCGGCGGCAAGGCCAAGCGGGCGCGGGTGGGTTGCCGCGTCGGGCGTGTGGGCCTTACGATGGCCTAGTCGCCGCCCCGCCGAGGCACACCGGATCATGTCCCGTCTTCTGCTGTTCGCCCTGATCGCCGTGCCGGCCTGCGGCCCGCGGCCCGTGCCGACGCCCGAGCCCGGCCCGCAGGCCAAGACTGAGAAGCCGCGCCTCGCCGTCCTCGTCGTCTTCGACCAGATGCGAGGCGACTACCCGTCGCGCTGGCGCGAGCTGTACGGCAAGGACGGCCTCGTCCGCCTCACCGACGGCGGGGCGTGGTTCCAGAACTGCCACTACCCCTACGCCAACACGCTCACGGCGGCGGGCCACGCCACCATGTCCACCGGCGCCGTGCCGGCGGTCCACGGGGTCATCGCCAACGACTGGTACGTGCCCGGCCCCGGCAACACGCAGAACGCGGTGACCTCCATGAGGTTCGAGCAGGTGCCGCCCGTGACGGCGAAGCCCAAGCCGAACGACAAGCCGCGACAGGGCGGCACGCCGGAGCTGCTGCTGGCCCCGTCGTTCGGCGAGGCGCTGAAGAAGGCCACGGCCGGCTTGGGCAAGGTGGTCGCCCTGTCGCTGAAGCCGCGGTCGGCCATCCTCCCGGCGGGCAGGAGGGACGGCAAGTCCGGGCCGGATGCGGTCTACTGGGCCGACAACGAGGGGCGGTTCGTCACTTCGACGTACTACCGCGACGCGCCGCACGCCTGGGTGCGCGAGCTGAACGCCTCCGGCCTGTCGCTGAGCTGGATGGGCAAGGAGTGGACGCGGCTGCGGCCCGACGTGGATTACGACAGGCACGCCGGGCCGGACGACGGCGAGGGCGAGGGCGTCAAGGACCTGCTGACGCGCACCTTCCCGCACGCCTTCGACGGCGGCAAGAAGAAGGACAAGGCCGGGTACATCGACCAGCTCGGCAGGTCACCGATGGGCAGCGAGTGGCTCCTGGCGGCCGTGAAGAAGGCCGTGGAGGCCGAGGGCCTGGGGACGCGCGACGTGCCGGACTTCCTGAGCGTCAGCTTCTCGTCGAACGACCTCGTGGGGCACGCCTTCGGCCCCGACTCGCACGAGGTGCTGGACGCCACCCTGCGCGCCGACCTGATCGTCCGCGACCTGTTGGGCTTCCTCGACGAGAAGGTGGGCGCGGGGAGGTACGTGCTGGTGATGACGGCGGACCACGGCATCTGCCCGCTGCCGGAGGCGTCGCGGGGTAGGAAGATCGACGCGGGGCGGATCCCGATTGAGAAGTTTATGGAGACGGCCAACGCCATGCTGGAGGCGAGATGGCCGGGGCCGCCGACGAAGAAGACGCCCAAGTGGATCGAGGCGTCCCCGTCGTTGATGCTCTACCTCGACCGGAAGATCATCGCGACGCGCGGGGCGAAGCCCGACGAGGTCGCCGAAACGCTGGCGAAGTGGCTGCCGACGCAGCCGGGCATCCAGGCGGCGTACACGCACTCCCGGCTCTCGGGCGAGATGCCGCAGGAGGACGCCATCGGGCGAATGGTGCAGGCGTCGTTCCACCCGGATCGCTCCGGGGACGTGATGCTCGTCCTGAAGCCCCACTACCTGTTCAGCGACAAGGAGCTGCGGGGCACCACGCACGGGTCGCCGCACCCCTACGACACCTGGGTGCCGCTGGTGGCGTACGGCGCGGGCGTGAAGCCCGGCGTGCGCGAGGGGCGCGTGTCGCCGCAGGCGGCGGCGGTGATCCTGGCGGCGGGCCTGGGCATCGCCCCGCCGGCGAAGGCGGCGGTGGAGGTGCCACACGGGTTGTTCGCGGAGTGATTCGGGAGGAGGGCGGGGCGGCCTGCGACGGGCCCGTCTGGGGATGGGCCGCCCCCGCCTCCTCGGTCGCCCTGCCCGGCTGGCCCAGGCGGGCAGGGCGGCGCGGATCAACCTCCGCGCGGGTGGCGACGCCGGCGGTCTGACCAATGCACGGCGTATGCCACCGCGGCCCGGTACGGACTTTTTCGCGCAACTATCGAGTGGGACGGTCTTTATGAAACGCCGGCGGCGCGAGGTCCGGCCACCTCGCGCCGCAGGAGTGTCGGTTCGCCCGACACTCGGTGTCGGACCCCGCGACAGTGTTCACTTCGTCAGGCCGAAGTCGCCGGCCATGTTGCGCCACGCCGAGTGGATGTGGTTGGCGGGGTTGCGGGCGGCGTCGGCCTGCTCGTTGATGTACTCGATGACGAAGGTCGGCCCCTGCACGCGGTAGGTGTGCGGCTTGCCGGGCTTCTTCTCATCGACAGCGTAGGCGAAGTGGACCTTGCCGATGCCGGCCTTCTTCAAGCGGGCTATCTCCGCAGCCGCGATGTCGTCGGCGAGGCGGCCAGCGTAGCCCTCGATGAGCTTCAACAGGGCGGCCCGCTGGGCGTCGGTCATCTTGTCGGCGGACAGGCCGGCGGGCGCGCCCAGGGTGGGCTTGGGCTCGCCCTCCTTGATCTCGGGGTGCAGGGCGTCGCGGCGGGCGGCCTTCTTCTGATCGGCGTCGAGGGAGGCGAGGAGGGCGTCGTACAGGTCGATGGACTCGGGCAGGGCGCGGTAGCCCTTGCGCGGCCCGTCCTTGACGACGGCGGGGTTGGCGGCGAAGACGGCGGGCGTGGCCGAGACCACCTCGTTGCCGTCGAGGGTGAAATTCAAGGAGAGGTGATGGCCCTCGACGCGGAAGCCCCACTTGCCGGTTTTCGAGGGCTCGCCGAAGACGGTGACGAAGTACCACTCCTTGTTGCGGACGGGGCCCTTGCCCTTCTCCAGGCCGAGGAGGAGGTCTTCGAGGCCCATGATGCCGGTGGCCTTCTCGAACCCGGCCTTGCTGGTGCCGGCCTGGACGAGGCCGAGGGCGAGCTTCTTCTGGTCGGCGCTCATGTCCTCGAGCGGCAGGCCCTTGCGCGTGTACGTCTTGCCCTTCTGCTGGGGGGTGAAGTACCAGCGCGTCCGCTCCTTGGAGTCGAACTCGAAGAGGGCGCGTTTCTTCTGCTCGGCGGAGAGGGAGGCGACGAACTTCGTGCCGGCCTCGGTGAGTTTGGGGCCGGAGCCCTCGGCCTCGCGGACGACGTAGGCGGCGGCGGCGAGGCCGGCGACGAGCGCCAGGCCGATGAGCGTGTTCTTCGGAGTCATGGAGCGGCCCCCTGAGTGGATGGCGCCATTACAGGGGGCGGAGGGGCGGAAGGCAAGGGGGTCAGCGGGCGCCGACGTACTTGACCGTCGTGCCCTTGGTGACGGCGAAGAAGTCGAGGCCGAGTTTGAGCGCCAGGCCGGTCGGGCCCTTGGGGGCCTTGTAGTAGAACTCGACGGACTTGCCCTTCTTGCTGACCTCGTGTTCGAGCTTGGGGAACGGGGGGCCGCTGACGCCGTAGCTCACCACGACGACGGACTCGTCGGCGAACTTGACGGCCTTGGCGACCTCGGCGGCGATCTCCTTGGTGGTGGCCTTGGCGAGGTCGGCCTCGCTGGTGTAGACCTTGGCGTCCTTGCCGCCGCCGAGGTCCGGCGGGGCGGCGGTCTTGATGGTGAGGGCGCGGACCTTGACCGGGGAGGCGGGCTCGGGGTCGGCGGATCGGGCGGCGAGGGCGACGAGGCAGAGGGCGGCGATGGACAGCTTGCGCATGGTGGCCTCCGTGGTTGAGGGCATCGGGATACATCGGAGTATGCGCGCGGGCGGGCCGACGTTGAATTGGGGCCTCAGCCGAAAAGTACCTTGAAGGACTCTTCCGTTGGCTTGGTGACGTTGAAGTAGAACCACTCGCCGAGGCGGTACAGGGTCGGATGGCGGGGGCCGACATCGCCGGACCTGTCCTTCGCGAAGACGCGCCCGGCCACATCGAACTCGACATGGCAGACGGTGTAGTGGTTGAGGGGCCAGTTGAGCCGCTTCACCTCCCCAACCAGGTCGGGGGCAAGGACCGTGGAGGCACTCCAGGGCTCGCCCAGGATCGCGATAACCTCCGCCTCCGTCATGCCCGGAGTGATGGCGGCGAACTCGCGATCCAACCGGGGGAAGGGGGCTGCATCCCTCCGGTAGAGAGTAAACACGAAGCAGTAGACCAGCAGCAGCGGACAGGAGAGCCACAGCGCCACCTTCACGAGGATCACGAGGTCGGGGCGGCCTATGGATCTCGGCGCCTGACCCCACTTCACGCCGGGCGGCGTATCCGCAAGGCCGACGATCCCCGTCTCTTCCTTCACGGCGGCCCCCCTTTCCGAGCCTCCCCCTCCGACATCCCCGCTCACGGTGTACCGCCGCGCCGCGCCAGCTCGGCCTCCAACTGCCTGACGCGCTCTTCCGCGGCGTCGGCGCGGGCGATTTGCTGCTCGGCGCGTTCGGCGTCTGTGGGCACCCAGGCGTTCGTCGCGGGGTCCCACAGCCTCAGGGCGTCGCCGTCCTGCTCCAGATGAAGGCCGGTCACGACGCTGTGCAGCCTGCCGTTGAGCGGCTCAATGGGCTGATAGACGCCGTCGAGCAGGCGATACCCCTGGAGGCGCGGCGAGAGCAAGCCGCCCTCGATGTCGAGCAGGCAATACTCTCGGACGCGCAACGCCTGCTGACAAACGCTGAACTTCTTCCTCTGGCCCGCCTTCGTGTGCCGCGTCACCAGCTCGATCACGAGGTCGGGTGCCGCGCCTTCCTCCCAAACCAGATACTGGTGCCCGCGCCGGCGTCTCTCGGCGCCGAGGGCCACGAACACGTCCGGGCGGATGGACCAGTAGGAGCGGTCCGGCGTCGGCCAGACATCGATGCGGCCCGTCACGCAGACGTTCTCCGCGCGATAGAACCAGGCCAGGGCCTCGATGAGGCGGCCCACGGAGATGCGGTGCCACTCCGTCTCGGGGACGTGCCATTCCTCCGAGGTCGGATAGCCGTCGTCCGGCTGCCCCATCACCAGGGGAGACGCTTTCATCCGTTCCCTCCCGTCACCCCGGCGGCAGCGGCGGCGGCACCGCCGCGAACAGGCCCGCCAGCTCCCCGACCGTCCCCGCCGCCACCCACCCCGCCATCCCCGACTTCCACACCAGCGTCTCGCGCGTGATCGCCCCCGACGCCACCTGCGACTGCAGCGCCGCCATGTCGAACGGCCCCGCCTGCCTGCCGCCGATCCCCGCGTAGTACGCGGCGGCCGCCGGCAGCGGCGGCGGCGCCTGCTGGGCGCTCAGCCCGCCGGCCATCGCCCCGGCCATCTGCCCGCCGATGGCCACGCCCGCCGCCAGCTGCGCCCCGATGGCGCCCATGCCGCCGGGGTTCTTCGCCGCGTCGCCGATGGCGTTGGCGGCCTGGAACTTGGTGTACTGCCCCATGTCACCCAGCACGCCCATCTTCGTCCGCGTGTCGAGGGCCTTCTCCACGTCCTCCGGCAGGCTGATGTTCTCGATCACGAACGTCACCAGTTTCAGCCCGATGGCCGCCAGCTCGTCGCTCATCTTCGCCTGGCACTCGGCGGCCACCTTGGCGTAGTTGCCGGCCAGGTCGAGGACGCCGACCTTGAGCTGCCCCAGGGCGTCGGTGAACTTCGAGACGATCATGCTGCGGAGCTGGCCGGTGATCTCGAACGACTCGAACTCGGCGTCGGTGCCGATGAGCTGCTGGAGGAACGTCTTGGGGTCGCTGACCTGGATGGCGTAGGTGCCGAAGGCCCGCACGCGCACCGGCCCGAACTCGGGGTCGCGCAGCATGATGGGGTTCTGCGTCCCCCACTTCTCGTCCGTCCACCGCCGCGTCGAGACGAAGTACACCTCGGCCTTGTACGGCGACTGGAAGCCGTAGGCCCAGCCGAGGAGCGTCGAGAGGATCGGCAGGTTGGGGGCGTCGAGGCTGTACATGCCGGGGCCGAAGGCGTCGGCCAGCTTGCCCTTGTTGACGAACACCGCCGCCTGCCCCTCGCGGACGGTGAGCTTGGCGCCGTACTTCAGCTCGTTGTTGTGGCGCTGGAAGCGATAGGCCATCAGCTTGTTGTCCGGCGGCTCCAGCCATTCGACGATGTCGATCAGCTCGCCGCCCAGCTTGCCAAGGATGCTCATGAGATGGCTCCGCGAAGGTGTGAGGTCGGACGGGGGCTATGCTAGTCCTTCGCCCCACGGAAGACGAGATTCACGCCCGCGCCGCCGCTTGACGGCCCGCCGGCGCGGCGGTACAGTGAGCGCTCTCCCGCACCCCACGGGGCGAGACGAGCATGGGCGAGCGCATCCTCATCGGCGTGGGCATCGCGGCAGGCGTCTGCCTCGCAGTCCTGTGCATCGCCGACTACCCCCCCGCGTCCTACATCAACGGCTTCCAGGCCTGGCTCTTCGGCGGCAGCTACTTCCCCCAGCTCACCATGCTCATCCTCCTCTTCGCCGTCCTGCTGCCCTGCGCCGCCCTCGCCTCCCTGTACCGGGCCATCGTCGGCCCCGCCGACGACGGCCGCAAGGCCGCCATCTCCGCCAAACTCGGCAAACGGCCCTTCGAGGCCGCGCCCCCCGCCTCCGAGGCGCCGCCCCACGCCCCCGGCCCGAATCAGGGGATCGAGAAGCCGTGAACCTGTCCGTCACCCTCGGCCGCCTCTCCCTCCCCAACCCCGTCCTCGTCGCCTCGGGGACGTTCGGCTACGCCCGCGAGATGGCCCCCGCCCTCGACCTGTCGCGTCTGGGCGGCATCATCCCCAAGACCGTCACGCGCCAGCCCCGCGCCGGCAACCCGCCCCCGCGCACCGTCGAGACCGCCTCCGGCATGCTCAACGCCATCGGCCTCGACAACGACGGCATCGAACACTTCCTCCTCCACCACCTCCCCTACCTCCGCACCCTCGGCTCGCCCATCATCGCCAACATCGCGGGCAAGACCGAGGCCGAGTTCGAGGAGATGGCCTCGATGCTCGCCCCGCACGAGGGCCTCGCCGGCGTCGAGCTGAACCTGTCGTGCCCCAACGTCTCCGGCGGCATCGACTTCGCCATCGAGCCGGCCGTCACCGCGCGCATCGTCAAGGCCGCCCGCGCCGCCTGCCCCTGGCCCATCATCGCCAAGCTCACCCCCAACATCGCCGACGTCGCCCCCATCGCCCAGGCCGCCGCCGACGCCGGCGCCGACGCCGTCTCCCTCGTCAACACCTTCGTCGGCATGGCCATCGACTGGAAGAGACGCAAGGCCGTCCTCGGCAACAGGACGGGCGGCCTGAGCGGCCCGGCGATCAAGCCGCTGGCGCTGCGCGCCGTCTGGCACGTCGCCCGGCGCGTCAAGGTGCCGATCATCGGTGTGGGTGGGATCGCGACGCTCGATGATGTGATGGAGTTCCTCGTCGCGGGCGCCTCGGCGGTCCAGCTCGGCACGGTGAACTTCTACGACCCCACGGCCAGCGTCCGCGTGATCGACGCCCTCCCTGCGGCCCTCGCCCGCCTGGGGGTGTCGTCCGTCGCCGAGGCCGTGGGCACGCTGGCGTGAGCCGAGGCAGAAGAGGATTCACCACAGAGGCACAGAGATCACAGAGAAAGCACAGACAAGACAAGCAGAGAGGCAGCAAAGAACAGGTCTTGGCTTTCGGGCAGGACATCGCCCGCACTCGTGCAATCGTCGGCCCCGCGGGTCGGCTCTCGCCTTGGCGGCCTGCGGGGCCGCCCCATCGCTGATTGCCGTCCCACACGGCCAGGCATCACTCGCCGAATCGCACCAGCTCGCCGCCGGCCGGCGCGAGCCTGAACTTCACCACGCCGCCCTTCGCCTCCAGCGGCAGCCACTTGCTTTCCTTCCGGCCGAATAGCTCCGCCTTCGTGCCGTCCTTGACGCGCAGCTCCACCGCCTGCCCGGCGTAGGCGTTGTGGTTCGCCACGAACACCACGCCCGGCTTCTCGCCCGCATAATCGCCCACGAGCACCTCGCCCGCCGACACCGTCAGCCAGAGCCCCTTCGGGAACGCCGTCGTCCCGCCGGGCAGCGCCGCGGCGGGGATCGCCTCGTTGTTCGCCGTCTTCGTCGCGGGGGTCGAGTAGACCGCCTTGGGCAGGCCGAGCCGTGCCATCTCGGCGCACAGCGGCGCGATCTCGGCGTGGACCTTCAGGATGTCCTTGCCGGCCTCCTTCCACTCCAGCCTGTCGAGGTCCATCAGATCCGTGGCGAGGAACCACAGGATCACCTTGCACCCGGAGGCGAGGGCCGTATTCGCGGAGTAGAGGCTGCGGTTGAAGTTGCCCTTGCCGGCGATGCCGGAGGTGGCACTCAGCCAGCAGCCCCACCACGCCTCGCGCTCGCGCGCCCAGCCGAGGAAGCGCGCCGTGTGCGGCAGGTGCTGGCCGAGGCCACGCTTCCAGTGGAAGTCGTAATACCCGATCACGTCGGCCGCCGTGATGGAGCCCATGCCGTCGGTGCGGTAGGTGCCGCTGTAGGCGGGGTGGGTCGGGTCCCACTTGCGCACGTTGAGGATGTCGCGCTGTCGGCCGGGCGAGGTCTTGCGGACGGGGTCGTTCCAGATGTTGTACCCCCACACCGCCGCCTCGCCCTTGAGCGCCTCGCAGACCGTCTTGCACTTCTCGGGCGAGTTGTAGACGTGGTGCTCCGGCGCGAGCAGATCGACCATGAGTTTGACGCCGTGCTTCTTGCACAGGGCGACACGCGCCTTGGTGTACGTCGTGTGGACGGTGTTGAACCCGCCCGCCTTGATGGCGATGAGGAGCTTCTCGAACCTGGCGTCATCCTTCGGCAGGTGGTCGCCGGCGTAGCCCGCCGAGAAGACGAGGGCGACGGCGGAGGGCTTCGGGGCACGCTGCCTCTCGGGCGCCACGTCGGCGGAGAGGGCGGCGAGCAAAAGGAGGGGCAGCATGAGACACCTCGCGGGAACGGCACTCGTGTCGGGGATTGTACCCCTTTGGCGGGGGGCGAAGGCCGGCGACAGGGCGGCGAGGATGAGGGTGGCCCTCGCTACGGCCTCGCGCGTCTGAACACGCCACGCCCGTGGAAGGTGACCCAGTCGGCGACGGGGGTGCGTTTGAGGGTGTATCGGTACACGAGCCGCCCGCCCCCGCCCCCCGCGGCCGGCATGTCGAGGACCCCCTGCTCGCCCGCCGCGCCGGGCGGCCTGACGTTGAGCACCCATCGCGAGACCACGGTGCCGGACTGCGTGACCGTGACGTCCTTGCCTGCGAAGATGTATTTCACGTTGTTCGAAGACGGCTTGTTGTGGTCCGACGAGTCCATCTCCGTCCACTCGCCCTGGAGGATCTGCTCGTCGGTCTCCGGCACGGGGGCCGCCTTCTTCGGCAGGAACGGCGCCGGCGCGAACGCCAGCGACAGGGCGGCCAGGGTGAGGAGCGCGGAGGGCATCGTCGGCCTCGGGCAAGGGGGGGCGAAGGGATCATACCCCGAGGGGAGGGCGGTGGGCAAGGGGCTCACGCCGCCGGGTAGCGCGTCCGGAATTGACGCAGCAGCTCGGCGATCACCTCGGCGTCGAGGGGCATGAGGGACTTGGTGCTCTTGTGCGACTCGCGCTCCCACGGCTTGCCGGTCACCATGACCGACAGCGTCGGCCGCCCGATGGGTCGGACGTAGTGCCAGGCGTCGGGGTGCGTCATCTCATACCGGAAATCGCCACGCGCGACCATGCGGGCCGCGAACGGCGGCTCCTGCATCCCGGCGCCGAAGCCGACGGCCATCTCGTACTCGCCATCGAGGACGCGCATGGCCGACGGCCAGGGGTGCGGGTGGAACAGCGCCTCGCCGCGTTCGCACGGGTGGATGCGGTGGAGGAAGACGCGGTAGTCGCGCCAGCGTGTCCACAGGCGGTCCACCGTGGGCGGGTGGTAATCGACGAGCAGGCTCTGCCAGATGCCCTCGTCGAGCAGCAGCCCCGGCAGCGCCTCCTCGGCGAGCGCGAGAACGTCGAGCATGTGCTCCTCCTTCAGAGGGCGAGCAGGGAGTCGATGCGGGGCAGCGCGTCGAGCGCGCCCAGCGGCAGGCCGATGCCGCCGTCGGGCGTCTCCGGCTCGCGCGGGTTGATGCGGATGAGCGTCCCCGATGCGCACTCGCACTCGACGCGCACCGTCGGGATCGCCAGGCCGGCCCCCATCTCGACGGCGACGACACGCCGGCCAGCCGTCGCCTTCAGCCAGGCCCGGTAGTTTGCGAGCTGGCCCTCGGCGCGGGCGGTCTCCCATCCGCGGTCGTTGAACATCAGGATGTTCGGGCGGGCGAGGCTCTTGCACCGCGGGCACGCCGGCAGCTCCGACGTGGCCCGGATGGTCTCCTGGTCCACCTCGACGCACACGTCATCCGAGGGCCAGATGTTGATGCCGCACCCGCTCGTGCATTGGAGGAATCGGATCGAGCCGTGGCACTCGATGATGCGCTCGGGGTCGAAGCCCGCCTTCTGGAACTGGCCATCGACGTTGCTGGTGAACACGAACGCGCCGAACGGCATCCGCGCCGCCCACCGCTGAAGGATGGCGAACCCGCCGTGGGGCGTGGCGGCCCGGTAGAGGTTCATGCGATGGCCGAAGAAGCCCCAGGCCAGAGGCGGGTCGGTGCGGAACCAGTGCGGCGTGGACATCTCGTGGAACTGGCGGCCCCGGAACGGCGGGTACGCCTTCCAGAACCCCTCCGGCCCGCGGAAGTCGGGCAGGCCGGAGTCCACGCCCATCCCCGCGCCTGCCCCGATCAGCAGGGCGTCGGCCTCGCGGATGGCGTCCGCCGCCGCTTGCAGGGCGGCGTCCATATCCGACGTGTGCATGTGGCGTCTCCTTGCCCTCTCCACTACACCATTGTACGGCGCATCTCTTGCTTCATATCGGTGGCCCGATGGGAGGAATGTCATGCTGAAGAGCACACTGGCCCTCGTCCTGGGGTTGTCGGCGGCCGTCTGCGTGCTGCCGGGCGGCGCGTCACACGCCCAGGAGAAGGACAAGGACAAGAAGGCGACGTTCGAGGTCTACAAGGACAAGGGCGGCGAATTCCGCTGGCGGCTGCGGGCCGGCAACGGCAAGATCCTCGCCGTGCCGGAGGATGCCTACAAGACCCTCGCCGCCGCCAAGGAGGCCGTCGAGAACGTCAAGACGAATGCAGGGACGTGGAAGGTCGAGTACACGATGGACAAGGGCAAGAAGCACCGCTGGGACATGAAGGCGCGCAACGGCCGCGTCATGGCCCGCTCGTCGGAGGGCTACGAGTCGAAGGCCGCCGCCGAGAAGTCCGTCGAGACGTTCCGGGCTGACGCCAAGGGTGCGACGATCAACGAGGTGAAGTGAAGAGGGCGTAACCGGCGGTGCGCGGGTCGCAACTGGGGTGGGGGCCTGGCACGCTTGGCACCCTTGGAAGGCACCCTTGAGATGAAAAGGCGCCGTCGTCATCGAAGTGACGTGGGCGGCGTCCATCCCGAGGGCGTCCCTGGCACCCTTGGCATTCTTGGCTCCCTTGGCACCCTTGCCGCCCCCCCCACGCCACATCAACGATCACGCCGCTGCACATCGACTGCCGCCTCCGGCGGGCCTCATCGGTCGATGGTCTTCATGGACTGCGCCGGGTAACGTTCGCCCGCGGCGGCACCCGCCGGCAGCACGGCGTCGACGCGCGCCAGGTCCTCGGGGGACAGGCGGACGGCGGCCGCCCCGAGGTTGTCGTCGAGGTACTTCACACGCTTGGTGCCGGGGATCGGGACGATGTCGTCCCCCTGGGCCAGCACCCAGGCGAGCGCGAGCTGGCTCGGCGTGCACCCCTTGGCGGCGGCGATCTCCTCGATCTTGCGGACGAGGTCGAGGTTCTTCTGGAAGTTGTCGCCCTGGAAGCGCGGCGCGTTGCGCCGGTAGTCGTCCGCCGGCAGGTCCTCGTACTTCTTGAATTGGCCGGTCAGGAAGCCGCGACCCAGCGGGCTGTAGGCGACGAAGCCGACGCCCAGCTCACGCACCGCGGGCAGCACGTCGGCCTCGCACTCCCGGCTCCACAGCGAGTACTCGGTCTGCAGCGCCGCGATGGGGTGCACCTTCGCCGCGCGGCGGATGGTGGCCGGAGACGCCTCCGACAGCCCGAGGTGCCGGACCTTGCCGGCCTTGACCAGATCGGCCATCGCGCCGACGGTGTCCTCGATGGGCGTTTTCGGATCGACCCGGTGCTGGTAATAGAGGTCGATGTGATCGACGCCGAGGCGGCGGAGGCTGGCGTCGCAGCACGCGCGGACGTACTCCGGGTCGCCGCGGACGCCGAGGAATTCGCCGGCCGTCCCGCGCACGTTGCCGAACTTGGTGGCGAGGACGACGCCCCCCCGCCGCCCCTCGATGGCCTTGCCGACCAGCTCCTCGTTGCGGCCGACGCCGTACATGTCGGCGGTGTCGAGGAAGTTCCCGCCCGCGTCCAGGTAGCGGCGGATGACCTTGATCGACTCGGCGTCGTCCGTCTGGCCGGGGGTGTAGAACTCGCTCATCCCCATGCAGCCGAGGCCGACGGCCGACACACGCAGCCCGCCCCGTCCCAGCTCACGCTCGGTCATGGCCTTCGCCTCCCACAGCGGGCTGGTGGCATTGTAGGCACCGGGCCTCATTCACGCGCCCTGTGCGGGTGTCGTGTCTTCGGGTGGACATGGGGGGCCCTGGCTGGGTGTGGTTGGCACCCCCTCAGCCAGGCGTCCCCCCTGCTTTTTCCAGTGGATACGCAAACTTGATGCGCATGGGGTCGCCAGAGCCAGACCCCGGCCACCCACGATCCAGACCACCCACAGGATGTGCGGGCCCGATCCGTCGCCGGCCCATCGCCGGCCACGGATCGGCATCACCCCGTCACTTCCGCATCCGCGCCCGCGCCAGGGCATCGGCGATCGCCTTGTCCCCCGGCACGCGCGCCAGCGCCTCCGTGTACGCCGCCACGGCCTCATCGTACCGCTTCTGGGCGTGCTCGGCCCGGCCCAGCCCCGCGTACGCCGCGTGCTGCTCCTTCGCCAGCTTCGCGTCGCCGATGACCGCCTCGGCGGCGGCCCGATACGCCCGCGCCGCCTCCGCCCACCGCCCGGCCTTCTCCGACGCCTGGGCCGCGGCGAGCTGCTTGCGATGCTCCGCCACGTTCACCGCAGGCGCCGGCGGCTTCAGCCCGGCCTCCGCCTTGCGCTTGCCGTCGATGGCCGCCGCGTCGCCCGGCCTCACCTTCAGGGCGTTGTCGAACGCCGCCCGCGCCTCCGCGAACTTGCGCCCGGCCAGGTGCGCCTGGCCCTGCGTCAGCCACGCCGTGTACAGCCCGGCGCGATACTGGGCGTCCGCCTCGTTGCGGAGCTTCAGCGCCGTCGCGTCGGCCGGGAAGTGCTTGAGAGCCTCGTTGTACGCCGCCAGCGCCGCGGCGTGATCGCCCTTGACCGTCGCCGAGCGTCCGGCGGCCATCGCCTTGTCGAAGGCCACCTTCTTCGCATCGACGGGCGGCGGCTTCATCCCGTCCTCCGCCTGACGCTTGCCCTCGGAGGCGAGCCTGTCGCCTGGCTTGTTCGCCAGCGCCTGATCGAACGCGGCCCGGGCCTCGGCGAACTTGCGGCCCGCGAGCAGCGCCTGCCCCTGCCTGTACGCCGCCTGATACGCCGCCTCACGCTGCGCCGCCTGCGCCTCCGTGCGCAGCTTCGTCGCCGTCGGGTCGCCGGGGATG
The DNA here is from genome assembly GCA_964630925.1 of uncultured Alcaligenaceae bacterium. Taxonomy (GTDB): domain Bacteria; phylum Planctomycetota; class Planctomycetia; order Gemmatales; family Gemmataceae; genus RGDT01. The sequence continues at coordinate 39,032 of CAZVZK010000018.1, forward strand.
AGCTTCAGCGCCTCGGAGTACGCGGCGAGGGCGCCCGCGTGATCGCCCTTCGCCGTCGCCGCGCGTCCGGCGGCCATCGCCTTGTCGAAGGCCACCTTCTTCGCATCGACGGGCGGCGGCTTCATCCCGTCCTCCGCCTGACGCTTGCCCTCCAGCGCCGGCCGGTCGCCGGGCTTCACGGCCAGGGCGTTGTCGAACGCGGCCTTGGCCTCCGCGAACTTGCGTCCGCCGAGCAGCGTCTGCCCCTGCCTGTACCACGCCTGATACAGCGTATCCACCGCCGCCGTGCGCTCCGACAGGGCCGCCTTGTCACCGGGGACCTGCTTGAGCGCCTCGTCGAATTCGCGGACGGCATCGCCGTGCTTGCCGGCCTTCACCAACGCCCGCGCCGTCGACATCGCCTTTTCATACGCCGCCTTGCGCGGATCGGCCGGCGGCGGCTTCATGCCCTCCAGCGCCTGACGCTTGCCCTCGATGGCCGCCGTGTCCCCCGGCTTCGCCACGAGGGCGGCGTCGAACGACTTGGCCGCGTCGGCGAACCGCCGCTCCTTGAGCAGCGCCGACCCCTCGCCGTACGCCTTCTTGTACGCGGCCTCGGCCTTGCCCTTCGTGTCGCGCTCGGTGGCCTCGCGCAACAGCTTCTCCGCGCTGGCGTAGGCCGCCGTCGCCTTGGCGTCGCCCGGCATCAGGCGCAGCGCCTCCCGGTACGAGAACATCGCGCCCTGGAGGTTGTTCGCCTTCACCGCCGCGGTGCCGGCGTCCATCGCCAGCTGGTAATCCTCCTGGCGTTTCTTCGCCAGGGGATCGACGGGCGCCGGGATCAGCTTCTCGGCGCTCGCCAGCCCGACCTTCGCCTCGGCGCTCGTCGGGCCCAGCCCCAGCGCCCGGCGGAAGGCGTCGGCCGCCTCCTTGCCACGCTTCGCCGCCAGGTGCGCGGAGCCCGCCCCGACGAGCTTTGCCACCTCACCCTTGCGCGTCTTCTCCTCCTGCTCGCGTCTGGCCCGCGCCAGGTCTTCCGTCTGCGCCCGCTCCGCCTTGGCCAGGGCCGCCCCCAGCGCCACATCGCCCGGCGCCAGCGTCAGCGCCTCGCGGTAGCTCTTCACCGCGCCGGCCCAGTCGCGCTTGCCCTCCGCCGTCTTCGCCAGCGACGCCAGCTCGCTCAGGCGCGCCTTCTTGCGCGAGTCGGCGTCGCGAGCGGCCCGCTCCGCGTCCTCCTTCCGCTTCTTCGCCTCCTGCGCCGCCCGCAGGCCGTTCGTGGCCACGGGGTCGCCGGGGAACAGCTTCGCCGCCGCCGTGTACTTGGCGATGGCCGCGTCGAGGCTGCCGGCCTTCACGTCGGCCGCCGCCCCCGTCAGTGCCGTCGTGTAGGCCTCGCGGCTCTTGCGCTCCGCCAGCTCGGCGTCGGCCCGCTTCTTCGCCTCCTCGGCGAGACGCTTCTTCTCGACATCGGTCTTGGCCTGCGCCGCCGCCAGCGCGTCCTGGGCGTCGCGCATCAGCCTCGCCGCCTCCGGCGACGCGAGCAGTTTCTGGGCCGCCTGCGCGTCGGCGAGGGCGTCGGCGGGCTTGCCCGCCTTCAGGTCCGCGGTGCCGTCCTTGATGTATTTGTCGTGCAGCGCCTTGTCGCGCGCCTGCGCCGACTTCTTCCGCTCGGCGTCGGCGGACTGCCGAGCCTGCCGCTCCTTCTCGACCCGGGCCGCCGCCGACTCGCGTGCCGCCGACTGCGCCGCCAGACGCTTGTCCTCGGCGTCCTTGGCCCTGGCCTTGGCGTCGGCCTCGGCCTGCAGACGCGCCTTCGCCAGCTCGGCGAACCCGGCCTCGTTCGGCTTCATGCGCGTCGAGCTCTGCAGGAGCCGCGCCGCCGAGGCGTTGTCGCCCTTCGCGGAGGCCATCTTCGCCTGGGCCTGGAGCTGATCCGCGGCCTTCTCGCGCCGCGCCTGCACCTCTCGCTTCTGCGCCTCGGTGCGCGTCTTGGCGTCGGCCTCCGCCTTCGCCTTGACCAGCGCCGACTGGATCGCCAGCTCCTGCTGCCGCTTCTTCGCCGCCTCCTGCACCAGCGCCAGCTTGGCCGTCTCCGCGCGGCGGTCCTCGTCGAACTTCTTCAGCCGCTCCCTCTTCTCCGCCTCCTGCTTGATCGCCAGCAGCGCGGAGTTTTCCGGCGCCGCCTTCAGCGCCGCCGTCGCCCTCGCCGCGGCGGCCCTGGGGTCCTTCGCCAGCAGCGTGCGCGCCTCCGTGACGGCCTTGTCCGTGGCCGCCGCCTGCTTGGCCACGGCCTCGCGCTCGGACGGCTTGGCGCCGAGCTGCTTCGCCACCTCGCCCAGCCGCATCTTCAGCTCGTCGTGGTTGGCCGCGACGATGGACGCCGAGCCCGTCCGCGTGTTCGTCTGCGCGTCGATGACGTGCGAATCCATCTTCAGGCTGCCGGCCGTCAACGCGGTGAACGTGAAGTACCGCGCGCCGATCGACTCGGCGAGGCAGCGCCGTGACACGGGGTCATTCAGCACGTCGGCGACGGTGAGGTTGAGCCGGCCCATGTACCAGCTCAGCTCGCCGCGGTCCACCATCTCGTACTGCCCGGCGAAGTACGACGCGAGCTGGTCCGCGAGGAGGTCGGTGGCCCGCGGCGGCACGAGGTCCGCCCGCCCCGGCACGAAGCCGAACACCACCATCCGCGGACGCAGCGCCACGGCCACCGGCACCGGGGAGGCCACGGGCGCGAACGCCGGCGTGGGCACGAACGCCACCGGCGGAGGGGGCGGGGCGTAGGTGCGGCAGTTGTCGAGGCGGACGGTCAGCTCACGGCGCGGCCCGCCCAGCGTGAGCGCCAGCGAGAAGTGCCGCTGCGCCTCGGCATACTGGCCCCGCCGATACAGGTCGTCGCCCAGGCTCAGGGACAGGGCGAACATCCGATTCCGCCGCGGGTCGTCGCGCCGCAGCACGATGGCCAGCGCCGGCGGAGGCGGCGGAGGGGCCGCATCCACGATCAGCAGCGGGGGCAGCCGTGACGGGGCCAGGTCGGTGACCACCACGGTGCCCAGCACGGGCGGGCGCGGCGAGTAGGTGACGACGACCACCGGGGGCGGCGGGGCGCCGACGACGATCACCGGGGCCGGGGGCGGCGGCGGGATCGTCTCCAGTGGCTTGTCCGAGATGGGCGGCACCGCCGCGTAGGCCGCGATGAGCCTCTCCTCGTACGCCGCCTTGGCCGCGTCGTCCATCTGGAGCATGACGGCGAGGTCCTTCAGCCTCGGCGTCAGCTTCTCCATCGTGGGCGCGGAGACGCGGGCCGTCTGAACGATGACGCCGGTGGACATCTCGACCAGGCGGGCGTTGGCCGTCACGCCGCCCAGCGGCGTGATGCTGCCGACGACGAGGTAACGCACCTTGGCCAGCCGCCCCAGCTCACGCCGGCCGGCGCCGGCCTCGAACAGGTCGCTCTGCTCCAGCTTCAGCTCCTCGGCGACCTTGGACAGCATGCCGCGTTCGACGATGTCGTAGCGCGGGCGGAAGTGGGGCAGGAGCGTCTCGGCGACGCTGACGCCGGCTGCGGGCAGGCCAACGTCGCCACGCACCTCGAAGTCGGCGACGGTCAGGCGGTCGCGGCGCCGCCCCATCAGCAGGGACAGCTCGTCGATCTCCTGGCGGATCTGCAGCGTGTCCCACCGCGCCTGCGCCGCCTTGAGGCGCGTCAGGGCCTGCTCCAACGTCACCGGGTCGCGGCGCCACTCGGATGCCTGCTTGCGGTTCTCGTCGTAGGCCGCCAGACGCGCACGCAGGTCCGTGAGCTTCGCCTCGGCCCGGTCATCGGGCGCGAGCGCCTGCGCCTGCTCCAGGGCGACCGCCGCCGCACGCAGGTTGCCGTCGCGTTCGGCGGCGTCGGCGTCGGCCTTGAGCGTGGCGCAGCGGGCCGCCTTGTTGTCGTCGCCGGCGGTGACCTCGGCCTCGGCCTGCTGCTGGAGGCGCGACAGCACGTCCGCCGCGTCGCCCCCGCCGTACTGGCCCAGGGCCTCGTTGGCGAGCTTGGCCGCCTCCGCCGGCTTGCCGTCATCGAGGACGGCCCTCACGTCGCGGGCCGCCTTGTCGGCGGCCTCGTTCTGCGCCAGGATGAGGCGGACCTTGTCGATCTCGCGCTGCACCGTGCCGGTGTCCTTGAGCGCCTGCGCCTCCTCCAGGGCCTTGAGCGAGTCGGCATACTCCTTCTTCGCCAGGTATTCGATGGCGCGGAACAGCGCCGCCTCGTACCGCTCGTCCTTCGTCATCTCGGGCAGCGTCGCGGTGACGCCGTCGCCCACGGGCGGGAGCGGGTCGCCCTTGCCGCCGTCCTTGTCCCTCAAGTCCTTGAGGCCGACGCCGATGGGGTCGATGGCGTCCTTCTTCCCTCCCCCATCAATGACGCCGCGGGGGTCGGGGCTGCCGCGGTCGGCGCAGCCGACGGCGGCGATGGAGACGAGGAGGACGCACAGGCAGATCCGTTGCATTGTCGGAGGCTCCGGCGGGCGCGGGTTCCTTGGAGGCGAACGCATTCTAACCGGATGGTTGCGCGCGGGGCAAGGGCCGTCAGCGCCATTCGCCGGAGAGGACGAAGGACGCCCAGTAGTACGGCGGGGCGCGGCGCTCGTCCTTGACCGGCTCCAGCTCCGCCACGGTGCCGCGGGCCACGCCGCGTTTGACGCCCTCGCGCAGCATCGCGATCTGCGCCCGCCGCAGGGCCTCGGCCAGCGTCACGGGGCCCCGGGCGTCCCACGCCGCCTTGTAGAAGTCCCCCATGAGCGCCTGCGTGGCCCTGTCGTCCACACCCCACAGCGAGGCGACGACGCTGCGGGCGCCGGCCACGGCGAAGGCGCGCTGCATGCCGAGGATGCCCTCGCCGCCGGCCACCTCGCCCAGCCCCGTCTCGCAGGCGCTCAGGACGGCCAGCTCCAGCCTCGTCAGGTCCATCTCGGACACCTCCAACGCGGTCAGGATGCCGTCCTCCGCCCCGGCGCGCGGGGCGACGTTCGCCCCGGCGAGGACGACGCCGGAGAGGAGCAGCGGGTGCCACCCGCGCTCGCCGTCGCCGGCGGGGACCGTCTTGCCGGCGAAATAGCCGTGGGTCGCCAGGTGGGCATACCGCGCCTTCCCCAGCGCGGCGTGGACCGCCTCCTTGGTGGCCTTCGTCTCCCCGAGCGCCGTCACCGCCCCGCCCTTGAACAGGCCCCGGAACGACTTCTCCACTGCGGCCGCCTCTGGCCCCGTGGCGGGCAACGCCTCCCAGGCAGGCCTCCCTGGCGGGACGGCCCGCCCACCGGCGGCCGCCTTCCCCCCGGCGGACAGGTCGTAATCCACGCCGCCGACCACGAGGAGTGAGGGGTCGAGGCGGCCCGCCGGCTTCTCGCCAGGCAGGGCCTGCGGCACCGGCACCGTGGCGAGGGCCACATCCTCGATGAGGTAGCTGCCGGCCTTCCTGCCGGGCAGGGCGGCGAACGGCACCGTCCCCAGCACGCCGTCGGGCGAGATGAGGACCGTCGTCGCCCCGCCGAGGTGCCTCTCCAGCGGCGCCCAGATGAGGCGGTGCATCGTGAGGGCCGCCTCACGACCGCGGCGGCGGGCGACGATCTCGCGGCGCCAGTCGAGGGCGGCCTTCGCCACGGCCTCCGCCTTCCCGAGGGGGATCCGCACGGGCTGCCGGCCGCGGCGGAGGACGAACGCCGTCAGCCCATCCACCGGCCGGCGTCGCGCCGCGTGTCGCGTGTGGAAGACGTAATCCACGAGGGCCACGCCCGGCGGCAGGGCGTCGGCCAGCTCGGCCGGGGTGGGCGGGCGGCGGCCCTTGCGGAACGCGGCGGAGAGGGCCGACAGCTCGGCCTCCAGACGCTCCTTCTCGGCCGACAGACGCTCCGTGGACGCGGCCGGCGTAGCCCTTCCGGCCGAGCCCAGCATTCCCGCCGCCAGCTCGGCGCTGACCCTGCGGAGGCGGGCCACCAGGGGTGCCGTCTCGGCCGCGCCGGCCGCCGAGGCGTAAAGCCGGCGCAGGCGGGCGGCCTGGAAGCCCGCCCCCTTGAGGGACAGCGCGTGCGGGTAGGCCGAGAGCGGCGGCTCATCGGCGAGCGACAGGCGCAGGCCGAGGGCCACGCGCGAGCGCCCCAGCGCGGCGAGCTGCTGCCGCTCGCTCTGGATGACGGCGGCCGCCTCGTGGTTGGCGGCCAGCACGCGCAGGGCCTCCTCGGCGAGGGGCAAGGCGGCGGAGTGACGGGGCCTCAGGGCGTGCAGGGAGGCCAGGTTCGTGAGGCAGTGGGCGTATCGCGGGTGGCGTCGGCCCTGCGTCCCCGCGGTGATCTCCAGCGCGAGGGTCAGCGCGTGGAGCGCTCCGTCGCCGTCCCCCATCTCGATGAGGAAGACGCCCGTGCTGTCGAGGAGGGCCGCCGTGTACGGGCTGTCGCGGCCGTACACGCGCAGGCCCAGCCCCAGCGCCTTCTCGAACAGGGGCAGCGCCTTCTCCTTCTCCCCCATGCGTCGGTGGAGGGCGGCCAGGGAGTGCAGGCTGTTCACGGTCATCGGGTGCGCCTCGCCGAACGCCTCCTTGCGGATGTCGAGTGCCTCGCGCGTCGCGGCGAGGGCGTCCGCGTGCCTGCCCATCTGGGCGAGGAGGACGCCGAGGGCCGCGAGCGTCATGGCGTGTTCCGGGTGCCGGGGGCCGCGGGCCTCCCGGACGATGGCGGCGGCGCGGCGCAGCAGAGGCAGGGCCGTGGCGTGGTCGTCCATCTGCATGTGCAGGTCGCCGAGGGCGGCGAGGGTCGCCGCGTAGCGCGGGTGCTTCTCCCCTGCCGACTGGCCCGTGACCTCCAGGGCCTGCCTCAACAAGGGGAGGGCGGCGGCGTAGTCGCCGGCCTGCTGATGCAGCAGGCCGAGAGAATGCAGGCTGGTGGCGTAGTCGAGGTGCTTCTCGCCCACGGCCTGCTTGCGGGCGTCGGCCACGCCGGCCAGGACCTTCAGGGCGTCGGCGTACCGGCCGGCGATGCGGTAGGTCTCGCCGAGGGCCCACGTCGCGTCCAGCGTGGAGCGGTGGCGCTCGCCGAGGGTGCGTGCCCACAGGTCCCGCGCCTCCGTAAACAGGCGGATGGCCTTCGCGTAGCCGCCCGCCTCGCGTTCGGCCTCGGCGTAGCGCACGAGGAGGATGGCGTGGCCCGGCTGGCCGTCCACCCCCGCCGCCCGGCGGGCCGCCACGGCGCGGCGGAAGAACGCCCGCATCAGGTCGGCTTGCCCGGCCTCCCCCAGCCAGCGGCCCAGCAACAGGCAGCACTCGGCGACGTCGGGGTGGTCCTCGCCGAGCAGCTCGACGCGCAGGGCGAGGGCCTTCTGCATGCCGGTGATGGCCTCGGCGCGGCGGCCCAGCCTGTCGTGGAGGTGGGCGACGTTGTAGAGGCTGTTGGCGTAGTGGGGGTGCTTCTCCCCGACCGTGAGCTGCCGCAGGGCGAGGGCCTTGAGGTAGGAGGCCATCGCCTCGTCGAGCTTGCCCTCGTCCGCGAGGGCGACGCCCTTGACGTTGAGGCGGGTGGCCTCGCGGATCATGTCGCGCTTGGCCAGCAGGGGCGCCTCGTTGGTGCGGGCCAGCCAGAGGGCATCGACGGCGAGGTGGTGGCCCGGCTTGTGGAGACGCGCCCACACGGCCGCCTCCTGGCGCCACAGGGCGGCGGCCTTCGCGGACTCGCCGCGCGCCTCCTCGCGGCGGGCGACGCCGGCGAGCCAGGAGGCCGTCGTGGTGTGGTGCTCCCCGTACACCTCGCGCGAAAGGGCGAGGGCGCGGCGCGCCGCCGGCAGCCCGGCGGTGAACTTCCCCTGCTTGCGCAGGGCCGACACCTCGGCGCTGGCCTCCGCGAGCCGCTTCCGCTTCTCCATCTGCCCCGCGGTGAACGGGGCCGGCGGCGCCGCGCCGAGAGCCACGCCCGCCAGGATGAACACGACAACGCGCATGAGCGATCCCCCGAGTGCCCGCCGCGATGATACCCCGCGGCGGGCCCGGGAGGAAGGGCTCAGGAGAAGAACGTCTTCGTCCCCGTCGCCGCGTTGCGGATGGCCGTGTCGGTCTTTGTGCGCCCCGTCGCCTCCTTGAACGTCTGCGACTGCGCCGGCGGCGCGTACACGGCCTTGGCCACCGCCACCGAGGCGTCCGAGCGCCCGGAGGCCTCCTTGAAGAGCTGCTCCTCGGCGGGGGTGCGGCCCGTGGCGACGGCGAAGTCGGTCGGGTTGCGCGGGGCCGGCGTGGCCTGGTTGCCGGGCGCGAAGCCGCCGCCCCCGTAGGTCACGATGTCGTTGACGTTGCCGCCCACGGCGCCGCCGACCCCGCCGGGCGGCGTCAGGGCGGCGTTGGCCGCCCCGCCCAGCGCCGAGCCGACTGCGCCGCCGGTGCTGGTCTTGCCCAGCTTGTAGGCGTCGCCGACGGTCTGGGCGTTGGCGTGCCCCGCCGAGCCGAGGATGTTCTTCTCCAGGGTCGTCAGCGGCTTGTTGGCCTCCGGCGTGCTGAAGAACGGGTTCACCGGCGCGGCCAGCGTGCCGCCGACCCCGCCGACCTTCCCCGGCGGGGCCGCGGTGGCGCCGCCGCCGGCGCCGACGCCGCCGGTTTTCGCCGCCGTGGTGGGCGTCTTCGAGGCCAGCGCGCCCGCCGCGTCCTTGACCGCGCCGCCGATGCCGTTCACCGCGTTGGCCACCTTGGCGCCGTTGACGGGCTGCGCGGCCGGTGCCGTGGGGGCCGCCGCGCCGCCGCCGGTGGCCTTGCTCGCGAGTGCCGAGCCGTTGCTCTTGACGGCCGACAGCACGCCCTCGCCGATGGACGCCGGCTGCTTGCCCGGCATCGCCACGGCGGCGAAGTTCGCCACGACGTTGTTGAGGGTGTTCCCGATGGCGTTGACGGGCCCGGCCGTCGTGGCGCCGGGCGCCGTCGTCATCTTCGGGGCCGACCCCAGGGTGGACATCACCTGATCGTTGAGGGCCTGCTGCGTGGCCAGCATCCCGTTGAACGCATCGAAGGACTGCCTCTGGAAGCTGGCGTTGGCCTGCATGCCGGCGAGGAGGGCAGGCGACGGCTTGCCCGAGGTGACCGCCTGCACCTCGGCGTTGAGCTTCGATTGCGTGCCCTGGAGGATCTTGAAGTTCTCCAGGGACGCCTGCTGCTTGCCGGCGGCGAGCTGCGTCAAGATCTGCATCGCCTGGTTGGGCGGCGCGGCCTGGGCGGCCACGCCGCCGAGGGAGTGGGACAGCGGGGTCACGCTGAGGGCGGTGCGCTCCTCCAGCGACTCCAGGGCGAGGGCGCGGGGGCTCTTCTTCAGGAAGGACATGGCGGGATCTCCGGTTCGGGGTTTGCGGGTAGGGACGTCAAGATCGAACGTGATCGGGCGAGCCGGGGGTGTCAGCCTCGGGTGGGACGCGCGGGCGATGCCCGCTGTCGTCTTCGAGCCGGCTATCCCCGGCTGTCGACTGCTCGGTCAGCTCACGACGACGTTGATCGGCCTGGCCACGTCGTTGCCGACGATGTTCAGCCGGCCGGCGAAGTCGAACGACAGCGAGCTGAGGCCGGTCAGCTTCTGCACGTTGCGTCCGTCGAGGACGACCTGCAGCGTGCCCGTGGTGCCGGCGACGGCGTAGGCGTGGCGGCGGCCGTCGGGCGACAGGGTCAGGTTGACGATGTCGCCCGCCGAGGTCTGCTTCGTGGAGCCGTCCACGACGACGACGTTGCGCGACCCGCCGACGCCCTCGCGGTTCTTGCCGACGTAGGCGAAGTGCTTGCCGTCGGCGGAGAGCCGCAGGTCGCTGACGGCCAGGTCGAACGTCTTGCGGTGCGAGCCGTTGACGACGGCGGTGTAGGCGCGGGCGTTGAGGCCGGCGGAGTGGACGCCGACGTAGGCGTAGGTGCCGCCCTCGCCGAGCTGGAGCTGCTGCACGTCGTTGTCGAACGAGCCCTTGCTCGACCCGTCCACGACGACGACGGCGCGGGCGAGGCGTCCGTTCGACACCGTCAGGCCGACGAAGGCGTAGTGCCGGCCGTCGGGGCTGACCATCACGTCCTTGACGGCGGAGTACGTCCCGACGCTGGAGCCGTTCACCTTGACCGTGACGGCGGTGTTCGAGCTGTTGGGGACGACCTCGACGCGCAGCGGCTTGGCTGCCGGCGGGGCGGCCGGCGCCGGGGCCGGCGCGGGCTGCGGCGCGGGTGCGGGCGTGGGGGCGGCGGCCGGGGCGGATGAGGAGCCGCCGCCCCCGCTGAACTTGATGCCGCCTCCGAGGGGCTTCGCGGGCGCGGGCGTGGCGCCGGACACCTTCACGGGCGTGTGATTGGCCGACTGGATGGTCCAGATGCCGGCGCCCAGGTTGTCGGTGCCGGAGACGCGGAGGGTGCCGTTGGCGTCGAACGACACGGCGCTGACGGACCTGAGGCTCAGGACGCCCCGGCCATCGAGGATCACGTTCGTGGCCGGGATGCCGGCCGACGTGAGCTTGACGCTGTAGGCGTGATGGGAGCCGTCGGCGGAGAGCGCGAGGTCGCCGAAGATCGCGTTCGTCGTGACCGACTTGACGGCGCCATCGACGTTGAGCGTGTAGCGCGGCGCCTGGCCGGGCTGGTTATCGATGCCGATGAAGGCGTAGTGCCTGCCGTCCCCGCTGGCGGTGAGGTTCTGGACCGACCCGTGGCTGGCGACGGCCCGGCCGTTCACCGTGACCTCGGTCCCGCGGGCCGTGGGGACGGCGTTGACGCTTAGCCGCTGCGCCGCGGCGGGCTGCTGCCGAGCGGGCGTCGGCGAGTGGTGCGCGAAGAAGTCGGAGAGCGTGCGGACGAGGGCAGACGCCGACGCCTGCCCGGCGAACGGCAGCAGCGAGGCGGGCACGTCGCGCTCCTCCAGGGACATCAGCGCCGGGCGGGCGCGGCGCGGGGCCGGGCGCGACGGGCGGCTCGGCCCGGAGAACAGGCTCTCGAAGAAACGGAACATGATCGACTCCTCGCCGGTGTCGGCAGGGCGGTTGGGTTGATCTCGCTTGTCTGGGGGGGCTGAAAGTCACCGCATGTACTCCGCCCCCCGCGCGCTGTGACGGTGATGCGGAAAAGCGTCGGGCCGGCCGCCGTCTCCTGGTAGGATCAACGGGAGGGGAGGAGGATGACCGACCTCGACGCCATCTTCGCCGACGTTCTGCGTGACGACACCTCGCGGCCAGGCTTCGTCCTGCTCGACGCCGCCGGCCTGTCGCCCGAGGGCTTGCGTGCCCGCCTCATCGACCTGGGCCGCGCCCTGTCCGCGCGGTACGCGGCGCGGCACGGCACGCCCCTGTCGTTCCGCTCGCTCAACTGGTTCAGCCAGCTCTCGCCGACACGGCCACACCGCGACGGGGGGCCGGACGCCAGCGTCCTGCTCCTCGGCTACGAGCGGACGCCGGTGCGCAGCCGAGTCTTCCTGCTCGACTTCAGCCGGGCGGCGCGGGGGATGGGGATCACGCCCCGCGACTTCCTCGACCGCTACAACCCGACGTTCGGTGACGGGGCGGCCCTGCTGAGGCCGCACACCGCCGAGGTGGCGGGCTTCGACCCGTCGCGGGCGCAGATCCTGATCGTCAACAACGGCTGCCTCTACGGCGCGGGGATGCTCGGCGTGCTGCACCACGCCCACGTCGATGCGGCCGCGCCGGGGGCGGCCCGCCCGATCAGCAGCGTCCTCGTCGGCGTGGACGAGGGCGGGATCGGGGAGGCCGAGGTGGCGGCGTTCATCCGCGACGGCACGGGGGCGACGGCGTGACACGGAGAGTCAGCGAACGCGATGCCCTGCTGGCGGCGGTCCACGAGACACCGGACGACGACGCGCCGCGCCTGGTGTACGCCGACTGGCTCGAAGAACACGGCGACGCGGGGGATCAGGACCGGGCGGCGTTCATCCGCGCCGGCGTGCGTTCGGCGCGCCTGGCCCTCGACGACCCGGAGCGTGTCAGCGCCGAGATCCAATCGGCGGTCTTGTTCCATCAACAAGGCCCGGCCGGTGTCGAGTGGTACGACGGCCTCCCCAAGGTTCTGCGGAAGAGGTACGTCGGGTTTCGGCGCGGCTTCCCCTTCGGCATCACGGCCGCCGCGGCGCAGCTCGTCCGCTCGGCCAACACGCTGTCCCGTCGGACGGCCGTCCAGGAGGTGAATCTCGAAGGCGTCAACGACGAGATGACTGCCGCCCACCTGGGCGGCCTACCGCTCATGGGGCGGCTCCGCTCGTTGGTGGGGGCTTCGATGGACCGGCCCGGCCCGTGGGTCGCGCTCCTCGCAGGTCCGGTGTTGACCGGGCTGGAGCGTGTCACGATGTTCGGCTACCAGGCCGGCCACCACGCCGGCCTCTCTCGCTTGCTGGAGGCATCGGCCGTACGAGGCGTGCGGACCTTGGAGCCCACATTCCTGTACGACGTTACGCTCACGGAGCGGAGGCGGGGGACGCTCGATGCGATCGCGCGTTCCGACTTCCCCCTTCTGCGTTCGTTCCGGCTCGGCATGAGCGAGCCATTCAGCGCGGAGGAGATGCAGCTCCTGCTCCGCGCGCCCTACCTCCCCCGCCTTGACGAGCTGCACCTCCAAGTCGGCCTGGCGTCCGACGCGGCAACCATGCTGAGCGGCGTGCCCTGTGCCTCCCGCCTTCGAGCGCTGACCGTCTTCACACCCGAGCGGTACGCATCCGACCTCGGCTCTGCCCTGAGCGGCTGGAGGTTCCCGAGCCTGACCTGGCTCCAGCTCAACCGGGCCACTGACGAGGCCGTCCGTCGCCTCGCCGACCTCCCCTTTGCGGCGAACCTGCGTGTCCTCGACCTGTTCGCCCACCGCCTTTCCCCTGAGGGGATGGCGATCCTGTCCTCGGGGCGGTTCGGCGGGCTGGCGTGGCTCGGCCTGTGGAACCGGTCGGTGGGCGATGACTGCCTCCGGGCCCTGGCCTCGTCCCCCGGCCTACCGGAGCTGCGCTATCTCGACCTTCACGGCGGGCGCGTCACGGTGGCAGGGCTGGATGCACTGGCAGCCTCGCCGCACCTCCCACGCCTGGAGGCCGTCTCCGTCGGAGAGTATGGGCCCGAGCCATTCCCGCCAGAGTGGGTCGCGCGCTTCGCCCATCGGTTCATCGTCCTGCCGCCGCCTCTCCACTTCCTGTCCACCCGATGATGGCACTTCCGGGGGCCGTTCACCGGACAAGCGGAGCTGGACACAATGAAACGGCGTGTGGTGGCACGGCGCCGATGTCGGCGGTCTGACCACTTGGCCTGGGGTGCGAAACGCGTCAGGCATTTGGACACTCCTCGGTGTAGCGACACCCGAAGGACCCGGTTCAGAGGCGGGCTGGATCGCCGGGGGCTCCTGGGCTGGCGCGGCGGACGCCCCCCAGCGCGGCGTCGCCATGCCCGGATCAAGCGCATGGACACGCCCGGCCTCCGGTGCTTACGGTTCCGTCGCTCGGGGGGGTGTGAGGGGGGTCGGGAGACGAACTTCCTCAAGTCGTTCTGCCGCTTGTCTTTGCGGAAACAAAGTTCGTTTCCCTGGTTCGTTTCCTTCACTGATCGGCGTCCATTTGCACTTGCGGGGTACAAGTGTGTTTCCCCGGTTCGTCTCCTTCACTGACCGGCGTCCATTCGCCACCATCCGAGGTGGGGCGTGTCGCGAGCCCTGATGGGGCGGGTGTAACTTCAACGAGGGGTGTCGGCATTCGCATCGCGAGGGGGTGACTGGGGGCCAGGGCAATGCAAGTTGCACCACGCCGTCCACACCCACCTGTCTCCTTCCTTCTCATTCCCCCACCGGGGAAACGGTTTCCTGCGAGACAGCCCCTTGCGGGCCCCTCCGTCGCCGGAGTATCATCATCCCTACCTACCTCCCCGCCCCACCCGCCTGCCGGAGCCTCTCATGCTCTCCATCAGCGACCCGCGCGGCGCCCACGTCTGCCAGGGGCACACACGGCGAGAGTTTCTCGGCGTGGGCTCGCTCGGCCTGCTCGGCGGACTGACCCTCCCCGGCCTGCTCCGCGCCCGCGCCGAGTCGGCGTCCGCCGGCCTGCCCATCAAGGAGAAGTCGGTCGTCCTCCTCTTCCTCCAGGGCGGCCCATCGCACATCGAATTCTTCGACCCCAAGATGGACGCCCCCGCCGAGATCCGCAGTATCACGGGTGAGGTGAAGACGAAGCTCCCCGGCATCACCTTCGCCGGCAGCTTCCCGAAGATGGCCGCCCTGGCCGACCGCCTCGCCGTCGTGCGCTCCTACGCGTCGATGAACGCCGACCACACCTATCTGTCGGTCACGGGCGCGAGGAACCCGCTCAAGGCATCGATGAGCGCCCTGTACACGCGCGTGGCCGGGGCGACGCACCCACGCACGGGCATGCCGACGAACGTCCTCGTGTTGCCCGAGGCCGCCGAGCCGGGCCTGAAGCTGGGCGGCAACTTCGAGACGAGCGCCCTGCCCACCCTCACCACGCCGGGGGATCTCGGGGCGGCGTATGGCGCGTTCGACCCCTCCGGCGGCGGGCAGCTCCTCAAGAACCTCAAGCTCTCCGTGCCGGCGTCGCGTCTCGACGACCGCAAGGCGCTGCTGGCCAAGTTCGACACCCTGCGCCGCGGCCTCGACTCCTCCGGCGCGATGGACGGCGTCGATAAGTTCCAGTCACAGGCGTTCGACGTGGTGGCGCGGGGCGTGGCCTCGGCGTTCGACCTGTCGAAGGAGGACCCGAAGACCATCGCGAAGTACGACACCTCCGGGCTGTTCCCGCTCAAGGAGGTGACGAAGTGGTACGACATGAAGCGCGCGTCGAACCTCCTCGGCAAGCAGATGCTCCTCGCCCGCCGCCTGTGCGAGGCCGGGTGCGGCTTCGTCACGGTCAGCGACTGCGGCTGGGACATGCACGCCAACGGCAACAGCCCGAAGAACATGACGCACCTGCCCACCCTCGCCGGCCAGGTCGATCACGCCGTCGCGGCGTTCATGGAGGACGTGAAGCAGCGTGGCCTGGAGGACCGCATCCTCCTCGTCGTCACCGGCGAGATGGGCCGCACCCCGCGGCGTAACCGAGACGGCGGACGCGACCATTACGGCGAATTGACCTCGCTGGCGCTGGCGGGCGGCGGGCTGAAGATGGGGCAGGTGATCGGTCAGTCGGACCGCACGGCCTCGCGGCCAACGACGACGCGCTACACGCCGAAGGACCTGATGGCGACGGTGCTGCACACGCTGCTCGACCCGGGCAAGGTGCGGCTGATGCCGGGCCTGGGCCGGGCCGGCGAGGTGATCGCCGAGGGCGAGGTCATCCCCGCGCTGGTGTAATCCACCCGGATTGTCTGCTATGTCAGGTGGGCCGGCCCGCATGGCGCAGTGGGCGGCCCGTGCCGCCTTCCCACCCCGTTTCTCTCCCCGGAGCCGTGTCCCCATGAAGAGCGTCGTGCGCGTCCTGTTGATGTCCACGTTGGTGGCCGTCCTGGCCATCCCCCTCCACGCCGAGGAGGACAAGCTGCCGCCGAAGGAGAAGGACCCGAACAAGGGGCAGTTCACCTTCCCCAAGCAGATCAAGCTGGACGACAAGCAGGCGGAGGCGCTGGAGAAGCTGCGCCAGGAGTACAGCCCGAAGCTGACCGCGCTGACGAAGAAGGAGAACGGCGTCGTGAGCGCCGACCGCAAGAAGGCCGCCGCCGACGCGCAGAAGAAGGCCAAGGACGCCATCGTGTCGCCGGATCGCTACAAGGCCGCCAACGACGCGAAGAAGGACAAGAAGGGCAAGGAGGCGGCCAAGGCGTATGACGAGGCGCTGAAGCTGACCGACGACGAGAAGGCGAAGCTCAAGGGCCTCGGCAAGGTGTACAACGACACTCTGAAGATCACCAAGGACGAGCAGGGGATGCTCGCGGCGATCAACAAGGAGCGGGCGGCGCTGCTCAAGGAGATCGCGACGAAGCGGATGGACATCCTGACGGCCGAGCAGAAGGAGTCGCTCAAGCCGAAGACCAAGACCAAGGACAAGCCGAAGGATAAGAAGACGGACAAGTGATCGGGCGACGAGAACGTAGCCGCCGGCCCGTGCGCCCCGCAGGATGAACCTCGGGGCCGCGGGCCGGCGGCGCTCTTGATGCAGTGAGGGACGCGACATGATCGGGCGGTATCTCCCCCTGGCGGCGGGGCTGTGCGTGGTGGCGTTCACCGTCTCCGGGGAGGCCCCGGGGCCGGACCACGCCGCCGGGTTCAAGGGCGACGTGCTCCCGACCCTGAAGAAGTACTGCCTCGATTGCCACTCCACCAGGGCCAAGAAGGGGAGCCTCGACCTCGAACGATTCCGCACGGTGGAAGACGTGCGCAAGGCGGTCAAGCCGTGGCAGCAGACCATCGAGATGATCGAGCACGGCGAGATGCCGCCCAAGGGCAAGGCGCAGCCGGGCGACGCCGAGAAGAAGAAGCTGGTGGGGTGGATCCAGTCGTTCCTCGACGCCGAGGCCCGCGCCAGGGCCGGCGACCCCGGATACGTCCCCCTCCGGCGTCTGAGCAACGCCGAGTACGACGCGACCATCCGCGACCTGACGGGCGTCGATCTGCGGCCCACACGCGAGTTCCCGGCGGACGGCGCCGGCGGCGAGGGGTTCACCAACGCCGCCGAGTCCCTCACCGACGTCTCCCCCGCCCTGCTCACGAAATATCTCAACGCCGCCAAGGCCATCGCCGACCACGCGGTCCTGCTGCCCGACGGCTTCCGCTTCTCGGCGAAGAAGTCCCGCCGCGACTGGACCGACGAGGCGACGGCGAAGCTGCAAGCGTTCTACCGCGAGTACACCGACGCCCAGGGCCGCCTGCCGCTGCGTCCGCACCTCGTCGCGACGGTGCGTCACCGGGAGGCGTTGTCCGCCGGGAAGATCGCCGACGTGGCCGCGAAGGAGAAGTTGAATCCGAAGTACCTCGGCGTCCTGTGGCAGGCGCTGACCGACAGGACGCCGTCGCACCCGCTGGACGCGGTGCGTGCCCGGTGGCGTGCCGCCGCCGAGAAGGACGTGCCTGGCCTTGAGGCCGAGATCGCCGCGCATCAGGCGGCCTTGTGGCGTTTCGTGCAGATCGGCAGCTACCGCTACGGCCAGCTCACGCGCCAGGTGGCCAATGACCCGCCCGCTTCCGCGGCGCAGGTCGTCCGCCTGTCCGCCAAGCCGGCGGGGGCGGAGGCCGTCTTGCACCTCGCGGCGAAGAGCCTCACGGCGGAATCGCGGGGGGCGGTGGTCTGGGGCCGTCCGCGTTTCGAGAAGGCCGGCTCGCCGCCGCTGCTGTTGCGCGACTACGCCACGTTCGGGCCGGCGTTCGAGGTCGATCCCGCGTCGGTGTTCGCCGACGCGGCCAGGTACCTCACGGCAGCCGCGGACATCGCCCACGGCCGCAAGCCGGCGGACGGCCTCGACGCGGCCCTGTTGAAGCGCTGGGGCGAGCTGCTGGCGCTGGAGGCGCTCATCGGCAAGACCGGCGAGCGTGTCGTGCCCCTGGTCGAGCTGACCCCGCTCGACGAGAAGAACCCCCGCAACCCGGAGAAGCCGGCCATCAACGGCTGGCGGCGCAAGGGCGCGGACCTGCCGACGCTCGTCACCAACTCCTCCGACAAGACGGAGATGATCCCTGGGACCGTGCCGGGCCACAAGGTCGCCGTCCACCCGACGCCCAGCGAGTTCGTCGCCGTCGTGTGGCGGAGCCCCGTCGAGGGCAAGGTCCGGATCACGGCGACGGTCAAACACGCGCACCCGGCGTGCGGCAACGGGGTGGCGTGGTGGGTCGAGCACCGCCGCGACAGGCGCGCCGTGCTCCTCGGGGACGGCCTGGTCGATCTCGGCTGGTCGGGCACATTCGCGGAGAAGACGCACGAGGCGAAGAAGGGCGATGCGCTGATCCTCGCCGTGGACGCGCGCGACGGCAACCACATCTGCGACATGACGCAGATCGATTTCACGGTCACGGAGGACGGCAAGCCGGGGCGGGTGTGGGATCTCGCCAAGGACATCGCCGACACCATCCACGCCGGCAACCCGCACGCCGACAGGCACGGCAACAAGGAGGTCTGGGGGTTCGTGAAGGGCCAGTCGCGGCCCGTGGGCAAGGGCAACCCCAACGCTCCGCCGGGGTCGGCCCTCGCCCGGTGGCGCGACGCCGCGGCGGCCGGCAAACCAGAGGCGGCGAAGTTCGCTCAGGCCGTGCAGGCTCTGTTGACAGGCCCGGCGCCGAAGGCCGGCCCCGATCAATCGCTGCACGCCCGGCTCGTGGCGCCGGACGGGCCGCTGCTGAAGGGCCTCGACCTGTCGCGCGTCGGCAAGCGGCTGCCGGGGACGTTCGGGCCGGCGAAGGAGAAGTTCACCGCCGACGGTGCCTTGGTGGCCGAGGGTGACATCGAGATCCGCCTGCCGGCTGCGCTTCTGCGTGGCCGCGACTTCGTGGCCGAGGTGCGGTTGGCGGGCGAGGTCGGCGGGCGGGTCGTGCAGGCACAGGCCCATCTGGGGACGTGGGACGGCAAGGGGGCGGTGCTGGCGTCGCCGGGCGGCGAGGGGTACAAGCGGCTGGTGGCGGGGCACGAGGCGTTCCGGGCAGTATTCCCGGTGTTCGTGTGCTTCCCGCCGGTGGTGCCGACCGACGAGGTGGTGACGCTCAAGATGTTCCACCGCGAGGACGAGCCGCTGTCGCGCCTGTTCCTCGATGAGGCGCGGCAGAAGCGCATCGATCATCTGTGGGCCGAGCATCGCTTTATCAGCCGGCAGGCGGTGGTGGAGAACGAGTACCTGCCGCAGTTCATCGGCTACGTCACGCAGGACCAGCCGAAGGAGCTGCTGGCGTACTTCGAAGGCCAGCAGCCCGCGTTCAAGAAGCGTGCCGAGGCGCTGGAGAAGGACGAGGCTGCGGCCACCCCGAAACAGGTGGATGCGCTGCTGGACTTCGCCGGCCTGGCGTTCCGCCGCCCTCTGGACGCGAAGCAGAAGGCGGGCCTGCGGGGGCTGTACGACGCCCTGCGCAAGAAGGGCGCGGGGCACGAGGAGGCGTTCAAGGGCGTGCTGGCGCGGGTGCTGGTGTCGCCGGGCTTCCTGTTCCGCGTCGAGAAGGCCCCGGCGGGCGAGAAGGCTGGCCCCGTGGACGATTGGGAGATGGCGTCGCGCCTGAGCTACTTCCTCACGTCGTCCGGGCCGGATGAGGGGCTGCGCCGGCTGGCGGGCGAGGGGAGGTTGCGCGATCCGAAGGTGTTGTCGGAGCAGGCGGGGCGGTTACTCAAGGGTGAGCGCGTGCGGGCGCTCGCCATCGAGTTCGGGACGCAGTGGCTGCACGTCCGCGGCTTCGACGACCACAACGAGAAGAACGAGAAGCTGTTCCCGACGTTCGACGCCAGGATGCGGGCGGCGATCTACGAGGAGAGCATCCTGTTCTTCCAGGACCTCTTCCAGGCCGACCGCCCTGTCTCGCATCTGCTCGACGCCGACGCCACGTTCCTGAACGAGGCGCTGGCGAAGCACTACGGCATCCCCGGCGTTACGGGCGCCCATTGGCGCCGCGTGGAGGGCGTGAAGAAGTTCGGGCGTGGCGGCATCCTGGGCCTGGCGAGCGTGCAGGCGAAGCAGTCCGGCGCGTCGCGGACGTCGCCGGTGCTGCGTGGCAACTGGGTGGTGGAGACGCTGCTGGGCGAGAAGCTGCCGCGTCCTCCGGCGAACGTGCCGCAGCTCCCCGAGGTGGAGGGCGCCGACAAGCTGACGACGCGCCAGCTCGTGGAGCGGCACGCCAAGGACGCGGCGTGCGCCGTGTGCCACGTGCGGATCGACCCGTACGGCTTCGCGCTGGAGAGGTACGACGCCATCGGGCGCCGGCGCGACAAGGACATGGGCGGGTCGGCCATCGACGCGAAGGCGAGGCTGAAGGACGGCAGCGAATTCGAGGGGATGGAGGGGCTGCGGACGTACCTTCTGACGAGGAAGAAGGACGTGATCGTCAAGCTGTTCTGCCGCAAGCTGCTGGGCTACGCGCTGGGACGGTCGGCGACGCTGTCGGATCAGGCGCTCATCGACGAGATGGCGGCGGCGTTGGGCAAGAAGGACGCGGGGGTGTCGTCGGCGGTGATGCTGATCGTGAGGAGCCCGCAATTCCGGATGATCCGGGGGGCGGACCACGCGGCGGAGTAGAGTGGCAGTAGCCGTTCACCCGGCCTGTGGGGTTAGACAAAATGAGACGTGGAGGGCGGCCACGGCACGGCCGTGGGTGGCCTGACCACAGGCCCTGCAATGCAAATACCGCCAGGAATTTGCATTTCAGGGGGTTGCCTGGGGGGGTGCAATGCAATGCAATCCGCCCCACCCGGCCATCCCACCTGTCTACTTCCGTCTAATTCCCACACCCGGCTGAACGGGAACGAGTGGCATTCGCCCTGCGACATGCCGGACGAGGACAAGAACGAGGCAGCCTCACTCTCGCCGCGAGCCGGGCGGCTCGTCGATTCCGCCCCCGATGACCCCGATTCACCACCCTCGGGCATCACACACGCTCCAGCCTCCGGCGTGGCTCTGGTGGCAGCTCGACGCGGATCGCGTCGCCGAGGCGCACCTCGCCGCCGGCCTCCACCGTCGCCATCACGCCGGCCTTCGGGGCCGCCCGGCCCCCTTCGCGCCCCAGAACCGCCGCCATCAGGCCGGCGCGGAAGCGGTCGAGCTGCACGCACGGGTTGCGCAGGCCCGTCACCACGATCACCGCGTCCGGGCCGAGGTGCAGACGCGTCCCCGTCGGCAGGCTCAGGAGATCGACGCCGCGTGTGGTGACGTTCTCGCCCATCTGGCCCGGCGCGACGTCGAAGCCCGCGGCGTTCAGCTCTTCGTGCAGCTCCGCGTGGATCAGGTGGACTTGCCGCAGGTTCGGCTGCGTCGGGTCCGCCTTCACGCGTGAGCGGTGCTTGACCGTCTCACCCATGTGGGCGTCGCCCTCGACGCCCCGGCCCGCCACGAGGCGGATCACGTCACGGCCCTCCTTGCCGAAGGTGTGCGCCGGGCTCGCGCTCACCGCCACGACCACGCCGTCCATCCCACCGCCTCCACCGACGCGGCGACTCCGCCAGGATACGAAGGGCAGGGGCCGGCGGTCTACGGGCGGGATAAGCTGACCTCCACACCCCTCGACCCGAGGCCACGCATGACCGCCACGCTCGTCGGCTCCGGACGATTCAGCTACCGCGTCGATCCCGCCTGGGACCACTTCCCCGGCGACGGACCCCTCGGCGAGGCCGTCGGCGTCGCCTGCGACAGCAAGGGCCGGGCCCACGTCTTCCTGCGCTCGCCCGTGCCGGTGCGCATCTACGAGGCCGACGGCACGCCCGCCGGCTCGTGGGGCGAGGGCGTCTTCACCAGGCCGCACGGCATCACCGTCGGGCCGGACGACACCGTCTACTGCGTGGACGACTTCGGCCACTGCGTCCACGCCTTCACGGCGGAGGGCAGGCCGCTGTTCACGCTCGGCACGCCGGGCAGGCCGTCCGACACGGGCGCCACCAGCATCGATTACCGCACCATCAAGCGCGGCGCCGGGCCGTTCTGCTACCCCACCAACCTCGCCGTCGCGCCGGACGGCGGCCTCTACATCGCCGACGGCTACGGCAACGCCCGCGTCCACCATTTCGCGCCCGACGGGCGGCTCATCCGCTCGTGGGGCGAGCCGGGCGCCGGGCCGGGGCAATTCCACGTCCCGCACGGCATCGCCGTGGACGCGGACGGCATGGTGTTCGTGGCCGACCGCGAGAACAGCCGGCTGCAGCTCTTCGCGGCGGACGGCACGTTCCGCGGCGAGTGGTGCGACGTGGCCCGGCCTTGCGAGGTGTACATCGACAGGGCGGGCGGGCTGGTGTACGTCGCCGAGCTGGGCTTCCGGGCGGGACGTTGGCCGGGGACGGGGACGCACGCGCCGGGCGACGCCTTCGGGCGGGTGAGCGTCTTCGACAGGGGCGGGGCGCTGCTGGCGCGGTGGGGCGGCGAGGGCGACCCGTGCGCCCCCGGCGACTTCTTCGCCCCGCACGACATCTGGGTCGATGGGCGTGGCGACGTGTACGTCGCCGAGGTGGCGCTGTCCGGCGGCGGGCGGACGGGCCTGGTGCCGGCGTCGTGCCACACGCTGCAGAAGTTCGTCCTGGTGCGCGAGGGGTGAGGGGGGATGAACGCCGTCCAACGCATCGATCCGACGCCGGAAGGGCTACAGGACGCGCTCCGAGCGGCCGTCAGTGGTGCGACGCCGGACGGCGGGCCGCCGCTGTCCGCCCCCGACTGGACGACTCTGGAGGAGAAGGGCAACATCGCCGAGGGCCAAACCACACGGCGTTTCAACCTCGACGGGGGGTACGTCCTCGACATTCAGGCCGTCAGGTGGACCGATGCCATCGGACGCAAACACTGGCGGATCGCGGCAGACTACGGGCCATCGAGCAAGGACGGCTTGCGTGCGTTCTCACACCCCCTGGTGGCGTTCGCGCCGCCGTTCTCGTGCGGTTGGCGTGACGGCACCCGTTGGCGGCGCGAGATACTCGTCCACTGCGTCTGTGGGGCGGTCGGGACGCCTGTGGAGCTCGGCTGGGTGGGCCGCGCCTGCGGGGCGTGCCATGCCCGAGAGCAGCGGGGGCTCCCGTCCCATCGGCCGCGCCCCGGCCATGTGGCGCTTCGGTCCGGCCACCCCTGCCATGTCCTCGCTGACGGGCGTGTAGCCTTCATCCGCGTGAAGCGGTCGGCCGGGCCGGAGCTGGCCATCGGCGTCTGGGCGTCCCCTGACGCGGCGGCTCCGGAGTGGGAATCCCCATGCGGGCCGAACGCACGCCTGCTCACGGCGGGCGGCGGCTTCATCGCCCTCTCTGAAGCCGGCGGCATCTCCTTCTTAACGGAAGGTGGGGCGGCCGCGGGCAGGCTCACCCCAAACATCCTCCGGGGGCGTTGGCCGACGAGCGCCTTCTTCGTGGGCCAAGGGCCGGCCTCCTTGCTCCTCGTCTCGGACCGTGGCGAGGCCTCCTTATTCCCGATGATGCGGTCTGGCGAGGTAATGGATGAGTGTCGGATCGACGACGCCGGCGGTCAGATCCACGGGGGCGTTGGCACGCCAACCGGCGACCACTTTCTCCTCAGCGTGGAGGGCGGGGCGCTCCACGGCGTGCAGCGCCGCGAGCTGCATTCCGGCCTCGTGGCGGACCTGTTGGAGGCCAGCGATGGGCGGGCACCATATTGGACGTGCGGATTGCCTGACGGGGCCGTGATCGGGATTCTGTGGGGGGCCGAGGGCTGGACGCTGACTCGGTGGCCGTCGGGGGGGCCGGTTTCGCAGGCCAAGGGGCGCGGGCCGGAACGCCGCGCCCCGGAAATGACCGTCTCCATAGGGCTGCCGTCAGGGATGCCGGCCGCCGCTCCCGATGGCGAGATCGCCCTTGTGGAGGACGGCGAGATCGTGGCGCGGTGCGCCAAGACGCTCCTCCGGCGGGCGTCTTTCCGCCCCGACGGCGTCACGCTTCAAGGGTACATCGGCTTCTCCGGCGGGCGGTTGCTCGCACTGACCGACAAGGGCACCGCCGTCTGGCCGTGGCGCGAGCTGATGGGCAAGCCGTGACCGTTGCCGGCGGTCGGCGCCGTGTGATGAAGGATGAGCCCGAGGTGACCCCAGATGCACCCCGTCCTCCGCATCGACCCGGACCCGGACACCTTGCAGGACGCCGTCGATGAGGCGATGAGCCGCGCCGCGCCCGGTGGGCGTCCGCTGCGTGCCCCGGGCTGGGGGGCTCTGGAGGCCAAGGGCCGGTCCGCCGAGGGGCAGGCCGTCCGCCGCCTCCACCTGAGCGGCACCCACGTCATCGACCTCCACGCCGTCTGGTGGACCGACGCCATCCGCCGCAAGCACTGGCGCATCACGGCCGAGTACGGCCCGACCCACCGCGACCCGGCGTCCACGCTCGGCCACCCCCTCGCCGCCTTCGCCCCGCCGCTGTCGTGCGGCCAGCGCGAGCACGGCGGCCTCGTCGTCCAGTGCCGCTGCGGCAACGTCGGCTCCCCCGCCGCGCTGGGGTGGATGGGCGAGACGTGCGGGCCGTGCAGCGACCGCGAGCAGGAGGGGTTGCCGCCGCTCGGCCCTCCCCGCCTGCGCCTGGCGTTGTCGGAGAGCGTGGGGTGCCTGCCGCTGGCCGATGGCCGCGTCGCCGTCGTCCGCGACACGCCGTCGGGTAACGCCCTCGCCGTCTGGCCTTCGCCGGACGCCGACGCCCCGACGTGGCAGGTGCCGTGCGAGCCCGACACGACGTTGCTCACGACGGCCGGCGGCCTCATCGCCCTCGGCGATGCCAGTGAGGTTGTCATCCTCTCCGCCGAGGACGGCGTCGAGAAGGGCCGGCTCACCGACGCCCTCCTTCAGGGCAGGAGGGCGGCGTCCGCCTGCTTCGTCGGCCGCGGAAAGCGGGCGCTGGTCCTCGGCTGTGGGATCATCGGCCCGGTCCTCGTCCGTGTGCCGTGCGACGCGGGTGAGCCGGTCGAGCTCGCTGGGGAGGACGGGCCGTATTTCCGCGTCGTGGGCGTCGCCGCCTGCCCGCCGGGGGATCACTTCCTCCTCGCGGTGACCGCCGGCACGGATGTCGGCATCCAGGTCCGCGACGCCGGCACCGGCGCGCCGGCCGGCGTGCTGCGGGCCGGGAGCGGCATGCCGGTCCAGGCGCCGGCGGCGCTCCCGGACGGCAGCGTCCTCGGCTGGTTCGCCGACGGCGACGGCGTCGTCCTGGCCCGGTGGTCGCCGGGCGCGGCCCGCGTCTTCGGCCCGGCGGACCGCGTCGTCCCTGCCGGCAGACCCGACAGCGCCGCCGTCGCCGCACCGGATGGCGAGATCGCGGCCGTCGAGGGCGGCGAGATCGTCGCCCGCTGCGCCAGGACGTTGAAGCGTCGGGCGGCCTTCCGCCCCGAAGGCGCGGAGCTACAAGGGCGCATCGGCTTCGCGGGAGGCTGGCTCTTCGCGGACACGTCCGTGGGCCCCGCGGTCTGGCCGTGGCGCGAGCTGATGGGGCGGTGAGGCGTTGCCGCCGACGCGGCGGCATGCCATGATGGACGTTGCCCCCAAGGTGCCGGCCGGATGCCCCCTCTCCGCCTCCTCGACCCGTCGCCCGCCGCCCTCCGCGAGGCCCTGTCGGCGGCCGCGTCCGAGGTGTATCACGACGCGGGCGAGGCCGCCTGGGCCGACCTGGAGCCCCGCCTCGGTGAGCCGGAGGGGGTCTTCCGCTACGCTCCCATGCACCCCGGCCTCTACTACCACCCCCCCGGCCTGCTCGCCGTCTGGTGGGAAGACGCCCTCGGCAGGCGGGCCTGGCACGTCGGCATGGAAACGCCGTTGGAGATGCCCTTCCGCCCTGAGCCGCCGGCGGACCGCCCGCCCCTCGCCTGGTTCGCCCCGCCCGGCGCGTGCGGCTGGCTGACACGCGGCGGCCACACCGAAATCGTCACCGCCTGCCGGTGCGGGCTGGTCCGTCCGCCGCGGTCCATCGCGTGGATGGGGGCGTGCTGCGGGCCGTGCCATGACCGCGAGCAGGAGGGTGCGACGCCGCTCGGCCATCCGCCCCTGCGCTTCCCCGCCCCGGTGGAGGCGTGCCTCGTCGCCCCGGACGGGCGCCTGGTGGTGATCGACGCCTTGCGCGGCGCGAAGCCACACTTCTCGGTGGAGGCGTGGGCGCCACCCTACGACGGCCGGCCCCTCTGGCGGCGCGACTGGCCGGCCTCGGGCAACTGGGCGGCGGCCTGCGGCCCACGCCACGTCGCCGTCTTCGCGGCGAGCAAGCTGTGGACGTACCGTCTCGATGACGGCACACAGGCCGACTCGCGGCCCACGCCGGAGCTGGCGGGCAACGTCGAGCTGTGCATCGCCGGGGAGGGGGGCGACAGGCTGATCGGCCTGACGCGGTGGGACGTGCGTGGCTGGGAGCTGCGGGGCGACGGCAGGATCGGGCCGCTCCGGTTCGAGGCGCCGTTCCCCGCCCACGTGCCGGTGGGGATGCGGCCGCTGCCGGGCGGGCGTGTCCTGATGCCCGACCTGTCGGTGCGCGACGCCGGCCTGGGCGGCCTGATCGGGGACCGGGCCGGCCCCCCACTGGCGCACGCCGTGGGGCCGGGAGGCGAGGTGTTCGCGGTGGTGGATCTGAACGGCGCGCGGCGTGTGGCCCGCTGGGACGGCCCGCCCGACGGCCGCCGGCCCGCGGCCGTGATCGACGCCCCGGACGCCGCCGGGCTGGCCGCCTCGCCCGATGGGGCGTGCCTGGCGTGGGCGGCGCGCGGCGGCGTGCGTCTGTGCGACGCCCGCACGCTGCGCGAGCTGGCGTTCTTCCGCCCCGCCGACGCCGGCGGGATGAGTGTCCTCGCCCTGACCCCGTCGGGCGAGCTGCTGGCCAGCACCCGCGACGGCGTGGCCGGGTATCCGTGGCGCGAATTGGCCGGGCTCGGGTGAGGGTGGACGATGCACGCCTACCGCCGCATTGACGCGACGACGGAGCAGCTGGGCGCGGCCCTCGACGGTCTGTTCGTCAAGGCGGCGGAGAGCCTGATCCCGGTGCCGCCGGTGATCGAGCCGCCGCGGTGGCGCGACCTGGAGGAGCAGGCCCACCTGCCCGAGGGCGTGCTGTCGCGGACGTACCAGATCGACCACCGCCGCATCGACTTCCTGGCGGCGTGGTGGTGCGACGCCGTGGGCCGCAAGCACTGGCTGCTGGAGGTGACGCCGGCGCAGGGATTCCCGCCGCCGGGCGACGCCATCGCGCACCGCTCCTGGGGCCCGGCGCGGACGAACGAGGACCATCCTCTGAGCCACATCGCGCCGCCGCTCTCCTTCCTCTGGCGGATGCGTGGAGAGGGGCGCGAGCCGTTCGTGGTGTGCCGGTGCGGCTTCGCGGGGACGCCGGAGTCGCTTGGTTGGATGGGGGCGAGCTGCGGGCCGTGCCACGACCGCGAGCAGGAGGGCGAGCCGCCTCTGGGGCTGGACCCGTGGCGGCGCGACCTGGGGCCGTTCGATCACTTCGTGCAGGCGCCGGACGGGCGTCTGGTGACGCTGCGTTTCAACACGCACACGGGCCAGGCGGGGACGCCGGTGGTGGTGCGCGTGTGGGCGCCGCCGTACGTCGGCAAGCCGCAATGGCGCCGCGAGTGGAGCGACTCGTTCAACTGGGCCGTGGCCGTCAACAGGCGGTTCGTGGCGCTGCTGGCGGCGCGGCGGCTGACGCTGGTGAATCTGGACGACGGCAAGACGACGGACTCGCGGGCGATGCCGGAATTGACCGGGGCGGCATCGCTGGCATTCGCGGGGCTGGACGGCGAGCGTCTGCTGGCGCTGTGCGGCGGGAGGCTGCAAGCGTGGGCGGTGAGCGCGGACGGGAAGATCGGGGAGACGCTGTACCGCGTGGCCGCCAGGGACGGGCAGGGGGAGATCCACGTCAGCCCGATGGGGCGGCGTGTGCTGATACCGGACCTGTCGGTGCGCGAGACGGCGACGGGCGACGAGATCGAGCAGCTCCGCTTTGAGGGGCGAGGGTGGTACTGCGCTGCGTTCGCCCCGGACGGGGCCGTCATCGCCCACGGCCGCATCAACCTCAATTCAGTGAACGTGTGGGGCCTGGCGCGGTGGCCCGTCGAGCAAGAGTCGGAACGGCCTGGCTTTTGGAGCTGGCTGGTCGGGCGGCCGCCGCGGAAGCCGGCTCAGCTGGTGCAGGCGGACTGGTTCGCCGACGAGCTGATCGTGTCGCCGGATGGCCAGGCACTGGCTGGGCATCAGAACGCCCACACGACGGGCACCTCTTGCAGCACGTTCACGCTGGCCTCCGCCCAGACCATGGGTCTGTCGGCCAGGCTTTCTCCGGGCGAGATCGAGATCCATAGGCTCGGCTTCACGGCCGACGGGCAACTGCTGGTCCTATCGGGGCGTGGGCTGGCGGTGTACCCGTGGCGCGAGCTGGCGGGGGTGCGTTGACACATCCGGCCTGACACGCCTACCCTGGCGTTCACTTGCCCTTCTTCCCGTCGATGAGGGCCTGGACCTCGCGCAGGTTCTCGTGGCGTCTGATCGCCCCGAAGCGGGCCACATACTCCTCGGCCGAGTCACCGGGTTTCGGCTCACCGGGAGGGCCTCGCCGAGGAGTTCAAGTAGCGCCTGGAGCATGCCCAGGACCTCGCGGGCCTCCGGCTCGGTGGTGAACGGGAGCCACCGCGGTAGGGGGCGGAACCGGTGTCCCGCTACGCCCGAGGTGAGCGGGGCGGGACGGTGGTCGGACCATTGCATTGCATTGCACCCCCCCCTCACACCCCCAGAAATGCAAATCCCGCCCCGGAGTCTCCTGCCCACTCCGGGTGACTCGGCGCCGACTGACGCCTCATGTCGCGGATGGGCGGCGAGAGCGCGAGTCACCCGGCCACATGCCCACATGCCCACCCTGTCACCACCTCGTGGCGGGTGGCATGTGGTAGGCCGCCTCTCCCTTGATGTTCGGTTTGCTGATGGGCATACTGAGGGAAGAGAGAGGCCTGCCGGCCTCCGAGGCGTCGCCCGATCGGCCCGATTCACCACGATCAGGCATCAGTCCCGCCCCTGCCCGTTGACGGCCTCCAGGATGGCGCGGAGGTTCTCCCGTCGATTCCTGGCGCGATCCCCACCCGCACCCCCACCGCTTCCATCGTCGTCCTTCTTCCCCGACTCCTTCAGCTCCCGCGCCTCGTCGAGGAGCGCCCGGCCTTCGGGGAAGCGTGGCAGTGCGTCGGCCAGGATCGCAAGCTCGTCCACCCTCCCGCGCGGTTTCCCCTCGATCAGGAGGAGCAGCCGGCGTGAATAGACGGCGCTCGCCCAGTCAGGCCCGCTTTGCTCGTGGAGCGCGACGAGCATCCCGAGTGTCTGGTGGACATCCCTGAACCGGGCGAAGGCTTTGAAGGAGTTGAACGGTGGCCTCCAGTGCGGCGGGAACGTCTCGCGCGGATGGTCGGCCAGCGTGCGGGCCGCCGCCTGATAATCCCCCTCCCTCAACGCCCGCTCGACGACGCGGCGACGCTGCTGCTCCGGTTGCGTGAGGGGCAGGATCGGCACCCAGACGACCAGCGAGAGGGCGGCGAGGCCCAGCACCGGGAGCGTGGGCCGTGGGCCGGCCTCTTGCCGGACGAGCCAGCCCTTCTCCCCGCGCCTGTCCCCGCACAGCCAGCCGGCTAGGAGGAGCGAAGGCAGCAGGGCGAAACAGAAGAGGCCGTTGAAGAATTGCGCCCACTGGTGGGCGCGATGGAACCCCTCCTCCCCTGACCTCAACCCGCCCATCAGCCCGAAAACCTGGATGTTCGTGACCCAGTTGGCGATGAGCGCCACGAACGCCGCGAGGATGCCGAACAGCCACACCAACCCGATCGCGCCGCGGAGGCTCAGGTCGGCACACACGGAGATGACGCGGATCATCAGGGCGACACGCCAGGCGGCGACGATCCCGAGGGTGTAGACGTTCGCGTCGGTGGCCGCCTCGTAGGTCAGGAACCGCTCGTAAGGGATGGCGTAGAGCCAGGCGAGCGGCGCGGTCATCCAGAACAGCCCCAGGAACGAGGCGTAGTCCGGCCAATACAGCGCCGGCAGGGCATCGACGCTGCGGCTGGCGTTCCGCACGAAGTCGTACAGCACCAGCGACGCGACGAGCGACGCCCCCAGCGGCAACAGCAGATGCCACGGCTCCGCCAGCAAGTCCTCGCCGTCGTACTCCCGCGCGAAGCCTGCGGAGAGGACGAAGACGAAGCCGATCCACGGGGCGTACCGGTCGCCGGCGATACGCAGGATGGCGTACCTGTTGCCGATGAGGAACCGTAGCAGCGTCACGACGCCAATCCTCGCCCTCCGCCCTCATTTGGGTTTCTTGCCGTCGATGAAGGTGATGATCTCGCGAAGGTTCTCGTGGCGTCTGATCGCCCCGTAGCGGGCCACATACTCCTCGACCGAGTCGCCGGATTTCGGCTCGGCGGGTTTTTCCTGCGTCCTGGCCTCGTTGAGAAGGGACGCCCCTTCAGGGAAGGTCGGGAGGGCCTCAGCGAGGAGCTCAAGCATCTCGGCCGTGAACCGCTGTTCCAGAATCAGGCCGAGGCGGCGCAGATAGCGGGCCTTCGCCCACTCAGGGCCTTCGCTCTCATGCAGCGCCTGGAGCATTCCCAGGACCTCGCGCAGCTCCGGCGCGGTGGTGAACGGGAGCCGCCGCGGTAGCGGCGGCGCCCAGTGCGGCGGGAACGCCTCGCGCGGCGTGTCGGTCAGGAGGCGGGCCGCCCCCTGGTAATCCTTCGCCCTCACCGCCCGCTCGGCAGCCCGCCGACGCTGCTGCTCCGGTTGGGTGAACGGCAGGATTGACGCCCAGATAAGGAGCGACACGGCGACGAGAGTGACCAGCGGGGTGGTGGGCGGAGAAGGGGCCTGCTCAACGGCGGCCTGCCAGCCCTCCCGGCCCCTGAAAAAGTGCGCGAGCCAGGCCCACCCCAGGCAGGCGAAGAAGGCGAGGCACCCGAGGTTGAGGATGGCGCCCGTGCGTGTATCGGGGCCCTCCCCGCTGCTCCGTACCCCGCCCATGAAGAAGGCGATCGATGTATCGGTGGCCACCTGGATGATGGCCGCCACGACGAAGAGGATGGAGCCCATGCACAGGACCACGCCGACGGCGCCCAGGGCGGGGATCCGCGCGCAGACGACGGCCACGCGGATCATCAGGAAGACACGCCACGCCGCGACAACGGCCAGCGTCGTCAGGTTGGCGTCGATGGCGGCCTGCGCGCCGAGGAAGCGCTCGTAAGGGATCGCATAGAGCCAGGCCAACGGGGCCGTCATCCAGAACAGCCCGAGGAACGACAGGTAGTCCGAGAAGGAGGGCCAGGGCCGTGACGCGGCCTTCCCGATGGCACAGTCATGGATCATCAGAAAGAGAATAGCCGAGGCGACAAGCGACGCCCCGAGTGGGATCAGCAGATGCCACGGCTCCGCCCACAAGTCCTCGCCGTCGTACTCACGCGCGAAGCCTGCGGACAGAACGAACACCAAGCCGATCCACAGCGCGTTCCGATCCCCCGCGATGCGCAGGATGGCCTCCCTGTCGCCGATGAGGAACCGCAACAGCGTCACGACGCCCATTCGCCCCTCCCGCGCTCACTTGCCCTTCTTTTGGTCGAGATGCTCCAGGACCAACCGGAGATTGATGCGGCGCTGGCGTGCCTCCGGGTCTGGGTCGGCCCCTCCCGGCGGTGTCAGCCGCGCCTCGGCGAGGAGGGAGCGCCCGAGCGCGAAGCGGGGGAGGTCCCGCGCGAGCGTCTCCAGATCCCCGTAGTCGGCCCCCTCGCTCCCCAGCATCCTCATCAGACGGCTCGAATACAGCTCAACGGCCCACCCGTGTCCTCCCCGCCCGTCCATCGCCACCAGCATGCCGGTGACCTTCCCGACCACGTCGAAGCGGTTCCGCCCAGGCCGCAGCCGCGGGACCCAGTACGGGGGGAACGCGGCACGCGGGTTGTCGAGGAGGACACGGGCCGCCGCCTCATAGTCGTCCGCCCGCACGGCCCGCTCGAACGCCGCGCGCCGCTGCTGCTCCGGCTGTGTCTGCGGCAGGATGTGTATCCACACCAGCAGGGAGCCGGCCGCGAGGAGGATCATCGGCAAGGACGGCATGGGCTGGGGGTCGAGCGGGGCGATGAGCCAGCCGGGCCGGTTCTTCTGGGTCGGCATCAACGCGCCCGCGCACACGAGGACGACGAGCAGGGCCAGTACGAGCCACCCCGCCGCGTCGAACAGCAAGGGGTGCCCCCGGTAGGGCGTCTCTTCGACGAAGCGCAGCCCGCCCATCGAGCCAACGAGGTTGAGGTTCGCGAGCCAGAAGAGGCCGTAGGCGGCCGCCGCCAGCACCCCACTGACGAGGAGGACGCAGAAGACGCTGCCGGCGAGGGAGAGGCCGCTCACCACATTCACGAAGCGGATCGCCAGCAGGACGCGCCAGGTGGCAACCACGCCCAGCGTCATCAGGTTGGCGTCGATGGCGGCCTCGTAGGGGAGGAGCCGTTCATAGGGGACGGCGTAAAGCCACGCCAGCGGCGCCGTCATCCAGAACAGCGCGAGGAACGCGGCCCAGCTCCGCATCATGCCCGGAGTGTCTGGGCCCGCTGATGCCGGCTTCTCGCTCAGGCCGTAGCTCAGGAGGAACATCAACGTCGCCGCGATGAGTGACATCACCAACGGCAGCAAGAGGTGCCACGGCTCGGCCAACAGGTCCTCGCCGTCGTACTCCCTGGCGAATCCAGCCGACAGCACAAACACAAGCCCGACCCACAGCGCATGCCGGTCTCCCGCGATGCGTAGGATCGCCTCCCTGTCGCCGACCAGGAATCGCAGCAGCGTCAGGACGCCCACGGCACTCCGTCCTTCCACGCCCAATCGGCGTTATCGCTCCTTGTTCGCGTCAACAATCTTCAGGATCTCCCACAAGCTACGCTGGCGGTTGGTGCCCCCCCATTCGCCGCGTGGGTCATCCGCGCGCGGCGCGGATCGCCTGGCCTCTTCCAGCAACTCCCGTCCTCTGGAAGTGAGCGGCAGGAATTCAGCGAGGCCCTTTAACTCCGTATCCTCGGGCCCGCCGTGATCCAGCCAACTCTCGAAACGCTGCCAGTACAGGGCCTCTGCCCATCCCGCCCCGCCCCCATCGCGGAAGGCGCGGAGCATGCCGACGATCTCACTGCCCTGTTCCCAACTCGGGCGCGGGGGGGCGGGGGGTAGCCAGTGCGGCGGGAACGCCTCCCTGGGATACTCACGGAGGACGGCGGCCGCCTCGGAGTAGGACCTCGCACGCAGAGCCGTCTCGACGGCGCGGCGGCGCTGCTGCTCTCGCTGCGGCACGGGGAGGATAGGCACCCATACCAGCAGCGACACGGCCGCGAGGAGTAGCGCCGGCAGGGTGGGGCAAGGGCTCGGCTCCTGGCGGACGAGCCAGCCCCGAGTCCCGCGGCCCGTGAAAGCCAACACGCTCGCCAGGAGCAACGTAGGCCAGAACGCCAAACAGACGAGCCCGCTGACAAACAACGTCCACCGCTGTCCCCGGTTCAACTCCTCGTCCCCGGCCCGCAGCCCGCCCATCATGTCGAGGAGCGACGCATCCGACACGAGATGGACGACGACGCCGACGGAGGCCGCGAGAGTGCAGAACAGCCACACGACGCCGGCCGCGCCAAGCAGGCGCATGTCGGTGCAAACGACGAGGAGGCGGACGGTAAGGGCGACGCGCCACGCGGCGACGAGGCCCAGCGTGTAGACGTTGGCGTCCACGGCCGCCTCGTAACCCATGAAGCGCTCGTAAGGGATGGCATAGACCCAGGCCAGGGGGGCGGTCATCCAGAACAGACCCAGGAACGAGGCATAGGCCGCCCAGAACGAGATCCTGGGGTCGCGGTAGTCGCACTGCACGAAGAGAAACAGCAGGAACGAGGCGACAAGCGACGCCCCGAGTGGGATGAGCAGGTGCCACGGCTCGGCCAGCAGGTCCTCGCCGTCGTACTCCCTGGCGAATCCAGCCGACAGCACGAAGACGAAGCCGATCCACAACGCATTCCGGTCGCCCGCGATACGCAAGATGGCGTCCCGGTCGCCCACCAGGAACCTCAAGAGCGTCAGGACGCCCATTCGCCCCTCCCCGGATGGTTCCGCCACGTCTCGCGGCGGATCGCCGCCCGCCGCCCCGATGGCCCCGACGCGAACACGCCCGCCACCAGATCGCGGAAGCCCGACGCCAGCTCCCCCGGCGTCACCCGGTCCGGGCGGTGCGCCACGTCGAACAGCGTGTAGGCGTCCCACCCCACGCCCAGCAGCCTCCCCTCGCGCGACAGCCGGCGGTGCAGCGGCGTGCCTGGGAACGGCGTCTCGATGGTCAACTGCACGTCCGCCATCGGCGCGTCGTCAAGGAACGCCGCCAGCCGATCCATCGACGCCGGCGTCTCGCCGTCGCTGCCGACGATGAAGCAGCCGATCACCGCCACCCCCGCCGCCTGGATCGCCCGCACCGCGTCCATCATCCTCGCCATCTCAGCCGCCTTCGGCCCCATGCCTGGATGCCGGAACACGAACGACTCGAGCCCCACCAGCACCTGCACGCACCCCGCCCGCGCCAGATCACGCAGCACGTCCGGCCTCTCGCCGATCCGCCAATCCGCCTCCGTGAACCACAACGCCCCCGCCTCTCCCAGCGCCTCCAGCAGCGGCGCAGGGTCACGCCCGCCGGCGAACGTGTTGTCGTCCGCCAGCTCCACCACGGGCCGCCCCACACGCCGCCGCACCGCCGCCAGCTCCTCACGGATCAGCGCCGCCGGCTTCTCGCGGAACGGCCCCAGCAGCCGGCTCGCCCCGCAGAACTCGCACGCCAGAGGGCACCCCCGCTGCGTCTGGATCGTCATCCGTGGCCGCCGTCCGCCCAGCAGGTCGAACCGCGGCACCGGCGCCGCGGCCAGGTCGAACGCCCTCTCCGCCGCGTAGCGCGGCGCCAGCCGCCCGCGCTCCACATCAGCAAGAATTGCGTGCCACACCGGCTCGCCCTCGCCGACACACACCGCGTCGAAGTGCAAAAGCGCCTCGTCCGGGCAGGCCGTCGCGTGCAGCCCGCCCAGGACGCTCCTGATCCCCCTCTGTCGCAGCACGTCCCCCAGCCGATACGCCTCGTTCGCCGACGCCGTCAGCGCCGACACCGCCACCAGATCCGGGCGTTCGGCGGTGAGCGCATCCACGGCCTCGGGCGTGACGGCGGGCAGATCGCGGTACGAGCAGGACCAGTGCGGCGGCGTCATGCCGGCGAGCGTCAGCAGGCCGAGCGCCGGCAACTGCCCGATGGCGGCGGCGCGGTCACGCAGGCCGGGCAGCGACATGCCCAGCGCGCGCATGGCGTCCTCGCGGACGCGGAAGCCGGTCAGGGGGACGAGGGTGACGTGAGGCATGCCCCCATCATACCGCCTGCGGCGCCGCCGCGTGATGGCCGTCCGGGCGCGAGTGGGCCAGACGCAGCTCGCGGAGCATGGAGCGCTTCTTGGCCTGATGCGCCTGCATGCGCCGCACGATGTCGTCCAAGACGCGCACCGCGCGGACGATGTGCGGCCCCTTGTTCAGCATGACGCACTCCGCCCGGTGCCCCATCGCCGCGTCCGTGATCTCCGCCCGCGACGGCATCCCCGTCTTCGCCAGCGACTCCAGCACCTGCGTCGCCCAGATCACCGGCACGTGCGCCGCCTCGCAGATCCACAGGATCTCCTCCTGCACCTCCGCCAGCCGCTCGAACCCGCACTCCACCGCCAGGTCGCCCCGCGCGATCATCACCCCGCAGCTCGGCCAGCGCATCGCCGCCAGCAGCATCTCAGGCAGGTTCTCGAACCCGCGCCTCGTCTCGATCTTCAACACCATGCCCGGCTTCCGCCCGCCGATCTTGTCCAGGTGCTGCTGGAGCATCTCCACGTCGCGGGCGGTGTTCGCGAACGACAGCTCCACGATGTCGGCGTGCCCGGCCACGAACGCCAGGTCCTCGACGTCCTTCGGCGAGAGCGCGTCCAGACGCAGGTCGCTCTCGGGCAGGTTGATCCCCTTGCCGCCCAGCAGCCTCGCGCCCCCCTCCCGGGTGTGCGTGATGCGGGCCACCGCCCGGCCCCCCTCCACCTTCTCGATCACCGCGCCGATCTTGCCGTCGTCGAACCACACGGCCTCGCCCGGCCTGATGTGGGCGAACACCTCCGGCAGGGTGCAGCCGATGCTGGCCGGCGTGAGGACGCCCCCCCGCCCGTCCCGCGTCGCCGGCCGGCCCGGCGTCGGCCCCTCCGTCAGGACGAGCAGGTCGCCCTGGGCCAGCGGGATCGATGACTCGAGCGGCGGCAGCTCGCCCACCGGCGCCTCGCGCCCCGAACGCCGGTCACGCAACACCGTGCCGGGGACGATGTACGCCGTCTTCGACAGCTCGGCCCAGCACCCCGCCTCCGACACGTCCACGACCCGCATCTCGCGGCGCGAATCCCGCGCGTCCTCGAGCCGCACCCTCACCCCGACCCGCAGGCCCTTCAGCCACCCGCCGGGCACCGGCAGCCAGGCGTCCGCCTCCGCCGGCGCCGCGCTCGGGTCGGCCTCATCCGTCAGCCAGACACGCGCCGGCGCCGTGACACGCCCGAAGACGTCACGCTCGGGGCTTGCCTTCACGACCCGCGGCCCCGGCTCCAGCGGCCCGGTGCGCAGCTTCGGCCCGCCCAGGTCCATCGCCACCTTGCACCTCCGCCCCAGGGCCTTCTCGGCCCGGCGCAGGTTCTCGATCATGGCCGCCCACGCCCCCGCGTCGTCGTGGGCGCAGTTGATGCGCATGCAGTCCATGCCCTGCTGGAGCAGGGCGTGAACGAGCGTGTACTCCTGGGCGGCTTCGCTCGGCATGGTGACCATGATCCGCACACCCCGCCCACCCGGCTGCGGGCCGAGCAGCGTCTTCGCGTGTTCGGCCAGCAGGCGTGGCCCCGCGGCGAAATCGACGGGGTGCCCCCCCTCCGGCGGGCGCCAGTGGTCGTGCGTCAGGCGGGCCAGCGCCGCCAGGACGGCATCCACGTTGGCCAGCACGGACGGCTCGGCCCGCCCGAGGGATGACAGCCCCGCGGCGGCCAGCCGGAGCTGCAACGGCCGCAGGTCGTGGCGGCGCAACGCCAGGTAGTGCAGCAGGTTGCGGGCGCTGGCCCGCCAGTCGGGGTGGGCCGATCCGAGCAGCGCCTCCGACCCGGCGTCGCCGGCCGCCATCTCGGCCCGCAGGGCCTTCAGCTCCTCCAACGCCCCCGCCAGCTCCCCGGCCTCGCCGCCGTGGCCCCGGCCGCCCAGTTTCGCGCCCATCGGTCTACCCTCCGTGATCAAAAGGAGGGGGAATGCATCTCACGTGCCGCCGTCACGCCGTCTCGCGGCCAGGACGCCGGGCCACCCCGCTCTCCGCCGCCGCCTTCGCCACCGCCCGCACCACCTTCCTGTCGAACACGCTCGGCACCACGTAGTCCTCCGACAGGTCCTCGTCGGGGATGATCCCCGCGATCGATCGGATCGCATCGCACAGGATGGCGCTCGGGAGCCGTAGCCCGCCCTCGGGCGGCTGCACCAGGATGTGCAACGGCAACGCCCTCGTCTTCGTGGTGATCGGCAACACCACGACGAGGCCGGCCCGCCCGGAGTTGAAGGGGTCCGAGGAAAGGACGAGGACAGGACGGCGTCCGCCCTGCTCGTGGCCGAACACCGGATCGAGGTCCGCGAGCCAGACATCCCCGCGCGACGGGTTGGGCACGCCGCTCACGACGCCTCCTCCATGTCGGAGGAATGTTCGACCCGCCCGTCCTCCGTCCACCGCTCGTTCTTGTCCAGGCCGTCCATGAGGGTGCCGTCGAACTCACGCCGCTCGCGCTCCACCTCGGCCCAGACCTCCGGGTCGGTACGCATCGCCGCGTACCCCTTCTCGACGTATTCCCAGAACTTGGCGTCGTAATCCCCCTTGATCGCCGCCTCCAGGGCGGCCTCCAGGGATAACCCCTGCCATCGCGCCAGCTCGCGCAGCCGGCCCATCGCCTTCATCGAAACGTTTACGGTCTCGCTCATCGCATCCCCCTCTCACGCCGTCTCGCGGCCAGGACGCCGGGCCACCCCGCTCTCCGCCGCCGCCTTCGCCACCGCCCGCGCCACCGCACGCACCACCTTCCTGTCGAACACGCTCGGCACCACGTAGTCCTCCGACAGGTCCTCGTCGGGGATGATCCCCGCGATCGCGTGCGCCGCCGCCAGCTTCATCTCCTCGTTGATCGTCCGCGCCCGCACGTCCAGCGCCCCCCGGAAGATGCCGGGGAATGCCAGCAGGTTGTTCACCTGGTTGGGCAGGTCGCTCCGCCCCGTCGCCAGCACCCGCACGTGCGTCCGCGCGTCCTCCGGGTTCACCTCCGGCACCGGGTTCGCCATCGCGAACACGATGCGCCCCGGCGCCATCGTCTCCAGGTCCGCCGCGTTCAGCAAATTCCCCACGGAGACGCCGATGAACACGTCCGCCCCCTTCAGCGCGTCCTTCAGGGTGCCGAATGGCTCGTCGAACTTCACGCACGCCCGGAAGTCGCGCCGTGCCGCCTCCAGCCCCTCCCCCGACGCATCGACCACCGCGCCCTTGCGGTCGCAGCCGATCAGGTGCGTCACCCCCGCCGCCAGCAAGATCTTGCAGCACGCCGTCCCCGCCGCCCCCAGCCCGTTGACCACCACCCGGATCGCCTCCATCCGCCGGCCCGTCACCTTGAGCGCGTTGATGAGCGCCGCCAGCAGCACCACCGCCGTGCCGTGCTGGTCGTCGTGCATCACCGGGATGTCCAGCGTCGCCTTCAGCCGCTCCTCGATCTCGAAGCACCGCGGCGCCGAGATGTCCTCCAGGTTGATCGCCCCGAACGACGGCGCCACCGCCGTCACCACCCGCACGATCTCGTCGGCGTCCTGCGTCCCCAGGCACAGCGGCCAGCCGTCGATGTCCGCGAACTCCTTCAGGAGCATGATCTTGCCCTCCATGACCGGCATGGCCGCCCCCGGCCCGAGGTTCCCCAGCCCCAGGATCGCCGACCCGTCGCTGATCACCGCCACCGAGTTGGCCCGCGTCGTGAACGCGAACGCCTTCTCCGGGTCGTCGGCGATGGCCCGGCACACCCGCGCCACCCCCGGCGTGTACACCATCGACAGCGCGTTGCGCGTCTTCACCGGCACCTTGCTCCGCGTGCTGATCTTCCCCCCCAGGTGCATGAGGAAGATGCGGTCCGACGCCGATCGCACCTTCACTCCCGGCAGCGCCTTGAGGCGTTCGACCACCTTGGCGGCGTGGGCCTCGCTCTGGGCGTCGAAGGTGATGTCGCGGATCATCCGCCCGCGCTTCACCTCAACGATGTCGATGGCCCCCAGGTTGGCCCCCTCCAGGGCGAACACCGTAGCCAACCGGGCGAACTGCCCCGGCTGGTTCGACAATTCGACGCGCACCGTCATCCGGTAGTCGCAGTACGGCTCCTGGTCGGCGTGCATGCCCGTCTCCTCGTGTGGTGGCGTCTTCGGAGGATTGTATCATCCGCCCGCCATCCCCACCCCGCCCCGCCTCGTCTGATACAATGCCCGCGTACCAAAGGGTCATCACATGCTCGCACTGATGCTCTGTCTGCTCGCCGCCGACGCCGAGCCCGCCGCCCCCGTCAAGGTCCTCGCCAAGGGCGAGTGGCGCCACGGCGGCGTCAACGGCAAGAAGGCCCTCGTCATCCTCAAAGCGGAGGACCTCGCCAACCTCCTGCCGTACTCCAACCTCGACGCGCCGCCGGCCGCCGTGGGGCGGATGGCGGCCGCCGACCTCGCCGCCGACATGGGCGTCAAGTCCATCGACTGGTCGAAGCAGATGGCCGTCATCCTCCTGACCGGCGAGGCCGGCTCCGGCGGCTACACCGTCGAGGTCACGAAGCTCAAGGCCGAGAAGGGCACGCTCACGGTGTCGTGGAAGCGCACCGCCCCGGCCGGCGCCGCCGACTCCGTCATCACCCACCCCAGCCTCGCCGTCCTGCTCCCGAGGTTCACCGGCAAGGTCGTCTTCGACCCGCCGCTAGGCAAGTGAGGCCCGCCTCATGCTCGCGCTGATCCTCTGCCTCCTGGCCGACCCCGAGCCGGCCACACCCGTCAAGGTGTTGGCACGCGGTGAGTGGGCGCGGCCCGAGTGGAACGCCGTCAAGGGCGGCAAGGGCCTGGTTATCCGCAGCGACGACGACCTCCTCGCCGCGACGCCGCACGGCACGCGCGGCGCCGGCCCCGACCTGACCATCCCCGACGCCCGCCGCGAGATGCTCGAGAAGCTGGTGTCCGCCGAACTAAAGGCCGGCAAGGGGGCTTTCACGGGCCTCGACTGGAAGAAGCACACCGCCATCGCCATCCTCGCGGGCCCGAAGCCGCACACCGGCTTCCGCGCCGAGATCACCTCCGTCGCCGAGGAGAAGGGCGTGTTGCGGGTCAAATGGAAGTTGCACGAGCTGAAGGGCCCCGCCGGCAGGACCGAGAGCCACCCCAGCGCCTGCGTCCTCATCCCGCGCCACGACGGCAAGGTGATCTTCGACCCGCCTTTCCCCAAGTGAGGCCGACCTCATGTTGACGATGCTGTTGCTCGCGGCACTGGCCGCCGACGCCGAGCCCGAGCCGGGCGTCAAGATCCTCGCACGCGGCGCCTGGCGAAACGCCGCCCAGAACGGGCGGAACGGGATCGTCGTCCGCGCCGGCCTCGACCTAACGTCCCTGTTGCCCTACGCCCTCCTCAGCCGCGCCCTCGAGATCACCGCCAGGGCCGCCACGGAAGACCTCGCCGCTGACCTCAAGGTCAAGTCCATCGACTGGTCGAAGCAGATGGTTGTCTTCGTCCTGGCCGGGGCGACGAAGGAGGGCGGCCGCGTCGAGGTGACCTCCGTCACCGCCGAGAAGGGCACGTTGACGGTGAAGTGGAAATTGCACCCGGCCAAGGGGGGCAAGTCAACGGACAGCCACCCGAATGAGGCCGTCCTCCTCCCGAAGTTCACCGGCAAGGTGATCTTCGACCCGCCCCTCCCCTGATGAGATGCCCGCCATGCTCACGCTGCTGCTCATCCTCGCCGCCGACGCGGAGCCGCCGACGCCGCCCGTGAAGCCACTCGCCTCCGCCCACTGGGTCGAGGCCCGCTGGCCGGCGAAGGTCGGCGGCAAGGGCATCGCCATCCGCGACGCCGCCGCCCTCGCCGAGGCCACGGGCCGCTCGCCGAAGCGCGATGGCCCCGCCGCGGCGAAGGAGCTGGCGGCCACCCTCGGCGTGAAGGCCATCGACTGGAAGAAGGAGATGGTCGTCGCCGTCCTCGCCGGCCCGAAGTCGTGCGACGGCCACCGCGTCGAGGTCACCGGCTTCAAGGTCACCAAGGGTACGCTCACCGTGTCGTGGCGCCTGCACGAGCCGCGCGGCCTCGCCACCGCCGTCGTGGAGCACCCCACGGCGGTGATACTGCTGCCAAGATTCGCCGGCAAGGTCGTCTTCGACCCACCACTTGGGAAATGAGGTCGCAGCCGTGCTCGCGTTCCTTCTCTGCCTGTTCGCCGCCGACTCCGAGCCGGCCCCGGACATGAAGGTCATCGCCTCGGGGGCGTGGCGGCACGCGGCCAGCAACGGGAAGAAGCTCCTTGTGATCCGCAAGGCGGCCGACCTGGAGGACCTCAAACCGTACGTCAACTACCGCGCCCCTGGTGGGGAGATAGCCGCCGCCCACCTCGCCGCCGACCTCAAGGTCAAGAAGATCGACTGGGACAAGCAGATGGCCCTCCTCATCCTCGTCGGCGAGCGCGATTCGGGCGGCTACTCCGTCGAGGTGAAGGGGCTCAAGATCGAGAAGGGCGTCCTCACCGTGTCGTGGAAGGAGAACGCGCCGAAGGGCCCCGCCACCGACGCGATCACCTACCCCAACCGCGTCGTCCTCGTCCCCAGGTTCACCGGCAAGGTGGTGTTCGACCCGCCCCTCGGGAAGTGAGGTGCCGTCCATGTTCGCGCTGATCCTATGCCTGCTCGCCGACCCCGAGCCGTCCGCCGTCGTGAAGCCCCTGGCACGGGGGACGTGGCCCGCCCCGAAGTTTGGCGCCGAGCGCGGCAAGCCCAAGGGCATCATCGCCCGAAGCGCCATCGACGTGGTGTCGAACACCTTCCACGTCCTCCGCGTCGCCGGCATGGACACCACCGAGGCTGACGCCACCCGCGACCTGGCCAACGCCCTCAAGGTCAAATCCATCGACTGGAAGAAGCAGATGGCCGTGGCCGTCCTGGGCGGCCAGCGTGGGTCGAACGCCTACAGGGTGGAGATCACCGGGCTGTACGTCGAGAAGGGGACGCTCAAGGTCTCGTGGATGCTGCACAAGGGCCCGCGGGGCGGCGACGACGTGATCACCCACCCCAGCGCCTGCGTGCTGATCCCCCGCCACGACGGCAAGGTCGTCTTCGACCCGCCCATCGGAAAGTGAGTGAGGACCGATGCTCGCGCTGGCAATCTGCCTGCTCGCCTCCGACCCCGAGCTTGCCGTCCCGCCGGTCAAGGTCATTGCGTCGGTCACCTGGACTGACCAACGCTGGCCAGCCCCCGTGGGGGGCAGGGGCCTCGCCATCCGCGACGCGGCCTCGCTCGCCGCCATGGCCGGCCTGCCCACGAAGGGCGACGGCCCGGCCCGCGCCGAGAAGGCCCTCGCCGCCGCCCTCGGCGTCAAGCGCATCGACTGGAAGTGCCAGACGGCCGTCGCGATCATCGCCGGCCACAGGGGGGGACGCGGCGGGCACATCGTCGAGGTCAACGGCGTCAAGATGGAGAAGGGGGTGCTGAAGGTCTCATGGATGTTGCACGAGCCGGAAGGCCTCAGGGATAGGGCCATCGAGCATCCCACCGCCGTCATCCTGCTCCCCCGGTTCACCGGCAAGGTCGTCTTCGACCCGCCCCTGAAGGAGTGACGCCTCGATGACACCCATCGAAGTCCGCGGCGCCTGCCCCCACGACTGCCCCGACACCTGCGGCGTCATCACGACGGTGGAGGGCGGCAGGGCCGTCGGCTTCCGCGCCGACCCGCGCCACCCCGTCGCCGACGGCTGGCTCTGCGCCAAGGTCCGCCCCTACCTCGATCACGTCTACCACCCCGGCCGCATCCTCCACCCGATGCGCCGCCAGGGCACCAAGGGCTCGGGCCGATGGCAGCGTATCACCTGGGACGATGCCCTCGGTGAGATCGCCACATGCTGGAAGGCCATCATCGCGGAATACGGCGCCGAGGCCATCCTCCCCTACAGCTACAGCGGCACCCTCGGCCTGGTGCAGATGATCGTGGCGTCGGGCCGCTTTTGGAACCGCCTCGGCGCCAGCCAGCTCCAGCGCTCCATCTGCGGCGCCGCCGCCGAGGCCGCCGTCGAGATGACCCTCGGCGCTCGCTGGAGCCCCGACTACGCCGACGTGCTCAACAGCCGGCTCGTCGTCATCTGGGGCCACAACCCCGTCAGCACGGGCCCCCACTTCATGCCCCACCTGCGCAAGGCCCAGGCCGCCGGGTGCAAGCTCGTCGTCATCGACCCCCGCCGCACGCCCACCGCGAAGGGCGCCGACCTCCACATCGCCCCGCGCCCCGGCACCGACGGCGTCCTCGCCCTGGGCGTCGGCCACCTGCTCGTCAAGCACGGCTGGCACGACGAACGCTTCCTGAGCGAACGCACCGTCGGCTGGCCCGAGCTGCGCGAGCGCCTCGCCGAGTTCCCGCCCGAGCGTGTCGCGCGGGACACGGGCGTCCCCGGCGAGCAGTTGGCCGAGCTGGCACGCCTCTACGGGACGATCCGGCCAGGCCTGCTCAAGTTCGCCGACGGCATCAACCGCAACTTCAACGGCGGCGAGAACGTCCGCGCCCTCCTGACCCTCCCCGCCCTGACCGGCCAGTACGGCACCCCCGGCGGTGGTCTGTCTTACAGCACGTCCGGCTACGTCAAGTGGGACGCCGACGTGGTGCATCACTGGCAGGGCTGCTCGAACCCTGGCCGGGCCGTCAACATGAACCGCCTCGGCGAGGCGCTCCTCGGCGAGGCGAAAGACCCGCCCATCAAGTCGCTGTTCGTCTTCGGCGCCAACCCGGCGACGGCCACCGTCTCCGCCGGCAAGGTCCGCAAGGGCATGCTGCGCGACGACCTGTTCACCGTCGTCCACGAGCTGTTCCTCACCGACACCGCCGACCTCGCCGACCTCGTCCTCCCCGCCACCTCGCAGCTCGAGCAGGTGGATCTCCACAAGGCCTACGGGTCGAGCATCCTGACGTACAACCACCCGGCCATCGCCCCCCTCGGCGAGTGTGTCAGCAACTGGGACCTGATGGGCCGCCTCGCCAACGCCATGGGCTTCACCGACCCCTGGCTATTCCAGCCGCCCGAGCAGATCATCGAGGACGCCCTGGCCGCGATGGCCGACAACCCCCACTTCGCCGGCGTCACCCTGGAACGCCTCAAGGCCGAGGGCCACGTCGCCCTCAACGTCCCCAAGACGCCGTATGTCGGCGGCGTCTTCCCGACGAGGAGCGGCAAGGTCGAGATCCTGAAGGAAGGCCTCGGCGTGCCGGGACGGTTCCGCCCGGAGACGGACGGGGCGGGGCTGTCGCTGGTGTCCGGGGCGTCGCACCACTTCGTGACGACGAGCTTCGCCAGCCAGGAGGGCCTGCTGAAGAACGCCGGCCCGCCGAGCGTCGAGATCCACCCCGACGACGCCGGCCCCCGCGGCATCCGCGACGGCGACACGGTCCGCCTCCACAACGCCCGCGGCGAGTGCGTGCTGCGCGCC
Source organism: uncultured Alcaligenaceae bacterium (assembly GCA_964630925.1). Taxonomy (GTDB): domain Bacteria; phylum Planctomycetota; class Planctomycetia; order Gemmatales; family Gemmataceae; genus RGDT01. The sequence goes on from CAZVZK010000018.1 coordinate 83,372, forward strand.
GTCGTCACCGACGGCGTGCGTCCGGGCGTGGTCGTGTCGCTCAAGGGCCGCTGGAGCAAGCTGTCCGGCACGAACAACATCAACCACCTGACGACGGACGCCCTGGCCGACTACGCCGGCCAGGCGGCGTACCATTCCAGCCGCGTGGAGGTGGAGAAGGCGTGACGGGTCAGGCGGGCAGCAGCGCCTCGACCTCGGGGAGGGGCCGCCCGGCGCGGGCGGCCTCGACGGCCTTCTCCAACAGGGCCGGCTCGCCCTTGGCGAACCTCGCGGCCAACGCCTTGCCCGCGTCGCCGTGCTTCAGCTCGAGCAACACCTCCAGCTTGCCGAGGAGGATGCCCTTCTCCATCCCCTGCTCCCTGCCGTACCGCTCGGCGAACGTGATGAAGGCCATCTTCCCCTCCTCCTGGCGGGCCTGGACGGCCCGCATGATGCGCAGCTCCGCGTCGCGCGGCAGCGGCAGCAGCCAGTCGAGGAAGCGGTACCAGTGCCGCCTGTCCTCGTCGTCCAGTTTCCTCTCCAGCATCAGGACGGTCAACCGGAGTTTCTCCGCCTCGCGCTTCTCGTCGTCCCCCGCGGTCCGCCGCGACGCCAGATGCGCCGAGACGAACAGGCCGACGGGGTTGGGGTCGGCCTCCAGCTCCGCCTCGCGCCCGGCGTAATCGAGGACCTTGACCACCGGGTACTTGAACGTCTTCACGCAGCCCCAGCACTTGAAGGTGTAGGTGTCGGGCCGCCAGTCGGGGTTGTCGTCCGCCAGGATGACGACGCTCACGACCTCCTGCCCGAGGTGGTCACCCGCCCGGCTGTTGTACTGATGGATCCGCCGCGGCAGGTCGTCCTCCCACCGCGCCTGCACCTCGGCGTGGAGGAAGCGGATGTCGTCGTCCCTGGTCTTCATCTTGGCGAGGCGGTCCACGACGCGCTTGCCCTCCCCGGAGGTCGGCAGGATCTTCCGCAGCTCCTGCTCGAGCTGCTCATCGTCCTCCGCCGGGTCGGCCTCGGCGGCGATCTCGGGGAAGAAGAAGGCCAGGAATTGCGGGAAGTAGCGTCCCACCAGCTCCTTCCACGGGCTGTCGAAGTCGTGCATGAGCGGCCTCCGCGCCCCGCGGCCCTCGCGCCGCGGGCGGGGATAGGATACGCCGCCCGTCGGCCGCGGGGGCGTCCCAAGTGACGGGCCGCCCCGTACAATGCCCTCCGTCCCCGAGGAACGAGGGAAGAGCCGTGAGCGCCGAGCAACCCTGGACCGTCGGCAGGCTGCGCGACTGGACGACGACACACCTCAAGGGCAAGGAGATCGAGTCCCCTCGCCTGGAGGCCGAGCTGCTGCTGGCGCACGCCCTCGGCTGCTCGCGCATTGACCTCTACGTCCGCAACGCCGAGGAGCCGCCCGAGGACGTGCGTGCCCGCTTCCGCGACCTGATCAAGCGGCGTGTCGAGGGCACGCCCGTCTCGCGCCTCCTGGGCAAGTCCGAGTTCTTCTCCCTGGAATTCGAGCTGACCCCCGACGTGCTGGAGCCGCGGCCCGACACCGGCTGGCTGGTCACCGAGGCGCTGACGCTGCTGAAGCCGCTCGACGCCCCGGAGGTGCTGGACGTCGGCACCGGCTCGGGCTGCGTCGCCATCGCCGTGGCCAGGGGCCACAAGACCGCGCGCCTGACGGCCATCGACATCAGCCCCCCCGCCCTCGCCGTCGCCTCGCGCAACGCCGAGAAGCACAAGATGGCCGAGCGCATCCGCCTCCTCGAGGGCGACCTGTTCGCGCCGCTGGTGCCGACGGAGAAGTTCGACGTGATCGTGAGCAACCCGCCGTACATCCCCAGCGCCGACATCGACGAGCTGGACCGCGAGGTGCGCGAACACGACCCCCGTCTCGCCCTCGACGGCGGCCCGGACGGCTTCGCGGTGATCGAACGCCTCCTGGCCGGGGCCGCCCAGCACCTGAAGGCCGGCGGGCACCTCCTGTGCGAGATCGGCCACGACCAGGCGGAGGAGGCCCGCCGACGCTTCGCGGCGGCGGGCTGGGAGATCACCCGCACCGCGACGGACGACGGCGGTCACCTGCGCGTCGTCGTCGCCCGGCGGGCCGGCTGAACGTCACTCGACCGTGACGCTCTTGGCGAGGTTACGCGGCTTGTCCACGTCGCAGCCGCGCAGGACCGCGATATGGTACGCCAGGAGCTGCAACGGGATGACGGTCACGAGCGGCTGGAGGTACTCCGCCACCTCCGGCACCTCGATCACGTCGTCGGCCACCAGCGACGCCTCGCCGTCGCCCTCGGTGGTGACGGCGATGACGGGGCCGCGCCGCGCCTTGACCTCCATGAGGTTGCTCATGACCTTGTCGTAGATGGGGCCGTGCGGCATCAGGAAGACGCTGGGCGTCTGCGGGTCCACCAGCGCGATGGGCCCGTGCTTCATCTCGGCGGCGGGGTAGCCCTCCGCGTGGATGTAGCTGATCTCCTTCAGCTTCAACGCCCCCTCCAGCGCCACCGGGTAGTGGTACTGCCGGCCCATGTACAGGAAGTTGTTGGCGTGGGCGTACTTCTCGGCGATGCGGCGGACCTGGTCGTCGCACGCCAGCGTGCGGTGGACGAGGTCGGGGATCGTGCGGATCTCCTCGATCATCCGCAGCCCCTGCACCGCCGACAGGTGGCGCAGCCGCCCGAAGTACAGCGCCAGCATCGCCATGACCGCGACCTGGTTGGTGAAGGCCTTGGTGCTGGCGACGCCGACCTCGGGGCCGGCGTGCAGGTAGACGCCGCCGTCGGCCTCCCGCGCGATGGTGCTGCCCACCACGTTGCACAGCGCCAGCGTCGGGTGCCCCTTCCGCTTGCTCTCGCGCAGGGCGGCGAGGGTGTCCGCCGTCTCACCGGACTGCGTGATGGCGATGACGATGGTGTTGCGGTCCATCGGCGGGTTGCGGTAGCGAAACTCCGAGGCGTACTCTACCTCCACCGGGATGCGGGCGAACTCCTCGATGAGGTACTCGCCCACGAGCGCCGCGTGGTAGCTGGTCCCGCAGGCGGTCAGGATGATGCGCTCGGCGTCGCGGAGCTGCCGAGGGTCGATGTTGAGGCCCCCGAAGTGGGCCGTCGCGTCGGCCTCGCACAGCCGGCCACGCAGCGCGTTCTCCAGCGCCTCCGGCTGCTCGTGGATCTCCTTGAGCATGTGATGGTCGAAGTCGCCCTTGCCGGTGTCGGCGTCGTCGAATTCGATGTCGGTGATCGTCGCGTCCACGCGCGTGCGGTCCTGGTCGAGGACGTGCCAGTCGTCGGCGGTCAGCACGCACATCTGGTTGTCGTGCAGATAGACGGCCTTCTGTGTCTTGCCGACGAGCGCCGACGGGTCGCTGGCGAGGAGGTTCTCGCCGTCGCCGACGCCGACCACGAGCGGGCTGCCGAGGCGCGCCCCGATGATGACGCCGGGGAACAGCGGGCTGACGACCCCCAGGCCGTAGGTGCCCTTGAGCAGCGGCAGCGTGCGTGCCACCGCGTCGGCGAAGAGGTGCGGCGGCGGGTCGTCGCCGAGGGTAGCGAGGCGCTCGCCGATGAGCTGGGCGATGACCTCGGTGTCGGTGTCGCTGTGGAAGGGGACGCCCTCGGACTGGAGCTGGCGGCGCAGGCCGGCGTAGTTCTCGATCACGCCGTTGTGGACGACGGCGCACAGGCCGTTGCTGCTGGCGTGCGGGTGGGCGTTGCGGTCGTTGGCCGGGCCGTGGGTTGCCCACCGCGTGTGGCTGATGCCGGCGGTGCCGTGGGCCGGCTGCTCGCGGAGCATCTGGGCGAGGTTCTGGATGCGTCCGGCCTTCTTGCGGATGTGGAGGCGGCTCTGTCCGTCGAGGATGGCGACCCCGCTGCTGTCATACCCACGATACTCAAGGCGGCGCAGCCCCTCGACGAGGATCCCGCCCGCCTCCTGCCTGCCGACGTAGCCGACGATGCCGCACATACCCGTCCCTCCTTGAGCCCGTCCCGTGGGACAGGGAGTGTACCGGGGAACGATGAGAAGGAACAAGGCGAGGTTGTCTGGGCCCTTGACGCACCGGACGCCGTGTGCTGTCATCAGGGGACGGCCACGGGGGAGGCGCATGGAGCTGGAGGAAGCGAAGGCCCGGCTGAAGGCCATCGAGAACCGGCTCAAGGACGAGCCGCTGGTCGAATTCCACGCCTTCGAGCGCGAGGGGCGGACGCTGCACGTCGCCGTCACGGAGCGGCTGCGCAAGCACGCCCGCAAGGAGGGCGTGTGGCGCTCGCGAGAGATGGCCGCCACGCTGAAGAACGCCGCCTACGGCTTCGACGAGCGGCAGGCCCGCAGCGCCGGCGGGCGCGACGGGCTGTTCCTGATGGACCGCTCGTTCCGCCCCGAGAACGAGATGATGCGCAAGCTGTTCGCCCGCTTCCTCGACAAGGAGGGCGGCGGGGCGGAAGAGCTGGCTGCGGCGCTGGGCGTGCCGCTGGCGGCGCTCCTGCCGGTGCGCCTGGTGTCGCACCACTTGCGTCTCCTGGGAGTGCTGGCCCGACGCGAGGACGCCGACTGGCTGGTGTTGGTGGACTGTGACCGGGGTGAGTAACACCGAAGGGGCGAAGTCGAGGGATACCGACATGCTCGACGATTGGGACACGCGGTTTCCGGGCTGCCCGCCGGTCGGCCATCTGCTGCGGACGGCGTTCCCGCGCCGCTGGGTGCGCTTCCATAGCCTGCCCGAGTCGAAACGATACCCTGAATCCCGTTTCGAGTATGAAGTACTCCTGGGCCGGCACGATACCGTCCTCGGCGAGCTGACCCCGCCCGGCAGCCGCGTGGTGCTGGTGACGACGGGCTACACGGAAACGCCCGAGCCGGCGCGCTCCTACGAGGAGCTGCTGTCCCTCGATCCGAGCGCCGCGCCGTGGCGTTCAATCGACCTCGAAGACGACGGCTACTATTCTCATTTCCACACGAGCAGATGGACGTGGGGGCCGGGCGTTTTCGATCACATCCTGCGTCTCGTCGCGTCCGGCCGCCTCGGCAATATCCTCATCGTCGCCCCGGACTGCCGCTGGGTGCTGCACCCCTACGACGGCGGCATGGACGTGATCCTTGAGTCAGAAGTAGCGCGGGACGCCCTCAAGGCCTGCCACGCCGATTGGCTCTCGTCGCATCCGGACGGCCTGTGACCCCCACGACTCCGCAAAGCCGTCGCCGTGGGCTTTACTGGGGTCGCCGAAGCGGCTCCAACAGCCACCAGCCAGCAACCCAGAGGAGACAATCATGGCCCACTCGTTCGTCAACCTGCTGTATCACTTCGTGTGGGCGACCAAGGGCCGTGAGCAACTGCTCGATGACGAGATACGCCCCGCCGTGTTCCACCGGATCGGCGTGGAGCTGAAGAAGGAGGGATGCATCCCCCTGGCCATCAACGGGATGCCCGACCACGTCCACGTCCTGGCGAAGTTGCACCAGAGGCAATGCGTCGCGGACGTCCTCAGCGACATCAAGTCGCGGACGACGGGCTGGGTCAAGCGGACCTATGCGGGCCATCCGGAGTTCGGCTGGCAGACGGGCTACGGCGGATTCACCGTCAGCTACTCGAACCTCGAGGAGGTCCGCACCTACATCGAGAACCAGGAGGAGCACCACCGCAAACGGACGCTTCAGGTCGAATTCCTCGCGCTGTGCCGCAGGAACGGCGTGGAGATCGACGAGAAGACCATGTGGGACTGACTCACCCCATGTGCGGCCTGGCTGTTGGAGCCGCTTCGGCGACCCCAGTAAAGCCCACGGCGACGGCTTTGCGGAGTCGTGGGGGTCACCCCGCCGTATCCTATCCCCATGCACCAGCCACCCTCCCCCACGCCGGCCGACCTCGGCTTCCGCATGCCCCCCGAGTGGGCGCCGCACCGCGCCACCTGGGTCGCCTGGCCGCACCAGCGCGACGACTGGCCCGACAAGTTCGAGCCCGTCCCCTGGGTCTACGCCGAGATCATCCGCCACCTCCACCGCGCCGAGCGCGTCCGCCTCATCGCCCTCCCCGAGCAGGAGGCCGAGGCCCGCGCCATCCTCACCCGCGTCGGCGTCGATCTTTCGCGCATCGACTTCATCGCCTTCGAGACCGACCGCGTCTGGCTCCGCGACTCCGGCGCCATCCTCCTCCAGGACGCCGACGGCAAGAACGCCGCCACGGACTGGCACTTCAACGCCTGGGCCAAGTACGACAACTGGCACGCCGACGACAAGGTGGCCGCCGGGATGGCCGCCTGGCTCAAGCTCCCCTGCTGGCGTCCGACCATCGACGGGCGCCGCGTCGTCCTCGAGGGCGGCAGCATCGACGTGGACGGCGACGGCCTCCTCCTCACCACCGAGGAGTGCCTCCTCGACCCCGTCACCCAGCCGCGCAACCCCGGCGTCCCGAAGTCGGCCATCGAGCGCACGCTGATGGACCACCTCGGCGTGCGCGAGATCGTCTGGCTGAACAGGGGCATCGTCGGCGACGACACGCACGGGCACGTCGATGACATCGCCCGGTTCGTCGGGCCGCGTGCCGTCGTCGCCTGCATCGAGAACGACACCGGCGACGCCAACCACGACCCGCTCCGCGAGAACCTTGAGCGCCTGCACGCCTTCCGCGACGCCGAGGGCCGCGCCCTCCGCGTCGTCACGCTGCCGATGCCGTCACCGCTGTACCTCGACGGCCAGCGCCTCCCGGCCAGCTACGCCAACTTCTACATCGCCAACGGCCGCGTCCTGGTGCCGACCTTCAACGACCCGGTGGACCGCAACGCGTTGAACATCCTCGCCGGCGTCTTCCCCGGACGCGAGGTGATCGGCATCCACGCCGTCGATCTGGTGTGGGGCCTCGGCACGCTGCACTGCCTGTCGCAGCAGGAGCCGGTGTGATCGTTCGGGCCACCCCACCCCCCTGACCCCGACCCCGTTTCGGACGGGGGGATCGCCAGTTCATCGCCCGCGCGGAGGGGAAGTGTGCGACGCGCCTGTTGGTCGGAGCGATCCAGGAGACGCGCACACCACCCCGCCGGAGAGGCGAAGCTCTTGCGGCCCCCCTCTCCATAGCGGAGAGGGGGGTGAGGGAGCCCCGCGCGTCACTTCTTCCCGGTCAGCTCGGCGACCAGGCCGTCCGCCTTGTACACCGTCCGCAGCGCCGCCAGGATCCCCTGCGCGTCCACGCTCGTCGCCCGGCTCTGCACGTCGTCGTAGGCGAAGTCCCAGCGCAGCGACTGGATGTTGCCGTCGAAGACGATCCCCACGAACTCGCCCGCCTTGTTCACCACCGGGCTCCCCGAGTTGCCCCCGATGATGTCGTTCGTGTGCACGAAGTTGAACGGCGTCTTGAGGTCGAGCTTTTCCTTCGCCTTCACCCAGCTCGCCGGCAGCTCGAACGGCTCGCGGTTCTTGAACTCCTTCGACCGCGCGTACAGCCCCTCGAACGTCGTGTGGTACGGCACGTCCTTGCCGCCCTCCTTGTAGCCCTTCACCGCCCCGTAGGAGAGCCGCAGGGTGAACGTCGCGTCGGGGTAGCTGTCCTTGTCGAGCGCGCCCTTCACCTTGGCCACCACGTCGTAGCCCCGCTTGAGCGGCTCATCCACCTCGGCCTCCATCTTCTTCCTGATGGCCCGCGCCTCCTTGTCGATGGACCTGGCCAGCAGGATGAACGGGTCCTCGCTCGCCGCGATCGCGTCCTTGCCGCCCTCGTACAGCCTCTTCCGCTCCGCCACGTCCTTGAGCTTCGTCCCGCCGACCAGCTGCTCCGCCCGCTCCAGGGGCGACTTGCCGGCCAGGATCTTCTGCACCAGGGCGTCCTTGTAGCCCAGCTCGCCGGCCAGCCAGGTCAGGCTGTCCGTGAGCTTCGCGATCTCGAACTCGTTGTGGATCGGCTCATTGGCGAAGAGCTGCTCCGTCAGCGACTCCAGCGCCGCTTCGCTGTACTCCCGCAGCCGGTCCTTGTTGTCCTTGGCCCGCTCCTCCGCGGCCCGCACCAGGTGCCGCGCGATCCCGAAGTAGTCCGTGAAGAACGCCACCCCACGGTCGAGGACCGCCGCACGCAGCATCAGCTCCGCCCGAGCCTTCTGGGCGTCGGCGATCCTCCCCCACGCGCCCCTCTGCTCCTCCGTGGCCGCGGCCATCAACTTCTTCTCCTCCGCCTGCTTCTGGGCCAGGAGCTTCGGGTCGAGCAGCGCCGCCAGGCCGCCGATCCGCGCCTTGCGGCTGTTCTGCACGCTGAACAGGATGTCCTTCGCCTGGCGCTTGTTCTCCTCGTTGCGGTCCGAGTACGTCGAGAGCAGCACCTCCAGCCGGTTCAGCCGCTTCATCGTGTACGGGTACTCCACGTCGCGCATGAACTCGATGTCGGCCACGGTGTTCATCCGCCGCGTCCGCCCGGGGTGACCGCTCACGAACGTGAGGTCACCTTCCTTCACGCTCTCAGACGCGAACTTGAGGTAGTTCTTCACCTTCGCCGGCTTGCCGTCCTCGTACACCCGGAAGATCGTGATGTCGAGGTCGAAGCGGGGGAACTCGAAGTTGTCGGGGTCGCCGCCGAAGAAGGCGATGGCCATCTCCGGCGCGAAGACCACGCGCACGTCGGTGTACTTCTTGTACAGGTACAGGTGATACGCCCCGCCCTGGAAGAGCGTGACCACCTGCGGCGTGAGGCCGGTCTTCTTCTTGGCCTCCGCCTCGATCTTGTTGATCTCCGCCCGCCGCTTCTGCGACGCCTCCTCGGCCTTGGTGCCGTCGGGCACGGCGTCGTTGACCTCTTTCGTCACGTCCGTGATCTCCATCAGGACGTTCAGCTCGACGCCCTCGCACTTCAGCTCCTCGTCGCGTGTCTTGGCGTAAAACCCGTCACGGTACAGGTTGCGCTCCTTGGTGCCGAGCTTGTGCAGCGCGTCCGAGGCGACGTGGTGATTCGTGATCACCAGCCCGTCGGGCGACACGAACGAGGCGCTGCCGCCCGAGTTGACCCGGACGCTGGCCTTCTGGAGGTTGTCGAGCCACTCCTTGGTGGGGGCGAAGCCGTACTTCTTCTTGATGGCGTCGGCCGGCACGGCGTTGTACAGCCACATGCCCTCGTCGGCGCGGAGGCCGGCGGGCAGGCACACCGCCAGGGCGGCGGCGAGGGAAAGGGATCGCATCGTAGCATTCCTCCTTGCGTGGTGTGGTCTGGTATTGTCCGGGTGGCCGGGGTCGGGCTCTGGCGACCCCGGATCAGGCTCCCCGGATGAGCGTGGCGTCCTGCGGTGTGCGTTCCGCCGGGTCGCCAGAGCCCGACCCCGGCCACCCAGGACAGTAGCCCGACACGTCGTCAGCCCTTGGCCTCGGTCTCGGGGGGCGTCGGGAACAGCCAGCCGGCCCCGACGATCAACAGGAACACGATCAGCAGCGCGAAGACGCCGATGGCCGGCCAGTCCGACTTCGGCACGTAGAGCGTCGCCCCGGCCGGCAGCTCCTTGGGGAGTGTGAGCTTCGCCTCGTTCGCCTTGAACAACGCCTGCGCCTTGTACGCCCGCCCCATCTGTGCCAGGGCCACGTCGCCCAGCAGCGCCTCCTGCGTCACCTCGAACTCCTCGCGTTTCTCCGGGTTGAAGAGCTTCGCCCCAGCCGCCACCTTGACGTACCGGTGCGGCACACCCTCCTCCTCGCTCAACTTGGCGATCTCCTTGCCCCTCTCCTTGAGTCGCTCCATCCGCCCCTGGATCACCGCCAGCTCGCGTTCGTCCCTGGCGTCGGCCAGCGCCTTCTTCAGCCCTTCGACGGTCACCCCGGCCTCGTCGAGGGCGGCCCCCTCGGCCTGCTCCTCCAGCGTGCCGGCCTTGGCCGCCGCGACGGCCCGGTTCTCGTAGGTGGCGAGGTCCTTGGTCAGCGTGTCGCTGAAGGCGAAGAAGGCGACGACCACGCCGGCCAGCGACCCGCCCGCGATGTACCCCGAGGCCAGCAGCACGCCGGGGCTCGTCTCCGACTTCTTGATGGCCTCCACCTCCGCCCTCGCCTTCGCCTCCGGGTCGTTGGCCACGTCCCCCGCCTCCGCCTCCGCCTGCCGCGCCAGGTGCGCGTCGATGGCCCAGCGGCAGATGCCGCCCAGGAAGATCGGCACCGAGTACTGGATCGGCACGTACACCCCCACCGCGAACGCCAGCGCCGAAATCCCACACAGCTCCAGCATCAGGGCGATCATCGCCCCGATGCCCACCATGCTCCAGTTCAGGTCGCGGCCCATGACGCCGTTGATGATCAGCCCCATCACCTGCGTCTTCGGCGCGTCGAAGTCGCGGCTCACGCGCGTCCCGTCGTCGCGCTCGGAGAGCCTGCCCATGATGGCCGCGTCCTTCAAGTACGCCAGCTTCCCGGTGTCCGGGTCCACGAGGTACATGCCGGGGCGGGTCGCGGCCAGCTTCACGGTCTCGGGGCGGGGGGCGAAGACCACCTCGCTCCCCTTCCTCACCTCCCGCGTCAACTGGTCGTTCCTGGTGGACCAGACGGCGTAGGCCTTGCCCTCGTAGGTGTCGTTCTCGCGGAGCAACTTGAGGCGGGCCATCTCCTCCGAGGTCAGGGTGTAATCGGGGAGGTTCTCCTTCTTGCTGGAGTACACGGTGCCGGCCTGGTTCAGCCAGATCAGCGTGCCCCCGATGAGCAGCGCGGAGACGAGGGCCCCCGCGAGGATCGCCCACTGCATGTACTTGGGCGTCCCGCCGACGAGGAAGCCCGTCTTGAGCGACTGGGCCGTGGTCCCGCCGTTGGACGACGCGATGCACACCACCGCCGCCACGGACAGGGCCAACAGCCGCTCCATCGAGGAGGTCCACCCCAGCCCGAGGAAGATCAGGCACGTCACCATGAGTGTGGCCACCGTCATGCCGGAGATGGGGTTCGAGCTGCTGCCGATCTCGCCCGTGAGACGCGACGACACGGTGACGAACAGGAAGCCGAACAGCACGACGAGGACAGCCCCCGCGACCGCGCTGACGACGCCGACCTCGCCGGCCAGGAAGACGGCCAGGGCGACGATGAGGGCGAAGCTGCCGCCCAGGACGACCGACATGGGCAGGTCGTCCTCCGTGCGTCTCTTCACGACGGCCCCCGCGGCGCCGCCGATGCTGCCCAGGCCGGAGCCCACGGAGCGCACGATCATGGGCAGGGTCCGCAGCATGCTGACGATGCCGGCGGTGGCGACGCACCCGGCGCCGATGAACAGCAGGTAGTTGTTGCGGAGCTGGCCGATGCCCATGTCCTTGATCGGGATCTTGCCCGGCGGCACCGGGTCGGCGGACAGCGAGCCGGCGAAGTAAATCAGCGGGATGATGATCAGGTACCCCAGGACGGCGCCGGCCATCATGACCGCGCTCGTGCGAAGGCCGATGATGTAGCCGACCCCGAGCAGCTCGGTGGCCATGCTGCTGGCGAGCGACGCGGCCTTGTTGATGAACGTGAGCGGGACGGCGACGGTCTCGGTGAGGACCTTCATGCCCTCGGTGAGGAACTTGTGGGCGAACGCCAGGCCGAAGCCGACGAACACCGTCTGCCCGCTGCTGCCGCCCTTCTCGCCGGAGATCAGCACCTGGGCGCAGGCCGTCCCCTCGGGGAAGAGGAGGGTGCCGGGCTGCCCCGGCCTGCCGTGCATGTTGACGATAAACGCCCGCCGCAGCGGGATCATCGCCAGGATGCCGAGCAGCCCGCCGAGGACGCTGACGACCATGATCCGCATCGGGTCCATCTGGAACCCGAGCAGCAGCAGCGCCGGCATGGTGACGCCCACGCCGAACGCGATCGACTCGCCGGCGCTGCCGGAGGTCTGGACGATGTTGTTCTCGAGGATCGTCGATTGCCGCAGGCCGAACATGCGCCCGAAGACGCGGAACAGCGTGATGGCGAGGACGGCCACCGGGATCGACGCCGACACCGTCATGCCGACCTTCAGGACGAGGTACAGCGAGCTGGCCGCGAAGATCAGCCCGAGGCACGTCCCCGTGACGACGGCCTGGAGGGTGAACTCCGGCTGGTTGGACTCGTCGGGGATGTACGGCTTGAAGCCGGTGTCGGCCGGCGCCGCCGCCGCCGCGGGTGCGGGTGCGGGTGCGGCGGACGGGGTCACGCCCGCGGGCGTCGTCACGTTGGTCGGTTCGGCCATGATCGCGTCCGCTCCTTGAAGCGTCTTCTTCGCGGGGATGGCGTTTAGAGTGCGCGTCAGGCCCCGCCTTTTCAAGTGCCGGAGGGCACGGGCGTGGGCGTCCCCGCGCTCAATACAGGCGCTTGCCCATGCTGACGATCTCCTCGACCTCGTAGCCGAGCGAGCGGTAGAACGGGATGACTCCCGCGTTCGTGGCCCGGACCTGGAGGTTGAGCTTCAGACAGCCGCGCTCGGCGAGGACGGCCTCCAGCCGCCGGATGAGGGACGTTCCGATGCCACGCCGCCGGTGCTTCGTGTCCACCGCGACGGAGTAGATCCAGCCGCGATGCCCGTCCCACCCGCCCATGACGGTGCCGGTGACGGCACCATCGATGACCGCCACGAGGAGGAGCTGGTCGCCGGCGGCGAGCTTCTTGCGCAGCGAGAGGGCCGGGTCGTTGTGCGGCGCGGGGTCGGACAGGGCCTCGCGCCACAGCGCCAGGACGCCCGCCTCGTCGGCAGGCTCGTACGGCCGGATCAGCACGGTGTCGATCCTCCACCTCAGGAGGGGCAGCGGCTCTGGCTGTCGGCAGTCGGCCATGCTCCAGCGCCCCGAGTAGAGCGTCAGCGGTTGGGAAGTCCCACGTAGGGTAGGCCGCCGTCCGCCCCCGAACAAGGAGGGCGCAGGCCCTGCCGACCTCGCAACCACCCCAGGCGATCCCTTACACTCGCCGCCATGACGGACATCCAGACGGTCTTCGGCGTGGATTTCAGCGGCGCACGGCTCGCGGGGCGGACGACCTGGCTCGCCCGCCTCACCCCCCACGGCCGCTCCCTCCGCCTCGACGAGCTGCACCGTGTGGGCCGCCTGTGCGGCTCGGACGAGCGTGCCGACGTGATGGCCGCACTCGTCTCCGCCATCTCCGCGTCGTCCGCGGCCCTGTGGGCGATCAACTTCCCCTTCGGCTTCCCCGTCGAGGTGATCTCCGAGGGCCCCCGCTGGCTCGACCAGCTCGCCTTCATCGACGCCTGGGGCGACGACGCCTGGGGCAGCAGCCACGAGCTGCTCCGCCGCGCCAGGGCCCTGGGCGGCCCGGCCCACATCCGCCGACTCACCGACGTGCGCGAGCAGACCCCGTTCGACGCCTACCACTACCGCATCATCTACCAGACGTTCCACGGCATGCGTGACGTGCTGCGCCAGCTCATCCCCCTCCGCCGCACCGCCATCCTCCCCTTCCAGCACCGCCGCCTCGCCGCCGCCGAGCGCGTCGTCGTCGAGGCGTGTCCGTCCTCGACGCTGCTCCGCCTCGGCCTGCCGCGTGTCAACTACAAGCAGGCCGAGGGCGGCCCGCTCTCGTCGAAGCGCCGCCGCACGCGCCGCGCCATCCTCGACGGCCTGGGCGGGCGGGTGACGATTGCGGCAGGCGACCGTCTACGCATGATGCGTGACGGCGGGGCCGACGCCCTCGACGCCGTGCTGTGCGGGGTCGGCGCGTGGCGCTGCTGGCGCGAGTACGACCACGCGGCGCTCGGACGCCACCCGCGCTACTCGCGCGAGGGGTGTCATTATGCCTGACCGCCGGTCACGTCCGCCGGACGATGACCTCCTCGTCCGCCGTCAGCACGTAGACGCCTTCCTTCGTGATCGCCAGCGTGTGTTCGACGTGGACGCTCGGGAGCCGGTCGCGCGTGATCACCGTCCAGTGGTCGCGCTTCGTGTCCGTGTCGGCCCGGCCCATGTTCACCATCGGCTCGACCGCCAGCACCAGCCCCTCCTCCAGCCGGAAGTCGTGCTTCTTCACCTCGGCGTTGATGAAGTTCGGCACCTGCGGGCTCTCGTGCATGATCCGCCCGATCCCGTGCCCGACGTACTGCGTCACCACGCTGTACCCCGCCGCCTCCGCCACCCTCTGCATCTCGCGGGCCACCTCCGACCACCACCGCCGCCGCCCCATCTCCACCATCGCCACCCGCAACACCTGCTCGCCCACCTCCACCAGACGACGCTTCTCCGCCGACACCTCGCCGATCATCAGCGTGACCGCCGCGTCCGCGCACCAGCCGTTCAGCTTGCACGCGGTGTCGATCTTCAACAGGTCGCCGCTCTTGATCTGCCGCGAGCCGGGGATGCCGTGCACCACCTCCTCGTTGATGGAGATGCAGGTGCAGGCCGGGAACGGCACCTTGCCGCCCACGTCGTAGTTCTTGAACAGCGGGTGCGCCCCGCGCTCGGCATACAGCCTCTCGACGGCGGCGTCGATGTCGGCCGTCCTCGCGCCGGGCACGGCCAGGCTCTTGCACAGCCGGTGCGCCTCCGCGACCAGCTTGCCGGCCTCGCGCATCAGGCCGATCTCGCGGGACGACTTCAGCTCCGGCTTGGACGGGAACCACTGCTTCAACATCGCTCGGCGGGCCTCACGGCTTCAGGGCCTGCAACAGCCCCTCGTGGATCGTCTCGATCTCCCCCTGGCCGTGGACCTCCGCCAACAGCCCCTTCGCACGATAATACGGGATCAGCTCCGCCGTGTCACGCCGGTACACGACCAGACGCGCACGCACCGTCGCCTCCTTGTCGTCGTCGCGTTGCACCAGCGCCGTCCCGCAGTCGTCGCACACGCCCGCCGCCTTCGGCGGGTTGCTCACGGTGTGATAGGTGGCCTTGCACCCGGACTTGGGGCAGCTCCACCGCCCGCCCAGCCGCTTGATGATCTCCGCGTCGTCCACCGACAGCAGCAACACCCCCGTCAGCGGCATGCCCAACGCCGCCAGCAAGGCGTCGAACGCCCGCGCCTGCGAGAGCGTGCGCGGGTAGCCGTCCATCACGAGCCCCGCCGGACGGTCCGCCCGCGCGAAGCGCTCCGCGATCAGGTCGTTCACCACCCCGTCCGGCACCAGCCCGCCGGATTCGACGTACGACTTCGCCAGCACGCCGACCGGCGTCCCGTTGCGGATCGCCTCGCGCAGCAGGTCGCCGGTCCCGATGTGCTCCAGCCCGAGGCGCTTGCACAGGAGCTTCGCTTGGGTGCCCTTGCCGGACCCCGGCGGGCCGAGGAGGATCAGACGCATCTCGCCCTCAGATTGCAGATTGCAGATTGCAGATCGCAGATTGAAAACCAAGGAGAGTTGTCGCAGCGCCGGGCCGTTGGCTGTTTCAATCTGCAATCTGCAATCTGCAATCTGCAATACTGGTTAGTCTTCGGTCAGCCCCTCGTAGTTGCGCATCACGAGGTGGCTGTTGATCTTCTGCACGAGGTCGAGCGCCACGCTCACCACGATCAGCAGGCCCGTGCCGCCGTAGAAGCTCGCCACCGTGTAGTTGACGCCCAGCGTCGAGGAGATCAGCGTCGGCACCACGGCGATCACCGCCAGGAACGCCGCGCCCACGTAGGTGATCCGCATCATCACCCGCTCCAGGTACTCCGCCGTCCGCTTGCCCGGCCTGTAGCCGGGGATGAACGACCCCGACTCCTTCAGGTTGTTGGCCATGTCCTTCGGGTTGAAGATGATGGCCGTCCAGAAGTAGCAGAAGACGTAGATGGCGACGATGAACATCACGTTGTAGATGTAGCCCTGCCGCTCGAACGCGTCCTTGATCGCCACCGCCCAGCCCCAGCCCGTCGCCCCCGCGAGGGCCCCGAACACGAAGTACGGCAGCACCAGCACGCTCGACGCGAAGATCACCGGCATCACGCCCGACTGGTTCAGCTTCAGAGGCAGGAACTGCCGCGTGCCGCCGTAGACACGCCGCCCGCGGACGTGCTTGGCCGACTGCGTCGGGATACGCCGCTGGGCCTTGGTCATCGCCACGACCGCCACGACGACCGCGACGAACAGGCAGACCAGCACCACGAGGGTCTCGAAGCTGATGTCCTGCCCGCCGGCCCCGCCGAGGGTGAACACCGACCACTTGAACTGCCCGCCCTCGAAGAACAGCGACGCCGTCGCCGCCGGGATGCGCGCCACGATGCCCGACATGATGATGAGCGAGATGCCGTTGCCGATCCCGTACTCGTCGATCTGCTCGCCGAGCCACATCAGGAAGATCGTCCCCGCCGTCATCGCCATCACCATCGTCAGCCTGTAATGCAGCTGCGTGTAGTCGGTGCCCCCCGTCACGGCACTCGTCAGCCCCCAGTGGAGCTGGCCTATCGTCAGGTAGTTGACGTACACCCACGCCTGGAACAGGCAGATGAACACCGTGGCGTACCGCGTGTACTCGTTGATCTTCTTCCGCCCCGACTCGCCCTCCTTCTGGAGCTTCTCCAGTGGCGGGTAGACCGCGGCGAGGAGCTGGAAGATGATGCTCGCCGAGATGTACGGCATGATGCCCAGGCCGAACAGCGTGGCGTGGCTCAGGTCGCCGCCGGAGAACATCGACACGTACTGGAGGATGGCGCCCAGGCCGCCGCCGGCCAGGCCCTTGTTCATCTCGCGCTGGTCGATGTACGGCATCGGGATGGAGAACCCGATGCGGTAGATCGCCAGCAGGATGACGGTGAAGAGGATCTTCTGCCGCAGCTCGGGGATCGAGAAGATAGCGACGAGCTTGTTCATGATCGGCTTCCTGTCGTCCCGCCCCTGGAATTCCTCCGGGGGCTGACGCCCCCGGCTCGCCCGATCCGTCAGCCCTGGCCCTTCGCCTTGCGCGGCTTCATCTTGTTCTTCACCGGCGGCTTCGGCCTGGCCAGCACCTCGGCGGTGCCGCCCTTGGCCTCGATCTGCGCCTTCGCGCCGGCGGAGAAGTGGTCGGCCTTGATGTTGAGTTTCCGCTCCAGCGTGCCCTTGCCGAGGATGCGGATGCCGTCGCACGGGCCGTTGGCCAGCCGCACCTTCTTGAGCGCGTCGCGGTCCACCACGTCGCCGTCCTTGAAGTGCTCGTTCAGGTCGCCCACGTTCACCACGAGGTAGTGCTTGTCCCAGGTCGCGTGGCTGAACCCGCGCTTGGGCATGCGCCGGAACAGCGGCATCTGGCCGCCCTCGAAGTAGAAAGCCGGGTGCCCGGCGCCCGCGCTGGCGTACTGGCCCTTGTGGCCGCGCGACGACGTCTTGCCGTGGCCCGAGCCGATGCCGCGGCCGACACGCTTCTTGCGGGTGCGCTTGGAGACCGGCTCGGCGCCGGCGGGCGGGTTGTACAGGGTTTTCAGATCCATTAGAGGGCCACTCCGCGCAGCGCCGCCACCTGTTCGCGGGTGCGCAGCTGCTGCAAGCCGTTGATGGTCGCCTTGACCAGGTTGATCGCGTTGGTGCTGCCGTGCACCTTCGTCAGGATGTTCTTCACGCCAGCACACACCAGCACGTCACGCACGCCGGGGCCGGCCTTCACGCCGGTGCCGGGCCCGCCGGCACCAGCACGACGCGGCTGGCCCCGAACTTGCCCACCACGCGATGCGGGATCGTCTGGTTCACCAGGGAGACGCGCTTCGTGCGGTCCAGCGACCCCGTCGCGTCCTTCGTCGCCTTCTCGACCGACGGCGGCACCTCGTTGGCCTTGCCGTAGCCGCACGCCACGCGTCCCTTGCGGTCGCCCACGACCACCATCGCGTTGAAGCTGAACCGCCGCCCGCCCTTCACCACCGTGGCGCAGCGGCGGATCTTGATGACGCGGTCCATGATGTCGTCGCTGCCGCCGCCCCCACGCGGCCCGCCCCGGTCACCGCCACGCTCACGAGCCATGATCTTCACGCCCCTCTGGTATCTTCACACGGCCCGCTTACGCCGGGCCGCTCGCCTTGGAGGATCAGAACTGCAGGCCGCCCTCGCGCGCCCCGTCGGCCAACGCCTTCACGCGGCCGTGGTAGCGGAAGTGCCCGCGGTCGAACGCCACCTTCGTGATCCCC
>CAZVZK010000019.1:0-97778 GCA_964630925.1 uncultured Alcaligenaceae bacterium
GCTTACCGCCCGCGCGGATGCACTTCTGCGTGTTCGCCGCCCGCTTGTAAGGCCGCGTCTCCGTGCCGAGGAAGATCGGCTTGAACTGGTTCATGCCGGCGTTGCTGAACAGGAGCGTGTGGTCGTCCAGCGGCACGACGGGGGACGACGGCACGAACGTGTGCCCGTGCTTCTGCACGAAGAAGTCGATGAACTCCTGGCGGATCTGGTCGGCGGTTCGCATCGCTGGCTCTCGTCGCGTCGGTATCGGCCGGGGCGTCCGGGTATGATACGGACGCGACGAGCGAGGTTCAGGCGGGCGTCACTCGGCCCCGCCCTCGTACTCCAGCCCCGCCAGCGCCCGGTTCACCGCCTCGCGGGCCGTGTCGCGGTCCCCCTGGAGCTGGGCCACGTCGCGCGTGATCGCCTCCAGGCGGTCCTCCTGCTCCGTCAGCGTCTTGATCAGACGCGCCCGCAGCTCCTTCTCGCCGCTCTTGTCGCCAAGGCTGCCCAGGTTCTCGCGGATGCGGCCCTGCTCCTTGTGGATGCGCTCGCGCTCCTGCTCCAGCCGCGCGATCCTGTTCTCGATCTCCGCCACCTTCTTCAGCGCCGCGGACGCCTGCTTCAACACCTTGCGGGTGGCGTCGTCGAGGTACTTCTGCTCGATCAGGGAGGCGAGGGCGGCCGCGTCCATGTTGCCCAGGTGATGCACCGCACGCGTCGGCTGCTGCTGACGCACGATGAACGGCGTCACCTTCTTCGCCGGCAGCGTCAGCTTGAAACGCCAGAAGTTCTCCGTCGTCTCGGCGGGGGCCGGCGTGTCGTGCAGC
This sequence comes from uncultured Alcaligenaceae bacterium, assembly GCA_964630925.1. Taxonomy (GTDB): domain Bacteria; phylum Planctomycetota; class Planctomycetia; order Gemmatales; family Gemmataceae; genus RGDT01. The sequence continues at coordinate 810 of CAZVZK010000019.1, forward strand.
TTCCACTGCGAGCCGTCGCGCGGGTGGTCGAGGTACAGCGTCATCTCCTCGCCGGAGCGGTTGTCGAAGTGGTACGCCGTCTTCTGCACGCGCAGGGAGGTGAGCGTCAGCCGCCCGTCGCGGATGACCGCCCGGTGCGTGTCCTCATTGTAGCCGTCCACGTTGTCGAGGACGTGGACGCCCAGCTCGACGGCGTAGGGCACCAGGCGATGGTCGTCCGGCTTGAGGGTGTCGAGCATCGCCTCGCCCACGTAACTGTCGCCCTCCAGCACCGTGACCGGCCCGCCCTCCAGCGTCAGGCCCGTGGTGTTCTTGAGGTCCACCGCCCGCATCGGGTTGTTGGGCCGCGTCTGGCGGTTGTGCAGCAGGACGGACCGACCCTCGAACCGCTTCTGCACGATGGGCACGAGGGCCGACTGGTTGCGGCGGATGGTGACGGGGTGCTCGATCTCGTACTCGAACAGGTCGCCCAGCTTCCGCTCACGCACCTGCGCCGGGGCCGACTCCGCCATCTTGCGGGCGCGCCGCATCGGGGCCGAAGCGGGTGCGGCCATCCTCGCCAGCATGGCCCCGCCGGCCTCCGTTCGGGTGTGGTCAATTGCGGAGTCGCTGAATTCCATGAGCATGGAATCCACCGACATCCCGTCCTCGACCTCGGGAGGGAGGACGCCGGTCGTCTCCTGCACGGCCACCACGGGCCGGCGGATGTACCGCGGCGTGTACAGGTCGTGCACGAACGACACCGGCAGGCCGGCAACGAGGGCCAGACGCACGTTCTCCCAGTCCTCGTCCTGCGTGTTGTCCACCACGGCCCATCCCTGGATCAGCGGCGGTTCCGTGTCGTCGCCGAGGAGGATGCGGTACGTCGCCTTCCACACCGGCGCCTCCAGCGTGTAGCTGACGCGGACCCGGCGTGTCCCCTCGCCCTTGGCGAACAGCGTGAACGTCCGCGCGTCCTTCTTCTTCGCCGAGAGCTGCGTGCGGAGGTAATAATCGAGGTCACGGCGGAGGGCGGCGTCCAGCACCTCCAGCCCGTCGAGGCCGTGCAGGTCGAAGGAGCGGATGCCGCCCTCGTCGGACAGCAGCGACACCAGCACCACGGTGACGACGCCGTCGGCGCTCCTGCGCTCGGTGCGGTCGATGCCGAGCAGCGTCCCCTCGATGCGCTTGCCCCCGTCCGTCACCGCGATCCGCGCCCCCTTGATCTGCGGCAGCAGGCCGACCAGGCTGCCGTCATCGGGGATCTGCACGGCCACGTCGGCGAGGAGCTGCTCCAGGGGCTTGGTGGAGTCGTAGGAGACGCTGGAGACGATGCCGCCGTCGAGATCCAGCACGGTGAGCGACTTGAGCACGTCGGAGACCTCGGCCTGACGGAAGGTCAGCGCCAGCGAGGCGTCGCCCACGACGGGGCCCTCGCGCTCGAAGTAGCCGACGCCGTGCTTGTACAGGACGACGCGCGAGACGGGGAGCGTGGACACGGTGGCGGCCTCCGGGACAGGGGACGTGTAACGGATAGAATACGACACGCCCGCCCGGACATTTCGCCTCGGGCGGACACCACACCCTCACGCGAGGACGCCCCGATGAGTGATGCACCCGAGAGGCCGACCGTCATCCAGGTGCCGTCGCTGCCGCTGCTGGTCGCCGTCCTGGCGCTGGTGGTGCTGCCGGCGGCGGCGGTGATCGTGGCGTCGGGGGGTGGCGAGGGCCTGAAGGGCCTGCTGGCCGCCAAGGCCGACCCCGCGCCGAAGGAGAAAGCGGACGAGAAGAAGGACAAGGACGGCAAGAAGGCCGGGCCGGTGCCGGCGAAGGGCGGGACGGTGCCGGCCCTGCTCTGCCTGCGGGAGGGGGGCAGTTACACCACCTCGCAGGCATTCAACCAGGAGGTGGAGTCCTGGGTGGGGTCGATGCACGCGCGGATCGCGGCGGGCGGCGACGTGGCCATCTCGCGCGGGCGGGCCATGAATCCCGCGGAGAAGGAGATGCTCGACGAGGCCAGGAAGGCCAAGGTCGATTACGTCCTGGGCCAGATGAACTACGCCCACGACGGGGAGGCGTCCGTCCGGCTCAACCTGCTGGATGTGGCGTCGGGCAAGGCACTGTGGAAGCGCGACTTCAGCCTGGGCCGCACCGTGGACGTGACCCGGAAGCACCGGGACGAGGTCGTGATGGAGGTCGGCGCCGCCGTCCGCCGTGCGATGGGCCTCCCTCCAGCACCCCCACCGCCGCCCCAGGCCGTCACCCCACCCGCCCCCGACACGGCGGCCATCGCGAAGGAGGTACTGGCGCTGCTGCGTCCCGAGGTGGCGAAGCTCACCCCCGCCACCCCGGATGTCGCGGGGGAGGTCCGCAAGCTGCTGCCCGAGGTCGCCAAGGCTGTCGAGGCCGCCATCAAGAAGGAGGCCGAGGCCACGCCCAGGCCGGCAGACGCCCCGCCCATCGTCGTGGTCTTCCGACCCGAGGTGGAGGCCGGCGGCGACGACGGCGCCCGGATCCGAGGGGTGTTTGACCACGTCCAGCGCGGGGCCCGCGCCGAGCTGGACGCGGCCGGCCTCGTCGGTACGGAGGGGTTCGGGAAGACCCTGGAGGCGATGTTCAAGTCCGCCCGCGCCCTCAAGGGCGACGCCATGATCCGCACGCGCGTCTTCCAGGACGAGCACCAGGACGGACGCCCCTGGGTGACGGAGGTGACGCTGACCCGCGTGGCCGACGGGCGGACGCTGTCCCTCCGCAAGGCCATCGCCGGCAAGAGCTCGGAGGCCCTCAGGCCCGTCAAGGAGATCGCCGCCGAGATCGTCGCCCCCGCCATCCGCCTCCTCAGCACGCCGAAGTCGTCCGCGCCGCCGGCGGCCGATGCCCTCGCCGTCCTGCCGTTCACCGCAACGGGCCCGGTCAAGGACGCCGCCGGCAAATGGGTTGACGAGATCCCGATGTCTCTACTCCGTGGCGAGGCGGCGCGGCTGGTGCCGCCTCGCCGCGTCAAGGCCCTCGGGGCCGTCGCCGACCCCCTCGCCGCCGGGAAGGCCCTGAGGGCGAGGATCGTCCTGCACGGCGAGGTCAAGGCCGAGGGCAAGTCGATCACCGTCGATGTCCGGCTGATCGACGCCGAGGACGACCTGATCCTCTGGTCGGAGAGGTACTGGGCGGCCGAAGAGGCCGACCCGGCCGCGTACCTCCGCAAGACCGGGGAGGACATCGCCGCCGCCGTCGGGAAGCGTCTGTCCGCCATCCGCAAGCGTTGAGGAGGCCATGCCATGTTGACCGTCCTGCTGCTCGCCCTGGCCGCCCCGCCGGAGGTGCGTGTCCTCCCCTTCGACGTGCCGGAGGAGATCCACGACCACATCAAGAACGAGGTCAAACGCTGGCCGAAGCTGTTCAGCGAGGAGAAGGCCGACAAGGTCCGCTTCGTCGACGACTACAAGGAGAAGGGGAAGGAGGCCGCCTCCACCCTCCGGGGCAGGGTGAGCGTGGTGGACGACAAGAAACTGGTGATCGAGGCCCGCGTCTACGACGGGCGCCGCATCCTGTGGTCCGACAAGTACGAGCTGACGGAGTTCGCGAAGAAGGTGGAGTTCCTCGACGAGACGCGCGGCAAGATCGCGGCGGCGGTGAAGAAGGCCGTGGGGCGATGACAGCGGGTGTTGTTGCCCGAAGGCGTGCTGGCGTCCTGTGACGAGGACACGGCCCGCTCACGCCGGGCCGCTCGCCTCGCCTACGCCACAGCACCCGGCCCATCCGTGCGCGTCAGGACCGCACAGGGCGGCGCGGAGGCGTGATGGCCCCGCGCCGCCACACGCCACGCTCACGAGATGGCGTAGGTGAAGCCCCCGTCGGCGCCGACGCTGACGTGCGCCTTCGTGATCGTGGCGCCCTCGGCCATCTTCGCCAGCACCTCGTTCGCCAGCTCCGGCAGCATCGAGCCCGTCAGGATGTTGTCCACGTTGCGGGCGCCCGTGTCCGCCTCCGTGCACCGCGCCGCCACCGTGTCCACCACCTTGTCGTCGTAGCTGAACGCCGCCCGGTGGTGCTCCGCGAACCTGTTGCCGATCTTCTTCAGCTTCAGCCTGATGATCCTCTTCATCACCTCGTCGCTCAGCGGGTAGTACGGCACGATCACCGTCCGCCCCAGGAACGCCGGCTTGAACGCCGGCTGGCCCGTCGGCCCCGACTTCGTCGTCAGCAGGTCCTGCAGCAGCTCCTTGCGCAGCGTCTCGGGGTCGGGGGCCGTCTCCGGGTCGGAGCACAGCTTCTTGATCACGTCCGTCCCCGCGTTCGAGGTCAGCAGGATGATCGTGTTCTTGAAATCGACATCATTGCCCGAAGAGTCCTGCAACATGCCCTTGTCGAACACCTGGTAGAACAGCTCCTGCACGTCCACGTGCGCCTTCTCCACCTCGTCCAGCAGCACGATGCTGTACGGCGTCCGCCGCACCGCCTCCGTCAGCACGCCGCCCGTGCCGAAGCCCACCAGGCCCTTGGCCGACCCCTTCAGGTTGCTCACGCTGGAGCTGTCCTTGTACTCGCTCATGTTGATGACGACGACGTTCTTCTCCCCGCCGTACAGGATGTCGCTCAGCGCCAGCGCCGTCTCCGTCTTGCCTACGCCGCTGGGGCCCGCCAGCATGAAGACGCCCAGCGGCCTGCCGGGGTCGCCGAGCTGGGCACGGCTGGTCTTGATGCGCTTGGCGATCTCGAACAGGGCGTGGTCCTGCCCGACCACCCGCGCCCCCAGGTGCTTCTCCAGCTCCAGCACCGTCTTCATCTCGTTCAACACCATCTTGCCCAGCGGCACGCCGGTCCACGACGACACGATCTCCGCCACCGCCCCGCTGTTGACGAACGGCTGCACCAGCGGGTGGCCCGCCTGCACCTTCACCAGCTCGTCCGTCTTCGCCGCCAGCTCCGCCTTGTACCTGGCCACGTCGGCCTCGCTCAGCTTCTCCTTGCCCGCGCCGTGGGCCTCCAGCTTGTCGCGCACCGCCCGCAGCTCGACGGCCAGCTTCTTCTCCGCCTCGAACTGCTGCTCGAGGGCCGCCAGGCGCTCCTCGGCCTTCGCCTTCGTCTCCTTCAGCTCCGCCACGCGCTTCGAGTGCTCGACCCCGACCGCCTGCTCCCGGCCCAGGATGCCCAGCTCCACGTCCGCGTGCTGGATCTCGCGCTTGCAGTCCTCAATGGCCGGCGGCGTGGACACCTGCGACAACGCCACGCGGGCGCACGCCGTGTCGAGCAGGCTGATGGACTTGTCCGGGAGCTGCCGGTCGGTGATGTACCTGGCCGACAGCTTCACCGAGTCCTCGACCGCCTCCGCGAGGATGCGCACCTTGTGGTGCTTCTCCAGCATGCCCGTCAGGCCGCGCATCATGCGGATGGCGTTATCGACCTCCGGCTCGGCGACCTTGACGACCTGGAACCGCCGCTTCAGCGCGGCGTCGTCCTCGAAGTACTTCTTGTACTCCGCCCAGGTGGTCGCCGCGATGGTCCGTAGCTCGCCGCGGGCCAGCGCCGGCTTGAGGATGTTGGCGGCGTCGCCCTGGCCGGCCTGGCCGCCGGCGCCGATCATCGTGTGGGCCTCGTCGATGAACAGGATGATGGGGATCGGCGACCCCTTCACCTCGCTGATGACGCTCTTGAGCCGGTTCTCGAACTCGCCCTTCACGCCCGCCCCCGCCTGGAGCAGCGTCAGGTCGAGGGTGAGGACGCGGACGTTCTTCAGCGCGTCGGGCACGTCGCCCTCGGCCACGCGGACGGCGAAGCCCTCCACCACGGCGGTCTTGCCGACGCCGGCCTCGCCGGTGAGGATCGGGTTGTTCTGCCGCCGCCGGGTGAGGATGTCGATGACCTGGCGGATCTCCGGCTCGCGGCCGATGACGGGGTCGATCTGCCCCTTCTTGGCGCGGTCCGTCAGGTCCATCGTGTACTGATCGAGGTTCGGCGTCTTGGAGCCAGGCTTCACCTGGCCGGGCTGGCCGGGGTCACCGGGCGCGCCGCCGGAGGACTGCACGGGGGCGTCGTCCTCGGCGGTGCCCTTGACGAGGGCGGGGAGGTCGCGCTGCAGGTCCTCGGGCTTGATCTTGGCCAGCTCGGCGGAGGACTGGCGGATGCGCCCGCCGAGGTTGCGGTCCCCCAGGATGGCGGCGAGGAGGTGGCCGGAGCGGATGATCGGCCAGTTGTACTCCAGCGAGGCGAGGTTCCAGGCCTCGCGGACGCAGTCCACGATCTCCTGCGACAGGCTGGGGTTCTTGGCGTTGCCGGTCCGCTCGGAGTCGAGGGCGCGGGTGAGCTGGTTGATGACGCGCGACGGCTCGATCTGGTAGTGCTTGAGGACGCGCGGCAGGTCGCCGTCGGTCGGCTCCAGCAGCTTGATGAGCCAGTGCTCGATCTCGACGTTGTAGTTGGTGCGCGACGACGCGAGGCCGGCGGCGTTGGTCAGCGCCTTGCTGCAAGCGGGGTTGAGCTTGCCGATCAGGGTCTTCAGGTTCGTGACGGCCATGACGACGTAGTCCTCCGGGGATGGAGTAATATCAGAAGAACGCGGGTCCTCCGTCCACCCGAACCTTTCTTCTCATCGGGACTGTCCGTCCGTGGACGCGAGCGGACGCATGAAATCCAGATAGGCGCGGGCGTGCCTGTCGAGGTTCTCGACGGCCCCGCCGCCGCGTACCGGCGAGCACATCTCTTTGGTGAGGCAGCCGGGCACACTCTGCTCAAACACAACATCATTATTTAATCAGTTCCAATGAACATCGAATCCGCATAACGGGCAGGATTGCCGCTTCAGTGGCCGCGCCCACATCTTCAGGACGGCGGAGCAGCGAGGGCAGAACATCGGCGGGGCCTGCTGGAAAGTCGGAGGCGGGACGGCCGGGCTGGAGTCAGGATGCCGGGGGGGCGCGACGGAGGAAGGCGGGGGGGAGAGACGGTGCAATATGGCCGAAGGTGATCCGGTCACTAGCGGGGCAGGTTCCGAGGGGGCTGATCGCGTCTCGCTTCCGCAGGAACGGGCGATCATGAAATTGTGTGGATTCTTGAGGAAGGAGGATAAGTCTTCGCAGTCCGGCCCCCAAAAACCGAGCCGCTTCATCTCCACAAGGAAGCGCCGCCCGGCAGACATTACGGCCACCTCCATCCTCTCAAGAATACAGGCCGCCTCGGCCCGGATCACTTTTCGCCCCGAGACCCGCTCGACACAGGACACCTTCCACCAGCGCTCCCGCGTGCGTCTGATCCAGACCTCGTTTGGTGTGTCGAAAAAAACCAGCCGCGCAGCCCGCGAGTCACCACGGGCCAACCTCCACAACTCCTGCCCCCAGAGACGGAGCAGGACGCCAGCGTAGTCGGTCCAAGCCACATGAGGGAAATCGAGAGAACCCACCCGGAGCGAGAACGGGCAGATGGTTAACCCAGCGGCACGGGCCTGCGGTGGTGGCGACCGGAGTAGCTCCGGGCTGAGGAAGAAGCCGACTTCAAATGTGCTGTTCATCAGCGGCCCCAACAGCGGTTTCACGACGGAGTGGGCGATCGTGGCCCAGAACTTCAGGCTTATAAACCTGTTTAAGATGAAGTTACTTCCCCGGTGTCGTCCATCGTGTAACTTTGTCCCCACCAGAACACAAAGAGGTCCTCTTCTTCCCACCCTTTGACGGCGTCCTCACACTCAGCCCTCTCCGCATCAGACAGGGTAGATGAGGCATCTCTCCACGCCTGAAGTTCGTCCGGAAAATCGCTGACCCCGACTTGGGCCGGCCCCAGCCAAAAGCGCTTGACCCGGATCGGTGCCGCACGAAGCCCCAGTCGATCCCGTTCGTGGCTGACGAGCCTGTCGACAGCAGCCCGAAGTCGCGTGTCGCCCTCTATCCCACCCAGGCTCTCGAGTACTTGCAGTAGTGGGGTGGCGGACATCTGCGTTTCGAGAAATCCCCCTTTCGCGTCGAACAAGACGATGATGACACCCCGATCGCGCAACCCAAGCAATGCCTGACGCGAGTCGGAACGGGCGGTGTAAAACCAATACTCAGGGTGGGCTTGAATCGTGTATAAATGATCCGGTTTGCGATAATAGTGTTGAATGGGCGGCATGGGCAGATCCCTCCAAGTCCTGTGGACTAGTGTCATTTGAACGAGAACTGAGACCCCTGAATCCGTTCCCAAGGCAATCCGAGATCGGGCCGAGCCGGATTGGCAACGGCGTCCCAGGGAAGTCGCTCTCCTTGGTTCTGCAAGGTCGTTCGGAGCTGCCGCTCGATGGCCTTCGCCTCGGCGTTCTTGCCGACGTGCCAGACCTCCACTTCAACCGCGCGTCCGTACTCCTGTGATTTCCGGCGATATCTGTTGAATCGCTCGTAAATATTCACTCCGCCTGTAGTCTTCCCAACCTTGAGTACCTCGCCTGTGTTCTTGTCACGAAGGATGTAGGTGAACCCCATTCCCCGCTCATATGCTTTCTTTGCAAATCCGACGGAGGGGCCTGACAGATCGATAACAGTCGAAGCTTTCATTGGAGCGATCTTGGCGATATCGTCATGTGCGGATGGCTCATAACCATCCTTCGCCTTGGATCTGCTGGCGGGTGTATTAATGTAGTCCGGGCTCGCGGAGTTATGAACCAGGACCGCCCGCCCCCCGGTGCCGCCGACGTAGTAATTGTGATAGCGTTCGACTTCGATGTTGAAGAGATCGACCAGCCCGAATGCCGGCTTCGACACGCCCTGCACGGGGACGATCAGCCCGTCATCCCCCTGGAGCCACTCGCCGACCTTCAGCTCCCGCGCGTGAACGTACCCCCGCCTGGTCACGGAGTAGTACGGATGGTCGGGACTGCTCGTCGCGCGTCCGCCGGCCCAAGTCACATCGACCGTCGAAAAACCCTTGTGCTTGATGGTCCCGACGACACGGCTCAGTTTCTGCCCATTGTCCAACGTGAGGGGCGGGTCAGGCGGTTCGTATGAAAGCCGAACCGCCTTGACGGACGCCACCGCTCCGTCCTTCAGCAAGAGGCGCATCCCTGGCTGAATCGTGTCGTTCTCGACCTCGCTTCCGTCTGCCAAGAGGAACTTCTCACCGGCGGGGAAGATGTAAGTGACTTCCGCCTCGCCTACGGGTTCCGAGTAGGTGTAATCGAGGGCCACCTCGACCGGAAGTGGCATCAGGGAGGCCGGGTCCGGCGCCCCGTCTTCCTGGTGATCGGTCTGGCCCACCGAGTACGGTTGGGGGGGAGTCCAGGGGGCGGAGACCTGCCGCGCTGAACTTGGCTGCCCAGGGGCGCCACGAAGGCGAACGGCTAAAGGCATGCCTTGCCGAAGCAAGCAGCATTTCTTGTACTTCAGGCCACTGCCGCAAGAGCAGCGGTCGTTTCGGGACTGAGGAAGTGTCATGGCGGCCCGCTCTTGGGGGATGCCTCTTTGCGGGTGCTTTCCCTGTCTATTGCGGCTGAAGAGGATGCTATGTCGGGGTCTCCCGGCGGCAAGCGGGCAACTCGAATAAGGCCGGGCCACTCACACTTTGCCGTCCGGTGCTGCCCCGGCCCGCATGAATTCGAGGTAGGCGCGGGCGTGTCTGTCGAGGCTGTCGAGGGCGCCGCCGCCGCGTACGGGCGAGCACATCTCGTAGGCCGCGACGCCGTCGAACCCGCCGTCGCGAAGGCCGCGGAAGAAGGCCGGGAAGTCGATGAATCCCGTCCCGAAGGGGACGGCCCGCACGAGGTCCGGCCCCGCCGATTCGTAGTTCACCAGCTCGGGCCGGTAACGGAAGCGTGGCAAACGGACGTAGTCGGCGTTCGTCGTGAGGACGGCGTGCGGTGCGGCCTTGCGGGCCGCCTCGTACAGGTCCTCGCCCCGGAGCGCCGGCGACCAGGCGTCGAAGCCGAGTCTGGCGGCGGCGTGGCCGATGTCGGCGAGGAATTCCAGCAGGGCGTCGGTGTGCAGGGCGACGTCATGATGGTTCTGGATGGCCAGGACACAGCCGAGATCGGCGGCGCGGGCACACGCCTCGCGGAGCGCCGCGGCCGCCTGACGCCAGGCGGAGTAGGGGTCGCGGCCCGGCCACTCGTAGGCGGTGAAGACGCGGACGATGCCGGCGCCGAGCACGCGGGCGATGCGGGCGAGCGACTCGACGTAGGCGAGCTGCATCTCCAGGTAGGGCACCTCGGCGGCGTTGGCGGCGGAGAAGTCGGTGTAGGCGGCGACGACATCGCAACGCAGATCGAGGCCGCGGAGCTGCCCGGCGAGAGCGTCGAGGGCGGGGCCGTCGAAGTCGAGGGGCGAGAGGTGGGGGCGTTTGCCGGCGAGCATGACGGAGGCGAAGCCGAGGCCCTTGGCGTGGCGGAGGAAGGCGGGGAGGTCGAGGGCGGCCTGGCCCCACAGGCCGGCGTAGCTGATGGAGAAGAGGGAGAACTGCATGGGCTGACTCGCGGGCGGGCAAGGGAGAGTCTACGGCGCTGCGATCCGGAGCGTGAGCGGCTCTGGCTGTTGGCGAGCGGGGATGCGTCAGCGCCCCGAGTCACACAGCGTCTGCGCCTCTCCGGCGTGACGCTCATCTTGCGAGCGAGAACACTCGGGGCGCTGACGCAACCCCGCTCGCCCAGATCCGCTGACGCTCCACTCGGGGCGCTGACGCGGCCCCGCTCGCCAGCAGCCAGATGCGCTCACGCTCCAACTCGGGGCGCTGACGCGGCCCCGCTCGCCCGATCCAGATCCGCTGACGCTCCCCTACAATGCTCCCGTCGCCAGGAGGAGATCCGCCGGCCGTGCATGTGCTGTATGAGGACAACCATTGTCTGGCCGTGGCCAAGCCCGGCGGCCTCCTGACGCAGGGCGTGCCCGAGGGGCCGCCCACGCTGGAGGCGCAGGCGCGCGAATACCTCAAGGTCAAGTACCACAAAACGGGCCGCGTGTACCTCGGAATCCCGCACCGATTGGACCGCCCCGTGTCCGGTGTGGTCCTCTTCGCACGCTCTACCAAGGCAGCACAGCGTCTCGCCGAACAGTTCCGCGAGCGCAAGGTGGCCAAGTGCTACCTCGCCCTCGTCGAGGCCGGAATTGACGGCTCGACCCCGCCGGAAGAGGGCGAATGGCGCGACTGGCTGCGCAAGGTCGGCGACGAGTCACGCTCGGAGGTTGTGGGCGAAGGAGAGGCTGGGGCGCGAGAGGCGGTATTGAAGTTCCGGCGTCTGAAAATGCATGAGGAGGGGATTTTGTTGAGGCTGGAGCCACTCACGGGCCGGATGCACCAGTTGCGGGTGCAGGCGGCGACGCGCGGGTGGCCGATCCGCGGCGATGTGCAGTACGGGGCGAGGTCGGCGTTCGGGCCGGCGGCGGAGATGGCCCGTGACCGGCTGATCGCCCTGCACGGCTGGTCACTGACGTTCCTGCATCCCATCCGCTACGAGCCGGTGACGGTGACGGCCCCGCTGCCCGAATACTGGGACGGCTGGGCACGTGATGGGCTAGAATTACAGGGGCGGATGGCCGATGGGATGGGTGGATGATGCGAGTACCCCCCCACATCCGGCGAGTGCGACCCGAGCTGCGGGTGTTCCTCCAGGACATCCGCGAGAGCCCGGAGGAGGACGGAATCCGCCTCATCCTGGCCGACTGGCTCGAGGACCAGGGCGACGACGGCGACCGCGCCAGGGCTGAATTGATCCGCCTGCAATGCTTCCTGCCGCGCGCCGGCGGCCAGGCCCGCCGCCTGCGCCGCCGCGAGGCCGAATTGCTCGCCGAGTGGGCGGACGACTGGCTGGGGCCGCTGGCGCCGATGGCCGCCGCTTGGCACTTCGAGCGCGGCCTGCCGCACGTCACGCTGCGGGCGATCACCTGCTTCGACCAGCGCATCGAGGACGTGTCGCGCACCGAGGCGTATGCGTGGGTGGAGGCCCTGACGCTGCTTGAAGCGACGCCGGGCACCGTGGGCCAGTTGGTGAATCACCCGCTGGTGGCCGGGGTGCGCGAGCTGGCGTTCCAGGAGAGCCGGGTCGGCGACAACGGCCTGGAGCTTCTGGCGCGGGCGGAGGGGCTGGGCGATCTGCGCGTGCTGCGCCTGGGGTACACGCAGATCGGCGGGCGCGGCCTGGCGGCCCTGCGGGCGCGGACCTCGCTCCCGCGCCTCGAGGTGCTGGACCTGTCGCAGAACCAGCTCCGCGACGCCGACCTCGTGCCGCTGCTGTACACGCAGACCCCGCCGCGCTGGCGCGAGCTGCACCTCGGGCACAACGGCCTGGGCGACGGGACGCTGACCCTGATGGCGCGGTCGCCGTTGATGGAGACGCTGGAGGTCCTGGACCTGCGGGCGAACCGGCAGATCGGGCCGACGGGCGTGTCGATGCTGGCAGCGGGCGCCCGCCGCCTGCGTGTGCTGAACCTGTCGCAGACGGGCATGGGGCGTGGTGGGGCGGAGGCGCTGGCATCGCCGACGCTGGCCAACCTGGAGGAATTGCACCTCGACCGCTGCGACCTGCGCGACGAGGCCGCCAAGGCGCTCCTGCTGTCGCCGGGCCTGCCGAAACTGCGGACGCTGAGCCTGGGGCGCGATCTCCTGGGCGACGAGGCGGTGGTGGCCATCGCCCTCGGGCCGGCGCGGCCCTGGCGGCGCCTGCGTCTGGCGGGCAACTACATCGGCCCGGCGGGCGCCGAGGCCCTGGCGGACGCGGCGACGCTGGAGCGTCTGGAGGAATTGAACCTGGCGGGCAACGTGATCGGCGACGACGGCGCGAAGTCCCTGGCATGGTCGGCGCGGCTGGCCCGCCTGCGTGAGCTGGACGTGACGGACAACGCCCTGACGGCGGACGGCCGCGCCGCCCTCCTGCGGCGGTTCGGCAAGGCGGCCGTGATGGCCTGAGACGCTCACGGCCCCTTGGGGTAGCCGATCTGCTTGATCTCCTTCGCGAGCCCACGCAGCTTCCGCCCGGGGTTGAGCGCCTCGACGATCTCCTTCGTCAGCGGCCGATGCTCGAAGACCCACGTCACGGCGTCGAGCGGGAATTCGCGCTCCCCGTCCCCGTCGAAGTATTCGCACGCCCACTCGCGGTACGTCTCCGGCTTGCCGTCATAGGCCGACAGGAGATCCCGCGAGCCGTCCGGATCGTCCCCCGCAGGGAACGTGATCCGCCCGTGCTGCCACCGCTTGTCCGCGGGCCTGCGCCAGACGCAGAAGGTGACGCCCTCCTTCTCCCACCAGTCGGCGTGGATCGCCTTCTTCAGCGGCGCGATGTCCGCCGGGATGTCGTCCAGCACGCCGGGGAAGATGCGCGGCGGCGTCTCCCGGAAGGGCGACATCGGCGCCTCGTGGTGGAAGCCGCGGATCAGGCAGCCCGCCGGGCCGAAGACCGCGTGCAGATCGTTGCCGCACCCGTCGCGCATCGAGCCGACGGAGAAGCCGAGACGCTCCTTCGACGTGTCGGCGTCGAAGGAGTAGTATCGATACTCCCACTCATCCTGAATGATCGCGTCGAGCATCGCCATCGACTGGAACGCGCGGCGCAGGGCCGCCACCTCCGGCAGCCCCGACAGGTCACGTGTCGAGGTCATGGTTCCTCCTTCTTCGGGTAGGCCACCAGCGCCGCCAGCCACGCCGACAGCCCCAGCGTCCCGAAGTTCGCCAGCAGGCTGACCCCGTGCCACATGCCGAACGCCTTCCGCGCCGCGAGCGCCTTCTCGACGTTGTCGTCCGTCGGCGACTTCAGCGCGGCGTCCGTGAGTTTGTTTCGCGGGTCGCGCAGGCCATGCACGACGCGCTCCAGGTACCACCCGACCAGCACACTCGCCAGCACGACGACACACAGGATCAACCGCAGCCGCCCGCCCATCGCGGACGCGGTCAGCAGCGCCACGGCGGCGCACGCCGCTTGCAGCGTGAAGTAGAAGGTGAACAGCGAGCCCACCGCCACGCCGAACAGCCGCGAGCCCTGCTCCTTGCGCATGTCCTTCGGGAGGCCCTCCGGCCCCTCGCCGGAGTACAGGGCCGGCAGGGGCAGCCACTCGGGGCGGTTCTCCGTCGCGGCGTCCTCGAAGGCGTTGATCATCAGCAGGCCGGCGACGGTGAAGAACGCCACCGCGCCGAACAGCAACGACGCCGCCAGGGCGTGGATCGCTTTCATGGGTGAAACTCCTGTCCTGGCCGGCCTAACCCGTAGCGACACGCGGCCCGCGTGTCACTGTGCATGATAGGCAGGCGAGGCCCGTCACCGGACAGGGAGTATTTCAGGGATACCTGGGTGAGGGAACATCGGAGGGCCCGGTTCGAAGGCGGGCTGACACGGCCGCCCCCGGCCCGCGGAGTCACCGTCACCGGGGTCAGGCGCACGGGCGTGCCTGGTCGCCGGAAGTTCATTCCCGTCGCTTGGGGGGGGGTGTGAGGGGGGTCGGGAAACGAACTTCCGCAAGTCGCTCTGCCGCCTGCATTTGCGGCGGGAAAGTTCGTTTCCGTGGTTCGTTTCCTTCACTGATGGGCGTCCATCCGCCTCCATCCGTTTCCCCGGTCCGTTCCCTTCACTGACTGGCGTCCATCCGCTCTTCCTGGCGGTCCCGTGGAATGAGCCCGGGGGCCTGATTCGGCGGGCCGCCAGGGCAGCCCTATGGGTGCGCCTCACAGACGATTCTCGGTCCCCAGCATCAGCCGGCGGATGTTCGGGATGTGCCGCACGATCACCAGCGTGCTGCCGATCAGGCAGAACAGCGTCACCACCAGGTGCCGCTCGTCGAACGGCCCCGCCGGCCACACCACCACCCGCAGCACGATCAGAAGCACCACCGCCGTCAGCGACGCCAGCGACATGTAGCGGGTCGCCAGCAGCACGGCCGCCCACGCCGCCAGGACCGCCGCCGCGTGCAGCGGCGCCAGCACCGCCACGACGCCGATCCCCGTCGCCACGCCCTTGCCGCCCTTGAACCCCAGGTACACCGGGAACAGGTTGCCGAGGAACGCCGCGATGCCCGCCACCACCGGCAGCGTGTCCGGGTACAGCCCCTCCCCCGGCAACAGCCACGCCAGCGCCACCGGGGCCGCCCCCTTGGCGAAGTCGAGCGCGAACACCAGCACGCCCCACCACAGGCCCAGCACGCGGCCCGCGTTGGTCGCGCCCGTGTTCTTGCTCCCCTCCTGGAACAGGTCCACCCCGCGCGCCCGCCCCACCAGGTACCCCGCCGGGATGGCCCCGATCAGATACCCACCGACGGCGGCAATGCAAACGAGGAGAGCGGTCATCGTCACGGCCTGGCGGTCACGGGCGCGATGCGTTCATGATAGCGGGCCGCCCCCGCCCTGCCCCGCCGCGCCGCGCCCGACAGCACGCGCATCAGACCCTGGTAATGGTCCTCGAACGTCCACCGCCCCGCCGCCGCCAGCGCCTCCGCTGCGGACCGCGCCCGCCGGGCCGGCTCCGCCAGCACCTCCAGGCACGCGCCCAGGGCGTCGTGGTCGTGCGGGTCCGCCACCACGAACCCCTCCAGGCACTCGCCGCGCGGGCCGCCCGTCCGCGTCAACAGCTCGCTCGCGCCGTTGTACGCGGTCGTCACCACCGGCAGGCCGCACGCCAGCGCCTCCAGGACCACCGTCGAGCAGGGGTCATAGAAGGTGGGGTGCGCCAACAGGTCGCAGGCGAAGTAGGCGTCCCGCATGTCCGGGCAGAAGCCGACGAACCGCACCCGGTCCTCGACGCCCAGACGCGCCGCCAGCCTCGCGAACGCCGCCGTGTCCTCGTGCCCGACCACCACGAGGTCGAGCGGCAGGCGGACGCGGGCCAGCGCGGACAGCAGCGGCTCCAGCCCCTTGAGGCGGTAGTTGATGGCGGCGAACAGGGCCGCCGGCCTGCCCTCCTCCAGCCCCCAACGCCGCCGCGCCACCTCGCGGCGACGCACCCGGTCCACGCCGTCGAACCGCTGCGGCAGCACCGCGCCCGGCAGCCGGTGGAGACGGGATGGCTCCACGCCGTACGCTTCCCGCAGGTGCCCCTTCACCATCTCGCTGATGGCGATGACCTGCGTCCCCGGATGCCGGCAGGCGGCACGCTCCATCGCCCAGAACGACCACTCCGCCGGGTCGAGCCAGCGCACCAGGCGCAGCAGGCCACGCACCCACGCCGACTGATGTTTGCGGAGGCTCGCCTCGACGGCGGCGCCGTGCGCCCCCGCCTGCGGGTACAGCACATCGACGCCACACACCTTGTCGAAGCCGAGCGACACGTCATGGTCGCCGGTGGCGAGCATCCCGCCGCACACGCGGCTGAAGTACCACTGCCGCAACATGCGTGGCCGGGCCGACGACGGCACCGGCCGCACGTCGATGCCCGGCGGCAGGGCGGAGGCGTCCCAGCGGCGCGCGTAGAGCTGGACTCCGTGGCCGTCGGCGATCAGGCGGTGGGCGAGGCTGACGACGTAGGTCTCGCAGCCGCCGCGCCGGGGCAACACGCTCTCGTGACAGAGGGCAACCTTCATGACGGGGTGCCCTCCCCTGCCTTCAGGTGGTGGGGGCCTTCGGCCGATCCCCCCCCGCCCCCTCTCGTCGTGTGGGGGGGGCCTTCGGCCGATCCCCCCCCGCCCCCCCCCGGGGCTTTGCGGCGGAGGTTGTGTTGGCGGTAGCGGCGCCAGCGCAGCAGCACCCACCCACGCAGCCAGCGGGCCGACTTGAGGGCCGGCCCCTGGTACGCCTTCCAGAACGCCACCCGGTCGCGGGCCGTGACGCCGGGGACCTCCGAAGAGTACAGCAGCTGCGCCAGGTCCTTGAGCTGCCACCACCGCCACGTCCACGGGTGATGCCCGAGGCGGTGCAGGTCGATCAGGCTCACGCGGCCGCGCCATTCCACTCCGGGGCGGATGTCGTCCTCGCGGACGTAGAAGTGGCAGAGGTACAGGTCCTTGTGGAAGCGGTGCCTGTCATGCAGCAGACGGGACACCCTCGCCATCTCGGCGACGAGGCCACGCTTCCACGCGAGGAACTCGTCCGGGGCCAGAGCCTTCATCGCCAGGGGGATGGCCTCGTTGAGCGGCAACATCCCCGTCAGCTCCTCGACGGCGAGGAAGCTGATGAGTGATAAGCCGGGGCCGGAGCGTTCTCCCGCGGCCACGACGGCGGGCACCGGCACCCCCTCCGCCCGCGCCCATTCGAGGTTGTCGCGCTCCTGCAACGCCGGCGACCACGAGCCGGGCCACACGAGCGCCATCAGCCGGTCCCACCACGGGAGCTGGTAGTGCCGCTTGAGGTACACCACCAGCCGGCGCCCGCCGCCCTCCAGCACGACGCGGCCCGTCGAGCGGCCCTGCTTCTCGTGGAAGCGGTCGGTGACGGCCATGCCCATCACGCGGTCCAGCCAGCCGTCCCCGGCCAGCTCGTCCCAGTCCGGCCGGCTCCACACGCGCCAGCCGCCGTGCCGCCAGCGCCGCCACGGGCCGGAGGGCGCCGCGGCCATCGGCACCGCCGGCCCCAGGATGCTCTCGACCATGCCCCACCCCTCCGCGCCGACACACGCGGTCAGCATCTCACGCAGCCGGCGCAGGTCGTCTGCCCGCCGCGCCTCGTCGGGCCGCCGCGCCGCCGTGACGCCGTCGGCCTCCAGCAGCACGACACGCCCGCCGCACACCGCGAGCGCCCCGAGGCCGCGCCCGCCCAGGTAGCAGCAGCCCTCGTGCATCCGCCGCACCAGCTCGCCGGCCGCCCGCAGGATGGGCCCCCGATCCGACGCCGGCATCCGCAGCCACGCCGCCAGCGAAACCGCGTCCGCCAGCGGCTCGGTGAACAGGAACGATCCCATCGCGCCGCCTTCGCTCCTCTGCCCGGCCGCGAGGACACGCGGCCCCTCGACTCCGTGCCGCTGCAATCGCCACAGGAGGTTGGCCTGCTTCATGGACATCGACGTTGTCGCGCGGCGTTCGCGGCGGCGCACGAGCAGGCAGCGCCGCCCGCCGGGCATCTCGACCCAGCGGCGGGTGGAGGACGCGCCCGCCGGCAGCGGCTGGTTGTCGAGCGCCAGCCAATCGGCCTCCCCCTGGAGCGCCGGCGTGACGCAGAGGGCGTCGCCGTCGAGGCACGTCCACGCCTGATCGGGCGGCGCGGGGTGGCGTTTCTCCCGGACGTGGCGGTGCTTGAGCATCTGGAGTGCGAGGGCACGCACGGCGAGGGCGAGGGGGCGCAGGCCCTCCGACGTGCCGAGATACGCCCGCAGCAGCGCCAGCCGGTCGCGCGGCGAGGCCAGCTCGTCCGGCAGCGTCGCATCGAGAGCCGCCAGGTCGCGCAGCGGGTCACCGCCGCGTTTACCGCGTTGCCAGTCAATGAGGTGGCACTCCTCGCCGACACACAGGACGTGCTTGGCGTAAAGGTCGCCGTGCGTGTACCCCGCCGCGTGCAGCCTCGCCAGGAGCCGGCCCAGCGCACGCGCCAGCGGACGGCGACGCTCCGGGTCGCGCAGGCACTCCGCCAGAGGTAGGGCCCTGTCGATGGCCTCGGACAGCAGGAACGCCGGCCCGGCGTCGAGCAGGCGCGGCACCGGCAGCCCGAGCCGCCCCAGCTCCGCCAGGACGCGTGCCTCGCGCTCCGACACCGTCCCCCCCCACCAGACGCCACGCTGATCGACCTTCAGGTAGCCCACCCCGCCGTCGGGCAATTCGACGCGGCGGACGTGCCGCCCCGGATGCCCGCCGACGACGACCCCTGGTAGATCCGGCACGGCACCGGGCCGCCGTCGGCGCAGCAGCGCCCACGCGACACAGCAGGCGGCCAGTGCCATGACGGCCCACGTCATGCGGCGGCCTTCCTCCCTAGCAGCGTCTCAGCGGCGATCAGCACCTCGTCCGGCGTCAGCTTCGTCATGCACTCGTGATGCCCGAGTGGGCAGACGCGCTTCTGGCACGGCCCGCAATCCATCTTCTTCTGGAGGTGGATGGCGAGGCCGTGGTACGTCTCCGTCCAGCCGATGTGCGTCGGCCCGAACAGCGTCACCACGGGCCGCCCGAAGGCGTGCGCGAAGTGGCGCGGCCCGCTGTCCGTCGTCACCAGCAATTCGCAACGCCTCACCAGCGCCTTCGTCAGGCCGAGAGACAAAGGCGGCCCCCCGCGCCCCTCGATCTCCGACAACGCCACGACGCCGGGGCGCCCGGCGATGCGTTTCGCCATCTCGCGCTCCGACGGCCCGCACAGCACCAACACGCGGCGCCCGTGCCGCGCGACGAGGTCATCGGCGAGGCGGGCGAAATGCTCGGCGGGCCAGTACTTCGCCGCGCCGAACGCGGCGCCTGGGTTGAGGCAGACGACGCCTCTTCCCGTAGAGCACGCTTCCAGCGTGCTCCTGCCAGAAAGCACGCTGGAAGCGTGCTCTACGGGAAAGCCCGCCATCTCCCACACGCGGTCCGCCGCCGCCTCGTCGGCCGCCGTCGTGAACAGCTCCAGCCGGTGGCCGGGGTCGGGGCACCCGGCGGCCACGGCGAGACGGTTGTACGCATCCACCACCGGGCTGACCGCGCGGTCAGCCGGCAGGGCGACGCTCAACAGCGGCGAACGACCGTACCGGGCGAAGCCGATGCGCCGCTTGCATCCGCCCAGCCAGGCGATCAACGCCGAGCGGAACGAGTTCGGGAACAGGACGGCGAGGTCGATGCGCTCCTTGCGCAGCGCCCACGAGGCCGACATCCATCCGCCCGCCGGGACGACGGCGTCGAGCCAGGGCGACCCCTCCAGCACGCCGGCGACGTACGGCTTCATCACGCCGACCATGCGGGCGTCGGGGTACGTCTGGCGCAACGCGCGGATCGCCGGCGTGGCCATCGCCACGTCGCCGACCCAGCCCGGCAGGAAGACGGCGAGGTTCATGCCGCCCCCAGACGCTGGAGGATGCGTGTCGTCGAGTAGCCCTCGCGGAGCGCCGCCAGATGCACGCGCCCGCCCCAGCCCTCGACCAGGTCGCCGCCCACCACCTGGCTGCGGGCGTAGTCCGCCCCCTTCACCAGCACGTCGGGGCGCACGGCGCGGATGAGGTCCAGCGGCGTCGATTCGTCGAAGACCGTCAGGAGATCGACCGACTCCAGCGCCGCCAGGACGGCGGCCCGCGCCTCAGCGGGGTTGTGGGGCCGCGTCGGCCCCTTCAGGCCGCGCACGCTGGCATCGCTGTTCAGCCCCACCACCAGACAGTCGGCCTGCGCCCGTGCCTCGGCGAGATACTGCACATGCCCGGCGTGCAGCACGTCGAAGCAGCCGTTGGTGAACGCCACCCTCTGGCCGAGCGCCCGGCGGCGCTGGACCTCCTCCACGAGCGCCCCGCGCGGCATCACCTTGGCGACAGAGCGGCCCACGCCCCCGGTGTGGATGTCGTTGAGGATCTCCTCGCGCGTCACCGTGGCGACGCCGATCTTCTCCACCTCCAGCCCGCCGGCGATGTTCGCCAGACGGATCGCCGGGCCGTACTCCGCCCCGGAGGCCAGCGCCATGCCGAGGACGGCCATCACCATGTCGCCGGCGCCGGTGATGTCGTACACCTGCCGGGGCCGCGTCGGGAAGAGCTGCTCGCGGCCGTCGGCGTGGACCAGGGCCATGCCGTCGCGGTCGAGGGTGACGATGGCCGCCTCGAGGTCGAGGTGCTCGCGGAGCTGCCTGCCCGCCTCGAACGCCTGGGCGAGCGTGTGGATGGTGCGGCCCGTCGCGAGGCCGGCCTCCAGGCGGTTGGGCGTGACCGCCGAACAGCCGTGGTACTTGCGGTAGTCGCCGCCGCGCACCGGGTCGGCGACGACCCGGACGGCGCACGCCCTGGCGTGGGCGATGGTGCTGGCCAGCAGGCCGGGGGTGCAGACGCCCTTGTCGTAGTCGCTGATGAGGACGATGTCGGCGCGGCGGATCTGCCGCCCGATGTGCGAAGCGAGGTGGGCCTCGGTGTCGCCGCAGAGGGCGTCGCGCACCTCGTAATCCACCCGCAGCATCTGCTGCGGGTGGCGGTCCTGCGCCCGCCCGATGTACCGCTCCTTCACCGTCGTCGGCCTGCCGGCGTCGGGCAGCACGGCCTCGCAGTCGATGCCGAGTTCCTCCGCGATGGCCCTGACCTCGCGGCCCGTGGCGTCGTCGCCGACGACGCCGGCCAGGGTGACACGCGCCCCCAGCGCCGCGAGCATGGTGGCGACGCTCGACGCGCCGCCGAGGCGCTCCTCGCGGCGGTCGGCCTGGAGGAGGATGACCGGCGCCTCCTGTGAGATGCGTGCGGCGTCGCCCCAGACGTAGCGGTCGAGCATCACGTCGCCGACCACCAGGATCCGCGGCTGCCCCAGCCGTGCCACCAGCCCGGCGAGGTCGTCTTCGGCGTGGGTCATGGTCGCGCCTCCCGTAGAGCACGCTTCCAGCGTGCTCTCAGCCATCCCCAAGAAAGCACGCTGGAAGCGTGCCCTACGCAGCGATCCGCAGTGTCGGCGGCGGCGCGGCCGCCGCCAGGTGCGACGCCATCGCCGCGTGCAGCAGTGGGATCAGCACCTCGTGGTGTCCCGTCAGCTCCAGGCCCTCCGCCGACGGGCGGCTCATCACGTTCACCGTCGAGCGGTAACGCTGCTGCATGTCGAGGTTCACCGTCACCATCCCCTCCAGCGAGTGCCCCAGGTTGCGCACCACGCTCACCGCCTTGAGGAACACCTCCGGCAGCACCACCGCCGAGCCGATGTTCAGCCACACGCCCCCGGCCATGTCGGACACCACGCGGCACAGGTGGCGGAAGTCGAGCAGAGACGACTCGCCCAGCGCCGCGCCGCTGACGTGCGGGTGCATGTGGACGATGTCCGTCCCCACCGCGACGTGGACCGTGCAGGGGATGCCCGCCCGGTAGCACGCCAGCACGAGGCTCGCCTCGGGGTGTTCGAGCTGCATGCCGTCCATGTGCTTGCCCAGCGCGCGGCCCAACCCACGCTCGGCCTCGGCGCCCTGACGCGAGGCGACGGCGAAGGCGTCCGCCGTCTCGCGGGCCATGCCGAACTTCCCTTCGAGGAGCGTCGAGCCCACGTCCTCGCTCGTCTTGCCGGCGAGGGCCAGCTCGTAGTCGTGGATGGCCGCCGAGCCGTTCATCGCCACGGCCTTGATGAGGCCGCGGCGCACCCAGTCGATGAGGTACGGCCCGCAGCCGGTTTTGATGACGTGCCCGCCGATGGCCGCCACGACGGGCCGGCCCGAGGCGTGGGCGCGGGCGAGGTGGAACCGCACCTTGCGGAGCGTGTTGGCCGAGAGCTGCCGCGGCAGCGAGTCGAGCCAGTCCTCCACCGTGGCCCCCGGCGCGAGCGGCTTGCCGAGGTCGTCGTGGAAGACCTTGCTGGGACGCGACGCGAGGTCGTAGGTCCGCAGGTCGTGCAGATCCAGCGGCCTGCCGAAGTCCGGTTCATCGGTCACGGTGCGTCCTCCTTTATCGAGGGGGGGAGGCCTTCGGCCCTCTCCCCCCCTTGCACTGTTCCGCGGATCAGGGCGTCGAGCGGCTCTTGTCCCGACAGGAAGGCCAAGCGTACTCGCAGCGCCCACAGGGGCCGCCCGCCGAGATGATCGACACGCAGCTTGACGAGGTCCTTTTGCGTCGTGACTAGGGGCGTCCCCTCGGGGAACGTCCGCCCCCAGCGTGTGAGGTCTTCCACGTCGGGACGCGGGTACGGGTGGTGGTCGGGGAACGCGCGGAAGCCGGCGACGTGTGCCCCCAGCCCCTCCAGCGTCCGCCGGAAGGCGTCCGGATTGCCCAGGCCGCAGAACGCCGCCACCTTCTCGCCGCGCAGCCCGTCGAGCGGCCTCTCCTCGCCGGATGCGTTGACGAGCGCCGTCGGCCTATGGACCGATTCGGCGGTGGGCTTGCCGAAGTGTGCGACGCGCCGCCGCAGGTCGGCCAACTGCCGCTCCGTCGCCTGGTCGCAGCGCGTGAGGATGACGGCGTGGGCGCGGGCCAGGGCCGAGAACGGCTCGCGCATCAGGCCACGCGGCAGCAGATGGAACACATCGTCCGTCGCGTCCAGCAGGACGATGTCGAGATCACGGGCGAGGCGGCGGTGCTGGAAGCCGTCGTCCAGCACCAGCACCTCGCTCTCCAGCTCCTCCACCGCGGACGCGGCGAGGGCGGCGCGGTCGGCGCCTTGCAGGTGCGGCACGTCGGGGAGGTTCTGCTCCAGGACGAGGGCCTCGTCGTTGGGGCCGGCCGTCGCGCCGTAACCCCTGCTGAGGATGGCGACGAGGTGGCCCTGCTCGCGGAGGACGGACGCGACGTGTTCGACGCAGGGCGTCTTGCCCGTCCCGCCGGCGGTGAGATTGCCGACGCTGATGACGGGGGCGGGTGCCTTGACGACGCGCAACCAGCCGAGGGAGTACGCGAGGTTGCGGAGGCGGACGGCGACGCCGTAGCCGAGGCTGGCGAGCCACAGGCCGAATCGGGCGAGGGCGGGGCCGACGCCGCGTGTCTCGCCGCGGATCAGACTCAGGAAGCGCGGTGCCAAGGTGCCACCCATCCGTGGGGCGTGCGGGCGCGTCGCTCACTCCGTCGAGCGAAACGGTTATAGACCGCGCGGCGGCGCCGAGTCAACGCGGGTCTTGGCGAGCGTGGATGCGTCAGCGCCCCGAGTCACACAGCGTCACCGCCTCTCCGGCGTGACGCGCCGCGACGAACGAGAACAGCCGGAGCCGCTGACGCTCCACCCGGAGCCCTGACGCATCCCCGTTCGCCAAAGCCGATCACGCCCCCCCCTTGCGTCCCGCCCCATCGCGCGAGATGATGCACTCATGCTCGCCGCCGCCTGCGCCTGCCGCCTGCCCCCAGCCGCCCTCGCCGGCCTGGCCCGATTCCGGGCGCGGCCCGACGTGCGCGCCCTGCCGTCCCCCGCCGCCCTCTGGGTGTTCTTCACCCCAGGCGACACCGACACGGCCCGCGCCCTCCTCGCCTTGCCCGGCGCCGAGCTGTTCACCCGCCGCGAACACTGGCACGCCCTCGGCCACGCCCTGCCCGACTTCACCGTCCCCGACCCCGAGGACGCCCGCGATATCGCACGCCTCGTCTTCCCCGAGCCCGTCACGCCACGCGACCCGACGCCCGCCGGCCCGCCCGTGGAGGCCCGCCTCGTGCGTGGCGGCCCGCCCCGCGACATCACTGCTTTGCGTCTGCCGCTCGCCGACGTGGCCAGGTGGGCCGCCCTGGCGACACGGCACGACCTGACCGGCTTCCGCTGCGCGGTGAGCAACGGACGGGCGTTGCTCGTCGGCGGGCGCCTGCCGCCGCTGGAGGGCGAAGGCTTTTGGGGCGACGGCACGCTATACGTCGCCGCCGGGTACGTCCCCGAGCCGGCGCTGCCGCCGGGGGTTCTGGGCGAGGCTTTCGGGCTGGGCGATGACATCGGCCTGTGGACGGCGGAGGGGCTGGAGGCGGTGCCGCGTGCCGCCCTGGGCAAGGTGGCGCTGGCGCGGCTGCGGTTGGGGGTGGGCGCATGAGCCGCGCCGTGCGCTACCTGGGCATCCCAGACGGCGGGCTGCGCTGGGCGGCGGGGGCCGACGCCATCGAGCAGCCGGGCGGGCACACGTTCGCCCTGGCCAGCGAGGTCGTGCGCTTCCTGGAGGGGTTCGCGTCACGCCGCCCCCTGATGCACCTGGGCCACGTCCTCCACTTCATGCAGATCCTGCGGCGGGCGCAGCCGGGCCGGCACGACTTCACGCCCCTCAACGCCGCCTGGAACGTCGCCCGATGGCCGGCGCGGACCGCCGGCGTCCTCGCCGCCGAGCTGTGCCGCGGCGTCCCCGCCGCCCCCGACGCCCCCACGTCCGCCGAGCTGGCGGCGTGGCTGGCCGCCCGCCACTACGACCCGCCCGGCGCGGCGGCCACCGTGCCGCCCCTCACGCCCGAGGTCTTCGAGGACCACGTCGCCGCCGCCCTGGCACGCATCCCGCCGGCGGACCTCGTCCACTGGTTCCGCCACGGCGAGCCGCCGCCCGGCCCGGCGGGGGAGCGCCTCGCCGACGAGATCGCCCGCCGCAAGCCGCCGTCGCTCTCGGACGTCCTCGCCGACGTGTCGCGGCACCAGCGCCTGCGCGGGGCGGTGCCGCACGTGGCCAAGTTGGAGGGGGCGCTGTCTCTGCCGCCGCGCCGGCTGGAGCAGCCGCGCATCAAGCAGGGCGGGTACAGCGACATCACGTCGAAGGGCGGGCCGGAGCAGCTCCTGCCGTCGCAATTCGCCCTGGAGGAGCTGGAGTTCCTGCGGCGGTGGGCCGAGAACGAATTGCTGTACTTCCGCCGCGAGGAGCCGCACCGCCCCGTGGCGGAAGAGCTGGTGCTGCTGATCGACCAGGGCGTGCGGGCGTGGGGGTCGGTGCGGCTGCTGCTGACGGCGGCGGCGTTCGCCCTGGCGCGGCAGGCGGAGGCGAAGAAGCTGACGGTGAGGCTGGCGGGCACGTCGCGGGCCGGCCCGCCGCTCGACCCGCTGGCGACGGTCCCGGCGGACGTGGCCGACCTGCTGGCCGGCAGCGACCTGTCGCCGCACCCCGGCGAGGCGTTGGAGCCCGTGCTGGAGTCGGTGCGGGGGCGGGCGGCGGACGTGGTGCTGCTCACGCACCCGCGCGCCCTGGTGGAGGCCGACGTGCAGGCGGCGGCGCGTGTGATGCGACACCCGGCGCGGCTGTTCGCGGTGACGGCGGACGACACATTCGAGGTCGGCGTCCACCAGATTCAGCACGGCTCGCCGGTGCCGCTGGGCCGGTTCCGGCTCGACCAGGCCCCGCCGCCGGCGCCCACCGCGCGTCACGACGGCTGGGGGGGCGACGTGGAGCGGATCGGCCACCCGTTCCGCTTCGGGCTGCAAGGGCAGTTGACGCTGGCGATGGATTACGACGGCGAGTGGCTCCTGGCGTCGGCCCGGCCCGGCATGCTGCTGCTGATGAACGCCCAGAGCGGCGCCTGCGAGATGCTGCCGCGGCCGGTGGTCAACGGCGAGGTGCTGCGCGAGGTGCCGCGCATCATCGGCGTGGCGGGCGGGTTCGTCATCCCGGTGTCGCGTGACCTGTTCCACTACGACCTGGTGACGCGGCGTGCGCGGGCCATCGGAGTGATATCGGTGGGGGGCGGGCCAGGATCGGTCCGTTACCGCCGCCGCGAGCACGCCCTCATCTTCCGCGACAGCTTCATGGGCAGGTTCAGGGCGGTGCACCTGGCGGACGGGAGGGTCGAGGACCCGGCCCCCCTCGCCTGGGGGTGGGTGGGTGGCTTCGGCCGTGAGACCGAAGAAGGCTGGGCCAATGGCCGGCTCCAGGTGGATGAGGACACCGGCACGCTGTACTGTCACGACGAGTCGGCCCGCGGCGCCCGCCCGACGGTCCTGCTCCAGGGGGCGGCGCGGCTACGAGGCCTGAGCGCCCGCGAGACGGAGGCGGGCGGCGGGGTAGTGGCCGCCACGTTCGGGCCGCTGGGCAGCGTCGGGAGGACGCTGCTCGGCGTCTTCCGGCTGGGAGACCCGGGGGTGCTGTTCTGGCGCGACATCGGCGATCGCTTCGCCCACTCCCTGAGCGCCGACGGCGGACGCCTCGCCGTGGGCCACGGCGACAGCGCCAGCGTCCTGACGCTGGGGCGGCCCACGCCGAGGGAGCCGGCCACCCCCGTCGGGGGCTTCCACAACAACCTCTCGTTCGAGTTGGGCGCCGACTGGCTGGCCATGCGGATCGGGTCGCGCGCCCACGTCGTCCGATGGGACCGCGGGCTGCTGGAGGTGGAGATGGTCGAGGGGGACGTGGAGGCCGGG
Organism: uncultured Alcaligenaceae bacterium; assembly: GCA_964630925.1. Classification (GTDB taxonomy): domain Bacteria; phylum Planctomycetota; class Planctomycetia; order Gemmatales; family Gemmataceae; genus RGDT01. The sequence goes on from CAZVZK010000019.1 coordinate 27,497, forward strand.
ATCAGCCGCCTGCTGGGCCTCAAGGCCGCCCGCCGCGCCGGCCAGCGCCGCGACGGCTGGCCGGGCTGGCTCCAGCGCGACCCGTCGCGCTGGCGGGCATGCGCCTACGGGCCGCTCGTCGCCCTCCTCGACTGCCACGGCCAGCTCTTCCTGTGCCTGCCGGAGGGCGGCGAGGTCGTGGCGGCCTTCTTCGCCTACAAGAAGTCGTTCGCCGCGTGGCTGCCGGACGGCACCGTGATGGGGCCGGAGCGTCTCACCGGCAGGGCGGCGGGCGCGGCGGCGCCCATGCTCATCGGCAAGGCGCTCCAGGAGGCTTGCAGGAGAGGGAGGCCCGCGCCATGTTGAAGATGCCGTTCCGCCTGCGTCCCGCGCCCGCCGCCGACGCAGACGCCCTGCTCGTCGTCGGCGGCGTCCCCGACCTGCTGGCCGTGCTGGCGCGTCTGGGGGCGATGCCGGCGGCGTGGCGTGTCGCCGGCGGGTGGGTGGTCGCCACCCCACCCCCTAACCCCCTCCCCGAAACGGAGAGGGGGGATCGTCAGATCATCGCCTCAGCGGAGGGGCGTGCCCACCACACCCAGCAGGCTGAGCCCCACAGGGAAGACGCCCACCTCGCGTCCGCGCAGGCGACACTCTTACGGCTCCCCCTCTCCGTTTCGGGGAGGGGGTTGGGGGGTGGGGTCGCTTTGCGCCGGCTCGCGGCGAACCTGTACGTGCCGGCCGACGCCGACCTGCTGCCGGCCCTGCTGCCCGACGAGGCCGACGCCCTGACGCGGCGGCGCGGGTTGGTGTTCCTGCCGGGCGTCGTGCTGGCGTTCGACCCCGCGGCCCCGGCCCGCCCCGCCGACCTCGTGACGGTACGGCGCCTCGGCGGCGGCTGGACGCCCCTGCCGGAGCATGAGCCGCCCCCGCCCCTGCACGAGATCGAGCGTGTGGGGCTGCCCGAGGCGGTGCAGGCGCTGTTGCAGCAGGCGGGCGCGGGCATCGCCGCCGAATCGCCGGGCGCTGGGTCGTGGCTGGGCGGCATCGCCAGCGCCATCGGGCTGTCGGCGCTGGGCCGCATGCTCGACACACGCAAGCAGAGCGAGGCGCTCGAACGGCTCTTGCAGCAGTTCAACGACGGCGACACCGACGAGGCGCTGCGGCGGGCGCTGCCGCTGGGCGGCGAGGAGGCGCGTGGCGGCGAGCTGACCGACAACGCCGACCTGCCCGTCCACCCGTCGGGCGGGGCGTGGTGGGGCTTCGGGGGCTGGGGCGGGCGCGTCGGCCTGTGGCGCACCGACGCCGAGATGGAGCGCCGCCTCCGCGAGGCGTACCGCAGGGCCGCCGACGACGCCGTCCGCCGGGGCGACTTCAAGAAGGCCGCGTTCATCCACGGCAAGCTCCTCGGCGACTGGAGCGAGGCGGCCCGCCTGCTGACGACAGGCGGACTGCACGACGAGGCCGCCGAGGTCTGGCTGCACCGCGTCGGCGACCGCCGCCTCGCCGCCGGCGCCTACGCGGCAGGCGGGCGTGTGGAGAGGGCGGTGGCCCTCTACCGCGAGCTGGGACTGCACGTCGAGGCCGGCGACCTGCTGCGGAAGTGCGGCGAGGACGACAGGGCGGCGGCCGAGTACCGCGTCGCCGCCGAGCAGCACGCGGCGGGGGGGCGGTACCTGTCCGCCGCCGGGCTGTTCTTCCGCGCCGACATGCCGGCCATCGCCGACGAGTACCTGCGGCGGGGCTGGGCCGCCCGGCCGGGGGCGGACAGCGTCACCTGCGGCGAACGCCTCGCCGAACGCTCCTCACCCGAGGCGCTGCTGACGCTGCTCGCCGAGGCGGGCGCGTTGTTCCGCGCCCACCGCCTCGACCACCCGGCGGCGGGCTTCTACGGCAAGGCCGTTTCGCTGGCGGAGCGAGCGGACTTCGCCGGGATACGGGCCGAGGTGCGCGACCGCGCCCTGATGACGCTGGCGTACCTCCTGCGCCGCGAGCGGCACCGCGGCGGATCGGCGGCCGAGCTGGTGTCGCACCTCCTGGGGCGGCACGGCTGGCCGGCGGCGCTCGTCGCCGACGCCCACGAGGCGGCCCGCGTGCCGCCGGAAGACCCGACACGCGAGCGCTACACGGACCGCATCCGCCTGCACCAGGGCCTCGTGACCGCCGTGACCGGCTGCCGCCTGACGGGCGGGGTGTTCGTCGGCTGCGGGGACGGGGTGCTGAAGGCGTACACACCGCAGAGCGGGCGCGTCTTCGAGGCGAAACTGGAGGGCCCGATCCGCGAGCTGGCGTTCGAGAGCCACACCCGGTCCCTCTTCGCCGCGCGCGGTGATGTGGTCGAACGCCTCTCCCTGGGCCCCGGCGGCCTCGACCAGATCGACACCCTCCTAACGGACGGGATGGGCGAGATACTCGGCACCTGCGAGTCGGGCGGCGGGGCGGTCCTGGCCTACAGGGAGGGCCCGGATCTCGCGATCCACGACGAGGGCTGGGGGGAGGCCCGCCAACTCCCCGACGACACCTGGGAGGCGATCCTGCTGCGCTCACCGACGACGCGGCGGCCGCTGCTCGTGGCGTTCACGACGGACACCGTCGAGGTGCGCACGCTGACGAACACGCAGCGGGTCCACCAGATGCCGCGCCCGTGGCCGAACCTGCGCTGCGGCATGCTGGACCGGCCCCGCCTCGCCTGGATGCTCGACGACAGGGGCGCCTTGCAGGTAGCCGGCATCCGCGACCCCGACCGCGTCATGGCTGCCACGATCCCGCTCGACGGCTCGGCGGCGGCGACGATGCACACGCTGCCGCTGGGCCGGCCTGCCCTGGCGGTGTGCTGGCACTACCCCGGCGAGCTGGCGGTGATCCACTCCGGCGGCATCACCTGGGCGCGGCTGGGGCAGGACGGCTGCCGCGCGGTGAAGACGACGCAGGCGGACCTGCGCGACGCGGTGGCGGCGGTGAGCAACCCGCTGACGCGTGAGATCTGGGTGGTGTTCGAGGACGGCGAGATCGGCCGCGTGCCCTGGCCATCGTGACACGCGGCCTCGGGCCCACGGCGCGGTATCATCCCTGTGACCGGAGGTCCCGTCATGCCGCTTCCTGACCATTTCCGCCCGCCCCTGATTGAGGAACGCCCCTGGGAGGCGTTCCACAGCACCTGGGCCACGATGATCGCCGGGGGCCTGAACCGCCTGCTACTGCCGCGGTACGTCGCCTTGCCGCTCACCTCGCGCGGGCCGCTGGTCGAGATCGATGTCACGGCGGCTGAGGTGGAGGGGCGGGACCTGTTCGAGATCCGGGTCATCGACCAGCGCGGCGGCAACCGGCTCGCGGGCGCGATGGGGCTGGTCAGCCCCGCCAACAAGGATCGGGAATCGGGGAGGCAGGCGTTCGCCGGTAAGTGTGCGGGGTATCTGCGTACCGGCGCCGGCCTGCTCATCGTGGACGTTGTCACCACGCGGCTGCATGATCTGAGCCGACAGCTCCTGGAGCTCCTCGAGCTCGATCCCCCGGCCGCCTCTGGCGCCAACCCCCTGTACGCCGCCTCCTATCGGACCGTCCAGGATGAGGCGACGCGGGTGGAGGCCTGGGTGGAGAGGGTGCGTGTCGGCGGCCCCCTGCCGACGATGCCGCTATGGCTGTCGGAGTCATTCGTCGTGCCCGTGGACCTGGAGGCGTCCCACACGGCGGCGTGCGAGCTTCTCGGCGTCGGATGAAGGCGCGCCGCTTCAGATCATCGGCAGGTCGAGGCCGTTCTCCCGCGCGCACCGCACCGCCTCGGGGTATCCCGCGTCGGCGTGGCGCATCACGCCCGTGCCGGGGTCGTTACGCAGCACACGCCCGATGCGCCGCGCCGCCGCCGGCGTGCCGTCGCAGACGATCACGACGCCGGCGTGCTGGCTGAACCCCAGGCCGACGCCGCCGCCGTGGTGGATCGACACCCACGTCGCCCCGCTGGCGGTGTTGAGCAGGGCGTTCAGCAGCGGCCAGTCGGAGACGGCGTCGCTGCCGTCACGCATCCCCTCCGTCTCGCGGTTCGGGCTGGCCACCGAGCCGGAATCCAGGTGGTCGCGCCCGATCACCACCGGCGCCTTCAGCTCGCCGGAGGCGACCATCCGGTTGAACTCCACGCCGACGCGGGCGCGGTCCTTCAGCCCCAGCCAGCAGATGCGTGCCGGCAGCCCCTGGAAGCTGATCCGCTCGCGGGCCAAGTCCAGCCAGCGGTGCAGGTGGGGGTCGGGGACCATCGACTTGACGGCGGCGTCGGTGGCGGCGATGTCGGCGGGGTCGCCGGACAGGGCCGCCCAGCGGAACGGGCCGACGCCCTCGCAGAACAGCGGGCGGATGTACGCCGGCACGAATCCGGGGATGTTGAATGCGTCGGACACCCCCTCCTCTTTGGCCCACTGGCGGATGTTGTTGCCGTAGTCCACCGCCGCCGCCCCGCGCCGCTGCATCTCCATCATCGCGCGGACGTGGTTCGCCATCGACGCCTTCGCGGCGCGGATCACCTCGGCGGGCGACTCCTTCGCCCGCCAGCGCTCCAGCGTCCAGCCCTGCGGCAGGTAGCCGTTGAGCGGGTCGTGGGCACTCGTCTGGTCGGTGACCATGTCCGGCGTGATGCCGCGGCGCACCAGCTCCTCGCACACGTCCGCCGCGTTGGCGACGAGGCCCACGCTCACCGGCGTCTTGCCACGCACCAGGGCGAGGGCCTCGTCGAGCGTGTCGGCCTTGCGGTCCAGGTAGCGCGTCCGCAGGCGGAAGTCGATGCGCGTCGGGTCGCATTCGATGGCCAGGAGCGAGAAGCCGGCCATCGTGGCGGCCAGGGGTTGGGCGCCGCCCATGCCGCCGAGGCCGCCGGTGAGGATCCCGCGGCCGGTGGCGTCACCGCCGACGTGCTTGCGTGACGCGGCGGCGAACGTCTCGTTGGTGCCCTGCACGATGCCCTGGGTGCCGATGTCGATCCAGCTCCCGGCGGTCATCTGCCCGTACATCATCAGGCCGGCGCGGTCCAGCTCGTGGAAATGCTCCCACGTCGCCCAGTGCGGCACGAGGTTGGAGTTGGCCAGCAGCACGCGCGGGGCGTCGGCGTGCGTCGGGAAGGCGCCCACCGGCTTGCCGGACTGGATGAGCAGCGTCTCGTCGTCGCCGAGCCGGCGCAGCACCTCGACGATCCTGTCAAAGCACTCCCAGCTCCGGGCCGCCCGGCCGATGCCGCCGTAGACGACCAGCTCGGCGGGGCGCTCGGCCACCTCGGGGTCGAGGTTGTTCATGAGCATGCGCAGCGCCGCCTCCGTCTGCCACGACCGGCACGAGAGGGAGGTGCCGCGCGGGGCGCGGATGACGCGCGAGGGGTCATTGCGGTTCATGGGGTGCCTGCGCTTTCGGCTTCCAGCGTTCGGCGATCTGCCAGGCGATGCGGGCCGCCGCCTTCGCGCCCTGGCCGGCGATGTCGTGCGGCGGGCATAGCTCGACGATGTCGGCGGCCACCACGTCCACCGTCAGAAGGAGCCAGTTGACGATGGCGAGGACGACCTCGAGGGAGACGCCGCAGGCGGCGGGGGCGCTGACCGCGGGCATGACCGAGGCGGGGAGGACGTCGAGGTCGATGCTCAGGTACACGCCATCGACGCGGCGGGCCATCTGCTCGACCTCGCCGAGCGACCCGGTGAAGTTCCAGGGGGCGAGGTGGGAGTCGAGCATCCAAGCGGCGCCGAGGGCGCGGGCGCGGCGGAAGAGGGCCACGGTGTTCGACGCCTCGGCGATGCCGAGGCAGAGGTACAGGAACGGGCGGCCGTTCGCCTCGTGCCATCGGGCGATCTGGCTGAAAGGGGTGCCGGAGGTGGCGGCCTCGTCGCCACGGAGGTCGAAGTGGGCGTCGATGTTCACGATGCCGATCTTCGCGTCGGGCCGGGCGGCGGCGATGCCCTGGAACGTCCCCCACGCCGTCTCGTGGCCGCCGCCGAGGATCAGCGGGCGGTGGCCGGCGCGGATCACGCCGGCGACGGAGGCCCCCAGGCGGGTCTGGGCCGCCTCCAGGTCGCCGGCCTCGCAGGCGACATCGCCGGCGTCGTAGACGGGGTGTTGCTGATGCCAGGCGAGGTTGGCGAGGGCGGAACGGATGGCCCGCGGGCCGTCCTTCGCCCCGACGCGGCCGCCGTTACGGCGGACGCCCTCGTCGCAGGCGAAACCGAGGAGGGCGACCCCCGCCGGGCAGCCGGCGGACAGGGGGCGGATCATCTGGTGCCAGCGGAGGGCGTCGGGGCCGTCGGCGGTGTCGGTGCGGCCTGTCCACGGGGTCATCGCAGCCCCCCCCGGATCACGCGCCCGACGAGCGGATTCGTCCCCAGGGCGCACACCACCTCCGCCGGGTGCCCCACATCCCACAACAAGAGGTCGGCCTGCTTGCCGGCCTCGATGCTCCCGAGGCGATCCGCACGTCCCAGCGCCCTCGCCGCGTGGCGCGTGACGCCTTGCAGCGCCTCCTCCGGCGTCAGGCCGTACAGGACGCACGCCATGTTCATCGCCAGCCGGAGCGACGCGAACGGCGACGTGCCGGGGTTCAGGTCGCTGGCCACGGCCATCGGCACGCCGGCGGCGCGGAGCTGCGCCACGGGCGGGGCCTGCCTCTCGCGCAGGAAGTAGTACGCCCCCGGCAGCAGCACCGCCACGGTGCCGGACGCCGCCAGCGCCGCGACGCCGGCGTCATCGAGGTATTCGAGGTGATCGGCCGACCACCCGCCGTGACGCGCGACCAGCTCCGCGCCGTGCGAGTTGGTGAGCTGCTCGACGTGGCCCTTGATGGCCAGGCCGTGCGCCTTCGCGGCGGTGAAGATGCGCTCGCACTGGGCCGGCGTGAACGCGATGGATTCGCAGAACACGTCCACCGCCTCGGCGAGCCCCTCCGCCGCCGCGGCGGGGATCTTCGCATCGACGATGAGGGAGACGTAGTCATCCGCCCGGCCCGCGTACTCCGGCGGGACCGCGTGCGCCGCCAGGAGCGTGAGCGACGCCTCGACGCCGGCCTCGGCGGCGGTGCGGCGGGCCGCCCGCAGCATCTTTCGCTCGTCGTCCGGCGTCAGGCCGTAGCCGGACTTGATCTCGACGCAGGTGACGCCCTCGGCGGCCAGCGCCCGCAGGCGTGGCAGGGCGGACGCGACCAGATCGTCCTCCGTCGCGGCGCGGGTATGGCGGACGGTGGAGAGGATGCCGCCGCCCCGGCGGGCGATCTCGGTGTACGGCGTGCCGGCGAGACGCGCCTCCCAGTCGGCGCCGCGCGAGCCGGCCCACACAAGGTGCGTGTGGCAGTCTATGAAGCCCGGCGTGATGAACGCCGCGCGATGCACCTCGCCCCGGAAGCCGGCGGCCTCCTCGGCGGGCACGACCGCGGCGATGGACGCCCCGCGTGTGACGACGGCGAGGCGGGGGCGCACGCCATCGGACGTCAGCACGGCGTCGCCGATCCAGAGGGTGTCGTCGTCACGGGTCGCCATCCCGTCATTGAAACGGCGGACGTGGGATGAGGCAACGGGAATCGTGCGCGGGGGCCGCGCAAGTCCCACCCGGCGGCGCCTCCAGGGGGTGTCCGGGGCGAGCGGCCCCGGCCCCCCAAACGGAGAGAGAACAATCATGATCCGCATGTTGGCCGCCTCGGCGGCGTTGTCGGCCGCGATGATCGGCTTCTCGGCGCAGGCGGCCCCCCCGGGCGTGCCGGCCAAGTTCCCGCCCGGCAAGCTGAAGCTGCACTGGAAGAAGATCGACCCGGAGATCAAGGCCGCCGAGAAGGCCCTCCTGGTGGCCCGCGAGCGCCTCAAGGCCGCGATGGCCGACGAGGTCTTCGGCGAGGCCGGCGGCGTCGAGGCGAAGGTGCTCAACGAGCTGAAGCTGTCGCTCCGGGCCGTGGACGCGGCCATCGCCCGCGCCCGGCTGGCCCAGAAGTTCGACAGGGGCGGCGACTGAGCGCGGGCCTTGTCGGGGGCCGGGGCCGGGTGCCGCGCGAAGCGGCACCCGGCCCAGGCCGTTCCGTAAGGTATCGGCGTGGCCTGTCCGCGAAGAGTGCGACGAGGGGCGATGCGATGCCGAACTCCCTGCCGAAGATCCAGACCCTCCGCGCCCGCGCCGTCCGCGTGCCGCTGGCGGAGCCGCACCGCACCGCCAGCGGCGTCGTCGCCGAGTCACCCCTCGTCCTCGTCGATGCCGTCACCGACGCCGGCGTGACCGGCCACGGCATCGCCTTCACCTACACGCCCGCCGCGCTCGGTCCGACGGCCGAGCTGGCCCGCAACATCGAGCCGATGGTGAAGGGCGAGCCGCTCGCCCCGGCAGAGATCGAGCAGCGGCTGACCCGCCGCTTCCGCCTGCTGGGCACGCAGGGCCTCGTCGGCATGGCGCTGGCCGCCATCGACATGGCGTTGTGGGACGCCCTGGCCCGCGTGCAGGGCCTGCCGCTCGTTCACCTCCTCGGCGGCGCCCCCCGGCCCATCCGCTGCTACGGCGCCGTCGGCTACGACGGCGCGGACGGCTGCGCCGCCGGCGCCGCACGCTGGGCCGAGCGCGGCTTCGCCGGCGTCAAGGCGAAGATCGGCTACCCCACGGTGCAGGAGGACGTGGCCGTCGTCCGCGCCATGCGGAAGGCCGCCGGGCCGGGCATGGCGATCATGGTCGATTACAACCAGTCGCTGACGCCGGCGGAGGCGTGCGAGCGGCTGCGCGTCCTCGACGGCGAGGGCCTGGCCTGGGTCGAGGAGCCCACCCTCTCCCACGACTTCGCCGGCCACGCCCAGATCGCCCGCGCCGCCGCCACGCCCATCCAGTGCGGCGAGAGCTGGTGGGGCGCCCTCGACATGCGCCACTCCATCGAGGCCGGCGGCTCGGACCTCGTCATGCCCGACGTGATGAAGATCGGCGGCGTCACCGGCTGGATGCGGGCCGCCGCCCTCGCCCACGCCCACGGCCTGCCCATGTCGAGCCACCTGTGGCCCGAGGTCAGCGCCCGCCTGCTGTGCTGCACGCCGACGGCCCACTGGCTGGAGTACGCCGACTGGTGGAATCCGATCCTCAAGCAGCCGCTGCGCGTCGAGGGCGGGATGGCGCTCATCGAGGACAGGCCCGGATCGGGCGTGGAGTGGGACGAGGACGCGGTGCGCCGCTTCGCGGCGTGACGGACCGCCGGCGTGCCGGCAAGGGTGCCAGGCCCGCCGCACGCCTCCGTGGCGGCCGGGCGGTGGTCGGGCCATTGCATTGCATTGCACCCCCCCAGGCAACCCCCTGCAACGCAAATCCTGCGCTGATGGTGCGGCATCGGGCCTTCCCGGACTCAACTTGCATTTCAAGGGTACTGTCGCGTGCCGGCCTCCCCGCGGACGCGAGGCCCGTCGGGCGCCGAGTCACCTGCGCACCAAGGGGGAGTCACATGCGCACTTCCCCCGGCGGGTGCGCATGTGACTCTGGCGTCAGCCGACGCATGGCGTCACGCATCGTCCGCGAGTGCGCGAGTCACATGCTCACCCGCTCACATGCGCACCGTGTTACCGTCGCGGCGGGTGACCCACGAAAGCGCGCCCGCCCACTTGATCCCTGGCGTCCGGGCACGAAGAATGAAGCGCAAACCCCATCTCACCGCCCACCACACCCCACCCGTCCCGATGTTCCGACCTTCCGCTGCCACGACGCACCGTGATGCCACACCACGCCCACCCCCTGCGGGCCGCCTGACACCTCGGCCAGCCGACCTGTCGCCCGCCTTGTGGATCGCCGCTACGCCCCAGCCGTGAAGGCACGCCATCGGGGGTCCTGGGGCGTCTCGCCCAATGGCACTTGAGCTCGGGGCGAGCGGCACGGCGTCAGCGTGCCGTGTCTGCATCGCACGGCGGGATCATGCCTGGCCGCTCGCATCAAGCATCCGAGCTCCAGTGCACTGAGGCGTCCCGCCCCGGCTCACGGGAAGGGCATGCTGGCAGACAACGCCCCACGTGGCAACCGGGAATCGGCCGGCGTGGACAAGACAGCGGGAGGGCACCTGCGTCAACTCACAGCACGCCTACATTCGCCCTGTTGATGTCCACCGGCAATGCGATGCCCTGCCGGTGGAATCGTTCAAGAAGTGGACGCGGCCCCTGGGCCAGGACGAGGTCGCGCTCCTCCGTGTACAACGGGAAGATCGTGTAAAGCCGGATCGTCTTCCCGGAATCAAGCCGGAGCAAGTCGAGCGGGCCGGCGTTCGTCAGGAGCAGGAGCGAGGTGAAACGGACGTGCGGGGCGAGGGGCTGCGGCGGCTCCCCGTTGGAAATGACCGCGTAGTCGCCGGGCGGCCACGCCCCCCCCGTGAACGGGTACTCCGCGACCCTGCGGAGCCACTCGACGGGCCAGAAGTGCTCCGCATCCGGCACGCGCTCGGTCGGGACGGGCCAGTCAGCCGGGAGGTAGATGAGCAGCTCCGCGTGGCTGAGGTCCTCGCTCCCGGCAGGGACGGGCATCGCCCGCGAGCTCATGCCGGTGGTGAATAGCGTGAGGAAGGGGCGGCCGTCTTCCGGCGGGACGGCGTGGATCTGGAGATCCACCTCGCCACTGACGATGCTCTTTACCACCGCCGGGCTCACCGGCCCGAGGTACTTCTCGACATGGGCGACGATCCTCTCACGCTCCGATGGTGGGGCCGCCCCTCCCTCTCCTGGGATGGTCGCCCCACGCTCGCGGAGGAGGTCCGCGATGGCGGCGTGGCCGAACATCAGCGCGTGGCTCAAGGCGTTCTCCGGCGGCGACCCGTGGACGCCGTGCACGTCCGCCCCGCGTTCGATCAAGAGACGCACCAGCTCGAGCGAGCCGCTGTTGACGGCCCCGATCAGCGTCCCGCCCGTCAACCCGCCCGAGGGGATGATCCGGCCCCCGCGATCCAGCAGCCACCTCGCGGCCCTTACTGCCCCGTTTCTCGCGGCGTTGGACAGCGGGTTATTGCCATTCACCTGTTCGGCGTTCACGTAGAGGCCGGCCTCGACCAGCATCTCCATCATCGCCAGGTCGTCCTCGCCCGCCGCCATGTAGAGCCAGGAGCCAAGTGAAGGTGCTGGATGAAGCACCTCGGGCGACTGGCGCAGGACCTCGCGCGCGGCCGCCACGTCGCCTTCGAGGACGGCCCGATACATGCGTCGGATCGGTGGTTCTGTCATGGTGTCGGACTCACTGGACCGCTCCTCGCCGCCAGGCCCGAGGCGCGCGGAATCGTCCTCATCAGCCCGCGACCACCGCACCACCGGCCCTGACGCAGCGTGGCGGTGCCCTGCGAGGACAGCAGGGGAACGAGCGCGTTCGTGGCATCGTAGGCGTCGGCCGTGGTGCCGCCCAGCGAGCCGGCGATGAGGGTGAGATCGTTGGCCTTGTCGTAGGACAGCCGGCCCGAGTAGGCCGTCCCGCCTCGACACGCCCACGCCGCCACGCTACCATGCCCGCTGGAGGGCGGCACCATGCACAAGACCATCATCGGCGGCCTCATCGCCGCCGCCTTCGCCGGCGGCGTCGGCCTCACCCTGCTCTGGCTCAAGCCGCGCGGCCCCGCCCCGGAGACGCCCGAGCAGCTCCAGTACCGCCTCTTCCTCACGACCACAGGCTCCGGCCACGCCGGCAAGATGTCCAGCGGCACGGCCGGCAAGGAGTGGGTCGGCTACAACCCCTGGTACCGCGACGGCCCGCTCCAGGTCTACGCCGCCCAGGCCGGGCCGCACGGCACCCCCCGCGCCCCCGTCTTCCTCCTCCTCCAGCGCCTCGCCCCCAAGGCGCCGTACGCCCTCGGCGCCGGCCTCCGGTCCGACGGCGAGTCGATGGAGATCGGCGTCACCCAGCACGCCGCCGACGGCAAGCCGTTCCCCTTCGTCTGGAAGGCGGCCGGCGTCCCCGTTCTGGAGATCCGCACCCCCCTCACCCCCCGCTACTCCGAGACCATCACCGCCGGCGGCAAGGCGTATTCCCCCGACGCGGGCCGCGTCTTCCTCGTCGATCTCACCGCCGACCCCGTGACGGTCACGCAGGTGAAGGCCGACCTCGGCGAGCTGTTCCGGGGCGCCGGCGACGAGATCACCGGCGACGAGATCCGGGACGTCGTCAAGCGCCTCGCCGGCCTGGAGAAGCCCGTCGGCGACTTCCTGGAGGCCCTGCCGACGCCGTGAACGAGCCCACCCAGGCCACCGGGCTGACGCGCGTCGCCTTCATCGCGCTGGGCCTGCTGTTCACCGGCATCGGCGTCGTCGGCGTCTTCGTCCCCGGCCTGCCCACCACCCCCTGGCTCCTCGCCGCCAGCTACTTCTTCGCACGCTCCTCCAAACGCTTCCACCGCTGGCTGCGCACCTGGCCCCTCACCGGCCACGTCCTGCACGACTGGGAGGTGAACAGGGGCGTCCGCCTCCACGTCAAGGTCCTCTCCGTCCTCCTCCTCGTCACCGTCCTCGGCGCGAGCATCTACCTCGGCAGGCTCCGCGGCTGGCCGGCGTACATGCTGGTGATCGTCGGCTGCGTCGGCGCCACGGTGGTCATTTCCCTGCCCCGGGCGCGGGCGTCGGCAGCGCCAGCCCCACCAACGCCACCAGCGCCGCCACCCCCAGCACCCCACACGCCATCAGCCCCAGCACCGGATGCACCCCGTACCGGTCCGCCAGCGCCCCCGCCGACAGATGCCCCAGCGGGTGCGCCCCCGCCAGCACCGCCAGCCACACCCCCATGACCCGCCCGCGGTTCGCCTCGCTCGCCCCCAGCTGCATCGCCGTCTGCCCCGTGGCGAAGAAAAAAATCAGCCCCAGCCCCGCCATCCAGCAGCACCCCGCCGCCTGCCACATCCCCGCCACCCCCGACAGCCCCCACAGCCCCCCCGCGGTCAGCGCCACCCCCGCCGCGATCAGCCCCCGCCTCCACCGCCCCGCCGCCGTCGCCACCACCAGCGCCCCCACCAGCGACCCGCCGCCCACCGCGCTCACCAGCACCCCGTACCCCCGCTCCGCCAGCCCCAGGTGCTCCGCCAGCGCAGGTAGCAGCGACAGCATCGGCCACGCGAAGAACGACAGCCCGCCCGCCAGCACCAGCAGCAGCACCAGCACCGGCCGCGCCAGGATGTACGCCACCACGCCCTGCGCCTCCCCCCGCGCCGGCGCAGGGGCCGCCGGCGCCGGCAACGCCATGCACGCCAGGGCGCCGACCACCGCCAGGTACGACGCGGCGTTGGCCGCGAAACAGCTCGCCGCCCCCAAAGGCCCCAGCAGCAGCCCGGCCAGCGCCGGCCCGAGGAACCGCGCCACGTTGAACGTCAGCGAGTTGAGGGCGACGGCGTTGGCCAGGTCGTCACGCCCCACCAGCTCGATGAGGAACGCCAGCCGCGCCGGCGTATCCACCGCGTTGGCCACCCCGATCAGCCCCGCCAGCCACAGCAGCAGCCACGGGTCGCGCCACCCCAGGTACGCCTGACCCGCCAGCAACAGCGACAGCACGCACAACGCCACCTGGGCGGAGGCGATCAGCGGCCGCCGCGGCAATCGGTCCGCCAGGGCCCCGCCCAGGACGCTCAACAGCAGCATCGGCACCACCTGGGCCGTGGCGATCCACGCGACCCAGGACGAGGTGCCCGTCCACCGGCCGGCCAGCCAGGCCAGGGCGGTGTACTGCATCCACCACCCCGTCAGCGAGACGAGCTGGCCGGCGAAGTACAGCCGGTAGTTGGCATGGCGCAGGGCCGAGAACGTGCCCATGCCGTCAGGGTAACGTAAGCCGGGGTGTAATCAAGTGGCGGGCGGCACGGCGTGAGCGTGCCGTGTCCGGGATCGGGGCGAGCGGCACGGCGTCAGCGTGCCGTGTCTTCGCACGCGCCGGAACGTCACGTTCACGCCCGGCGAACACACGGCACGCTCACGCCGTGCCGCTCGCCTTGAGCGCGGAAGTGCCGTTGAGCGTCTCGCCCCGGCTCGCGTCCCCGGTCAAGGCCGCCCCGCCGGCTGCACCTTCTCGTGCAGCAGCGCCACCAATTGCTCGAGCAGGTCGAGGTACTCCGTGCCCGCGACCGCGTGGGCCATCTTGAGCACCTTCCGCCGCCGCTCGATCCGCGCCACGATCCCCTCCGCCCCGAAGGCGCCCCCCGCCCCCAGCAGCGCCGCCACCTCCGCCACCTCGTCGTCGCTCATCTCCCTGGCCCGCGCCGGGTTCCGTTCGATCCACGCTCTCAGCTCGGGCTGCTCCGCCTCCGCGTGCCGCTTGCGCAGCACGTCCTCGCCCCCGCCCGCCCCGGCCGCCATCCGAGGCAGCAGACGCTCCAGGGGCTGCCCCCGCAGCTCGCTGACCGTGAGGTTCAGGGCCGTGGCGATGGCGCTGACCGTCGAGTTGCGCAGGCGCCGCTGCGGGCCGGACCGCATGATGGTGCGTGCGGTGTGGCGGTTGAGGCGCGCCACGCGGGCGAACTCGTCCTGGTTCCAGCCCCGCTCCTCGACGAGGCGGCGGATCTTCAACGGCAGGTCGTCGGGTGTCGTCTCGTCCATGCCCGACAATGTTACAACATCCACCCCCGCCGTGAACAGGGGCGTTGTTCACCGCCCCGCGCGGGCTGGCCGCCCCCCGGAGGCCCTGGGCTGCCGGCGCCCGCCGTCGGGGCCGTCCGAGAGCAGATCGTCCAGCCGCGCCCGGACCGCCTCCATGTCCCAACCCTTGACCGGGCCGAAGAGGCCGGGGCCCGAGTCGTACGCGACCTTCCCCCCGTGGATGATGTAGAGACGCTGCGGGAACGCCTTGTAGGGGTAGCAGGCCGAGTGCCCCTCATCGTCGAGGAGATGCCGGACGGGCCACCTCATCACCTCGGCCGCCAGGGCCGCACGCCTCAGCCGGTTCCCCGCCGTCTCCTCGGACATCCCCGCCGCCGCGTAGGCCCCCGTCAGCCCCTCCGGGTACGGGTGCGGGGCGTCGGCCACCTGGACGAACAGGACGTCGGCCCGCACCCCGTAGTCGGCGTGAAGCTCCACGAGGCGGCCGAGCTGCCCGCAGAAGATGTCGCAGCCCCAGCTCCCGAAGATCAGCACCAGCGGCCGCCCACCCGCCACCTCCGACAGCCGCACCGTCTTGCCCGTGCGGACGTCCGGCAGGGCGAAGTCCGGCGGGGCCTGCCCCACCGGCCCCGACACCCGCGTGAGCATGGCCAGCTCCGGCTGGACCGGCCGCACCAGCCGGGAGGGGCGCGGCCGCGCGGGCCCCGCCTCCGGCCGCCCGCCCCCCCCGCCGCATGACCCCACCGTCAGACACACCACCACCACGCCGACACGCTGCACCCACATCTCACGGCCCCCGCCTGCGTCAGGCTGAAGGCACGCTACAAATAAACGCATGAAGATACAGTGAGATGAAGATGAGTCCTCGCCCCGCCTCGTGCACGTGCGGCTCCTCCCGGACGAGGCGAGATCGCCCGGACCAGCCGCACTCCCTGACGAGGAGGCGGGTCTTCAGCGGCGGGCCGTCGCCATGCTCTCGTCCATGCCGAACGACGTGACAACATGACCCCGCCCTGAACAGCGGCGTTGCCCGCCCGATAGGATACCCCCATCCCACCCCTGGAGGGCCCCCATTGAGCCGGCCTCCCCTGACCTCGGTCCGCGCGGCGTTCCTCGACGCCATCCGCGAGGCCCCCGACGACGACGCCCCGCGCCTCATCTATGCCGACTGGCTCGACGACCACGGCGGCCCGGCCGATGTCGCCCGCGCGGCGCTCATCCGCGTGCAGTGCCGGCTCGCCTCGTTGCCGCCAGACGACCCCGCGCGCGCCCCCCTCGTCGAGCAGGAGGGGGCTCTCATCAACACCCATCAGGCCGATTGGGTCGATCTGGCCTTCGCGGACTGGCTCGCCCACCCCAAACGACGCTGCCACAACCCTCTGGGGCACGAGTTCTGCAAGATCGTAGCACAGGGCATCCGCGCCCGCTGCGAGCGTGACCGCCTGCCCAAAAGTGACCCGCGCCGCCAGAAAATGGAAGCGAAACTGGAGCGCCTGGGCGAGCGGATGGAGGACGAGTTCGACTACAGCGCCAGCACCTGCGACTCCCCGCCCTACGCCGACTGCGTCTTCGCCCGCGGATTCGTGGAGCGTGCCGACATCCCTGCATATGCGGCCTACCTCTTCACCGAGGCCCTCCCGGCGCTGGAGGTCCTGCGGGATGTCTCCATCGAAGACGAATCGGGCGTGGAGTTCGGTGATAAGGTCCTCAACCGGCTCGTCACCGTCACGGGCCGGATGCGCCTACGTGATCTCGACCTGGCCGAGGCGATCAACGAGCCGGACACGCCCGAGCGGTTCGCCTCGTCGCCAGGCGTCCGCAGCCTGGAGCGGCTGTCACTGTGGGTGGGGCATGGCGATACCGGCGACGCGGCGGTGCAGGCCTTCGCCGGCTCGCCGCACCTCGCCGGCCTGCGCGACATGGAGATCGAGCACACGCGCACCTTCACCGACGAGGCGTTCCTCGCCGTCCTCGATTCACCGCACCTCGCCGGGTTGGAGCGGTGCACGCTGACGCCAAACGAGGCGATGACGCTCAGCGAGCCCGTGCGGCGACGTTTCGAGGCGCGGTTCGGCAAGTGATGGGCGTCAACCCGCCCCCGAAGCGGAGAGGGGAGCCACAAGAGCATCGTTTGCGCGGTCGGGAAGCGTGACCCGTCCCCTGAATCGCTTCGCCCAACAAGAGACGCATACACCTCCCCGCCGGAGAGGCGATGCTCTGACGGCTCCCCCCTCTCCGCTTCGGAGAGGGGGGCTGGGGGGGTGAGGTAGAGGCATTCATCCCGCCGCCCGCACGTGCACCTCCACCGCGTGCGCCTCGCGCGGCGTCGGCACCTCCCACTGCCCCAACATCCGCTCGATCACCGCCTGCGGCACGACCCGCTCCCGCCCCCGGTTCTGCGCGAATTGCACATCCGGCGGCACCTCCAGATACGCCACCCGCACCCGCGCCCCGTACCCCAGGAACAGCCCCAGCGGCTGGCCACGCATCTGCCGGCTCAGGTTCGTCGCGTTCCACACGAAGCCCCGCCCCGCACGCAGCATCCCCTTCGCCCGCTCGCGCGCCGCCACGATCACCTCCCCCTGCCCGTCCGCCGGATCGACCCCCATCTCGGCCCGGATGTCGTCCAGCCCGATCACCTCCCACCCGCCGAAGTGCGTGCGGATGTGGTGGTCCTTGCCCGACCCCGGCAGGCCCGACATCAGGACGACCTCGCACCGCGGCGCGAAGTGCGCCACCGCCTCCGGCGCACGCCGCTCGTCCGCGAAGAACATCACCCGGTCATGCTCCGACGCGAACGGGTACGGCCCATCCAGGCAGCCCATCTCGCTCAACTGCTCGGCGAACAGCGCCACGTTGTCGAGCAGCCTCTGCTTGTCGGCGCAGACACGCCCGCGCACGTCGGCCTCGGCCAGGATCGCCAGACGGTCCCCGCGCGTCGTCCAGCTCGCCTCGACGGCCTTGCGCCGCACGTCGGGCCGGTCGATCAGCCAGTACGGCACCTGATGCACCGCGATCAGCCCGCACACCTCCTCACGCTCGTCGAACGGCACCCCCTCGCGCCACAGGACGTTCCGCGCCTTCACGGCCCCGCGCCGCGAGTGCCCGCGCGACGTGATCCGCTCGTCCTCCTCCTTCGTGCATTCCGGCTTGGCCGAGTCATGCAGCACCGCCGCGCCGAAGAGGACGCGACGTCCCCTCGCATCGAGTGCCCGCCACGCCGGCAGGGCGATCAGCTCCTCGCACACCATGCGCGTGTGCGTGCCCACGTCGCCCTCGGCGTGATGGACGGGGTCCTGCGGGCAATCGTACAGCCCGCGCAGCCAGTCGTAGGCGTCGAGCATCGCCCCCCACGGCAGACGCCAATCCGGCGGCACGGGACAGTGGTCAAGGAGCGTCATGGCATCTCCGAAAGGATGAGGGCTGAAGGAAGCAGAGGGGTCGGGTTGATGGGGATGCCCCTTTCATCCCTCATCCCTCATCCCTCATCCCTCCGAAGAGATCGACGCCCGGCGCCAGTTGGTTCGGCACCACGGGCCGCCGCAGCCAGTGCGTGCCGGAATCGAGGATCGCGTTGAGGAACGTGGCCCGGACGTACTTGTACCGCCCGACCACCTTGCCGTCGCGCTCCGCCTTGATGTACAGCCCCTCGGCCTCGTCGGAGGCGTCCGTCTCCTTCGCCGCCTGCGCCGGATCGACGCCCCGCTCCCCGGCCACGCGGGCCAGCGTCCCGCGCCACCCCCGGCTCTTGTACAGCGACGGGCGCACGAACGCCGTCAGGTCGTCCAGCGACTCCACCGGCCCCTCGTGCAGCACCGGCACGGAGACGATGGGCAGCCCGGCCAACATCTCGCGGCGCCGCGGGGTGGAGAGGAAGTCCCCCGTCTCGGTGTCGAGGATGTCGAACTCCAGGAAGTAGTGCGGCAGCAGGTCGTAGAAGCAGGTGTGCTTCGCGTAGAGCCACTCGCCGAACAGGACGTGCCGCGACCCGAGCCGCTCGAAGAGCGGCCAGGAGACGGTCATGGCCCACTGCTTGAAGAGGTTGAAGTGCTTCTCGCGCGGGCCGCCGGTGAGGAAGTGGCCGCGGCTCTGCAAAAAGAGCTGGCCGTCGTCGTCGAAGCGGATGCCGGCGTTGGCGCCGTCGATCTTCTCCTCGACGGCGAGGTGGAGGCCCTTGATCTCTGTGAACCGGACGCCGTCGAGGTCCTCGTCGCCGGATTGCAGCCGCGACCCCTCGATGTGCTGCGTGCGGGGGTACTTGATCATGTCGAGCATGGGCGTGGGCCTCCGGGGGCGCATGGAGAGAGGAGACGCCGGGGGCGGCGGGGGTTCGGGGGGTCAGAACCCGATGCCGCGCAGATAGGCGGCGTTGACCACGAAAAGGGTCTCCTCGTCCATGCCGAACAGGACCTGGAACGTGAACTGGTGCTGCATCATCCGGTTCTGTGGGTCGATGAGGTAGAACCGGCAGCACATGCCGTCGAACGGGTCGGTGAGGCGGACGAGGTTGCCCGGCGCCAGGCGGGGCAGGTCCTGGTGGAGGAACATGTAGACGGCCCCCTCGACGGCGTCACTGACCCCGAGGCGGGGGATGGTGCGCGTGAGGCGAGGCTCGACGCGGACGCGGTAGGGCATGGCGTCACTCCAAGGGGGGGCGTTCGGGGTAGAACTCCTTGCGGATCGCCTCCAGCCGCGCGAGCGCCTCATCACGGCCGATGCCCTTCGCGTTCCCGTAGGCCGTCACCGGGTCGGCCGCCCCCGCGATGTCCTCGGGCGAGAGCTGCTCGTCGGACTTCTTGAACTCCGTCCACCCGCGCAGCACCTCCGCGCGCGTCGCCTCCAGCGTCGCCGCCGCCTCGCGCAGCCTCGGCCGGCTGGCGACGGCCGCCCCGGCGGCCTCGGACTCGGCGCACGCCAGCTCCACGTCGCGCAGGGTGTCGAGGAGGCCGCCCAGCTCGCCGTCCATGATGCGGCGCAGGGGCATGGTCGCGTCGTGCCCGATCTCCCAGCGCACCTTGAACGAGTCGTACCACGAGCGGATGATGACCGGCACCATCTCCGCCAGCGCGCCCGCCAGCTCGTCCAGCCGGCCCGCGCGCGTCGCCGGCGCCTCCTGGCGGCAGGCGGCCGCGCCCAGCGCCGCCAGTGAGGCCTGGGCGTGGAAGAACGAGAGGGGTGGCGTCGCGAGCATGGCAGGCCTCCTGGGGAGTAGCTTGATTCTACCCCCGCACGCGGCCCGCCTCAATCCCCGCCCCTGCGTCCCGCGCCCCGGCGTGAGACGCCGCGGGCGGCCCGTGGGCCGGCAGGGGCGACGGGTGCTCTTCTCCTCCCACCGCCAGCGGAACGTCCGCCGCCACGCCCCGGCCTGGGCTTCACCTCTCGTCGATCTCGGCGAGGGCCTTGAACGGCGTGCCCTCGACGTACTCGAGGAACGCCCCGCCCCCGGTCGAGACGTGCGACATCTTCTCCGCCAGGCCGAACTCCTCGACGGCCTCCGCCGTCTCGCCCCCGCCGACGACCGTCGTCGCCTTCGACTCGGCCAGGGCGGCGGCGATGGCCCGGGTGCCCTTGCTGTACGGCTCGTCCTCGAACTTGCCCATCGGGCCGTTCCAGATGACGGTCGCCGCCTGGGCGATCTCCTGCCGATACAGGGCGATCGTCTTGGGGCCGATGTCCACCCCGGCCAGGCCGGCGGGGATCTCGCCGTCCACCACGACGGCGGTGTCCGGCGCCTTCAGGTCCGACACGGCGAGGTGGTCCAGGGGCAGGACGATCTTGTCCTTGCCGAGGTCGAGGATCTCCTGCGCCATCTGCAGCGGCGTCTTCTGCCCCTCCTTGGCCTTGGTCTCACAGAAACTGTTCCCGATGCCCTTGCCCTGCGCCTTGAGGAACAGGTACGTCATCGCCCCGCCGATCAGGACCTTGTCCACCCGCCCCAGCAGCGCCTTGATGAAGCCCACCTTGTCCGACACCTTGGCCCCGCCGAGCAGGCCGATCATCGGGCGGCCCGGCGCCGACAGCAGGCCGTTGAGGACATCCAGCTCCTTGGCCACGAGCTTGCCGACGACGCGCGGCTTGCCGGCCATCGCCGCGGGGACCGCCACCATGGAGGCGTCGGAGCGGTGGCAGGTGCCGAAGGCGTCGTTGACGTACACGTCGGCGAGGGACGCCAGCTCGGCGGCGAACTCCTTGTCCTTGGCCTTCTCGCCGGGGTGGAAGCGGAGGTTCTCCAGCAGCAGCACCTCACCGGGCTTGAGCGCCTCGGCGGCCGCCTTGACGGCGGGGCCCGCGACCTCGTCCAGCTTGGTGACGGGGCTGGGGAGGCGGGCGCGGAGGCGCTCGGCCACGCGGTCCATCTTCAGACGCGCGTTCTTCGTGCGGAAGTCGGCCGCCCTGGCGTCACCGTCGGGCTGGCCCAGGTGGCTCATGACGATGAGGGCCGCACCCTTGGCGAGCAACGCCTCCAGGGTGGGCAGGGCGCCGGCGATGCGGCGCTCGTTGGTGACGGCGCCGGACTCGTCGAGCGGGACGTTGAAGTCCACGCGCACCAGGACACGCTTGCCGTGGAGGTCGCCCAGGTCGGCGATCGTTCGTTTCATGGTAGGTGGCCGGGAGGGTGTTGGGACGGATGAGACGGATGGGACGGATGAGACGGACGGGGCGGACGGGGCACAGGCGCCCCATCGGCCCCCCCCGCCCCGTCCGGCTCAGGTCTTGGAAATCATGTGCTTCAGGAGGTCCACGCACCGGTTGCTGTAACCCCACTCGTTGTCGTACCAGCTCACCAGCTTGAAGAACCGCGAGTTCAGCTCGATCCCGCTGCCGGCGTCGAAGATGCTGGAGTGCGAGTCGTGGATGAAATCCGTGCTGACGACCTCGTCCTCCGTCCAGGCCAGGATGCCCTTGAGGTACGTCTCGCTCGCCTTCTTCATGGCCGCGCTGATGTCCTTGTAGCTCGTCTCCTTCGTCGTCTTCACCGTCAGGTCCACCACGGAGACGGTCGGCGTCGGCACGCGGAACGACATGCCCGTCAGCTTGCCCTTCACCTCGGGGCACACCAGCCCGACGGCCTTCGCGGCGCCGGTGGTGGACGGGATGATGTTGATGGCGGCGGAGCGTCCGCCCTTCCAGTCCTTCTTCGACGGGCCGTCCACCGTCTTCTGCGTCGCCGTGTAGGAGTGGACGGTGGTCATCAGGCCCTCGTCGATGCCGAAGCCCTCCTTCAGCAGGACGTGGACCACCGGGGCCAGGCAGTTCGTCGTGCAGGAGGCGTTGCTGACGATGTGGTGCTTGCCGGCGTCGTACTTCTCGTGGTTCACGCCCATGACGACGGTGATGTCCTCGCCCTTGCCGGGCGCCGAGATGATCACCTTCTTCGCCCCGGCGCTGATGTGGCCCTTCGCCTTCTCGGCCTCGGTGAACAGGCCGGTGCATTCCAGGACGTACTCGACGCCCAGCTGCTTCCACGGCAGGGCGGCGGGGCCCTCCTTGACCGCGAGGCACTTGATCCTGTGGCCGTCCACGATGAGGACGTCGTCCTCGGCGGCGCCGGGGGACTTCTCCGTGGAGACGGCCTCCTTGCTGCGTCCCTGGACGGAGTCGTACTTGACGAGGTAGGCGAGGTTGTCGGCGGGGACGAGGTCGTTGACGGCGACCACGTCGATCTGCTTCCCGAGGAGGCCCTGCTCCGCGATGGCGCGGAACACCAGCCGCCCGATGCGGCCGAAGCCGTTGATTCCCACCTTCACAGCCATCGCACTTCACTCCCTGGGCTGGTCGGAATTGGCCGCCGGGCGTCGGGGCCGCTACGCTCTACCTTATGCTCGGGCCGGCGGACGGCGAGAGTGGGTGCGAGACGGAGGGCGGCGTGATGGCTGGCACGGTGCGCGTGGCGGTGACGGGGGCGGCGGGCCGCGTGTCCAGCAGCCTCATCGTCCGGTTGGCCTCCGGCGAGGTGTTCGGCCCCGACACCAGGGTCATCCTCCAGCTCCTCGAATTGCCCGTCGCACTCAAGAACCTCGAAGGCGCCATGTACGAGCTGCAGGACTGCGGCTTCCCCACCCTCGAAGACGTCATCATCACCGACGACGCCAACGCCGCCTTCAAGGGCGTCAACTGGGCACTCCTGGTCGGCGCCGCCCCCCGCGGCCCCGGCGAGCAGCGCGGCGACCTCATCAAGAAGAACGGCCCCATCTTCGTCGGCCAGGGCCAGGCCCTCGCGAAGAACGCGGCGAGCGACGTGCGCATCCTCGTCGTCGGCAACCCGTGCAACACCAACTGCCTGATCGCCCAGCGCAACGGCCGCGACATCCCCGCCGAGCGCTGGCACGCCATGACGCGCCTCGACCACAACCGCGCCGTCTCCGCCCTGGCCCGCAAGGCCGGCGTGGCCAACGCCGCCGTCACGAACATGACCATCTGGGGCAACCACTCGAACACGCAGTACCCCGACTTCACCAACGCCAAGATCGACGGCAAGCCGGCGACGGAGGTCGTCACCGACCGCGCCTGGCTGGAGGGCACGTTCGTCCCGTCGTGCCAGGACCGCGGCAAGTTCATCATCGACACGACGAAGGTCTCGTCCTCCTTCTCCGCCGCCAACGGCGCCATCGACCACGTCAAGGCGCTGGTGCGGGGCACGGCCAAGGGCGACTGGACGAGCGCCGCCATCGTGTCGAAGGGCGAGTACGGCGTGCCGGCGGGGCTGGTCTTCGGCTACCCCTGCACGACGGACGGCAAGGGCAATCACGCCGTCGTCGAGGGGCTGAAGCTGGACGCCTTCGGGCAGGCCAAATTCGCCGCGACACTCAAGGAGCTGGAGTCAGAGAAGGAAGTGGTGAGGGATCTGCTCGGTTCGTAGAGCACGCATCCAGCGTGCTCGGTTCGGGAGCGTGGACAGGAGAGCACGCTGGATGCGTGCTCGACGGGAGCAGCCCCATGAAATTCGCCGAGATGACCGCCCCCGAGCTGGGCAAGGTGCCGCGTGACCGCTGCGTCGTCGTCCTGCCCGTCGCCGCCGTCGAGCAACACAGCAAGCACCTCGCCGTCTTGACCGACACCGTCCTCGTCACCGGCGTCGCCGACGGCGTCGAGGCCAAACTGCCCGCCGTCATGCTGCAGCTCCCGACGATGTGGCTCGGAGCCAGCCACCACCACCTCCGTTTCGGCGGCACGCTGTCGGTCGGCGTCGATACGCACGTCGACCTCCTCGCCGGCCTGATCGAGCCCCTCCTCGCCGACGGGTACCTCCGCGTCCTCATCCTCAACGGCCACGGCGGCAACATCGACACCATGCAGATGGCGCTACGCCGCCTCCAGCCGCGCTGGGCCCAGCGCATCCTGTCGGCGGCGTCGTACTGGGACCTGGCCGCCAGGGAGCTGGCGGCCCTCGCCGAGGGCGCCCGCAAGGGCATGGGCCACGCCTGCGAATTCGAGACGGCCATGATGATGCACCTCCGCCCCGACCTCGTGCGCGGGCAGGAGATCCTCGACGACCCGTTGAGCGAGGACCCGGCGCTCCGCGGCCTGTTCCTGGCGGACGACATGAAGCAGAAGACCGGCCACGGCGCGGTGGGATACCCGTCGCTGGCTACGCCGGCGAAGGGCCGACGCTTCCTCGAGGCGGCGGTGGCGCGGACGGCGGAGACGGTGGAGGGCCTGCTGCGCCGGCCGGTGCCGGCGTGATGCCGTCACGCCCTAGCACCTGCCGCGCCATCCGCGCCGTCGCCTCGTCCGCCGACGCCAACGCCTCGTCGGCCAGCTTCCGCGCCGCCTCGTCGGCCTCGTCGTGACGCAGCAACGCCCGCGCCGCCGCCAGACGCACACGCGCGCTCTCGTCGGCCAGGCACTTCCGCATCGCCTCCAGCACCTCCGCGTCGTCGCGTGTCCGCAACGCCACCACCGCGTGGAAACGCACCCGGTCCTCCTCGTCGTGCAGGCACGCGAGCAGCGGCGGCACCGCGTCGTCCGGCAGCTCGCCCCGGCCCAACGCGAACGCCGCCGTCGAACGCACCACCGCGTCGGCGTCCTGTAGCGCCGGCACCAACGCCGCCGCGTCCACCGTGTCGGCCTTCGTCCAGCCCAGCGCCGCCGCCCGCCGCACCTCGGCGCTGGTGTCCTTCAGGCCGTCGGCGAACGCCTCCGGGGCCGACGGGCAGCCCAGCTCGGCCAGGGAGCGCAACGCCTCGACCCGCACCGGCACCTCGGCGGTGCGTGACGCCTCCAGCAGGGAGGCGCACACGCCCTCACTGGCCACCCCCGCCTCGCCCAGCACCGACGCCGCCTTGATCCGCACCTCCGGGTTGTGGTCGTCGCGCAGGCAGCGGCAGGCCTCCTCCAGCACCACCGCGCCGGGCGGGTCCAGGCGCGGCAGGGCGTCCAGGACCTCCAACTGCACCGCGTCCGACCCGTCGCGCAGCAACGCCAGGCACTCCTCCTCCCCGAGCTGCCCCATCTCGCGCAACGCCGCCACGGCGGCGGCACGCACGACGGCCTCGTCCGCGGCCACGGCCTTGCGGAGCGCCCCCAGGACGGGGGGCGTGGGCCGCCGCGCCCTGCCCAGGGCGCGGACCGCCGCCTCGCGGACCGCGGCGTCCGCGTCGGCGCAGGCCTCCACCAGGGCCGGCAGGGCCGGCGCCGCCGCGTGCCCGAGCCGGCCCAGCGCCTCCGCCGCGTTGGCACGCACCACCGGCGTCGGGTGCCGCAGGGCGCGCGCCAGCGCCGCCGCCGACGACGGACCGTGCCCGCCCATCTTGCCGAGCGCCTCGGCGGCGAGCGCCGTCACCCAGTTGTCGTCGTCGTCCAGCGCCCGCGTCAGCTTCGCCATCGCCTCCGGCACCGGCTCGCCGATGCGGCCCAGCGCCGTCACCGCCTCGGCGCGGACGGCGTCGTTGCGGTCGTCCAGCAGACGCGCCAGCGCCGGAGCCAGCGGCTTGGCCGCCGGGCCCAGCTCCCCCAAGGCGCGGGCGGTGCGGGCGCGGATCACGTTGTCGCCGTCCTTGATCCCGGCCTCCAGCACCGCCACCGCCGCCGGCGGCAGCGTGCCGATGCGCCCAAGCGCGGAGGCCGCCTCGCGCACGACGCCGTCGTCGCGGTCCAGCACCAGCCGCGCCGCCGCCTCCGCCCCGTCCTGCGCCCCCAGCATCCCCACCCCGCGCACCGCCGCCTGACGCACCGCGACGGTCCCGTCGCCACACAGGGCGATGAGGTCGGGGAGGGCCGACGCGCCCGCGACGTGGACCAGCGCCTCGACGGCCGCCCGCTCCACGTCCTCGTCCTCGTCGCGCAGCGCCTCGCGGATCGCCGGCATCACCGCCGCCGCCGCCGGCCCGATCTCCGCCAGCGCCGTCAGCGCCCGCGTGCGCACCGCCCCCGAACGGTCGCGGCACGCCAGCGCGAGGGCGCTGAGGGCGCGGCTCAACGCCCCCGCACGCGAGTCGAACCACGCCCAGAACCACGCGGCCAGGCCCGACAGGCCGGCGTGGCCATCACGCAGGCGCGGCGAGGCGATGCGCCCGATGGCGTCCACCGCCGCCAGACGCACGGCGTCGCTGGGGTCCGACGCCAGGTGAATCAGCCGCCGCAGCGAGCGCCGCCCCCCCAGCCGCCCCAGCGCCGCCGCCGCCACGATCCGCACGTTCTCGCTGGGGTCGTGCAGATACTTCGTCAGGAACGGGATGGCCGCCGGCCCCGCCGAGGCCAGCACCTCCGGCAGCTCCTCGCGCATCTCGCGCGTCACCTTGGCCGCCTCCCGCAGCGACCTCATCAGCGGGTCGGCCGCCGACGTGCCGAACAGGGGCAGCGCCGTCCTCGCCCGCTGGTGGATCGGCGCGTTGGGCGACCAGAAGTCCGTGATGAGCTGCCCCAGCTGCCCCGAGCGGCGGAACGCCGAGAGGATCTGCTGCACCAGGACCAGGGCGAAGAACAGCTTGTAGACGACCAGCAGCACGCGGGCCGGCCATTTCACGGCCACCACATGCGGGAGCTGGAAGACCCGCATGCGCTCGGCCATGTCGAGGACATCCACCGCGTTGTACAGGCTGACGATGGAGTACGCGGCGAAGTCGGCCACCGTCCCCGGCAGGCCGCGCAGGTCGTACCACTCCCGCCCAGGCCCCAGCCACAGCAGCTTGTTCAGGAGGGTGAACCCGGCGACGAAGGCGAGGGCCGCGGCGACCAGGAGCGGCCAGCGGGCGCGGTGCCCGTGGCGGATGTACTCCTGGGCCAGCTGCTGCCCCTGCTCCGGGTTGGCGAGCGCCTTGTAGCCGCGCTCGACCTCCACCCGCTCGAAGTCGAGGTGGATGTATGCCAGGCAGGAGATCACCCCGGAGTACAGCAACGCCGCGGAGATCACCGCCGTGAGCGCCGGCTGCCGCTCGTCCGCCCAGACCCCGCACACGACCAGGCCGGCGACGAAGACGGCGAAGAGCGGCCACGGCATCCACCCCAGCGTCCGCTCCCAGGTGCGGAACCCCCCGGCGATCATGGCCTTGAAGGCGTCCAGCGCCCAGCGGACCACCGGACGCACCACGCCGGCCGCGGCCAGCACGCCCACCAGCAGGGCGACGCCCACCAGCGTGCCGAGGATGGTCAGCGACGGCGAGTCGGAGGCGGCGGTGACAGGCGGCTCGTCGAGCATGGATCGGCCCCGAGGTCCGGGGCGTCCGAATCGCGCCCCTCTAGCATCTGACGTGCCGGAGGCCCCGTCGGCAAGGCGCCCCCCCGTGGCGCGGGATTTGCAACAAGGAGGTGGGTCCGATCCGTACCCGATCGCGCCCCAGCGACAACCCCCGACGAGAGGTGCCACCATGTCTCACTGGCTCTACACGCGGAAGGCCCGCCCGGCCCAGGGCGAGGGGCTTGAATATCGCCTGCGCCTGGCGGTCGAGGGCGGCAGCGACGGGATCAACGCCCGACTCGCCGAGTGCGAGAGGGAGTGGTCCGCCGGCCGCGTGACCAAGCTGGCCCTGGCCGCGGTGATCGGCGGCGGCCTGGCGCTGGCGTTCCTCGTCAGCCCCTGGTTCGTCGTCCTCCCGGCCCTCGGCACCTTCTGCCTGGTGCAGTACCTCTTCCGCCAGCCCTGCCTGATGAGCAGGCTGGTGCGCGCGGCCGGCTTCCGCCCGCTGCATGACATCGACGAGGAGCGCCTGGCGCTCAAGGCCCTGCGCGGCGACTTCAAGTACCTGCCCACGGTCCACGACGTGGACTCCCACGACGCCATCAGCCGCTTCGAGGACGAGGGCGGCCCGGCGCTCGATGACGAGCACCTGCGGTCCACGCCCCAGGAGGCCGTCCGCGATGTCCTGTCCGCCACGCGCGGCTGAGCGTCCCGGTTCTCAGGGGGGTGGGCCGGTCCCGAAGGGGGCCGGCCCTTTTTTCGTCCCTGTTCAGCCCGGAGCGGGATCTGACGGAAGGAGCCAGGGGTGGGCCGGCCGGGGCGAATTGCATTGCATTGCACCCCCCCGGATACCCCCCTGCAATGAAAACGGTCAAGCCGTGTGAGTGCCCCCGCGTGCCGATGGCCGCCGGTGACCGCCTCCTGCGGACGCCAAGCCCCTGTGAACGGCGAGTCACCTGCCCACTTCCGCGAGTCACCTGCCCACTTTCTGGAGGAGTGGGCAAGTGACTCGCCGTTCTTTGACGCATGGTGTCACGGACCGGCGCCGAGTGCGCGAGTCACATGCTCACTCGCTCACCTGCTCACTTCGTCACCGCCCCTTGACGGGCGAAGGGCCCCCCTGCCTGATGTTGCTATTTCTTGCCCTCGGCCGCCTTCGACAGGCTGAGGCGGACCTCCTTGGTGTCCCCGGCCTTGAGGATGGCCGCGTTGGCCTTGGCGATCAGGCTGCGTTCGAGGGAGGGTTTGGCCTGCTTCACGATGGCCAGGACCACGTCGCCGATGGTGCGGGCGGCATCGCCGCCCACCCCCGCCGTGTGCTCGACGACGATGGCGTCGTGCTTGAAGTCGGAGCGGATGACGCGCAGGCGGAAGACCACGTCGGGCAGGAGGGCGTCCTTGGGCGTCTCCAGCCGCGTCTCGATCTCGCAGTCGAGCGTGAGGTGCAGCATGACCCGTGCGCGCGTGCTCCCCGAGTACAGGCGCGTGCCCAACAGCCAGGTCTGCCGTTCGAGGTCGATCTGCGCGGGCATGTCGAGGACGAGGGTGAAGGCCTTCCTGTCCTTGCCGACGGGCCGCATGTCGCGCACGTCCAGGGCGGCCGCGGGGTGCCCGCGCCGCGTGATCTTCAGCTTCCACCACCGCCCGTCGTTGCGCATCTTTCCGCGCGGCCCCTTGGCCTGGATGCCCCAGTGCTTGGCGTCCACGTACAAGGGGTCGGGGAGGCTCTCGAGGAGCAGCTCGCGTAGGCTGGCGGCGAGTTTCAGCTCCTCGGGCCTGCCGGCGTGGGACGTGTTGGCCAGCAGCAGAAGCCCCAGGAGGCCCAACGGACGCAGGGACATGGCACGGCCCTCCCGCCGGGTGTGTAGCGTGGGGGGCCGGCGGAAACAAGACCGTACCCTTGAAACGCAGGGCTAATCGATTGTCGGTTCTCCCGCCCCGCCGTGCGCCCAGCCATCCCCGACTATCGATCTGCCCTGCCTTGAAACGCAATGGGCGTGACCGTGTGGGCGCACGGTCTCCGAAATCCCTGTTTGGAATGGGCGTATCCTGCGGAGCGCTGCGACTGGGCCGCAGGAGCGCCCGGAGCTGGAGCGTGAGCGGCTCTGGATCGGGCGAGCGGGGCCGCGTCAGCGCCCCGAGTCACACAGCGTGAGCGCCTCGTTGGCTTGACGCGCATGGATGAACGTCAGCGCCCCGAGACACACAGCGCCAGCGCCTCTCGGACTCGGGCTTACCCCGGACCGTTGGCGTCGGTCAGCGTGCGGACGTGACGGCGAGTTTGAAGTCGGACTTGCCGGAGGCGGGGACGTCGAAGTTGAACGGGGAGCCGGGCCCGGAGAACTCGGCCGCGACGGCGTTGACGGTCATCTTGACGTCGGGCATCCCGGGGACCGGCTCGCCCTCCTTGTCCCAGGTCACGTCCACGCGGTTCTTGCCGATGTACGCCTCCCCAGAGAAGGCCCCGTCCTTGACCTCGCAGCTCATCGGGCCCTGCCCGGCCACGTTGAAGCGCACGTGCCCCCCACCCATCGGCGCCCCGTCCAGCGTCACCGTCCCCTTCACCGCCGCCGTGGACGGCGCCTTCGGCCTCGGCGGCTTGCAGCCCACCACGACGCCCACGATGCAGATGGCCAGACACAACCAAGAGAGCCGTTTCATGAACGATGGTCCCGGAATGGGCGGACAGGGGAGGAATGGGGGCCACGGCGCCGGCCCCGATACACGGGCCGGCGCCGGTGCGAGTCCTGGCGGCGACGGCTAGTTGGTGCCGGGCTCGCGGCCCGCGCGGGTGCAGAAGGCGTGGATGGCCGCCAGCTGGATGTTGTCGGAGACGAAACGCACGCTCCCGTCCGCCATCGCCACGTTCACCCCTCCCGAGTGCTCGGAAGAGAGCGGCAAGTTCGGGGGCGTGTTGGCATTCACACCGGCGGCGGCCGCCACCGCGGAGTTACCCGTGGTGCCGATGGGGACGATGCCCCACTGGTTGGGGCTGTAGCGCACCGTGGTGCAGTTGAAGTGCCGCCCGTCGGACCCTGCGCCGAAACCGCCGTTGAGGGGGTGCGCCGCCCCCATCGTCCAGCCATGCGGCCCGGAGCTGTGGGCCAACCCGCCATGCCAGTTGACGGTGAGGGGGTTGCCCGCCACGTCGCGGAGGTGGTCGCTCTGCTCGCCGATCAGCCACGTGTTGCTCGTCCCGTCCGTGATCTTCTCCAGCCCGACCTTGCTGCCCGCGAACAGGATGCCGTTGTTGGAATGCTGACCCCCAGGCCCGTTGCAGCAGCCGAGGTTGGTGAACACACCGCCGGAGGCTGAGCTGATCGAAGAACCGGCGATGCCCGTGTACGAGGTCATCATCAGCGGCGTGGCGGGGCTGTAGCCTGACTGCTGGATGAACTCGGGGACCTGGCTTGAGGGGCAGCGGAGGGTGGAAATCCACAGGTTGCGGACCAGGTTGCCGTTGTTGGCATTCTGGTAGCCGCTGTTGCTGTGGAACTGCCACTGCTGGAAGACCGGGCCCTGCTCGATGTACGGGAGGATGTACACCTTCCACGACGAGCCCCACCCCTGGCTGCCGGTGCCGAAGGGCTGCATGTCGTTGGCGCAGCCGGGCGGCAGACGCCGCAGCGCGTCCTGGTGGTTGTGGCACGCCAGAGCCAGTTGCTTCAGGTTGTTCTGGCAGCTCATGCGCGCGGCGGCGGCGCGCACCTTCTGGACGGCGGGCAGCAAGAGGCCGATCAGGATCGCGATGATGGCGATGACGACGAGCAATTCAATCAGCGTGAAGCCTCGGCGGCACACGGGGCGCGTGTGGAGAGACATGTAGCAGACCTCCATGAGAGAAGAGAGAGAAAAGAACAGCGAGGACGGACGCAGAGGATCGACGCGGGGGATCGCCCCACGGGACGGCTTACCGGCTCCGACGCGGACATCTTCGGAGGATGCCGAAGACAGCAGGCGTCACGGTAGACGCGGCCCATCGAGGGGCGGATCGAGCGAGCAGGATGGGTGTTGCATGTCCCTCGCGGCCGGGAGGCCGGGCCGCGTGGATGAGAATCCGCTGCCCGTGGGTGATGAGGTTGGGCAGCGGAGGACTCATTACCGCATTTCTACCAGCCCGGCAAAGGCGGGGCAATGAGGAAGATGAAAAATCCGCGGTAGGCGGGAAAAGACGCGGCCGCGCCACACGAGGCTCGGCACGGCCGCGTGGATGCATCCGCCGGTCAGCGTGCGGACGTGACGGCGAGTTTGAAGTCGGACTTGCCGGAGGCGGGGACGTCGAAGTTGAACGGGGAGCCGGGCCCGGAGAACTCGGCCGCGACGGCGTTGACGGTCATCTTGACGTCGGGCATCCCGGGGACCGGCTCGCCCTCCTTGTCCCAGGTCACGTCCACGCGGTTCTTGCCGATGTACGCCTCCCCAGAGAAGGCCCCGTCCTTGACCTCGCAGCTCATCGGGCCCTGCCCGGCCACGTTGAAGCGCACGTGCCCCCCACCCATCGGCGCCCCGTCCAGCGTCACCGTCCCCTTCACCGCCGCCGTGGACGGCGCCTTCGGCCTCGGCGGCTTGCAGCCCACCACGACGCCCACGATGCAGATGGCCAGACACAACCAAGAGAGCCGTTTCATGAACGATGGTCCCGGAATGGGCGGACAGGGGAGGAATGGGGGCCACGGCGCCGGCCCCGATGCACGGGTCGGCGCCGGAGGGCCAGGCGGGGCGGTCAGTTGGGGTTGGGCTCGCGGCCCGCGCGGGTGCAGAAGGCGTGGATGGCCGCCAACTGGATGCTGTCCGAGACGAAGCGCACGCTCCCGTCCGCCATCGCCACGTTCACCCCCCCCGAGTGCTCGGAGGTGAGTGGCAGGTTGGCCGGGGTGTTGTCATTCACGCCGGCCGCGGCGGCGGTCCCGGAATTCCCAGCGGTCCCCACGGGGATGATCCCCCACTGGTTGATCCCGTAGCGGAGGGCCGTGCAGTTGAAACTCCGCCCGTCCGAGCCGTTCGTCCAGAAACTGTTGAAATTGTGCGAAGCCCCCATCGTCCAACCGTGCGGGCCGGAGCTGATGGCCATGCCGCTCGAGTAACCCGCGGTGAAGGGATTGCCGCTCACGTCGCGGAGGTGGTCGCTCTGCTCGCCGATCAGCCACGTGTTGCTCGTCCCGTCCGTGATCTTCTCCAGTGTCACCTTGCTGCCCGCGAACAGGATGCCGTTGGTGGTGATCAGGTTCCCGGCGCCGTTGCAGCAACTGCCGCTCATGACATCGCCGGCCGCGTTGCTGATGACCGAGCCGGAGATGCCGGTGTAGGAGACGGCCATCAGCGGCGAGCCGGAGCCGGAGCGGGGGATGAACTCGGGGACCTGGCTGGAGGGACAGCGGAACGTGCTGATCCACATGTTGGCGACGAGCGCGCCGTTGTTAGAGTTGACGTACCCGCTGTGGTTGTTGAACTGCCAGAGCTGGAAGATGGGGCCCTGCTCGATGTACGGCAGGATGTACACCATCCACGACGAGCCCCACCGGGCGCCCGTGTCCGTGCCGAAGGGCTGCATGTCGTTGGCCGCCCCGGGGGGCAGACGCCGCAGGGCGTCCTGGTGGTTGTGGCAGGCCAGCGCCAGTTGCTTCAGGTTGTTCTGGCAGCTCATGCGCGCGGCGGCGGCGCGGACCTTCTGCACCGCCGGAAGTAGCAGGCCGATCAGGATGGCGATGATGGCGATCACCACCAGCAGCTCGATCAGCGTGAACGCCCGCCGAGAGAAGCGCCGTGTGCGGAGAGACATTGGAGCAGACCTCTGTGAGAGAAGAGAGAAAAAAACACAGGAATGATAAATCCATGAGTCAACGAAAATCGTGATGTGGCATTGAGGAAGGAAACACCGGAGTGGGCCGTTGGTCCCGAACAACTGCGATTCCCGTGCCGTGAAGTGGCCCGGCGTGCGTGCCCCTCACTGACGGGCACGCAACAACGACTAACCATTTGTAGCACCGCCGATGTGACAGAGCAATGAGGAAGCCGGAATGTCGCCGCGGACGTGCAGCCACCAGCCCCCTACGCCTCACGGGAGGCCTGGTGGGCCCGTCGGAAGCACGAGGCCGGGGGTGCCGGCAGCAGGGGCGGCCGCCGCCCCCTGTCGGTCCACGGCGAGGGTCAGGGGGCGTTCGTCGCGGGCTCGCGGCCGGCCCGCGTGCAGAAGGCGTGGATGGCCGCCAACTGGATGCTGTCCGAGACGAAACGCACGCTCCCGTCCGCCATCGCCACGTTCACCCCGCCGGTGTGCTCCGAGTTGAGCGGGAAGTTCGTCCCCGCGTCGTTATTCACGCCGGCGGCGGCGGCAGTGGCGGAGTCGCCGAGCGTGCCGGCGGGCACGATCCCCCACTGGTTGATGCCGTACCGGAGCGTCACGCAGTTGAAGTTCCGCCCGTCCGAGCCGTTCGTCCAGGTGCCGTTGAACGGGTGGGCCGCCCCCATCCTCCACCCGTACATGGCCGCGCTGTTGCCCATCTGGGCGGTATAGTTGGCCGTGAGCGGGTTGCCCGCCGCGTCGCGGAGGTGGTCGCTCTGCTCGCCGATCAGCCACGTGTTGCTCGTCCCGTCCGTGATCTTCTCCAACGTCACCTTGCTCCCGCCGAAGAGGGTCCCGTTATCGGAGGTGAGGTTGCCGCCGCCGTTGCAGCAGGTGGCGTTGTACACGCCCCCCCCAGCCGCGCTGATGGCCGAGCCGGCGATGCCCATGTACGAGGTCTGCATGTACGTGCCGCCGCTGCCGCCGCGGGGGGAGTACTCGGGGACCTGGCTGGAGGGGCACCGGAAGGTGGCGATCCACATGTTGTTCACCAGCGCGTGGTTGTTGGAGTTGACGTACCCGCTATTGCTGTGGAACTGCCACTGCTGGAAGATGGGGCCCTGCTCGATGTACGGCAGGATGTACACCTTCCACGACGACCCCCAGCCGTGCCCGCCGGTGCCGAAGGGCTGCATGTCGTTGGCCGCCCCGGGCGGCAGCCGCTTCAGGGCGTCCTGGTGGTTGTGGCACGCCAGAGCCAGTTGCTTCAGGTTGTTCTGGCAGCTCATGCGTGCGGCGGCGGCGCGCACCTTCTGGACGGCGGGCAGCAAGAGCCCGATCAGGATCGCGATGATGGCGATCACCACCAACAGCTCGATCAGCGTGAAACCACGGCGGACGGGGCGCGTCGGAAGGGACATGAGGGAGCTCCGATCCGAACGAAGTGGCAGAAAGGCTTCCCAGCAACACATCTTTATTTGTACAAGCCCCGATGTGAAGCCACAATGAGGAAGACGCCCGACAGGGGCGGCCTGACGCACGGGCCGCCCGGCGGCCCGGCCGTGGCACCCGTCCCCGCCGGGGATACAATACCGCCGCCCTCCCCCACGAAGCCCCCGGCCCCGGCCATGTCCCCCTGGCACAAACGCCTCGTGTTCGCCGGCGTCGTGGCGGCCCTGCTCCTCCTCGCGGGCTGGCTCGTCGCCGGCCGCGTCCGCGCCTGGTCTCACTACCGCGAGGCCGAGGCCGCCCTGGCCCGGCGTGACTTCCTCGCCGCACGCGAGCGCCTGCGCCTTTGCCTCGACTACGCCCCCGCCGATCCCGATTACCTCCTCCTCGCCGCCCAGTCCGCCCGCCGCGACGGCGACCTCGCCTTCGCCGGACGCCTCCTCGACCGCGCGCACGCCGCCAGGGCCGACCGCGACGCCGTCGGGATGGAGCGCTGGCTATGGCGCTTGCAGTCTGGCGACCTGGCCGACGCCGAGAGGGCCTACACCGTCTGCGTCGACAAGGCCGACCTCCCCGACGCCGACCTCCTGCTCGAGGCGCTCACCGTGGGCAGCCTGCGGGCCCTGCACCTGTCCCTCGCCCGCGCCTGCATCGGCCTGTGGCTGGGGCGCGAGCGCGGCACCCCGGCCCGCGTGCAGGGCCTCGTCTGGCGCGGCCAGGAGGCCGTCCGCCGGGGTGCCCACGAGCAGGCCCTCGCCGACTACCGCGCCGCCCTGGAGCTGGATCCGGGCAGCGAGGTGGCCCGCCGGCACGTCGCCGAGATCCTCGTCCGCAACGACCCCCGCGAGGCGCTCGGCCATCTGGGGCAGCTCCGCGAACGCCGGCCCGACGACCCCGAGCTGCGTCTCCTCCTGGCGAGCTGCCGCCGCAACCTCGGCGACCACGACGACGCCCGCCGTCTCCTCGACGGCCTCATCGAGGAGGCGCCCGACGACGTGCCGGCGTTGGTCGAGCGCGGGCAGGTGGAGCTGGACCTGCGGCGGACGGACGAGGCCGAACGCTGGTTCCTCCGGGCCGAGAAGGCCGCCCCAGGCCAGCGCGAGCCCAACCTCGCGCTGGCCCGCTGCCTCCAGGCCGCCGGCAAGGAGGAGGAGGCGAAGAAGTACCGTGACCGCGTCGCGGACATCGACGCGGAGCTGCAGAAGCGGATCGACAAGCTCTTCAAACCCCCGGCGAAATGACCAACCCCCACCGACGCCGGTCGCTGCCCTGGCTGGCCCTCCTGGCCGGCGCCGCCCTCCTCGTCGCCGCCGCCGCCGTCTTCTGGCCGAGGCCGGCGGATCCCAACGGCGGCGAGAAGAAGCCGGACGCCCCGGCCCTGTTCGAGGACGTGACCGCGTCCTCCGGCGTGTCGTTCACCTACAAGAACGGCGAGGAGGCGGACCAGTACACCATCCTCGAATCTCTCGGCGGCGGCGTGGCCCTCATCGACTACGACGGCGACGGCCTGCTCGACATCTTCCTCCCCGGCGGCGGCACGTTCGAGAAGGGCCCGCCGCCGAGGGCCGTCGGCCTGCCAGGACGGCTGTACAGGAACCTGGGCGGCTTCAGGTTCCGCGACGTGACCGAGGAGGCCGGCCTCGCCGGCGTCACCGGCTACACCCACGGCGCCGCCGTCGCCGACTACGACGGCGACGGCCGGCCCGACCTCCTCGTCACCGGCTACGAGGGGATGAGGCTGTACCGCAACGTGGACGGCAAGCGGTTCGTTGACGTGACGAAGGAGGCGGGCCTCACCGACCCACGCTGGGTGACGGGGGCGGCCTTCGCCGACCTGACCGGCAAGGGCCGGCCCGACCTCTACGTCTGCCGCTACGTCGAGTGGTCGTTCGCCAACCACCCGCACTGCCCGGCCAGGGCCGACGCCGCCCGCCGCGACGTGTGCGAGCCGCAGCGCTTCGCCGCCACGCCGCACTCGTTCTACCGCAACGAGGGCGGCAAGTTCGTCGAGGCGTCGGAGGGGGCGGGTCTGCGCAAGGACGGCAAGGGCCTGGGCGTGGTGATCGCCGACTTCGACGAGGACGGGCGGCCCGACGTCTACGTCGCCAACGACGCCTCGGACAACTTCCTCTACCTCAACCGCGGCGGGAGGTTCGAGGAGGCGGGGCGGCGTGCCGGCGTCGCGTGGGACGACACCGGCAACTACAACGGCAGCATGGGCGTGGACGCCGGTGATTACGACGGCAGCGGCCGGCCTTCCCTCTGGGTGACCAACTTCCAGGGCGAGTTCCACGCCCTCTACCTCAACCAGGGCAAGGCCAACTTCAGCTATCAGACACGCACCGCCGGCATCGCCGCCCTCGGCCAGCAGTACGTCGGGTTCGGCACGGGCTTCCTCGACATCGACAACGACGGCTGGCTCGACCTCGTGTTCGTCAACGGCCACGTCGTGCGTCACCCGGCGGGGGCGCCCTTCCGCCAGAAGCCGGTGCTGCTCCGCAACGTCGAGCGCGGCGGCCGCCGCTACTTCGAGGACATCACCGCCAGGGGCGGGCCGTACTTCCGGACGCCGGCGCTGGGGCGCGGGCTGGCCGTCGGCGACCTCGACAACGACGGCAGGCCGGACCTCGTCGTCAGCCACTGTAACACCCCCATCACCATCCTCCGCAACGTCGCCGGCCAGGCCGAGCCCGCGGGCTGGGTCGGGATCCAGCTCGTCGCCAAGGGGGGCCGGCCGGTGATCGGCGCGCGGGTGAGCGTGGAGGCCGGCGGCCGCGATCTCGTGCGGTTCGCGCGCGGCGGGGGCAGTTACCTCTCCGCCGGCGACCCGCGCCTCCTGTTCGGATTGGGCGCGGAGAAGCGGATCGGGCGGGTGACGGTCCGCTGGCCGTGGGGCGGGACCGAGACGTTCGCGGGCGTGGAGGCGGGCCGGTACTGGGAGCTGCACGAGGGCGTCAAGGGGGCCCGGCCCACGAAGGCGGTCCGCCCGTGAGGGGCCCCCACGGAAAGGCCGCGTCAGCCCCCCGGTGCGGTAAAGGTGGCCAGGGCGGCGGCCAGCTCGCCGGGGCGCAGCGGCTTGGTCAGGTAGCCGTCCATGCCCGCCTCCAGGCAGCGTTCGCGGTCGCCCTTCATCGCGTGCGCCGTCAGCGCGATGATCGGGATGTGTCCCCCGGAGGCCGCCTCACGGCGGCGGATCTCGGCGGTGGCCTCGATGCCGCCCATCTCCGGCATCTGCACGTCCATCAGCACCACGTCGAACTCGGCGTCCTCCAGCGCCGCGACCGCCTCCAGCCCGTTGCCGGCCACCACGCTCGCGTGCCCCATCTTCTCCAGCAGGCGGACGGCCAGCCTCTGGTTGACGGGGTTGTCCTCCGCCAACAGCACACGCAGCGGGCGCGCGGCGGCCTTCGGCTGTTCGGCGACGGCCGCGGGCAGCTCGGCACGGGGCAGGCGGGCGGTGAACCAGAAGACGCTGCCACGGCTCGGCTCGCTCTCCACGCCCATCGTCCCGCCCATCAGCTCGGCCAGCCGCCGGCTGATGCTCAGGCCCAGGCCCGTGCCCCCATACTTCCGGGTCGTGGAGCCGTCGGCCTGCTCGAACGGCTCGAAGATGTGCCCCACCTTGTCCGGCGCGATGCCGATGCCGGTGTCGCGCACCTCGAAGCGGTACTCGTCGGCCGTGCCCGACGGCGCGGCGGACACGGTGACGGCGCCCGCCTGCGTGAACTTGATCGCGTTGCCGACGAGGTTCACCAGCACCTGACGCAGGCGGACCGGGTCGGCGAGGACGGCCTCGGGCACGCCCTCCACGTGCCAGGACAGGGTCAGGTTCTTGGAGCGGGCCCGCAGGGTGAGCGGCTTGAGGGCGTCGTCGAGGAAGGCACGCAGCGCGACGGGGACCGGGTCGAGGCTGATCTTGTTGGCCTCGATCTTCGAGAAGTCGAGGATGTCGTCGAGGATGACCAGCAGCACCTCCGCCGACGACTTCACCATCCCCAGGTACTCGCGCTGCTCCGGCGACAGGTCGGTGTCCAGGGCGAGGCCCGTCATGCCAAGGATGCCGTTCATCGGCGTGCGGATCTCGTGCGACATGTTCGCCAGGAAGCGGCCCTTGGAGCGGTTGGCCTCGTCGGCCGCCTCCTTCTGGCGGCGGATGATGACGTTGGCCGCCTCCAGCAGCCGCGCCTGGGCCAGGAGGAGGAGGTAGCTGTCGAGGACGCGGGGGCGTCGTCCGGCGGCCTCGACGAGGACGGGCTCGTAGGCGGCGTTGGGGTCACGCAGGAGGGCGAGCCGGGCGGCCTCGGAGATGGGCATGTCGGCCGGCAGACGCAGGACGGGCCAGGGGATGGCGGCGGCGAGCAGCCGCGCGGGGCGGCGGAGGTAGATCTCCATGCTGAAGGGGCGCGTCATGAGCTGGTAGAAGTCGCGCCGGGAGACGAGGCCCAGGTCGTCGCCGTCGGAGATGATGATGCCGGGGAGGGAGGGCTTGCTGGCGAAGGCGTCGGCGACGACCTTGCCGAGGGCGTCGGCGGGCACCTCGTGCGACTCCGAGGGCAGGTCGGCGAGGAGCGAAGCCGGGCTGAGGTCGGGTGGCAGGCGGTTCGGCATGGCCGGCCTCCGGCGTCCGGGCGGCGGCCTCCCTCGGCCACCCGGAGTGCAATGTAAGATCGGGATCGGCGGACGTATGTGAAGATCCGATGCAGAGTGGCCGGACACGATCCGCTATACTCACCCGCATGGACCGACGCGCCCCACCCACCGAAGGCTTCACGCCGTCCCCCGAGCCGCAGTTGCGGCCCGGTGACGTGCTGGCGGGGCGCTACCGCGTCGTCACCCGGCTCGGCGCGGGCGGCATGGGCGAGGTGTACCGCGTCCACGACGCGCGCCTCGAACAGGAGGTCGCGCTCAAGCTCCTGCCCGCCGCGTTCGCCGACGACCCTGGCCGACGCTCGCGCTTCCAGGCGGAGGTGCGGGCCGCCCTCAAGGTATCGCACCCCAACGTGTGCCGCGTCCACTACCTCGGCGAGCACGAGGGCCGGCTGTTCATCACGATGGAGCTGGTCGAGGGCGGCGACCTGTCCTCCCTGCTGCGCCAGGTGGGCAGGATCCCGGAGGAACGCGCCCTCGCCGTGGCCCGGCAGTTGTGCGCCGCCGTGGCGGCGGTCCACGCGGCGGGGCTGCTGCACCGCGACCTGAAGCCGGCCAACGTCCTCCTCGACGAGAAGGGCGAAGTGAAGCTCGTGGACTTCGGCATCGCGGCGCTGGCCGGGCGCGTCGATGACGTGCTGTCCGGCACGGCGGCGTATCAGGCGCCGGAGGTCCTCGCGGGGCGCGAGGTGACCGAGGCGAGCGACCTGTTCGCGCTCGGCCTCGTCCTTTACGAGGTGTTCACCGGCAAGCACGCCTTCCCGGCCAGGAGTCACGATGAGCTGGCGCGGATGCACCGCAGCGGGCCGTCGGCGCCGTCGGCGCACGTCCGCCCGGTGGACCCCGCCGTCGAGCGCGTCATCCTGCGCTGCCTGGCCGGCGAGCCCGAGGCCAGGCCGCGCTCGGCGGAGGAGGTGCAGGCGGCGCTGCCGGGCGCGCTGCGGGCGGCGGTGGAGGCCGGCGAGACCCCTTCGCCCGGGTTCATCGCCGACGCCGGCGGGGTCGGCTCGCTGCCGCCCGCCGTGTCCGCCGCGCTCCTCGCCGCGGCCCTGTGCCTGATGGGGCTGAGCGCCTGGCTCACGGACCTCGCCGGGATGCACCGCCGCCTGCCGGCGAAGGCCCCGGCGGTCCTGCGCGACCGTGCGGAGGCCGCCGCCCGGTCCCTGGGCCTGCCCGACCCGTCCGACACCGCCGAGGGCCTGCTGGTCGATCACCGCGTCCTCAGCCCCGCGCCGGCCGCGGACGCCTGGCGCACTTTGGAGAGGGGGCACCCGGCGGCGGTCTTCTACTGGCTGCGCCTCTCGCCGCGCCGGCTCGTCCACCGCCAGAGCCCCAACGACATCCTCGGGTACTCGATCCCAGGCATGGTCGCCGTCTCGGAGCCGCCGCTCGGCCCCGACGAGGCGTGCCTGCTGACCGACGGCGCGGGCCGGCTGATCGAGCTGCACTACCTGCCGCGCAGGCCGGCGGCCGGGGGCGGCCCGCCCTGGCGGGCGCTGTTCGCGGCGGCGGGGCTGACGTTCGAGTCGTTCCGCCCGGGGACGGCTGCCCGCGACCCCGGCGCGTTCGCCGACGAGCGGAAGGCCTGGGACGGCCCTCACCCGGACCTCCCCGACGAGACCCTGCACGTCGAGGCGGCGGCGCGGGCCGGGGTGCCGGTCTACTTCTGGGTGGGGTCGCCGGCGCAGGCGGCCGCCGAGGACCGGGCCACGATGAGCGACGTGCCGCCCGACATCGGCACCTGGCTGGCGGAGGTGGTGTTGACCGCCATCAAGCTCCTGGCGGTGACGGTCGGCGCGTGGATGGCATGGCGCAACGTCTCCTCCGGGGTCGCCAACCTCCCCGGCGCGGGCCGCCTCGCCGGGGTGTACGCCGGCGCGTACCTGCTCATGTGGGCCGCCATCGCCCACCACACGACCAGCCCCGGTGATGAGTGGGCGATCCTCTCGGCGGCGGTGGGGGTCGCGGCGATGAACGCCCTGACGATCTGGATCATCTACCTGGCGCTGGAGCCGTCGGTGCGGCGGCGCCACCCCGAGTGGATGATCGCCTGGAACCGCCTGCTGGAGGGCAGATGGCGCGACCCGCGCGTCGGGCGCGAGGCGTTGATCGGGGCGGCGCTGGGGGCGGCCTGGGCGTGCCTGGTGCCGCTGCGCCACACACTGGTGCCGGAGGCGCTGGGCTCGACGTTCGTGCCGTACCCGCCCTGGATGCCGACGTTCACGGTGGGCCCGCTCGGGCCGATGCTGTGCTACATCTGGTACCCGCTGTTCATCCAGCTCCTGGAGTTCTTCCTGATCGTCCTGGTGTACCTGGTGGGGCGGCGCCTGGACGTGGCGATGCTGGTGTGGGGGGCCTTCTGGACCACGCGCTGGATGCTCTTCGTAGGGGGGACGGTCTCCGTGCCGGCCGCCCTCCTCGCGGCGGCCTCCACGGCGCTGGCCGTCGCGACACTCCTCCGCGGCGGGCTGCTGGCGTTCGTGATGTTCGGCGTGTTCGGGTTCACCCTCGTGGACCTGCCGGTGACGCTCGACGGCTCGGCGTCCTACGCGTGGACGAGCCGCTGCGTGCTGGCGGCGCTGGGGGCCCTGGCGGCGTTCGGGTGGTACACGTCCACCGCGGCGCCGGCCTCGACCGCGGAGGGGCGGGCATGAACGACTTCGACCGGACGGCGCGCCGTGCGGTGCGCGACGACCCGGAGGGGCATGCCCGCTGGTGGCTGCCCAATCTGCCGGCCGGCCTGCGCTGTCTGCCGGCACCGCTGGAGTCGCAATGCGCCCCACGCCCCGGCGAGCCGGACCGGCGATGCGACACGATCCTGGAGCTGGTCCACGAGGGCGGCCTAGGCGTGCCGTGGGCCGTGGTGTGCGAGCTGTTCACCGCGTCGGACGCCGACGCTCTCGACCGGCTTGGCGAATATATCTTCCGTTTCCGCCGGGAGCTGAGGCACGGCCCGCACGGGCACGACCGCTACCGCTGGGCGGGGGCGCTCGTCTTCCTGACGGGCGGCCCCGAGCAGGCGGGCGTCGAGGATACGCTGCCCGGCGGCGACAGCGTCCTCTGCTTCGCCCCGAAGGTGGTACGTCTGGCAGACCAAGATGCCGTTGCCACAATGGCGGCGATCAGGGAGAATCGTCTATCGGCGAGCGCCCTGGCCTGGGTGCCGCTGATGGCCGGTGGCGTGACGACGGAGTGCGTCACCGAGTGGCGTGCCGTGGCCGAGACGTGCGTCGAGCTGGATTCGCGCCGCCGCGAGCTGGCGGTAATGGCGCTGGTGTTCGCCGAGCTGACCGAGTGCATCGAGGTGTGGAGAACCGGGCTGGAGGGATTCGCCGTGCTTGAATCGACCCTGTTGAAGCGTGAGCGTGTCGAGAGCCGGAGGGAGATGTTGGTCCATTTGCTCCGGGCGCGTTACAAGGATGAGCTCCCTGCCGTCGTGGTCGAACGGATCCAGGTCGAGGGCCGGCCCGAGGAGCTGGACCGTCTGGCCGCGATGGCGGTCACGGCGGATCTCGCTGCGATCCGGGCCGCCGTCGGGGCGTGAGCCAAGGGCACCAAGCCGAGCGAGGCCCCGATGCGTGTCGTCTCCCTCATCGCCAGCGCCACCGAGATCGTCTGCGCCCTCGGGCACCGTGACTCGCTCGTCGCGCGCTCCCACGAGTGCGACTTCCCCCCCGACGTGGCCGCCCTGCCCGCCGTCACCAAACCTCGGTTCGACATCCACACCAGCAGCGCCGACATCGACCGCGCCGTCAAGGATCTGGTGCGTGACGGCCTGTCGGTTTACGACATCGACCAGGCCGCCCTGGAGGCGCTGGAGCCGGACGTGATCGTCACGCAGTCGCAGTGCGAGGTCTGCGCCGTCAGCCTGCGCGACGTGGAGCGGGCCGTCTGCTCGTGGCTGAAACGCTGCCCGGCCCTCGTCTCGCTCAAGCCCGACTCCCTCGCCGACGTGTGGGACGACATCGAGCGCGTGGGCCTCGCCCTCGACTCCCACGCCGCCGCCGTCGATCTCATCGCATCGCTCAAGGCGCGCATGGCGGCGATCACGGCCCGGCTGCCGGACGCACGCCCGCGCGTCGCCTGCATCGAGTGGGCCGACCCGCTGATGGCCGCGGGCAACTGGGTGCCGGAGCTGGTGACGATGGCTGGCGGGGTCGATCTCTTCGGCACGCCCGGCAAGCACTCCCCTTGGATGGAGTGGGAGGCCCTCCGCGCCGCCGACCCGGACGTCATCATTCTCATGCCATGCGGCTACGGCCTGGAGCGCACCCGGCTCGACCTCCCGTTGATGCAGGCGCGTCCGGGGTGGTCCGGCCTCCGCGCCGTCCGCGAAGGCCGCGTGGCCGTCACGGACGGCAACCAGTTCTTCAACCGCCCCGGCCCGCGCCTGGCGGAGTCGGCGGAGATCCTCGCCGAGATCCTCCACCCGACGGCGTTCGACTTCGGGCACCGCGGCGTCGCATGGCAGCCCGCGTAAAGCCGGCGCATCCGGCACGCTCTCGACGGGAGTGCGGCCGCGATCATTTGCCCCGACGAGCCTGACCGCGCACACTTGGTGGCAACTACCCCACCCCCTCTCCTTGTGAGCTGGGACGAAACGTCCACAGACCCCTGATAGCGGAGAGGGGGGATCGTCAGATCATCGCCTCAGCGGCGGGGAAGTGTGCGCGTCGCTTGTTTCGCTCGGCAACAGGGGGGACGGGCCGCGCTTCCCTCCGCGCAGGCGATGCTCTTGTGACTCCCCCTCTCCGCTTCGGGGAGGGGGTTGGGGGGTGGGGTTGCACCATGCACGTCGAATCGTTCGCCCTCTTCCCCACCCGCCTCCTGAGCATCCAGTTCGACGGCACCGCGCCGATGGACGACGCGATCGCCGCCTTCCTCGCCGAGCAGAACGGCGCCGGCTTCAACATGCACCCCGATTCGCTCAACCTCCTCCGCATGGCCGACAGGTGCCCCGCGATCGCCCAGGCCGCGGGGCTGTTCCGCCGCGGCCTCGACGCCTGGCTCGGGGCCGAGGGCGTCACCGGGCCGACCGGCGCCGACGTGGTGCTGTTCAGCAGCTACTCCGAGCGCGGCGAGTTCACCCTCGTCCACAACCACAACGCCGACGTGGTCGCCGTCTACTACGCCAAGGTGCCCGACCACTGCAGGCCGCCCATCCTGCTGCCGTCGCCCGAGGACGAGTACTTCGCCGCCGAGGACGGCGCCCTCATCCTCCACGACCCGCGTTTCAACGCCAACCTCGCCGCCGTGGCGACACGCGACTACGTGAAGGTGTTCCCGCGCCCCGGCCTCATGGTCCTCTTCCCCGGATACCTGTGGCACTCCGTCACGCCGCAC
Source organism: uncultured Alcaligenaceae bacterium (assembly GCA_964630925.1). Lineage (GTDB taxonomy): Bacteria > Planctomycetota > Planctomycetia > Gemmatales > Gemmataceae > RGDT01. Next base: position 71,814 of record CAZVZK010000019.1, read on the forward strand.
CTCGGCGATAAACCGCGCCTCGCCCTGTCCGCCAACTTCCGCCTCCACTGGGGCGGCGCCGATAACTCCGTCCGCTGGCCCCTTGACTCCCCCGCCTCCGCACGTTAGCCTGGGTGTCAGACATTTTGACTTGTCGGAGGCACCCATGCGCACCGTCTTGCTGTTGACCCTCCTCGCGGCCGTGGCCGTCGCGAAGGACACGCCGGCCTCCACGCTCGACGCCCTCTGGGCCGACCTCGCCTCGTCCGACGAGGCCAAGGCCAGCCGCGCCGTCCTCAAGCTCGCCCTCAAGGGCAAGGACACGGTGGCCTTCCTGGAGAAGAACCTCCGCCCCGTGAAGGTCGATGCCAAACAGTTCGCGAAGTGGGTCGAGATGCTCGACTCCGACACCTTCGACGACCGCCAGGCCGCCACCGACGAGATCGGCTACCTCGGCAAGCACGCCAAGCCGCTGATCGAGAAGGCGCTGGAGGCGAAGGCCTCCGTCGAGGTGAAGGGCCGGCTGACCAAGCTCATGGAGCGTATCAAGGCCGACGAGCCGATCAAGGACGACGACGGCGGCATCCCGGCGGGCGGCGGCGTCTCCATCTCGACGGTCAACGGCAAGATGACGATCCGCGTCGGCGGCAAGGTCATCGACCTCAAGCCGCGCGTCATCACCAAGCCCGGCCCGCTGCCGACGTGGCAGCGTGCGGCCCGCGCCGCCGCCGTGCTGGAGCACCTGGGCACGCCGGAGGCGCGCAAGCTGCTCGAGAAGTTGGCCGACGGCGAGGCCGACGCCCTCCCGACCCGCGCCGCCAAGGAGGCCCTCGGGCGTCTCGACAAGTGATCCTCCTCCTCCTCCTCGGTGTCGCCCCGCCGGCCCCGTCGCCGTACTTCGTCATCCGCGCCGTCGATGACGCCACCGGGCGCGGCATCCCGCTCGTCCACCTGCACACCGTGGACGGCACACGCCTCGTCACCGACAGCGGCGGCGTCGCCGTCTACGACGAGCCGGGCATGATGAACCGGGTCATCCACTTCATGGTGTCCAGCCCCGGCTACGAGCTGCCGGCGGACGGCTTCGGCTTCCGTGGCCGCATGCTGACGACGACGCGGGGCTCCTCGGCCACGCTGCGCCTGAAGCGTCTGAATATCGCCGAGCGCCTGTACCGTGTCACGGGGGCGGGGATCTACCGCGACAGCTTCATGGCGGCGCGGGCGTACCCCATCCGCGAGCCGCTGCTCAACGCCGAGGTCGCCGGGGCCGACAGCGTGCTGACGGCGGAGTACAAGGGCCGCATCTTCTGGGTGTGGGGCGATACGACGCGGCCACGCTACCCGCTGGGCAACTTCCACGCCTCAGGGGCCACGTCACTGCCGCCGGGCAAGGGCGGGCTGGCGCCATCGGCGGGCGTCGATCTGACGTACTTCACCAACAAGGACGGGTTCGCCGCCGAGATGTGCCGCATGCCCGGCGACGGCCCGACGTGGATCACCGGCCTGTTCACCGTCGAGGGCCGCCTCGTCGCGTCCTACATCAAGGTCAAGCCGCCGCTCACCGCGTACAAACGCGGCCTCGCGGTCTTCGACGACGCGAAACAGCGATTCGTCCACCTCGCGGATCTGCCGTTCGACGCCAAGGCACACCCCACCGGGCACACGATGACGCACGGCGGCCACATCCACTTCTGCCACCCGTTCCCGCTCGTACGCGTCAAGGCGACGCTGGCGGCGGTGAAGGACGCCGGCGCCTACGAGGCGTACAGCGGCGGGGCGTGGAAGAAGGGCGTCGCCGCGGACAGGCCGGACCTGAAGGACCGCTCCACGGGCAAGGCGGTGAAGGCCCACCACGGCAGCACCATGTACAACGCCTACCGCAAGAAATGGGTTCTGATCACGGTGCAGCAGTTCGGCAAGGCGTCGCACCTGGGCGAGGTGTGGTACGCCGAGGCCGACGCGCCGGAGGGGCCGTGGGGCGAGGCCGTCCACGTCGCGACGCACCCGAAGCACGACTTCTACAACCCGAAGTGGCACCCGCAATTCACGGAGAGCGGCGGGCGGTACGTCTACTTCGAGGGGACGTTCACGAACACGTTCTCGGGCAACCCGGACCGCGTGCCGCGCTACGAGTACAACCAGCTCATGTACCGCCTCGACCTCGCCGACCCGCGTCTGTCCTCCAAACGGGGGCGGTGAGGCGTAACCGACGTAGCGTGGCTGTTCCCGTGGGGCGGGACGCCCAATGGCACTTAAGTTCTTGGCGAGCGGCACGGCGTAAGCGTGCCGTGTCTGCATCAAACGGCGGACTCACGCCCCCGCCGCTCGCCCAGAGCACGCGAGCTCAAGTGCCATTGGGCGTGACGCCCGCCCCACGGGTAAACCACCAGGCTCGCCACGCATGGCCGCACGGTCACGCCAGGATTACTTCTTCTTCGCCCACGAGTCGCGTAGCGACACGATCCGGTTGAACACCCCCGGCGCGTCCACGATGAAGTAGCCATTGCGTTCGAGCTGATACCGCGTGCCGACGGCGGCGCCGGCCAGCGACGGCTCCAGCTTGCAGCCCTTCAGCACGACGAGCGACGCGGGGTTGAGGTTGTCCAGCCAGGCCAACTCCGGGGAGCCTTCGGGGAAGTCCTCCGGCTCCGGCTTGTTGAACAGGTGGTCGTAGAGCCGCACCTCCGCATCGATGGCGTGGGCCGCCGACACCCAGTGGATCGTCCCCTTGACCTTGCGGCCGTCGGGGGTGTTGCCGCCGCGGGTCGCGGGGTCGTGCGTGCAGCGCACCTCGATGATCTCCCCCTTGTCGTCCTTGACCACGTCCGTGCAGGTGACGAGGTAGGCGTAACGCAGCCGCACCTCGACGCCGCGGGCGAGGCGGTGGAAGTTCTTGGGGGCCGACTCCATGAAGTCGTCACGCTCGATGTAGATCGTCCGCGAGAACGGCACCTTACGCGTCCCGGCGCTGGCGTCCTCCGGGTTGTTGACGGCGTCCATCTCCTCCGTCTGCCCCTCGGGGTAGGTCGTGATGACCACCTTGAGCGGGCGCAGGACCCCCATGACGCGCGGGGCCTTCTTGTTGAGATCCTCGCGGACGGCGTCCTCCAGCCACGCCACGTCGATGGTGCCCTCGAACTTGCTCACGCCGACGCGGGCGCAGAACGCCCGCAGCGCCTCCGGCGTGTACCCGCGCCGCCGCATGCCGGAGATGGTCGGCATGCGTGGGTCGCTCCACCCGTCCACGAGGCCGTTCCTGACGAGGTGCAGGAGCTTCCGCTTGCCGATGATGATGTAGGTCAGGCGGAGCTTGGAGAACTCGATCTGCCGCGGCGCGAAGATCCCCAGCTTCTCGATGAACCAGTCGTACAGGGGCCGATGGTTCTCGAACTCCAGGGTGCAGATTGAGTGCGTGATGCGCTCGATGGAGTCGCTCTGCCCGTGCGCCCAGTCGTACATGGGGTAGATGCACCAGGCGTCGCCGGTGCGGTGGTGCGTGGAGCGCAGGATGCGGTACAGCACCGGGTCGCGCATGTTGAGGTTGGCGTGGGCCGGGTCGATCCGCGCCCGCAGCGTCCGTGACCCGTCGGGGAACTCCCCGGCCCGCATGCGGCGGAGGAGGTCGAGGTTCTCGGCGGCGGGGCGGTCACGGTACGGGCTGGGCCTGTCGCCCCGCGGGCCGCCGCGCATCTTCCCAACCTCTTCGGCGGTCAGGTCGCAGACGTAGGCGTCGCCCTGGGTGACGAGCTGCTCGGCCCAGTTGTAGATCTGCTCGAAGTAGTCGGAAGCGTAGTAGAGGCCGTCCCACTCGAAGCCGAGCCAGCGCACGTCCTCCATGATGGAATCGACGTACTCCTGCTCCTCCTTGGCCGGGTTGGTGTCGTCGAAGCGGAGGTTGCACTTGCCCCCGTACTTCCTCGCCAGGCCGAAATTCAGGCAGATTGACTTGGCGTGGCCGACGTGCAGGTAGCCGTTCGGCTCCGGCGGGAAGCGCGTCGTGATCGACGCGTGCTTGCCGGAGGCGAGGTCGGCCTCGATGATCTTCTCGATGAAGTTGAGGGATTCGTCTGACATTTGTTCCTACCTCACCCCCCCGCCCCCTCTCCGAAGCGGAGAGGGGGGGTCGCAAGAGGATCGATTTCAGCGGAGGGGCCGTATCGGCGTCCTCTGTTGGGCGGGGCGATTCAAGAAACGCGCACACCTCGCCGACGGAGAGGCGATGATCTTGCGATCCCCCCTCTCCGTTTCGGAGAGGGGGTTAGGGGGTGAGGTAGCGGCTCGACGCCAGCCCCATCCGCCGCAACACCTTCTCCCGGCCCAGCAGCGCCAGCGTGTCGAAGGTGCCGAAGCCCGCCGACTTCCCCGTCGCCGCCACGCGCACCGCCTGGCTCACGTCGCCCAGCTTGTGGCTCCCCAGCTCCACGTACTGCCGCACGCACGCCTCGATCGACGCCACGTCGAACGTCGGCAACGCCGCGAATTGCTCCGCGAGTGTCGAGAGCCACTGGCGCGCCAGCGGCTGCTTCGTCAGGTGCTTCTCGACGGCCTTGTCGTCGAACGCGAGCCTGTCGTCCCCGACGAAGACGTAATCGTAGTCGAGGATGTCCCCCGCGACGACGACGCGATGCGCCGCCAGCTCCAGCACCCGACGTAGCAGGGCGTCGTCCGCCGTCAGCCCGGCCTTGTCGAGGAAGGGACGCACCCAGGCGGCCTTCTCGTCCACCGTCAGCTTCTGCGCGTACCGCTCCTGGAAGGCGACGAGCTTCTTCGCGTCGAAGCTCGCCGACTCGCGTGTGACCCGCTCCAGCGAGAACAGCTCGATCATCTGCGCGACGGTGAAATCCTCCGTGCTGCCGTCGAGGGACCAGCCAAGCAGCATCAGGTAGTTGAGGATGGCCGCCGGCAGGTAGCCGACGCTGGCATAGAAATCGACGATGACCGGGTTGAAGGTGTCGTCGCTCGTCTTCAGCCCGATCTTGCGGGCGATCCCCAGGGCGTGCTCGTGGACCTTCTTGAAGTCGGCGTTCTTGAGGTAGTCCGCCAGCTTCCGCTTGCTCAGCTTGTTCTTGTTGCCCGGCTGCGCGACGAACGGCAGGTGGGCGTACTCCGGGCGTGGGTAGCCCAGGGCGTCCACCGTGAACACCTGCCGGGGCGTGTTGGAGAGGTGCTCCTCGGCACGGATCACGTGCGTGATCTTCATGTCGAAGTCATCGACGACGCTCGCCAGGTTGTACAGGCACGTCCCGTCCGCCCGCTGGATGACGCTGTCCTGCTCCGCCGTCCAGGGCACCTTCATGTCGCCCCGGATGTGGTCCTTGAACTCGCAGAACCCCTCGCGCGGCATCTTCAGCCGCACCACGCCCTCACGGCCCTCCGCCTTGAAGCGGGCGTGGTCGGCGTCGTCCTTCGCCATCCACCGGCGGTCGTAGACGTAATCCTTCTTCGCCGCGTTGGCCGCCTCGCGCTCCTTCTTGACCTCATCAGGCCGCGAGTAGTCCCAGTAGGCGTGCCCGGAATCGAGGAGCTGCTTCACGGCCGCCGCGTACCGCGGCAGGCGCTCGCTCTGGTAATACGGGGCGAACGGCCCACCGACCTCGGCCCCCTCGTCCCAGTCGATGCCGAGCCAGCGGAACCCGGCGAGGATGGGCGCGAGGGCCTCCGGCTGGTTGCGGCCCTGGTCGGTGTCGTCGATGCGGAGGATGAACTGCCCGCCGGTCTTCCGCGCGACGAGCCAGTTGAACAGGGCGGTACGCACCCCGCCGATGTGGAGATACCCCGTCGGGCTGGGGGCGAATCGCGTTCGGGCCATCATGTGATCTCTCGCCGGGCCGTGTCCCCTCATCCTACGGGAGGAGTCCGGCGGCGGCTCTCGGGTTCACCCCGCCCGGCGCTGGCCGACATCGCACGCCGCGGTGTGACGGACCCGCACACCGCCGCCCGTACACCACCGCCGGTCCGGCGGAAAAGGGGCAATCCCAGGGAGCCCCTGGCGGCGCGGGAGCTGCACCCTGTTCTCCCGGAATCCCTTCTCCGCCGCGCCCGCGCGTACAGAAGGAGGGCATGCCATGAGAACGACCTTCTGGATCCTGGTGGCCGCGTTGCTCGCCCTCGCCATGATGGCCGGCATCGCCGGTGGACAGAAGTTGGAGGCCCGCTGGCCGGGCGGCTACGTCGTGCCGCCTGAGCGGGCCGGCACCGTCTCCCTCGAGGTGGTGATCGACGGGCACCCGCTGCGGACCATCCGCCACGCGGGCAAGACCTACCTGCCGGTGCCGTGGCTGGGCGAGGAGTACGCCCTGCGCGTGCGGAACAGCGGCACGCGGCGCGTCCTCGCGATCGTCTCGGTGGACGGGCTGTCGGTGATCAGCGGCAAGCCGGCGTCCCCGTCCGGCATGGGCTACGTCATCGAGCCGGGGACGGCCATCACCATCGAGGGGTGGCGTCGTAGCCTGGGCCACGTGGCGACGTTCCGGTTCACCTCGCGGGAGGACAGCTACGCTGCCCGCATGGGGCACCCCGAGAACGTCGGCGTGATCGGCCTGGTGGCGATCGAGGAGCGGCACGGGCCGCCACACCCGCTGGCGTTGAAGAGCGAGGGCAAGGCGATGCCGAGTCGCGGCGCCCTGGACGCGGCGGCCGGCGGCACGGGGACGGGGTACGGGCGGGACATCGGCTCGCCGGCCTACGTGGTGCCGTTCGAGCGTGGGCGCGTGATCGCCCGCACCACGCTGTACTACGACACGGCGGACGCCCTGCGCCGGGCGGGCGTGCCGGTGGACGGGCGGTACCCGGTGCCGTTCCCCGCGCCGTATGAGTTCGCCCCACCCCCGCCCGGCCGTTGAGGTGGGGAACGCCCGGTGCAGGGAAAGGCCGGGGGCATCCGTGGTCGGTTGATGCCCCCGGCTCCCTTCATGCTCCGCGAGGAGCCGGGGGCGGCTCGAGGGCCGCGCCGTCGAGCCAGGCGGCGGCGTCCCACAAGGTCGGCATCGGTTTGCCGGCCCGGCGTCCGACCTCGTCAAGCACCGTCCGGCGTGTCCCGTCGAGGCAGACCGGGTGCCGCAGCACCCGCCGCAGGCCCGCCACGTCGAGCGTCGCCAGCAGTGCGGCGGCCTCGGGGCCGAACTCATGCGAGGCGTCGAGGTGGGCCAGGGCGAACGGCAGCAGGGGCTCACCCCCCGCCACCCGCACCGCCAGGGCGAGGGCCTCGCGGGGGGCCGGCTGTGAGTGTCGGTCCAGCTGGGCCGTCGCCTCGGCCAACGTCTCCAGGCAGGCCCGCCGGGCCGCCGCGTCCAGCACGGGGGCGAGGGCGGCCAGGTCGCGCGCCACGGCGAACCGTCCAGGGGCCTGCCTGTCGGGGAAGGCGGTACGCAGGGCGTCGAACGCGATGCGGCACGCGCCCGCGTCGCCTGACCGGCCCAGCACGGCGCAGGCGTGCTTCGTCACCCCCTTGGCGGGCCAGCGGCGGACGGCCTCGGCCAGCCCACGGACCACCTCGGCCCGCGCCTCGGGGCCGCACCGCGACACCAGGGGGCCGATCCCCTCGACAAGGAACACGGCCTCATCGCCGCTGCCTTTCAGGAGACGCGCCAGCAGGGCGCGGGCCAGCCGGCCGGCCGCCTCGGGCGGCAGGTGCGGGGCCGCGACGGGGCCGAGGGCACCGGCCAGGTCGGGGTTGGGGTCGGCGAGGAGCGCGTCGCCCAGACGGCGGGCCAACGCCGCCGCCTCGGAGGGGGGGAGACGCGGCAGGGCCGCCTCCAGCCCGGCCTGGCAGTCGGCCGCCACCACCGGGTCGGGACGCGGCCCGAGCTGCCTGATCAACCCATCCGCCGCCAGGCGGGCCGCCCCCTCCGCCTCCCTGGCGGGCAGGCGCGGGAGGAGGTCGCGGAGCAGGCCGCCGATCCACGGCAGGCGGCCCGGCGGGAGCTTGCCCCCGAGCGTGCCGGCGGCCCTGTCCGCCGCCGTGACGCACGCCGACGCCGGGGCGCGGGCGGCGTACCTGACGTGCGCGTCGGCGAGCGTCTTCATGTTCCCCTGGGCGTTGCCGCCCATCATTCGGGCGAACACCCACCCCAGCCGCTCGCCCGCCTCCTTGTCCGAGACGAGCCCCGCGGCCGCCGCGATGGCGTCGTAGGCCAGACCGGGGTCGTCGCCGGGCGGCACGTCCCACCTCGCCGCCGCCGTGATCGCCTCGGCGAGCTCCTCCACGGGGGCGGCATCACCCCGCACCGTGGCCACGGCCTTGAGCGCGAGGGCGGCCGCCACGATGGCCCGGTCGGCCTCCCCCGGCCGGGTCACGGGGGCGCCCGGCGGGCGCGGCTCCAGCGTCGCCTTGCACCAGCGGCGCAGCTTCGCCAGCGCCGCCGCCTTGACCCTCGCCTGCTCCGCCGCGGGGAGGGCCGCCGCCAGGGCGGCCAGACTCTCCATCCCGTACACCCACCCGTCGGGCCGCTCGTGGTCATCGAGGGAGTCGGCCAGGGCCAGGGCGATCCGGGCGGCCTCGGCGGCGGGGACGTGGGCGGCGAGGAGGCGGGCGCACGCCATCCAGCCCCGCCGTCCGAAGGCCTGCATGGCGTGGCCGTCGCTGGAACGCATCCGCTCCTCCAGGACAGCGAGGGCCTCCCGCGCCGCCGCGGGCCGCCGCCCCGCCGGCATCGCCTCGGCCAGGCCGGGCAGCGCCAGGAGGGTGGCGTCCTCGGAGGCGCGTTCGGAGGCGTTCTTCAACGCGGCGAGCCGCCCCCCCCACAGGGCGGCCAGCGAGGCGGAGGGCAGACGCCTCGCCAGGGCCTCGAGATGCCCCGCCGCGTGCCGCCCCGACTGATCGGAATCCCCCGACAGGAGGCCGACGACGTGGGTGGCGGCGGCCTCCGCCTGCGCGTCGTCGCCCACCTCCAGCAGCGCCGCCACGCGCGCCCAGACGGCGCGGGCCCGGGGGTCGGCGCCTGCCATGCCGGCGCCCGCCTCCTGGGACATCTCCTCGGCCAGGGAGCGGTCGAGGCCGACGGCGGCGTGCACGGCGGCCGGCAGGCGGCGGGAGAGCTGGGCGAGGGTGGTCGGGCGTCGGAAGGCCCGCAGGACGAAAAGCCGCCGCACACGCCGCCGCTCGGGGGGGAGGTCGGCCAGCTCGTTCAGTGCCTCCATCTCGGGCCGGGCCAAGGCGCTGGAGTGGTCGGAATGCCCGATCGGACGGATCAGCCCGTCCGCCGCCGTCTCCTCCAGACGCGCCAGGGCGTCGTTGGCCTGCTGCAATCGGCGTGAGGCGCTGATCCCGAACGCCACGCTCACCGCCGTCCCCGCGATCAGCGAGCCGACGGCCACGAACGCCAGCAGGGCCACACGCGGCCTTCGCCTCACCCACAGGAGGAAGCGCTCGGCGTGGCCAACGGGGCGGGCGGTGATCGGCTCGCCGGCGAGCCAGCGGCGCAGGTCCTCGGCCAGGGCGTCGGCGCTGGCGTACCGCCGGCCCGGCTCCTTCTGCAAGCACTTGAGGCAGATCGTCACGAGGTCACGAGGCCCCGGCGGCGGTGACACGTCGTCGTGCAGGACGCGGAGGAGCGTCTCCGCCGTGGTCGTCCCCTTGAACGGCGGCTTGCCCGCGAGGCACTCGTACAGGATCGCCCCCAGCGCCCATACGTCGGCGGCGGGGCCGGCCTCGCGCGTCCCGCCGCCGGCCTGCTCGGGCGCCATGTACGCCGGCGTCCCCATCACCGCGCCGGTGGCCGTCGGCCCCTCGGAATCTGTGCGGCGGGCGAGGCCGAAGTCGGCCACGCGCGGTGAGCCGTCGTCGGCGAGGAGGACGTTGGCCGGCTTGAGGTCGCGGTGGATGATCCCCGCCGCGTGGGCAGCCTGCACCGCGCGGGCCAGCACCTCCACCATCCGCGCGGCCTCCGCCGGCGTGGGCGGCGCGTCGCGCAGGCGGCGTGACAGGCTGCCGCCGCCGCAGTATTCGAGGGCGAACCAGGGCAGGCCCTCGTGCGTGCCCGACTGGTAGACGGCGACGATGTTCGGATGGTGCAGGGCGGCGACGGCCTCGCCCTCGGCGAGGAAGCGACGGCGTTCGTGGTCCGTCGCGTGCCCGCCGGAGAGGATCATCTTCAAGGCGCAGGGCCGGTTGAGGCTGACCTGCCTCGCCTTGTAGACGACGCCCATGCCGCCGCGCCCCAGCTCGCCGAGGATCTCGAAGTCCGGCGGGGCGGACGGCGCGGCGCGCGGGTCGTCGCCGGTGCCGGTGAACGGCCCGGTGCGGGAGGTGTCGTCCGTCGTGGATCGCTCGGCGGGCATGCCGCCCATCCTACCCGCAGGCGGCGCACGCCTCAAGCGCCTTCCCCCTTGCCCCTTGCCCCTCATCACATCGCCGCCGATCATGGGAGCATCCCCTCTCCCACGAGGCACATCATGAACGCTGAACGGCGAACGTTCCTCGGCGCTTCCGCCCTCACCCTGACGGCCCTGTCGTACTCGCGCGTCCTCGGCGCCGGCGCGCGTCTCCGCGTCGGCATCCTCGGCCCCGGCGGGCGTGGCCGTGGGCTGCTCTCCACCTTCTCCAAGGTCGCCGCCGCCCACGAGGCCGACCTCGTCGCCGTGTGTGACATCTGGTCGAAGAACCGCGACCAGGCCGCCGCCCTCGTCGCCAAGTCCTCCAGGTCTGAGCCGGCGAAACTCGCCCGCATGGCCGACCTCCTCGCGCTCAAGGACCTCGACGCCGTCATCGTCGCCACGCCCGACCACCAGCACTCCAACCAGCTCGTCGAGCTGCTCGCGGCCAAGAAGCACGTCTACCTGGAGAAGCCGTTCGCCAACCGCCTCGACGAGGCCAACGCCGCCATCGACGCGGCGCGGAAGTCGGACCGCGTGGTGACGCTCGGCACGCAGCGGCGCAGCCACCCGCACTACCTGGCGGCGGCGGAGATCATGCGTTCGGGCAAGCTCGGGGCGGTGGTGCAGGCGGAGGTGGTGCAGAACGCCCACTCGCCGTATCGCTGGCGCAGCCCGTCCTACGTCAAGGCGGTGTTGGAAAAGGACACCGACTGGAAGGCGTGGCAGGCGGGCCGCAGTGACCTCAAGTTCGACCCGCACCGCTACGCCGAGTTCCGCCTCTTCCGCGACTACTCCACCGGCATCATCGACCAGTGGATGACGCACCTCATCGACACCGTCCACATGCTGGCCGGCGGGACGTACCCGCATTCGGTCACCGCCAACGGCGGCTGCTACGCCTGGAAGGACGGCCGCGAGAACGGCGACACGGTGAGCGTGGCCCTCGACTACGGCACGTTCCTGGCGACGTACAACTGCACGCTCGCCAACGGCGCGGGCCAGCGCGCCGCCGTCCTGTGCCGCGACGGAGCCCTGGAGTACGAGAACGCCTGGCGTGTCACGCCCGGCGGCGTGCGCGGCTCCAAGGTCGAGGCGAAGGAGATCGTCCCGGCGGAGAAGGGCGACATGGACGAGCGGCACATGGCCGACTGGCTGGCGTGCGTGCGCAAGGGCGAGAAGAAGACGGCCTGCACGGCGGAGCACGGCCACCAGCACGCCATCGCCTGCATCATGTCGGACCGGGCGCTGCACTCCGGCCGCCGCGTCCGGTACGACGAGAAGACACGCGCGATCACCGAGGCGTGAATGGATTGGATGCGCGAGGAGCTGCGCCGCCGCAAGGACGACGGCCTCTTGCGCCGACGCCGGGCCATGCAGTCCGGCCAGGGCGCCGAGGCGCGATTTCATCATGCGGGCCACGTTAACTTCTCCTCCAACGACTACCTCGGCTACGCCGCCGACCCCCGCCTGTCCCGCGCCGCCGAACGCGCCGCCGCCCGCTACGGCACCGGGGCCGGCGCGTCGCCGCTCGTGAGCGGCCTGCTGCCGCCGCTCCGCGCCCTGGAGCGCGACCTGGCCGCCTGGGAGGGCGCCGAGGCCGCCGTCGTCTTCCCCACCGGCTACGCCGCCAACCTGGGCGTCGTCACGGCGCTGGCGTCCCGCGACGCCGCCGTGTTCTCTGACGCCCTCAACCACGCCAGCGTCATCGACGGCTGCCGGCTGTCGAGGGCGCCGTGCCAAGTCTACCGGCACAACGACCTCACGCACCTCGACGAGCTGCTGCGGAAACACGGGCGCGGCTTCCGCCGGCGCATCATCGTCAGCGACAGCGTCTTCAGCATGGACGGTGACCGGGCCGACGTGACGGGCCTGTGGCGGCTGGCGAACGAGCACGACGCGGCGCTCGTCCTCGACGAGGCGCACGCCACCGGCGTCCTGGGGGCGCACGGCCGCGGGCTGACGGACGACCTGCCGCCGGAGGCCCTGGCGTCGGGGCGGCTGGTGAAGGTGGGCACGCTGTCGAAGGCGCTGGCCAGCCAGGGCGGCTTCGCCGTCGGCACGCGCCTCGTCGCCGCGTACCTCATCAACCTCGCCCGCCCCTACGTCTTCTCGACGGCCCTGTCCCCATCGGCGGCGGCGGCGGCACGGCGGGCCGTGTTCCTGTGCGGCCAGGAGCCCGAGCGCCGCGAGCGTGTCCTTTCGCTGGCCGATGCGCTGCGGGCGCGGCTGCGCGAGGTCGGGTTGGAGCCGGGGCCGTCCACGACGCAGATCGTACCGATCCTGTTGGGCACCCCCGAGGTCGCGCTGAGGATGCAGGCCCGGTTGCTGGAGCGATTCCTGCTCGTGCCGGCGATCCGCCCGCCGTCGGTGCCGCCGGGCACGTCGCGGCTGCGCATCAGCCTGAGCGCCGCACACACCGAGGAGGACGTCGCCCGCCTCACCGCGGCGCTGCGTGACGCCGGCCTGAAAGCGTGACAGCAGCCGCGATCAGAGGCCGCCCTCGAGCCGCTCCAGCTCGGCCAGCTCCTCGGCTGTGGCTTGACCCTGCCTGGCCTTGCGTCCCAGCTCGGCCATGCGGGCCAGCCGCGCCACGGCCGCGTTGTGTGCCGTCACGGCGGCGTTGTGTGCCGTCACGGCGGCGTCGCGTGCCGTCACGGCGGCGTCGCGTGCCGTCACGGCGGCGTCGCGTGCCGTCACGGCGTTGTCGGCGCGGGCGGACTCGCGTTCCTGAAGGTCAGCCAGCTCCTCGAAGGTGAGGAAGGGCCTGCCGTCGGGGTAGAACACACGCAGCTCATCCCCCGTCGTGTCGAAGCGGATCTTCAGACGCGGGCTGGTGAAGGTGTCCTTGAAGTACTCGCGGCGCAGCGCGGCGCGGTGCGGGCTGCGGACGTACACGAGCAGGCCGTCGGTCTCGGGGTCGTAGACGTAATACTCCTCGACCCCGTGCTCGTCGTAGAAGTCCTTCTTGTCGGCCATCTCGCGCCACGTGTTGCCCGGAGAGTAGATCACGAAGACCACTGTCAACGGGACGCCGCCCTCCTCCCATTGCTTGTAGCTCTTGCGGTCGCCCTTGGGCCTGCCGAAGACGACGTACACGTCCGGCGCCATGCACGCCTTCGGCTCCCCCTCCACGGGGTACCACAGGTTGTCCGCGGCCACGAACACGTCCGCCGCGGCGCGGTACAGCGCGCACAGGTTGCCGTAGAAGATGAAGATCCACCGCGCCTGCTTCGTGTTGTCGGCCATCGGCTTCCCATCCGACTCGGGGTAGATGATCGCCTGCTTGACCTGCATCGCGGGACCTCCTGGCTGCCGCCAGGATACCACCCCCGCCGCCCACGTTCCAGAGCGTCCACGCCGCGAGCCCCGGCGGCCCGTATACCATCCATGCCCCCGTCCCCAGGAGCCGCCGCCGTGCGCCGACTCGCGATCCTGACCGCCCTCGCCCTCGCCCCGCTGGCGCCCGCCGCCGACGAGAAGAAGCCGCTCGCCCGCATCGCCTTCGGGTCGTGCGTCCACCAGGACAAGCCGCAGCCGATCTGGGGGCCGATCAACGCGACGAAGCCCGACCTGTGGATATTCCTCGGCGATAACATCTACGCCGACACCGAGGACATCGCCCTCATGCGCCGCATGTACGGCCAGCTCGGCGCGCAGGAGGGCTACCAGAGGCTGAAGAAGCAGTGCCCGATCCTGGCGACGTGGGACGACCACGACTTCGGCAAGGACGACGCCGGCGAGGACTTCCCGAAGAAGAAGGAGGCGCAGGAGGTCTTCCTCGACTTCTTCGGCATCGCCAAGGATTCGCCGCGGCGCAAGCGCGAGGGCGTGTACCACGCCGAGGTGTACGGCCCGCCCGGCAAGCGTGTGCAGGTCATCATGCTCGACATGCGCTACCACCGCAGCGGCATCAAGAAGGATCCCAAGCTGCCGCGCGCCGGCGGCCAGTACATCCCCAACACGGATGAGAAGGCCACCATCCTCGGCGCCGAGCAGTGGAAGTGGCTGGAGGAGCAGCTCAAGACGCCCGCCGAGGTGCGTCTGCTCGGCTCCAGCGTGCAGCTCATCGCCAACGAGCACCGCCACGAGAAGTGGGGCAACTTCCCGCGCGAGGTCGAACGCCTGTACGGCCTCATCCGCAAGACGAAGGCGAACGGCCTGATCGTCCTGTCCGGCGACCGGCACCTGGCCGAGCTGTCGATGGGCGAGGTGGGCGTGGGGTACCCCATCTACGACATCACCTCGTCGGGGCTGAACCAGGCCAACCGCTTCTTCCGCCGCCTGGAGCCGAACAAGGCGCGGCTGGCGATCATGGACCAGGGCAACAACTTCGGCATGGTGCGCATCGACTGGGCGAAGGCCGACCCCCTCATCTCGCTGGAGATCCACGACGAGGAGGGCGACGTGACCATCCGCCAGAAGCTCCCGCTGAGCCGGCTGACGGCGCGCGACGCCAAGATCGCCAGCGGCAAGGACCTCGGCGGCGCGGCCCTGAAGCACGTCGGCAAGGAGTGGACGGCGGAGTACACCGTGGCCGCCGTCGGCGTGAACAAGGCCAAGTCGATGTACTACCTGAACTCGGAGAAGGACTTCCGCAGCGAGGCCAACTTCAACGCCGTCCTCGACATGAAGGCCCTGGCCGCCGAGCTGAAGGAGGCCGGCATCAGCAACCCGCAGAAGCACTACACCGGGAAGAAGGTGAAGGTGACGGGGACGGTGACGCTGTTCAACGAGCGGCCCCAGATCATGGTCAAGTCGCTCAAGCAAGTGCAGGTGATCGAGTGATGTGGAAAACCTCACCCCCTAACCCCCTCCCCGAAGCGGAGAGGGGGGATCGCAAGAGCTTCGTTTTCAGCGGAGGGGGGCAGTACGCCTCCCCTCTTGGGCTCAGCCATTCAAGAGAGGCGACTACCTCGCCTCCGGGCAGGCGATGCTCTTGCGGCTCCCCCCTCTCCGCTTCGGAGAGGGGGGCTGGGGGGGTGAGGTGATGCGTGCCGCAGTCTGCGAACGCTTCGGCGAGCCGGCCGACGTGCTGGCGTACAAGGACACACCCGCCCCGGAGTGCGGCGCGGGGCAGGTGCGCGTCCGCATGCTCGCCAGCCCCGTCAACCCATCCGACCTGATGACCGTCCGCGGCGTCTACGGCCGCCGACCCGCCCTGCCCTTCATCCCCGGCTACGAGGGCGTCGGCGTCGTCGAGGAGGCGCGCGGCTGGCTCGCGTGGCTCCGCGGCCTCAAGGCCGGCAGGCGCGTCGCCGTCCTCAACGGCGTCGGCGGCAACTGGGCCGAGCAGGTGGTGATCCCTGCGCGCCAGGCCGTCCCGCTGCCCGACGACCTCCCCGACGAGCAGGCCGCGTCGTTCTTCGTCAACCCCGCCAGCGCCATCGTCATGACGCGGCACGTGTTGAACGTGCCGCGCGGCGCGTGGCTCCTCCAGACGGCCGCCGGCAGCATGCTCGGGCGCATGGTCATACGCCTCGGCAAGAAGCACGGCTTCAAGACGGTCAACCTCGTCCGCCGGCGGGCGCAGGAGGCGGAGCTGAAGGCGCTGGGGGCCGACGAGGTGCTGGTCATGGGCGAGGACGCCATCCCCCATCGCGTGCGTCAGTTGTCGAAGGACGGCGTGGGCTACGCCCTCGACTGCGTCGGCGGGGCGATGGGCTCGGAGGCGATCAAGTGCCTGGGGCCGAACGGGCGCCTGCTGCTGTACGGCACGCTGTCGCCGGACCCGCTGACCTTCGACCCGCGCGTGTTGATGGTGGGCGGCAAGCGGATCGAGGGGTTCTGGCTGAGCGAGTGGGTGCAGACGCGCGGGCCGCTGGCGATGCTGTCGCTGTTCTCGCAGATTACCTCGCTCATGCGCGAGGGCATCCTGGCGACGGAGGCCGGCCAGTCGTTCCCACTGGAGAAGATCGCCGACGCGGTGCGCGAGGCCGAGAAGCCGGCACGCGGCGGCAAGGTGCTTCTGCGCATCGCAGCGAAATAGCGACACGCCTCGCGGAAGCGCCACCAGGCGGATCAGGCCTCCCCGCACTCGCCCCACCGGTGCCGGCCGTGCCCCACCCCGGATGGTGGCGAATGGACGCCTCTCAGTGAAGGAGACGAACCGGGGAAACGAACCTGTACCCGCAAGTGCTAATGGACGCCTATCAGTGAAGGAAACGAACCAGGGAAACGAACTTTATCGCCGCAACCACGAGAGCACAAAGTACTTAAGGAAGTTCGTTTCCCGGACCCCCTCACACCCCCCCACGCCACGGTAACGAATCGAAACTGGCCGGCATCAAGATCGACGGTGACAAGGCCGACGGGTTCGCCGTGGCCACGGTGCGCGGCCTCGAGCTCCGCCAGAAGGTCAGATTCATCAAGAGGCCCAGCGGATGGTGGATCATCCCGGCCTATGACCCGCCTCACTTCAAACCCCCTCTCGACAAGGGCAAGGAGGACGAGCCGGCGGACGGATGACGCCGGTCATTTGAGGGTGGGGCCGCCGAACAGCTCGCCCATCTTCGCCCGGCGGTAGGCGAAGATGCGTTCGATGTCGGGCCGCACCACCCAGGCGTTGACCAGCGGCTCCAGCACCCAGCCCGGCACGGCGTACTCCACCACGTCGCGCATCAACGTGCCGCCGTCACGCGCCTCGAAGGTGTGTTCATGCACCCACCGGCGGTACGGCCCGCTCATCTGGCGGTCGATGAAGCGGTGCGGCGGCTCCCAGGCGTCGATGGATGTCTTCCAGCGCAGCGGAAGCCACCGCCACGCGATCCGGTACTCGATGAGCGTGCCGAGGGCCATCGGGATCGGCGCCGGCGTGAGGACGCGGAAGCGCAGCCACGGAGGGGTCAACACTTCGAGGTTGTGCGCGTCGCTGAAGAAGGCGAACACCTCCTCGATGGGTCGAGGCAGCCACTGCTCGGCGGTGAAAGTGCGGACACGCAAGGCCGGCCCTCCGCGGTTGTCACTGGCATTGATAGGCGCATCGGGTAAGATGAAAGCGAGCCACCCACATCCCCGAGATCCTGCCATGCTCCTCCTGCTGCTGTCCCTGGCCGCCCCCGCGCCGACGGCCAGCCCAGAGCCGGGCGTCTACTACAAGAGCCCGCAGGACGTGTTCGACGCCTCGCAGAAGGCCGCCGAGAAGAAGGACTTTTCGGCCGCCATCGATTGCATCGCCCCCGAGGCCCGCCGCGAGATGGCCGGCATGATGGCCGCCATGGCCCTGATGCTCAAGAAACTGCCCGTCGAGATCGAGCAGCTCAAGGAGATGCGGAAGGCGCTCGGCGAGGTGATGGACAGGCACGGCCTGACCGACAAGGCGACCGAGGGCATCGGCGGGGCGGCCGGGCCGGACGGCGGCTTCAAGTTGCTCGGCGACGCCAGGGCCCGCGAGGCCCTCGGCAAGCTGGTCAAGAAGCCCGAGCCGTTCCTCCTCGACATGCTCAAGGCGCAGGACAAGGCCTCGGAGTCGCTCAAGGGCCTCCTCCCCGCCGGCAAGCCCGTCCAGAAGCTGTCCGACGTGAAGATCACCGGCGACAAGGCCACCGGCGTCATCAAGGTGACTCACGGCCTAGGGGGCGAGGCCAGCCAGAAGGTCAGCTTCGTCAAGAGGTCCAACGGCTGGCGAATGATCCCGTCCTACGACGCCCTCGCCGGCGTGGCGGGGCCGGCCGACAAGGGCGGGAAATGAGTCGGCACCACAGTCACCTGTCCACTCCCGCGAGTCACCTCTTGACGAAGCCGACCTTCTGGCTGGCCTCGCCCCCCCAGGCCGTTGTCCGTGAGCGTCAATGACGGCCCCACCTCCCACGCAAGCCCTACGCGCCAACCCTTCTCTCGCCCCTGAACGCCCACGGCAAAAGACGGATGCTGGGCCGCAGGGACGCCCGGAGTCGGAGCGTGAGCGCATCCGGATCGGGCGAGTTGGGCCGCGTCAGCGCCCCGAGTCACACAGCGTCAGCGCCTCGTTGACTCGGCGCGCATCGGCCGCGCCGGTAACCCCGGCCTTCCCGCCCGTGGCCCGCCACCCGCGCCCCTCCGCATACGCCCGATTGCATACAACACAACCCAGCCGGCGAGAACCGCCCCTCAGGAGTCACGGACCTGATCGACGCGATCCGCGGAAGCATCGAGCCCTTCTCCAGTGTGAGAGGTCTGTCATGCGGCGCCTGTCTCTCCTCCCCCTGTTGCCCGCGGCGGCCATCGCCCTCCTCGGCGCCGCCCCGCCGGCCGGCCCGGAGAAGTGGGCCGACCCGCGCCTGCCCGTGACGCGCGGCCTCGCCCTCTGGCTCGACGCGTCGCGCCTGCCCGACTCCCGTGCGGCCCTCGGCCTGCCGGCGCCCAAGGACGGAGCCACGCTCGACATCTGGCCCGACGCCTCCGGCGCCGGCCGCTACGTCTCCCAGCGGTTGGCCAAGGCGAGGCCCACGTTCCGCGAGACGAACGGCCTCCGCACCGTCCGCTTCGACGGCGCCGGCGCCCACCTGGGCGTGTCGGCCGCCGGCCTGTCGTCCCGCGAGCTGACCGTCTTCGTCGTCGCGGCGGCGTACCCCGGCGCCGAGCTGTTCCCCGCCTTCCTGTCGATGGGGGCCGCCGGCAAGAACGACTTCGAGACCGGCCTGAACATCGACCGCGCGGTCAGCGCGGCCCCGCGTTTGGAGGTCATCAACGTCGAGGGCGTCGGCGCCCTGGGGGCGCAGAACCTCGCCAGGGAGGCCCGCGACTTCGGCGCCGTGGTGCGGCTGTGCGTCACGTCGGCGCCCGGCAAGGGCGGCGTCACCCTCTGGCTCGACGGCAAGCGGCAGGCGTCGCGCGACAGGGCCGGGGCGGCGCCTGTCCGCGGCGACGAGATCCTCGTCGGCGCACGCCACTACACCCTCGGCGGGCCGCCGGAGCCGCGCGGCTTCTTGCACGGCGACATCGCCGAGGTCCTGGTGTTCACACGCTCTCTCGACGACGCCGAGCGTGGCGCCGTCGAGAAGTACCTGGCCGACAAGTACGCCAAGGCCGGGCCGCTGCCGGTCCCCGGCGCGGCCCAGGCCGGCAAGCCGCTCGTGCCGGTGAAGGTCCCGCCGCCGGTGCAGGTGTTCGTGCCGGGCTTCACCGTGCGCGAGATCCCCGTCAAGCTGACGAACATCAACAACGTCCTGTGCCGCCCCGATGGCACGCTCGTCGCCCTCGGCTACGACGGCAAGGTGTGGCTCCTCCGCGACACCGACGGCGACGGCCTGGAAGACAAGGCCACCCTGTTCTGGGACAACAGGAGCGGCCTGCGTGCCCCCATCGGCATGGACCTCACGCCGCCGGGTTACAAGCACGGCGACGGCGTCATCGTCGTCGGCAAGACGCGCGTCGCGCTCATCGTGGATACCGACAAGGACGGCAAGGCCGACAAGGAGATCGAGGTGGCCGGCGGCTGGAAGGAGAGCTTCCACAACGTCGATGGCCTGGGCGTGGCGTTCGACCCGAAGGACGGCAGCGTCTACTACGGCCGGGGCACCTACAACTTCGCCGACCCCCTCCTGCGCGACAAGGACGGCAAGGTGCATTACTCGCTCAAGGGCGAGTCGGGGGCCATCCTCCGCGTGTCGCCGGACTTCAAGAAGCGCGAGATCGTGGCGACCGGCATCCGCTTCCCCGTCGGCCTGCGCTTCAACCGCCACGGCGACCTGTTCGCCACCGACCAGGAGGGGGCGACGTGGGTGCCCAACGGCAACCCGCTCGATGAATTGCTGCACATCCAGAAGGGCCGCCACTACGGCTTCCCGGCGCGGCACCCGAAGCACCTGCCCGGCGTCATCGACGAACCGAGTACCTTCGACTACGGGCCGCAACACCAGTCCACCTGCGGGCTGTGCTTCAACGAGCCGGTCAAGAAGGGCGGGCGCACCTTCGGCCCGAAGGCGTGGGCCGGCGACGCCATCGTCACCGGCTACTCGCGCGGCAAACTGTACCGCACGACGCTGGTGAAGTCGGCGGCGGGGTACGTCGCCCGCACGCAGCTCCTCGCCTGCCTCAACATGCTCACCGTGGACGCCTGCGTCACGGCCGACGGCGGGCTGGTCGTCGCGTGCCACTCCGGCGGCCCCGACTGGGGCAGCGGGCCGCTCGGCGCCGGCAAGCTCTACAAGATCACCTACACCGGCCCCGATCACCCGCAGCCGGCGTTCGCCTGGCCGGCCGGGCCGCGCGAGGTGCGCGTCGAGTTCGACCGGCCCGTGGACGCCGAGCACCTCCGCGACGTGCTGCGCAAGACGGACCTGACCGCCGGGCCGTACGCCCGCGCCGGCGACCGCTTCGAGTCGCTGGCGCCGGGCTACGAGGTGGTGCAGGCCCAGCGGCGCACCCCGCGCCACGACGTGCCGGTGCTGTCGGCGCAGCTCACGCCCGACCGCCGGACGCTCGTGCTGGCGACGGCACCGTCCTCCGCCGCCGTCCACTACGCCCTGACGCTGCCGGGCATGGGCCGGCCCGCCGCCACGGCCAAGGGGACGCTGCCGCAACACCCCGCCATCGACCTCGATTACGACCTGACCGGGTGCGAGGCCGTGTGGACGCCGGCGGGCGGCGGGGCGGCGTGGTCGGGCTGGCTGCCGCACCTCGACCTGGAGGTGGCCCGCGCGTTGACCGCCGGCAGCGCCCCGCACGATGCCCTTTGGGCGGCGATGGAGAAGCCCGGCGAGCTGCGGCTGCGGGCGCGGCTCGACCTCACCGACATGCTGCGCCCGGCGGTCCAGCCCGGCTCGCGCCTCGACCACGAATGGCCGCCCGAGACGGTGACCGTCACGTTCGCGACGAAGGCGGATCTGCGCCTGGCCGCCCCTTCTGGCGAGGGCGCGTCCTTCACCCTGAAGCCGGCCAAGGGCAAGCCGGTGACGCTCGACCTCACGCTGAAGACGAAGGGCGGGGCGACGCTCGGCGTCTCGTGGACGACGAACGAGGACAAGCGCGCTCGCCCGCTGCCGCTGCGGCGCATCCTCGTCCCGTGGGCGGAGGCCAGCGATCCGTCCCTCACGAAGCCCGCGCCAGCGATCCCTCCGCCGGAGCTGAAAGGCGGGAGCTGGGCGCGCGGGCGCAAGGAGTTCTTCGGCGAGCAGGCCGGGTGCGCCAAGTGCCACCCCGTCCACGGCCAGGGCGGCGACCTGGGTCCGGATCTGTCGAACCTGATCCACCGCGACTACGCCTCGGTGTTGCGAGACATCACCGACCCGAGCTTCGCGATCAACCCCGACCACCTGACCTACGTCGTGAACCTGCGCGACGGGCGCACCCTCACCGGCGTCGTCCGTACCGTGGGCGGCAAGGTGCGTGTCGGCGACTCGAAGGGCGTCGTGAAGGAGTTCAGCCGCGACGACGTGGAGCAGATGAGCCCCGCCCGCATCTCGACCATGCCGGAGGGCATCCCGAAACTGCTCGGCCCCGAGGGCATGCGCGACCTGATGACGTTCCTGCTGACGCCGCCGCCGTCGATGCCGCGCGACCACCCCGGCCCCAGGCCGAAGCCACGCACCGTCGCGGAGGTGAATGCCGCCCTCGCGGGCGCCCCCAGCCCGCCGGAGAAGACACGCAAGGTGCGGATCGTGCTGGTGGCCGGGCCGAAGGACCACGGCCCTGGCGAGCACGACTACCCGGCGTGGCAGAAGGCGTGGGCCGAGCTGCTCCAGGCGGCAGATAACGTAGACGTGCTGACGGCGTGGGAGTGGCCGGCGAAGGAGGAGTTCGGCAAGGCCGACGTGATGGTCTTCTACCAGCACGGCGACTGGGACGCCCGCCGGGCCGCCGACATCGACGCCTACCTGGAGCGTGGCGGCGGGCTGGTGTACGTCCACTGGGCCATCGACGGGCGCAAGAACGGGCTGGATTTCGCGAAGCGGACGGGGCTGGCGGCACGGGGCGCGGTGCGTTTCCGGCACGGGCCGCTGGCGCTGAAGTTCAGCGGGGCGAGGCACCCGGTGCTGCGCAACATCAGCGAGCTGGCCCTGACGGACGAGAGTTACTGGAGCATGGTCGGCTCGCTGGACGCGGGCCGGGTCCTCGGCACCTCGGTGGAGGACAAGAGGCCGGAGCCGCAGATGTGGTCGTTGGAGAAGGGCAGGGGGCGGGTGTTCGTGTCGATCCCCGGCCACTTCTCGTGGACGTTCGACGACCCGCTGTTCCGGGTGCTGCTTCTGCGGGCGATGGCGTGGTCGGCGAAGGAGCCGGTGGACCGCTTCAACGACCTGGTGTGGCCGGGGGCCGACGTGGCGCGGTGAAGGGGGCGGCCGTTGGGGTGGGGTCACTCGGCCCGCTGACGCGGGGCCGCTCGCCTGGAAGACGGATGGGCGATGTGGGGTGTTGCAACGTGGGTGTTGTCTGCCAGCCTCCTCTTCCGGCCTGGGGGCCTGAAAGGTGGGGTGCCGTCACGGGGGCCGGAAGAGGAGGCCCGGCTCGTCAACGCACCAAGTGCTGACGGGGCAACCTCACCCCCCTGCCCCCTCTCCGAAACGGCAGAGGGGGAGCCGTCAGAGCATCGATTGCGCGGAGGGGTGGTTCGTCCGCCCCCAGGGCGGCGAGATCGTCGATTGTCGCGCGGGCGGGATGCTCGGGGGGAGGGGGTTGCGGGGCGGGTGCGGCGGCGGTAGGCTGGCGGCATGGGAGGGCGTGGGCATGACGGAGGCGGAGTGGCTGGCGTGCGACGACCCGATGCGGATGCTAGCCTTCCTGTCGGGCAAGGTGCATCTCCGGAAGCTGCGGCTATTCGCCTGCGCCTGCTGCCGCCTCGTCTGGGGCTTGATGCCGGAGGATGCCCTCCGGCGGGCTGTCGCGCTGGCCGAGGAGTTCACCGAGGGGGGCGGGAGTAAGGCGGCACTAGTCGCAGCAGCAACCGAGGCACGTGCCGTCGCCGACCAAACGGCTGGCCTGTGGTGCGGCCCCGTCGGCAGCCCCGCCGGCAGTTGGCACCCATCCGTCGCAGCAGCAGTGGCCGTCGCCGGTGCCAAGGCCGTCCACCGCTTCGGCTGGGTTGCTGTTTACGCCGCCTACATCGCGGAGAGGCATGCGCGTGGCGAGTACCGTGAGGGCGAGCCGGGCAGTTACTCCATGGGCGACCCGTGCCCGCAGAAGATGTCGCTGGCGGTGCTGCTTCGGGATCTCTGCGCCCCGCACAGGCCTCCGCCGGCAGCCCGCGCCCGCCCCTCTCGCTTCGTCCGCTCCATCGCCCAGGCGGCCTACGAGGAGCGGGGCCTGCCCTCCGGCCACCTCGACAACGCCCGCCTCGCGGTGCTCTCCGACGCCCTGGAGGACGCCGGCTGCGCCGACGGGGTGATCCTGTCACACCTTCGTTCGCCCGGCCCACACCTCCGAGGGTGCTGGGCGCTGGATCTTGTGTTGGGCAAGGGGTGAGGCTCCGGGGGCTCACGCCCCCGGTTCGCCCGGAGGACACGCCGCCCCAGACGCCCCGCCGTCACGGCGAGCTCACGCCTCGCCGCTCGCCTTCGCTGGCTCGTCGGGCTTTCCGCCGGCGAGGGCCTGGGCGATGGCGGCGCGGGCGTCGGGGTAGGGCGCCAGGATCTGGAGGATGGTGCCGAAGACGCCCTGCATCTGGGGGTCGAGCAGGAGGTTGATCTCGCGGGTGGCCTCGGTGACCTGGGGGCGGACCATCTGGGACCATCCGGGGGAGTCGGGCGTCTCCTTGCCCGGCCCCTGCATGAGCCACTTGACGGCCTCCTGGCGGAGGGGCTGGATCTCGGCGTTGAGGCGGGTCTGCGCCCTGGCCTGCATCACGGCCTGCCAGAGCGGGGCGTAGAGCCGGTGGGGCTTCCAGGCGCGGGGGCGGCCCATGGGGTTGCCGCGGTCCATCCAGCGGTGGTAGACGGGCGCGGGGATGCCGGCGGCCTCGGCGGCGACGTGGGGGAAGCCGCCGGCGGTGATGAAGGCGGTGATGGAGGCCTGGACGTCGGCGGTGAGCTTGTGGGCGCGGCAGTTCATGGCGGGGCCTCCTGGGCGAGGGACACCACCCTTCGTACCCGAAGGCGGCGGTGGGGCGGGAGGGCGGTGGCGGCGCCGGATCGGAATAACCGTTGCTACGCAGACCGGCGGGTCGGATAATGGTGCGCTAACCGACCTGGGGGATGACGGTGAGCGACGGGTGGCGGCGAGGCGGGGCGGTTGACGCTGATTGGCGCTGAGTGTCCTTGACAAGCGTTGCGCCGTGATGTGTGATAGCCTGGACGGCGGACGCTCGCGCCGGTGGAGGGTGCCCGATGGACAGGCCGCCCGAGCGGCTCGCCGAGGTCGGGCGGATGCTCAAGCGGCGGGTCACAGTCGAGGAGGCCATCGCCATCATGGCCCCGTTGGACCGGCCGCCCCCGCCCCAGAAGCGGAAGAAGGGCAAGCTGCCAGCGACCGCACCCGCCCCCCCGGCCGGAGACGGGCCGCACGCCCGTGCGATCCGCGAGCTGGCGGCCGTGATGCAGCCGGGCGACGAGCTGTGGCATTACGACAGCGACCCGGAGGACTGGCAGCACTTGTGCGGGGAGATGGGGTTCGCGGTCGTCCGGGGCGGGCAGGTGGTCGCCTTTGACATGCACCTCATGAACTGAGCATCCCCCCTCCCCGGCGTCGCCAGCTCGCGCAGTCACTTCGCGATCGTGGCTATCCGTGCGTCTTCTCCGGCACGCCGCCTGCCGCCAATGGTCTGACCTCTGGGAGTGGGTCAAAACAGGGTGGAAAGAGGGTCACGGGAGGGTCATAAGAGGGTCAGGAGAGGGTGGAAATTGGGTCGAAAGTGGGTCTGAAAGTCCTTCTTCCTGCGGCAAGTCATGGCAAATGACGTTCATTGACACACCCCCACCCCCCTCAACCCCCCTCCTGGGGCGTTGGGAGGTGGTTGGAGTAGCGTCCGAGGGAGTGGCGGATGAGGCCGGCTTGCTTCATGCGGGCGAGGAGCATGCGGGCTGCTTGGGACTTGCCGAGGGCGTCGGCGGCCTCCAGGGCGGTCAGGGGGCGGGCGGTTTTGGCCAGTAGGCGTCGGGGCCGGAGGCCGAGGCGCGCCAGGGATGAAGCACGGGCGGTACCGGGAGACCAAGACATCCCCGACGAGACGCCGGGACGAGAACAGTGTGAGGGGGAGGCCTGGGGACGGGGCACCGGAGAGATGGTGGGAGGTTCCCAGGTGAAGGGACTCCCTTGTTAGTATTGGACGGATGTCCATGCCCTGTCAAGGGGCCTGCCACCTTTTCCCGTGTCCTGGCAGGGCGTTGCGCGACGCGACGTGTGACTCGGCGTCCAGCGGCCCTGCCCTCGCCCCCCTCACCCCTAACCCCTCTCCCCCCGGCTTTGCGGGGGGAGAGGGGGACCGAGCCACGAAGTGGAATGTGGCGGGTGACTCGAAATCCTCGCTGCAAATGCTTGATTGCGATGATTTTACGACGACAGGCTCACATTCCACGTCGTCGGGAAGTGGAATGTGACTCGGCGTTCAACGGCCGGGCCGTGGCGGAGTGGGCACGTGGGCAGGTGACTCGGATTTGACGCCGCGTGACGCTCTCACGGCGGCCACTGTCGCCGAAAAGTCACATGGCCACACCTGGGGCAAGTGGACAGGTGACTCGGGGGAGTGGGTAGGTGACTCGGCGCCCGACGGGCCTCGCGTCCGCCGCGGGGAGGCCGGCACGCGACACCACCCCCTGCTCCGAA